>NZ_VOGW01000052.1:23783-38184 GCF_007896895.1 Streptomyces misionensis | reverse complement strand
CCGCGGCAAGGCGCGTTCCTGACCGAGGGGCCCCTCGCGGCTCGCCCTCTCAAAGGGCCCCGATGTCCACGCGGCCCCCGCCGGCAGGACCGGGCCGAGGAGCACACCCGGCGCCTCACCCCGCCAGTGCGACCCCCTCGTCCAGCAGCCTCTGGAGCGCGACGTAGTCGGTGCCGGGGCGCAGGTGGAGGCTGAAGACCTTGAGCAGGTCCCCCTCGGTGCCGTACCCCGCCTTGGTGGCGCGCGGCGCCCCGCCGACGTGCGCCGCGAGCCCGGCCACCCGCAGCTCCACACCGTCCTTCGGGCTCGCCGCGACGAACTCGATCCGGGACCACTCCACCGGCTCGGGGAACGGCGCGATCGTCATCCCCGCGCGGGTGAACGTCAGCGGCCCCAGCACCACTTCGCCACCGGAGCGCAGCTCGGCGAGGTGCCGCTCCCCGAGGGCCGCGCCGACCCGCTGGGTGGCCACCTCGACGAAGCTCTCGGCAGTGCCCCGCGCCGCCCCGCGGAAGTAGAGCGCGCCGAGGCTCGCCCCGGGGACCGACGCGAAGAAGTCCTTCGCCTCGACCCGGATGCGGCGCCCGCTGTACGGCACGATCACCGTCTTGAAGTAGTCGTGCGAGCGGGAGAAGTTCACGGACACCTCGACGTGGGTCGTTTTGACCGACGCGATCTCCTGCCACGTGAAGGCACGGCTCGGTCCGCCCCGGCGCCCGATCCGGAAGCCCCCCTCGTGCAGTTCGATCCGCTTCCGGGCGTGCCACACCATGAACGCCACCGACAGCACCATCACCGCGACCGTCACCGCGAGCCCCAGCCACAAGGACGCGTCCGCCGACTGCTTGCTCCACACGACGCACTCGGCGATGAAGCAGAGCACCGCCACCGTCATCAGCTGGAGGGGACGGCGCGGCATGGTCCCCCGATAGACCGTCACCAACTCGCCCAGCCGCTCCGCCTGTTCCTGCCCCGTCACCACGTCCACCTCGCACGATCCCGACACTGTCCGGTGACGAGTCTCGAAGCGGCCGTCCCGGCACCGACAGGGGAGAAATACTCAAAGCCCGGGACCGCTACATTGATGCGGATGAGCACGCGGGCAAGGGTGAGGACGGGCGGCGGCCCCGGCGCGGAGGCGACCACGCTGATCGGCCGGCGTGCCGAGATCGCCCGGGTCAGACGGCTGCTGTCGACGGCCCGCCTGATCACCCTCACCGGCGTCGGCGGCGTCGGCAAGACCAGGCTCGCCCTGCGGGTCGCCCGTGACGTCGAGGGCGGCTTCCCCGACGGTGTGCACACCGTCGAGTTCGCGGGCCTGCGGGAGGCCGGGCTGCTGGCCCAGACCGTCGCCACCGCCCTCGGCCTGGCCCACCCGGGACGGGACGGATCCGACGGCACGGACGCGGTGGCCGCCCATCTGCGCGACAGACAGGCCCTGTTGGTCCTCGACAACTGCGAACACCTCGTCGACGCCTGCGCCCGGCTCGCCGACACACTGCTGCGCGCCGCACCCGGCCTGCGCATCCTGACGACCAGCCGCCACACCCTGGGCATCACCGCGGAGCACGTCTTCCCCGTCGAGCCGCTGGCCGTCGTGGACCCCGACGCGCACCACTCGCCCGGCGAACTCCTCGGCTGCCCGGCCGTCGCCCTGTTCGCCGCACGCGGCGCCGCCGTGCGGCCCGGATTCACCGTCACCGACGACAACGCCGAAACGGTGGCCCGGCTGGTGCACCGCCTGGACGGACTGCCCTTCGCGATCGAACTGGCCGCCGCCCGGCTGCGGGCCCTCACCCCCCAGGAGATCCTCGACCGGCTCACCGACCGCTTCGCGCTCCTGACCACGGGCAGCCGCACCGCCGCGGCCCGGCAACGCACCCTGCGCGAACTCATCGACTGGAGCCACGCCCTGTGCACCGACCGGGAACGCGCGCTGTGGGCCCGGGCCTCGGTGTTCTCCGGCGGCTTCGACCTGGAGGGCGTCGAGGGCGTCTGCGCCGGCGACGACCTGCCCGCCGCGGAGGTGCTCGACGTACTCGACGGCCTGGTGGAGAAGTCCATCCTGACGCACCGCCAGCACGACGGCCGCTCCCGCTACCACATGCTGGAGACCGTTCGGGAGTACGGCCGCGAACGCCTCGCCGAGTCGGGGCACCGGGCCGCGCTGCGCCGCCGCCACCGCGACCACTGCCTCCGCCTCACCCGGCGTGCCCAGGAGGAGTGGTTCGGGCCGCGGCAGGTGGAGTGGTTCACCCGGCTGCGGCTCGACCACGCCAATCTGCGCACGGCACTGGAGTACTGCCTTCAGACGCCCGGGGAGACCGCGGCCGGCCTGGCCATGGCGATCGCGCCCCGGCACTACTGGATCAGGGCCGGCTCGCTCGCCGAGGGCCGCCGCTGGCTCGCCCGCCTGCTGGCCACCGCGGACGACGACACCGGCCCGCTGCGCACACACGCGCTGGCCACCTACGCCTACCTCGGCATCCTCCAGGGCCGGCCCGACACCGAGACGCTCGCCGTGCTGAGCGACTGCGCGCTGCTCGCCGAACGCCACGGCGACGGACTCGCCACGGCATGGATCCGCCACCACCGCGGCATGCTCGCCACCTGGCGCGGCGACCACACGAGCGCCGCCGACTCCTTCGAACGGGCCCGTACGGCCTTCCGCGCGGCCGGGCTCCTCGACGCCGAGGTGGAGTGCACGGTCAAGCAGGCCATCGTGCACGCCTACGGGGGCGACGCGGAACGGGCCGCGCGGCTGTGCCACGAGGCGACGACGGTCACGGAGGCGTACGGCGAGGCCTGGCTGCGGGGGCTCGCCCTCTTCGCCGGCGCTCTGCTCGCCCGGCGGACCGGCGAGCCACGGGAGGCGGCCGCGCTGGCCCGCCGCGCCATCCGGCTGATCCGCCCGTTCCACGACTGGTGGGACATCGCCATGTGTGTGGAGGTCATCGCCTGGAGCAGCGCGGCCGACCCCCGGCGGGCGGCCAGACTGCTGGGGGTGCTGCACCTGCTGTGGGAGTCGATCGGGGTGGCTCTCAGCACGGCGCCGTTCATGCGCGAGGAGCACCGCCGCTTCGAGGAGGGGGTGCGCGCGGCGCTCACCGCCGCCGAGTACGACCGGGCCTTCCGGCGCGGCGCCGACGCCACGGTGGACCAGGCGCTGGCCTTCGTCCTGGACGACACCCCGCCCGCGTCCACGGCCGGGTCCCGCCCCGCCGCGGACGCCGCGCCGTTGACGCGGCGGGAGTGGCAGGTCGCCGACCTGGTCGCGGCAGGGCTCACCAACAAGCAGATAGCCGCCCATCTGGTGATCGCCCAGCGCACCGCCGAGAACCACGTCGAACGGATCCGCGCGAAACTGGGCCTTGCCTCCCGCTCCCAACTGGCCGTCTGGGCCCACGAGAGACGACAGGAGGGCGCCGCGCGCACCCGGTGACCTCACGCCCCGGACGACGTGCCGCCGAGGACGTCGAGCAGCCGGTCCGCGGGCAGCGCCGGGAGGGTGTGGCCGGCGAACCCCGTGGTCGTCGTCGCGGCGAGCAGGGAGTTGAGCACCGCTTCCTCGACCGCGTCCAGAACGGCCTCGAACAGCGGCCCCAGGTCGGCGTCCGCCGGCGGGGCACCGGCCGCGGGCCGGGTGCCGAAGGCGAGGGCGTAGTCGCCGCTGCCGTGGCCGTAGGCGGCGCCCGTGCGGGCCAGCGCGAACACCGCCCGGCGTGCGACGCGGGTGAGCTGCCGGGCGTCGAGCGGGGCGTCCGTGGCCACCACGATCATGCACGAGCCGTGCTCCGCGACCGGGCCCGTGCCGCCGGTCAGGCCGAGCGATCGCGGGGTGACCGTGCGGCCGAGCACCCGCAGCGTGCCACCGAAGTTCGCCTGCACCAGGGCCCCGGCCGTGTACCGCCGACCCGCCAGCTCCGGGGTGCGCGAGGCGGTGCCGATGCCCGCCTTGAAGCCGAGCGCACCGGTGCCGGTGCCCGCGCCGACACAGCCCTCGGCCACCGGACCGCCGGACGCCTGGTCGAGGGCGGCCCGCACATGCTCCTCCCGCACCGGCCGGGAGCGGATGTCGGACAGGAAGCCGTCGTTGCACTCGCCCACGACCGGATTGAGGCTGCGCACCTCGGCGCATTCCGGCCGTTCGAGCATCCACCCGACGACGGCGTCGGCGACGCGGAACGCCGACAAGGTGGAGGTCAGCAGCACCGGGGTCTCCAGCGTGCCCAGCTCGGTCAGCTGGGTGGTGCCGATCAGCTTGCCGTAGCCGTTGCCGGTGAACACCCCGGCGGGCAGCGGGTCACGGGGGCCGACCGCATCGGGCACGACGGCGGTCACCCCGCTGTGCACGTCGGGGGGCCGGCGGACGGTGGCATGCCCGACCCGCACGCCCGGCACATCGGTGATCGCGTCGAGGGGTCCGGGGGCGAACTCCCCGATGACGATGCCGAGATCACGGGCCCGGGGCCGGGCGGCCCGCGCTGACCCGAGGTGAGCCATGGGTTCCATACGGCCGCACGCTACCGGCCGCGACGGCGTGACGTCGTTGATAGGGTGCCGCACGATCCAGCGCCGGCGGGCCGCCCGGACCGACCGTGAGGGCCCCGCCGTGAGAGACCGACCGTGAGAGACCGACCGTGAGAGACCAGCCGTGAGAAGAGAGCGTCCCTGATGACGTCCCGCCCGCACCACGCCACCACCACGGACCCGGACGGCTTCCGTCTGCGCCTGGCGCAACCGGCCGACGCCGCCGCCATCACCGCGGTCTTCCTCGCCTCGCGCGCCGCGGCCCTGCCGTACCTGCCCCGGCTTTACAGCGACGAGCAGACCCACGCCTTCATCGAGGCCGTCGTCCTGCCCTCCTGCGCCGTCTGGGTCGCCGAACTGGGCGACCCCGCGCGGATCGTGGGCTTCGCCGCTCTCGACAAGACCGTCCTCGACCACCTCTACCTGCACCCGGACGTACGGCGGCGCGGCATCGGCACGGCCCTGCTGGAGACCGTCAAGGAAGCGTCCCCCGGGGAGCTTTCGCTGCACTGCTTCCAGCGCAACGCGGCCGCCCGCGCCTTCTACGAGCGGCACGGCTTCACCGCCGGGGAGTTCGACGACGGCAGCCGCAACGAGGAGAACGAACCCGATGTGACCTACCACTGGACCGCTCACTGACCCGAACGGCACGCGCCGCCCCGACGAGCCGGCCCCGGAGTCGCCACCGGCGACTGCCGGCCCGTCAGAAGGGCGTCAAGGTTGCCCGCGGCGGCGCCAAGGAACCGCTGACGGCGACGCCGGTCAACCGCGCGGCCGATGCTCCGGACCGGACGTGGATCGTGGACGGCACCCCGATCCCGGTCCGCGACCGCGGCGTGGGCGCCTCCGTAACTGCCGGTTCTCGGTAAACGTGCAGGTCATCGTCGACGCGGAGACTCGCCTCGTGGTGGCGGCCGCCCGGCCTGTGCCCGGCAATACCGCGGATGCCAGGGCATGGCGGGACTCCGGTCTGGCCGAGCACTGCCACGGCGTGACGGTGCTCGGCGACGGCGCCTATACCAACACCGGTCCGGTCATCCCACATCGCAAACGCCCGGGACGAGCGCTGCCGAAGGGCGAGGAAGAGGACGACGCCGCTCACCGCAAGGTCCGCGCACGCGTCGAGCACGTCTTCTCCCGGATGAAGAACTACACGATTCTCCGCGACTGCCGGCAGCGCGGCGACGGCCTCCCTCACGCAGTCCAGGCGGTGGCCCGGATGCACAACCTCGCCCGCGCCGCATGACCGTCAAGCCCAGAGCACGGCTTCGGGCTGCTTGAACACGGCCTTGTACAACACCCTTGAGGAGGGGCCCCGCGGCTCCTCTCGCCCGGAGAAGGGCCGAGGCTCCGCACCACGGGGCGTCAGTATCGCGTCAAGTCCGCACCGGTCCTCGTCAGCGACCCGTCAGGACCGGTCCGCCGGCCGGACCGGCGGCATACGGTCGACCCAGAGCCCCGGTTCGCTTCCTCCGGGCGTCCGGGGCTTTTCCGCTCGTACACACGCTGCCCCTGTGGGAGGCACCCCATGACAGAGCTCCGCTACGCGGACGAACACGGCGACGAGCCCGAGCCCCCTGATCGATCCCCGGCCGGACTCCTGTACGTCCCGGTCCGGCCGGGCTCCTTCGGCTGTGCGACCCGTCTCTTTCGCACACCGCTCGGCGAACACACCGCCGTCGCCTTCACCTCCGCCGGCCGGCTGACCGCCACCCTGGGCCCCGACCAGGCGTGGATCCGGCTGGCGGAACCCGCCCTGCGCACGCTGACCGCGCCCCTCGGCGTCACCACCCTGACGGTGGACCCACAGCTCACCGCCCCCTCGCCGGCCCGGGCGCCGGCACCCCGCCCGCACAGCCGCACCAGCGGCCCGCAGGCCGTCGGCGCGGTCCACATGACCACGGCGGCGGCACTCGTCTCCGTACTGACGAAGTGGATCCGCTGAGAGGGCCGCGCACGATGACCGCCATCCACGAACCCGCCGTCGCGAACGCCATGGACGACCTGTCCCTGTGGCCCGCCTCCACCACCCACGCCGGCCACGGTGATCTGGCCGTGGGCGGTGTCCCGCTCACCGAGATCGCCGAGCGCTTCGGCACTCCCGTCTACGTCATGGACGAGGCCGAGGTCCGCGACCGCTGCCGCACCTACCGGGCCGCCTTCCCCGACGCCGAGATCCTCTACGCGGCCAAGGCGTTCCTGTGCCGTGCCATGGCCCGCTGGGCGGAAGAGGAGGGCCTCGGCCTGGACGTCTGCTCCGCCGGCGAACTCGAACTCGCCGTCACCACCGGCTTCCCGCCCGAACGGATCGTGCTGCACGGCAACGCCAAGACCCCCCGCGACCTGGAGACCGCCCTGCGCCTGGGCGTCGGCCACATCGTGATCGACAGTCCCTCCGAGATCGCCCGGCTGGCCGCCGCCGTCGGCCCGGACGGCCGCCAGAAGGTGATGGTCCGCGTCGTCCCCGGCATCGACGCGGGCGGCCACGCCAAGATCCGCACCGGCACCGAGGACCAGAAGTTCGGCCTCTCCATCCGGGACGGCTACGCCCAGCACGCCATCACCCGCATCCTCGACCAGCCCCAGCTCGAACTGACCGGACTGCACTGCCACTTGGGCTCCCAGATCACCAGCGTCAAGCCCTACCTGGTCGCCGTGCGCCGGATGACCGGACTGATGGCCCGTCTGCACCAGCAGCACGGACTGGTACTCCCCGAACTCGACCTGGGCGGCGGTCACGCCGTCGCCTACCGCCCCGGCGAGCAGGCCCTCGACGTGACCGCGCTGGCCCGCCGGGTACGGGCCGAACTGAGCGGCGCCTGCGCGGCGGCGGGGCTGCCCGTGCCGCGCCTGATCATCGAACCGGGCCGGGCCATCGCCGGTCCGGCCGGGGTCTCCGTCTACCACGTGCTGTCCGTGAAGCACACCGGCGACAGGGTGTTCGTGGCCGTGGACGGCGGCATGAGCGACAACCCCCGCCCGGCCCTGTACGGCGCCGGCTACACCCCACGCCTGATCGGCCGCGCCACGACGGCCGAACGGGCCCGGATGACCGTGGTCGGCCGTCACTGCGAAGCGGGGGACCTCGTCGCCACGGACGTCCCCCTCCCCGCCGACATCCGCCCCGGTGACCTGCTCGCCGTCCCCGTCACCGGTGCCTACCACCACTCCATGGCCTCCGCCTACAACCTGATCGGCCGCCCACCCGTCGTCGCCGTGCACCACGCCCACGCCCGCCTGCTCGTCCGGCGGGAGACCCTGGAGGACATCCGCCGCCGGGACGTGGGCCTCTGACCGGTACGCCTTCCAGGTGACCGCCACCGGGACCGGGTGCGCCCGCCAGGAGGTCCCGGTGGACCGCCTCTCGGCGCGGCCCACCGTGAAACCGGCTCCGCGAACGCGTTCGTTACGATCGCGGTGTGACAGCGAGAAGAGAGCCGCTCAGCCGCCGGGAGCGCCCGGCCAAGCCCGCCCTGTCCCGGCAGTGGATCGTGGACACCGCCGTGCGGATCATGCGTGCCGACGGGCTGGAGAAGGTCACCATGCGCCGTCTGGCACAAGAGCTGGACACGGGTCCGGCTTCGCTGTACGTGTACGTCGCCAACACGGCCGAACTGCACGCGGCCGTGCTGGACGCGCTGCTGGGGGAGGTCGATCTGGTCGGCGAGGCGGCCGGGGACGGTTGGCGCGACCGGCTCCTGGCCGTGCTGACGTCCTACACGCTCGTCCTGTTCGAGCATCCCCAGCTCGCCCGCTCGGCCCTCGTCGCGCGTCCCAGCGGCGAGAACTACCTGCGCCTGGTGGAACGGATCGTCGACCTGCTCTCCCGCAGCGGCGCCTCGCGGGAGCAGGTCGCCTGGGGCGTCGACAAACTGCTCCAGCACGCCACGGCCACCGCCGCCGAGCACGCGACGCAGGAGCACGACCCCGCGGCCGAGGAAGACTGGAACGCCCTCGCCCGAGCACTGCACGCCACCAGCCGGACCACTCATCCGGCGATCAAGGCACACATGCCCGCTCTGCTCAGCGGTTCCGCCGCGGACCGGATGCGCTGGGGCTTCGACGTTCTCCTCAACGGCATCACGCACACACCCGTCCCGGGTGCGGCGGACTCGGCCGAGCCCCTTCAGTGACCCGGTAACCGCACTTCAGTACCGCCGAGACACCGAGACACCGAGACACCGAGACCGGGGTGATCCGTCGCCTCGCCGGGCCGTGCGGTCGCGCCGAGCCGCGACGAACTTGTTCGTGACGAACACGTTCGTTATGTTGGAGGCGTCCGGTCGGCGACTTCACGGCGGAGCCCTCGTGGTGGGCTCCTCCTCGCCTGCGCGCACACCACTTCGGGAGGCCCCTGATGACCACCAGCCACTTCCCTGTCGCGATCATCGGCGCGGGACTCGGCGGCCTGACGGCCGCGCGGCTCCTGCACGTCAACGGAATCGAGGCCGTGATCTTCGAGGCGGAGGCGTCCGCGGCGGTCCGCACCCAGGGCGGCATGCTCGACATCCACGAGGAGGACGGTCAGCAGGCCCTGCGCGCCGCCGGTCTCCATGACGGATTCCGCAAGATCATCCACGCGGGCGGACAGGAGATGCGCCTCGTCGGGCCCGACGGCACCGTCCACCTCTGCCAAGCGGACGACGGCGACCGGGGCCGCCCGGAGGTGGACCGCGGTGACCTGCGCGAGCTGCTGCTGAACTCCCTGCCGGACGGGACGATCCGCTGGAACAGCAAGGTCTCCGGCGCCCGGCCGCTGGGCGACGGACGCCACGAGGTGACCTTCGCCGACGGTTCCGCCATCACCACCGACCTCCTGATCGGAGCCGACGGCGCCTGGTCGCGCATCAGGCCGCTGGTCTCGGACGCCCGGCCCGCCTACACCGGCATCTCCTTCGTGGAGGCCGACCTGCTCGACGCCGACACCCGCCACCCGCGCAGCGCGGCCGTCATCGGCGGCGGGTTCTTCATCTGCCTCGGCGACCGGCGCGGCTTCCTCGGGCACCGGGAGACCGATGGCAGCCTCCACGTCTACACCGCGCTCAGGGCCGACGAGGACTGGCTCGACTCGATCGACTTCGGCGACCCCGCGGCCGCGAAGGCGGCGGTCCTCGCGCACTTCGAGGGCTGGCACGAGGACCTGCGGGGGCTCGTCGCCGACGCCGACGGCGCGCTCACTCCCCGCCGTATCCACGCCCTGCCCGTAGGGCACCGCTGGGACCGGGTCCCGGGGGTGACCCTGCTGGGCGACGCCGCCCACCTGATGTCTCCCTTCGCCGGCGAGGGCGCCAACCTGGCGATGTTCGACGGCGCGGAACTCGGCCAGGCGATCGCCGCCCACCCCGGCGACACCGAAGCCGCCCTCACGGCGTACGAGGAGGCCCTCTTCCCGCGCGCCGAGGCGTCCGCCACCGGGTCCGCGGCCAGCCTGGACACCATGTTCGGCGAGGACGGCCTGGAAAGGATGGTCGCCTTCTTCCACGGCGGACCGACAGGTGCGGAGCCGCTGGCTTGAACTACTTGTTCAACACGAGTTGTTGACGCCGTCTCATGAGTTCCGGCATCCTCGTCCCATGTCATCGACTTCCGACCGGCACACCGACCCCTTCACGCCGCCACAGCCCGAGCAGGCGCGCGCGGCTCGCGTCTACGCGTCCCTGATGCGCATCGCCGAGCGGCACGCGGCCACCGACGCGCAGCGCCGCCGCCAGACCCACCCGGCGGTCCTCGGGCCGCACGAGGCCGTCAGGCTCGTGTCGTTCCTGCTGAGCGGCGCCGCGCACCCGGACGACGGGGAACCGGAGGTGGACCAGGCCGACATCACCGCCGCGCTGAGCCTGGTCCCGCTGGTCAGGGCGGAGATGGACGAACTGGAGACCTCGCTGCTCCAGATGGCGCGCGGGCGCGGCATGACCTGGCAGGAGATCGCCTTCGGCCTCGGGCTGGGCACCCCGCAGGCGGCCAGACAGCGCTACGAACGACTCGCGAGCCGCGCCGCGACCGACGCGGAGGCCTCGTGGTGACAGGAGGGGCGGCCTGCGCGGCCGGGGCTCAGGGAAGGATGGAATCGATGTAGCCGCCGTCGACGCGGACGGCGCCGCCCGTGGTGGCGGAGGCGAGGGGCGAGGCGAGGTAGACGACCATGTTGGCGATCTCCTCGGGCTCGATGAGGCGTTGCAGCAGCGACTGAGGGCGGTACTTGACCATGAACGCGCGCTGCGCCTCGTCCCAAGGCAGCTCCTCGCCGACGAGTTCGCGGACGAACCCCTCCACACCGCCCGTGTGGGTGGGCCCGGCGATGACGGAGTTGACGGTGACTCCGGTGCCGGCGGCGTCCTTGGCGAAGCCCCGGCCGACGGCGAGCAGCGAGGTCTTCGTCATGCCGTAGTGGATCATCTCCGCGGGGATGACCACCGCCGAGTCGCTGGCCAGGTTGAGGACCCGGCCCCAGCCCCGCTCCTTCATGCCGGGCAGGCAGGCGCGGATGAGCCGTACGGCGGACAGGACGTTGACCTCGAAGTAGCGCCGCCACTCCGCGTCGTCGATCTCCAGCGGAGCCGCGGAACCGAAGATGCCCAGGTTGTTGACGAGGATGTCGACCGGCGGCACGGCCTCCAGCACGGCCGCCGTGCCCTGCTCCGTCGCGAGGTCCCCGGCGGCACCGCTGACACGCTCGCTTCCGGAGGCGGCCCGCACGCCGCGGACGGCGTCGGCGACGCGGTCCGCGCCACGGCCGTTGACGACGACGTGCGCGCCCGCGCGGGCGAGACCGACGGCGATGGCGTGGCCGATGCCCTGGGTGGAGCCGGTGACCAGCGCGGTACGGCCGGAGAGATCGATCTGCATCTGCGTTCCCTCGTCGAGGCGGTGGGGGCCGCGGCCGTGACCGCGGACGGAGAGGCCCGGCCGGAAGCGGGGCTCCCGATTCTCTCCGCCACCCGGCTGCCGCCCCACCCGCCCCGCCCCGCGGTTACGCCGGCCGCCGCGCCGATTCCCACGATCGCCCCGCACACCCAGGGCCGTGGGGGCCGCGGGGCCGGGCCCCGCGCCGGTGCGGCGAGGCGGTACCGCTACTTCAGGTCGACGGCGTTGACGGACAGGCCGTTGTCGGCCGCGTAGTACGGCCGGACACGGGCCCGCCCACGCGGCGTGTCCTCGAACACGGTCACGGGGTACACGTACACGTTCTTGCGCTCCCGCACATCGCCGAACCAGCCGGCGACGCGCACCGGCTCGCTCCGGCCCGAGACGCGGACCCGCAGGTCCCACAGGTCCTGCTGCTCGCGGTGGAGCCGGGCGACGGTCTCGCACGTCACGGTGGCGTGCAGCAGCCCGTCCTCGTCACGGTGCCAGACCGGCTCCAGGACGGGGAGGCCGGCTTCACCGCGGTGCCGCAGCTCGAAGCCCTCGATGTCGGCGTCGGTCCCGAACAGCCGTACCGCGACCCGGATCTCGCCGTTGTCGATGTCGATGTCCTGGGCCTCCGCGTGCACGTCGGCCTCGCGGGCGGTCAGCGCCACGAATCCGTCCACGGTCGTGTAGGGGAGCCAGGCCCGCACCGGGGACCGCCGCGGGTCGGGCTGGAATCCCACCAGACCGCGCAGGTCGAGCAGGTCGCTGCGCAGCCGCTTGCGCGGGCCGCGCGCCGGGTCGATCCACAGGTCCCACACCGCGTTCCCCAACTTCAGGGCGGGGTCGAGGGCGGCGCTGACGAGGCCCCGGTCGTCGTGGACCAGCGGCACGCGCAGGGTCGGACGGTCCTCGCCGCCGCGTCTGATCAGCAGCAGCTCCCCCTGGTCGACCGGGGCGGTCGCGGCCATGACGACGCGCAGCGACCCGTCGGAGGCGGCGTGCACGCCGCCGCTCATCCGCGCCGGTGCCTTGGGGGCCGCCGCCCCGGCCGCTTCCACCTGCTTGGCGCGGGGGCGCAGCAGCCGGCTCCAGCGGGAGGCGCGGGCCGGCGACGCGCCGGAGTCGTGCGCGCCGAGGTCGCGGAACAGCTTCTCGTAACGGACGGCGATCGCGGCGGGGTCGAACCGCTCGGCGTTGCGCAGGGCGGCGGCGCCCATCGTGGCCCGGGCCTTGTCGTCGTCGATCAGCCGCAGCAGGCCGTCGGCGATGGAGTGCACGTCGCCCGGCGTGACCAGCAGGCCGTCCTCGCCGTCCCGGATGATCTCGCGGGGGCCGAGCGGGCAGTCGGTGCTCACGACGGGCACGCCGCAGCGCATGGCCTCCACGATGGTCATGCCGAACGACTCGCTGTCGGAGGTCACCGCGGCGATCGAGCCCTTGACCCACTCGGCCTCGATGGGCGAGGCCAGACCCATCAGATGGACCTTGTTGTACAGACCGAGCTCGTTGATCAGGGCGCGCAGCTTGCCGTGCTGGCTGCCGTCGCCGTAGATCCGCAGCTGCCAGTCGGGATGCTTGGCGGCGACCTTGGCGAAGGCCTGCACGAGCAGGTCGTACCGCTTGATGACGGCGAGGCGTCCCGCGGCGACGATGGTCTTGGCGGCGGGGTCGGCGGGGGTCACCGCGGGTGCCGGGACGCTGTTGGGAATGGAGAAGACCGGCAGGCCCGGAATGGCCATGTCCCGCCGGTAGTTCTCGGCGTCGGCCTCGGAGACGGTGACGAACGCGTTCAGCCGCGCGTAGTTCTCCTTGAGGTCCGGCAGCAGCGCCTCCGGGTGCGAGGCGAGCGTGATGTGCTCCTGGCCGATGCTCAGCGTGCGTTCGGCGGCGAAGCGCGCGGCGTACACGTTCAGGCCGGGGCGGGTGCCGATGAGCACGTCGGGGGCGTTCTCGCGGAAGTGGGCGGCCGCCCGCTCGTCGGTCATCGTGCTGTACTGGCGGTAACGGGCCTCGGCGGCCGGGAAGACCTCGGCCGGTACGGCCCGGTCCTTCTCCGGCACCTCACGCGTGTCGATCAGGCTGGTCAGCTTGATCCGCGGGTCCATGGCGAACAGCGGTGCGTCCTTGTGCTGGAAGACCGAGACGATCTCCACCTCGTGGCGCTCGGCCAGGGCGCCGGCGAGGTTGATGGTCGTCCGATTTGTCCCACCCAAACCGTACATATTATGGATAAGAAATGATATTCTCATTTAAATTCTCCTAGTATGAGGCATAGGTGGGGTATGCCAAAGAAGGGGAAAGTGGAATCCGAGAGTCGGCTTAGCGCAAGCTAGTGGAAGTATTTCACGAATTTCACCCGATTTTCACGGAGGGGTCATGAGGGTCATGACGCCGTCCCGGGCCCGGACCCGGAAACGAGAACGGCTCCTTCCCTCGTGGTGAGGGAAGGAGCCGTGCTCTGTCGCCGGACCCGCGCTCTGCGAGGGGCGGGCGGTGGTCAGCGACCCGTGGCAGCCGGGGTGGCCGGCGTCGGGAAGTGCGGCAGGACGTCCTCCGCCAGCTCGTGCAGCAGCTCGTCCACGGGTCGGTCGTTGGGCCGCAGGTTGAACGAGACGTGCGCGACCCCGAGGTCGGCCATCTGCGCCAGGTGGTCGACCAGGGCCTTGTGGCCGGTGCTCAGACCCAGCCGGATGGGGCGCGGCGGGGCGTCCGCGTCCTCCGGCGGATTCAGCACCATGGGAGTGAGGTACGGCTTGCCGCCGTCTCCCGTGAGCTGCTGCCACGTCCGCGTCTTCAGCCACAACGCGCCCAGTTCACGCGGGTGGTCGAGGGAGGCGTCGGCGTTCCCGATCTGACCAAGCACGCCGACGCCTCCCTCCCCCCCCCGCGCGAACTCTGCGCGTTGTGGCTGAAAACTCGGACGTCTCCTCAGCCCCCTGGAGCCGGCTGCCAGACGTACCTCACCCCCACGCTGCTGAAACCGCCGGCGTCCCCCGCCGCCCCGCCGCGCCCCCTCCCG
>NZ_VOGW01000052.1:0-23503 GCF_007896895.1 Streptomyces misionensis | reverse complement strand
GCGGTGGGGGAGCGCCGGCTCAGTCGAGCTCGTCGGGGTGGGGGCCGGTGCGCAGGTCACGGTCGAGCGCGGCGATCGCCGTCATCTCCTGCGCCGACAGCTCGAAGCCGAAGACGTCGAGGTTCTCCCGGATGCGCGCCGGGGTGATCGACTTCGGGATCACGATGTTGCCCAGTTGGAGGTGCCAGCGGATGACGACCTGGGCGGGCGACTTCTCGTGCCGGGCGGCGACGGCGGCGATCGCCGGGTCGCCGAGCACCGCGCCCTGGGCGAGCGGGCTCCACGCCTCCGTGGCGATCCGGTGCTTGGCGTGGAAGGCGCGCAGGTCGGCCTGCTGGAGGCCGGGGTGCAGCTCGATCTGGTTGACGGCCGGGGTCAGTGTCGCACCGTCCAGCAGGCGCTCGAGGTGGCCGGGCTGGAAGTTGGAGACGCCGGCGGCGCGGATGCGCCCCTCCTCGGCCAGGCGCTCCAGGGCCCGCCAGGAGTCCCGGTAGAGGTCGCGGGCGGGGGCCGGCCAGTGGATCAGATAAAGGTCGACGTAGTCGAGGCCGAGCTTGGCGAGGCTGGCGTCGAAGGCGCGCAGGGTGGCGTCGTAGCCCTGGTCGGCGTTCCACACCTTGGTGGTGACGAACAGCTCTTCGCGGGGGAGCGCGGCGGTGGCGAGGGCGCGGCCGACGCCGGTCTCGTTCCCGTAGATCGCGGCGGTGTCGATGCTGCGGTAACCGACCTCCAGCGCGGAGGTCACCGCGGCGGTGGTCTGCTCGTCGGGCACCTGGAAGACGCCGAAGCCGAGCTGGGGGATCTCGACGCCGTTGTTGAGGGTGACGGTGGGGATGGGGGAGGAGGCCATGGTGTGCGGATGCTCCTTGAGGTGGTGCGGGCCCTGTGGGCGGAGGTGCGATGCGTCGGGGTGCCGGTGGGACCGGGGTCCCTGACGCACACCATGACAATAGTTGTAGGCGCGCTATATATGCAAACGCGGATAGCCTGCCTCCTCGGGGTTCCGGCGTCGGGGAATGGGGGATGCCGCTCCGGGAGTGATGGGTGAGGGGTGAGGGCGATGAGCGGTGCCGGTCGCCGGCGACCCTTCGAGGCGGGTCAGGTGGCTCAAGGTGGGGGAGCCCTCGGGCTCGCGCTCGCGACGACGGCGCCCCGGACGGCGGTCGGCCGGCCGGGGCGCCCGGAATCTCGCCGCGCTCCTCCTGGGAGGCCGCGGATCGTGTCGCGTGGCGGAGAGGGCAGGATTCGAACCTGCGTGGACCCCTTGGGAAGGGATCCGACCATGAGGCGTGGCTCGTTGGTCCCCGATCAGCCGCTCCGGGCACCTCTCCTCGTTCCCGGCCCCCGCTGCCGCCGGGTGCCGTTCACGTGCACAAGACTGGCGGGGACCGCTGACGACACCCTGACGGATGACTGACCCCCGTCAGGGTCGGCGCCCGGTCAGCCGGGGGCGATGCGGCTGAGCTGCTCCCAGGACCGGTACAGATCCTCCCGGGCCCGGCCCATCGCCAGGACGTGATCGAAGGACTGGCTGCCGACCACCAGTCGCCGGGGCGGGTCCGGCAGCGCGGCCAGCTCCATGACGACCGGGGCGGCGGTTTCCGGCTCCGGGCCGACCGCGTCGCCCCACATCGCCGCCATCTCCGTACGCAGGGACCGGTACTGCGCCAAGGGTTCGGTGGTCGTGGTGCCCACGGTGAACAGGCCGGTGTGGTAGCCGCCCATCTGCACGTTGGTGACCTTGATGCCGAACCCCTCGACCTCCATCGCGAGGGCCTCGCCGAAGGCGTCCAGCGCGGCCTTGCCCGCGCAGTAGAAGCCGACGGTGGCCATACCGCCGCCGCTGCCCATCGACGTGACCTGGAGGAGTCGTCCCCCGCCCTGGGCGCGCAAGTGGGGAAGGACCGCCTGGGCCACCCACACGGCGCCGAAGAAGTTCACGTCCAGATGCGCCCGGATCTGCTCCTCCGTGGCCTCCTCCACCATGCCGTAGAGCATCCCGCCGGCGTTGTTGACGACGACGTCCAGCCTGCCGAACGCGGCCGCCGCCCGCTCCACCCCCGCGAACACGCCCCGGCGGTCGGCGACGTCCAGCGAGAGCGGGACCAGGCGGCCGGGGTGCTCCTCGGTCAGCTCCTTCAGGGGGCCGACGTCGCGGGCGGCAGCCACCACTCGGTCGCCGGCCGCCAGGGCGGCCTCGGTGAACGCTCTTCCCAGGCCGCGGGACGCGCCGGTGATGAACCAGACTCGCGATTCCGTCACGATTTCTCACCCTCTGTAAATGAAACGGGTCGTCTCGTTTCGATTGGAGCCTAGGGCATGGCCAGGTGATCCATCAATACGGACCGTCTCGTTTCCTGCCGTGGGTAGGCTGGGCCCATGTCCAACGAGAAGGGGCCGGACCACTCCCGGCGCAGGGAACGGTCGCGGCAGGCGATCCTCGCGGCGACCCGGGCCCTGGTCGCGGAGGAGGCGTACGAGAAGGTCACCGTGGAGGCCATCGCCGCTCGGGCCGGTGTCGGCAAGCAGACGATCTATCGGCGGTGGCCGTCGAAGAGCGCGGTCGTCTTCGCCGCCGTGCTGGCGCTGAGCGAGGGCGCGGACGGACAGTCGGTCGCGTTGCCGGACACGGGCGACCTCGAGGCCGATCTCAAGCTCGTCATGCGCGCCACGGCGGAGGAGTTCGCCGACCCGGCTTTCGACCGGCTCATCCGTGCCCTCACCACCGAGATCGCCAACGACGCCGCGCTCGCGGCCGAGTACCGCGAGAGACTGGCCCAGCCGCTGCAGGAGGCGAAGAAGGCGCGCCTGCGCAGCGCCCAGGAAGCGGGCCAGCTCGATCCCGGCGCCGACCTCGACCTGGTCCTCGAAGTGCTCTACGCTCCCCTCTTCCAGCGGTGGCTGCACCGCGGCGCTCCGCTGACCGCCGCCTACGCCGACTCGCTCGTCGACGCGACGCTCAGGGCCTTCGCCCCCTGAACACACCGCTCTCGGGCCCCCGTCGGCGTCCGCGTATCCTCGGTGACCGCGACGTGGCGCTCGCCCCGGGCTTCGCCGTGTCAGTCCCGTGTCAGGGGCCCGTGTCACTCTCTTTCACGTGAACGACCTCGGACACCACCGGGGCCGGGAGCGAGGAGAGGTGCCCGGAGCGGCTGATCGGGGACCGACGAGCCACGCCTCGAGGTCGGACCCCCAGGGGTCCACGCAGGTTCGAATCCTGCCCTCTCCGCATCGTGTCGCACGGCCGGGTGGCCCGCCGACCGAATCGCCCGCCTCTTCGGCAGGGGTGAACGCCCGGTCGGCGCCGGGTGTCCGACGTCGCGGACGGGCGCACGTCCGGCGGCCCTCCTCGGCCGCGAGGCCGGATCAGGGACCGGTCGAGGCCCGCGGGAGTGCGCCGGTGAGCGCGAGGGCGACGAGACGTGCGGCGAAGTCCTCGTCGAGCGGGGCGCCGCTGATGAGGGCGCGCGTGAACAGGGCGCCGCTGATCGCCTCGATGACGAGGCCGGGGTCCGTGTCCGGGGCCAGTTCGCCTCGCTCGACGCCCCGGCGGACCATGACCGCGCCGCGTTCGAGGCGCTCGGTCCAGTAGGGGAGGCGGCGGTCCGGCAGGGAGTCGTCGCGTTCGACGCTCAGCCGGAGCAGCGCCTCACCCTGCGCCGTCGCGAGCAACCGCGCCAGCGTGCCGAAGTAAGCGGTGAGATCGTCGTGGACGTGCCCGGTGTCCGGTACCGGCAGCGCCGCGTCCAGCTGCTCGGTCAGCGCTTCCAGGATCAGGTTCTCCCGGGTGCCCCACCGCCGGTAGACGGAGGTCTCGTGGACGCCCGCGGCGCGGGCGACGGCACCGACGGTGGTCCCCCCGAGCCCGTGCTCCGTCAGGACGTCCACGGTGGCGGCGAGGACGGCGGAGCGCATACGGGCCCCTCGGCGGCGCAAGGGCGGTGCGTTCTGGTCGGAGGAAGCCATGCCCAACCCTAACGCAAGGCTACTTGCTTTACCCCCGAGGCGAGCGTACGTTTCATCGCAAGGTGACTTGCGTTAAGGGGCTCGCGGCCCCCGGGTCGCCGCCGCGTCAAGGAGGCCATGTCATGGAGCAGATGCTCGCCGCCCGGCTGCACATCCCCAGCCGCACCCTGCGGATCGAGGAGGTGGCGAAGCCGGTGCCGGGGCCCGGCCAGGTCCTGGTGAAGGTGGAGGCCGCGGGCGTCTGCCTGTCGGACGTCCACCTGATCGACGGGACCCTCACACCGCTGCTGCTGCGCGGCGACACGGTCACCCTGGGCCACGAGGTCTCCGGCACCGTCGCGGCGACCGGGCCGGGCGTCACCCGCTGGACCCCGGGCCGGCGGGTCGTGCTGTACGCGGGCGAGGTCCGCGACGGCGTCACGTACACCCGAGGCGTGGACTACGACGGCGGCTGGGCCGAGTACGCGCTCTCCGCCGAGGACGCCCTCACCGAACTGCCCGACGCCATCCCCTTCGACCAGGGCGCCATCATCCCGGACGCGGTCTCCACACCGTGGGGCGCGATCACCGTCACGGGCGCCGTGAAGCCCGCCGAGGCCGTCGGGGTCTGGGGCGTCGGCGGACTCGGCGTGCACGCCGTCCAGTTGCTCCGCGCCGTCGGCGCGTGCCCCGTCATCGCGATCGACCCCAACCCCACCGCCCGCGAGCGCGCCCTCGCCCGGGGCGCGGACCTGGCGCTCGACTCCGCCGACCCGGCGCTGCGCGAGCGGATCGGCGCGGCGACCGGCGGGGCCGGTCTCGCCGCCGCCTTCGACTTCGCCGGCGTACCGGCGGTGCGCGAGCAGGCGCTGAAGGTGCTCGCGCCCAAGGGCCGGCTGGTGCTCGTGGGCCTGACCGACAAGCCGCTGACCGTCGCCGACGGCACCCGCTTCAGCTACCTCCAGCAGCAGATCCTCGGCCACTACGGCTCCGACATGCCGGTCGCGCTGCCGCAGCTGCTGTCCCTGATCCAGGGCGGCCGGCTGGACTTCTCCGGGTCCATCAGCGGTGAACTCCCGCTCGCGCGGGCCGCCGAGGCGGTGGAGCGGCTGGAGAACAAGACCGGCGACCCGATCCGGTTGATCCTGCGCCCCTGACCGCGTCCCGCCCCGGCCCGCCGGCCCGCCGGGGCCCGCCGGGGCCGCAGGCACGGCGCGCCGCCGATCCTCCAGTCCCGCCGCCCCCGGATTCCGTTGTTCGGCCCATTCGACGAACCACCGGTCCACTGCCGCGTGCGTGGACCCCTGGCCCCCTTCGGGCAACACCGTCGGCCCGTGCGGTGCTGCCCGGCGCCGGGGTCAGATCCGTGTGGCCAGCGGTACGGTGACCTGCTTCATCCAGCGCCCGCCCGCGAAGTCCCGGGCCTTGACGACGACCCGGTCGCGGTACACGTCCACCTGGAGACCCTGGTTGAAGCGGCCGGGCACGGTGACCTCCCCGCCCTGGCCGTTGTCGGCGTAACCGGTCTGCACCGCGCCCGTGTTGATCACGGAGAAACCGTCGAGGTTCGCCGTGCCCGGCACCACCCGGCGCACGTACCAGTCGGACAGTGTCAGGTCCCAGTGGGTGTGGCCGCTGAACAGGAACACGTCGCGGTGGCGCCCGAGGAGGCCCAGCAGGCGGTCGGGCTGAAGGTAGTCACTCCGGTAGATCTTGCTGCGGGTCCCGGAGACGGTGTCGGGCAGCGGGTGATGGGTGATCACCATGACCGGCTTGCGGCGGCGCGCCCAGTACCGGAGCCGGTCTTCGAGCCACGCGAACTGGGCCTCGCTGATCCACACTTCGTCCCACAGCGAGCTGTCGTGGTACTTCATGTAGCGCTCGGTGCCGAGGGTGAGGACCGGGATCCCGCCGAACGTGGTCTCGGCGTAGATCCTCGACCGCTCGGCGAACCGGTGGAAGCTGCGGAAGAGGGAGTCCTCGGTGGTGCCGTTGGGCCAGGTGGCCTCGGCAAGGGTGTCCGGGTCGGCCCACTTGGGGACGTAGAACTCGTGGTTGCCGATGGCCCAGGCGATCTTTTGGGGCTTCGGCCCCTGGTCCAGCACCTTCCGCACCTCGGCGTACTCGAAGTCGTAGCCGCGCGGCGTGATGTCCCCGGCCACGGCCAGCCCCGAGGAGCGGGGGTTGGTGGCTTCGATGTCCTGGAGCGCGTCGGCGAAGTCGCCGAGGTCGCCCTGGATGTCGCTGATGACGTTGAACGTGGTGACCAGTCCGCGATCGCCGGCGCCCGGCGCGGCCTCGGCGGGCACCTGGGCGAGCGCTCCGAGCGTCAGGGCTCCGGCGGTCGCGCCGAGCAGGGTTCTGCGTTCCATGGTCTTTCCTTCCGGATGGCGCACGAAGCCGCGCGGGTACCGGCTCCGTGCGTTGGGCTAGACCCGTTATCGATATGCGACCGAACGGACATGCCGGTGAACGCCGTTCGACATTTCGCTCGGGATCGCCGACGGCCGTGCGGGCCACCGGCACCCCGGCGTCTCGGAGCCGGACGACGTGATCCCGCGCGCGCACGCCGCCAACCGGAGATCATCGACGTGCCGGCGGCCTACAACCATTCGTCCGCCCAGGTCGTCCAACTCGCGGCCCGGCCCTGATCATCGGACCGGGTCGTTCCGCGACCCCTTGGAGAGATGTCATGAGTTCTGTCTCCGTCCTGCGCGCGTTGCGCCGCGGGGCCTGCGCCGCAGCCGTGGGGGCGCTGGCCGTCGCCGGTCTCGGGACGGGCCTGGCCCACGCCGACGAGGCGCAGACCGACCAGTTGTGGATACAGGCGCCGTACGAGCAGGCGGTCACCGTGGCTCCGGCCGACGGCTCGGCGCCGTACCGCTCGTTGGCGCTCGGCCTTTACCACGACAACGACAACTTCACCGTGACCGACGGCCGGTTGACCGTCGACGTCTCCGGGCTCGCCCAGATCGCCGAGGTCGCCTGGCCCGCCAACTGCACGCCGGACGACGCCGGTTCTGTCGCCGTGTGCGACACCGGGGACGTACCGACCCGCTACGCACCGCAGGTCCAGCTGAGGATACGGGCCGCCGCCGGCGCCGCCGCGGGCGCGCAGGGGGCGATCGAGTACTCCGCGGAGGCCACCGGCGGACCCGACGGCACACTCGTCGCCCCGGACTACTCGGCCGAGACCTTCGTGACCGTCGGCTCCGGCCCGGACCTCGGTGTGAGCGCCCCGCAGGACGCCGACGGGGTCCAGCCCGGTACGAGCCTCACCGTGCCGTTCGCCGTCACCAACACCGGCAACGAGACCGCCCACGGCTTCAGCGTGAAGATGTGGGCGACGTACGGCCTCGACGTCGTCACCCGCTACCCGCAGTGCACCTACACCGGCCCGGACGACGACGGCACCTACCCGGCCATGACGTACGTGACCTGCTCCTTCGACACCGAGGTCGCGCCCGGCGCCACCGTGGACCTGTCGGCGCCGCTGCGGCTCGCCGTCACCGGGCACGCGCTGTACGAGCGGTTCGACTACGAGGTCGAGCCCGGCGCCGGCGCCGGCGACCTCGACGGCTCGGACAACGGCCGCTCCCTGCACGTCAACGCGGACAACACCGCCGACTTCGCCGTGCACGGCACCGAGGTGAGCGGCGCGGCCGGCGACACCGTCACCGCCGCCTTCCGCTTCGAGAACCGGGGCCCGGCCTGGGTCGGCAACGTCAGCTCCGGCGACCCGGTCGCCGTGCTCGACTTCCACCTCCCGCAGGGCACCACCGCCACATCCGTGCCCGACACCTGCCGCAACGCCTGGAAGTCCGGCGACGACCCGGCCATCGGCCACTACGCCTGCACGCTGCCGGTCTCCGCCAAGCCGGACTTGCGGGTCGACTTCCCGTTCCGGCTGCGCATCGACCGGGTCGTCCCCGACGCCACGGGCCGCGTCGTCGCCCGGCCCGACTACGGCACGTCCTTCGCCTTCGACCCGGACACCAGGAACAACTCCGCCGAAGTGGTCGTGAACCCGTCCGCCTGACACGTCCGCCCGCCCGGGCCCGGTGCCGGAATCCCGGCACCGGGCCGAAAACGCCCCGAAGACGACGACGGAGACGGCAGAGTGACCCCATGACCACCTCGACAGACGCCAGGGCCGACCTTCACCGCTATCTGCAAACCGCCCGAGAGGCGTTGCTGTGGAAACTCGAAGGACTCTCGGAGTACGACATCCGCCGCCCGCTGACGCCGACCGGCACCAACCTGCTGGGCCTGGTGAAGCATGTCGCCGGTGTGGAACTGGGCTACCTCGGCGCCACGTTCGGGCGGCCCTCCGAGGAGCCGCTGCCCTGGCTCGGGGACGACGCCGAGACCAACGCGGACATGTGGGCCACCCCCGACGAGTCCCGCGAGTCCATCGTCGGCCTCTACCGCCGCGCATGGGCCCACGCGGACGCCACACTGGAGGCGCTGCCCCTGGACACGATCGGCACGGTGCCCTGGTGGCCGAGCGGCCGGAACGAGATGACACTGCACCACGCCGTCGTCCGCGTGCTCACCGAGACGCACCGCCACGCCGGGCACGCCGACATCGTCCGCGAACTCATCGACGGGGGCGTGGGCGTGCGCAAGGACGGGGACAGCATGGCGCCCGGCGACTCGGCCTGGTGGGAGACCTACCGCAACCGCGTGGAACAGGCGGCCCGGGAAGCCGACGGCGACAGAGCCGCGCAGAGCTGAGAGACGGCGGCCCAGGGCAGCGGCGCGGGTGCCGGTGCCCCGGGTCAGGCGTCGGCGCCGGAGCTCGCGTGGCGTCCTGCGGCCTGGGGGCCGTGCCAGTCCAGGCACAGCACCGTGGCGTCGTCCTGGAGGTGGTCGTCGCAGGCCTCGGCGACCTTGGTGGTCAGGGCACGCACGACCTCGCGGGGGTGTTCGGCGGTGGTGTCCCGGATCAGTCCGGGCAATTCGACGGAGCGCGCCTGGCGTTCCTGCATGCCGTCGGTGAAGAGCACGAGACGGTCGCCGGGGCGCAGGTCCAGGTCCTGCACCCGGTAGGGGCCCTGCAAGGGGACCCCGAAGGGCAGGTCGACGTCCAGGCGGACGTCGCGGACCCTGCCGTCGCGCAGCCGCAGCGGCCAGAGATGGCCCGCGTTGACGAGCTGGGCGCCGCTGCCGTCGAGCGCGATACGCAGCAGCTGGCCGGTGGTGAAGGCGCCGCGGCCGTGGTCGACGAGGGCCCGGTGGATCTGGTGGGCCTGTTCGGCGAGGTCGTACCCGGCGCGACGGGCGCCTCGGGAGGCGTTCACCGCGAGCGTGGCCGTCAGGGAGGCGTCGACGTCGTGCCCCATCGCGTCGGTGACGGACAGGTGGAGAGTGTCCTGGTCGAGGGCGTAGTCGTAGCTGTCGCCGGCGATGCTGTCGGCGGGGACGAGCGCGCAGGCCAGCGCGAACTCGGCAGCCTCGCACGAGGGCGCGGAGGGCAGCAGCTGGCGCTGGATCTCGGCGGCCAGGCTGACCTTGGTGGTGCGCTGGCCCCAGTGGTAGAGATCGGTGAAGCGACGATCGGTGACGATGAGATAGGCCAGCGCGTGCGCGGCTTCCTCGATCTGGTCCGGTACGCCCCGCGGAGTCTCGGGCAGGAAAAGCTCCAGGAACCCGATGGCGTCGCCGCGGTTCGTGACCGGCGCGATCAGCCGCTGGCCGTGCTCCCCCTCCGACATGCGCAGCAGCTTCTGGGAGCGCAGCACCTGGTCGTAGACACTGCCGGGCAGATCGATCTGGTCGGCACGCCGCCCCTGCCGGGCGGAGGCTTCCTCACTGACCCGCACCACCTTGCGCCCCATGACGTCCACGAGCAGGAATGAGACAGAGTACGCGCCACACCGGTCACGCAGATTGCGCGCCACGACATCGAGCGAGGAGACCGGCGCGGCGTCCTCCGCCGCCGCCAGGACCTCGGCCAGCCCGAACCGGTCACCCGCCACCATGGCCTCCCTGGTTTGCACATCTCCTTCCCGCCGCGAGCACGCACATCACGGCCGCGTAGGAGGAATCCGGCACCCGGCAGCATCGGCCGAGCGGACCCCGCTGGTAGCGTGAGCCGTTCGCATGTGACCGGTCAGGGGGAACGGTGGCCACGGAAGTCGTCGTCACGGCGGGGCTGCGGTACGGGCCCAGCGGCAAGCTCATGGACGTCTACCGGCCCGTGGCCGCACCGGGCCCCGCACCCGTGGTGCTGCTCTGGCACGGCCGGGGCCCCGACGAGCGGGACGTGCTCGCGCCGCTCGCCCGCGCCGCCGCCGAACTCGGTGTCGTCGTCCTGGTGCCGGACTGGCGCCCCGACGCGCCGGACGGCGGGCGTACGCACCTGAGGGAGTCGGCCGCCTTCGTGCGGCAGCGCGTGGCCGGCCTCGGCGGAGACCCCGGCCGGGTCGCGCTCGCCGGCTGGTCGCTGGGCGGCAAGGCCGCGGTGGGCGTCGCACTGAACCCTACGGCGTTCGGCGACTTCAGACCTCGAGCCGTCGTGGGAATCGCCGGCGCCTACGCATCGGCGGCTCCCACCACCGGAACGGTCCCGCTGGACGACCTCCGCCGGCACGGCCGCCCGCTGCCGCCGATCCCGGTGTGGCTGGTGCACGGCACCGCCGATCCGGTGGTGGACGTGGCGCGTTCCCGCGAGCTGCACATGGCGCTCGGGGAGCAGGGCCGGCCGGTCTCCCTCGCCGAGGTCCCGACCGATCACGCAGGCGTCGTCATGGCCGAGTACGTCCCCGCACACGACCGCTGTCTGCCCAGCACCGCCGCCCACGCCGTGGCGGCGGGCGCGCTGACCGCCGATGTACTGGCCCGCGCGGCGACCGACGGCGGGCGGCCCGGCGGCCGATCATGGCCGGCCGAACCCACTCGACGGGAGAACCGATGCCGATGAACGAGGACGAACGGGCCGTGCGGGCGGCCGTCGACGGGGAGATGCGGCTTCTCGATCCGCGGGTGCGCGCCGTCCCGGATCTGGTCCTGGAGCTGCTCGACCCGGAGTTCACCGAGATCGGGGCCTCCGGGCGCCGCTGGGACGCGCGGTCGGTCCTCACCGTGACGAGCGACGGCTCGGTGTCCCCGCAGGCGCCGGTCGAGGTCAGCGACATGTCGGGGACCGTCCTCGCACCGGGCGTCGTCCACCTCACGTACTTCGCCGACCACCAGGGGCGCCGGGCATGGCGAAGCTCGCTGTGGCGGCTGACGGAGTCGGGCTGGCGGCTGTACTTCCACCAGGGCACACTGACCGGCTGAGACACGGCCGGACCGCGCACGCTCGCGACGCCGTGCGCGACAAGCGGGGGGAAACACGAAGAGGGTTCTCGTGTCCGCTCCGACCGGAGCCGCGCTCGTCCCGATGGCCGCGTGCACGAGCCCCGGCGGGTCACCACGAGCCGGGGCACACCCGCCGTCGGCACCGGCGACCACGTAGCGCGCCGCCCCGCCGCGGGCCACGGCGGCCGGCCGCGAGGACGTGAGCGCCGCGGCACGGAGCCACCTGCCGGCACGGCTGCCGACGAGGAACCGTCCCGGCCGGGCGCCGATGTCCACCGCCGCCGTCGACCGGGGCTCCGCGCTGTTCGTCCGGGAGACCGGCGACAGGCGGTTCTGCTTCGGCTCCGCCGCGGCGGCCGGCGCCGTCGTGACGAGCAGTGCCTCGTCCCCCGCCAGCACCGCCTACTCCTCTCGTCCCATGGCTCTCCCCCTCGTCGTCACCTCGCTCACCGGCCGGCACGAAGTGCTCGGTGCGGACCGCGCGACCGTCGTGCGGGTGACCTGCGACGGCAGACCCCTCACCCTCCGCCGGCTCGCTCCCCTCCTGGACGGCAGGCGCTCGGTCCACGCCTTCGACCTGCCCGCCCGGACCGGCGAGCGCGTCACCGTGACCGTCAGGCGCGCACACGCCACGGCCACGGAACACCTGAAGCTGCTCCGGGAGCGGAACAAGGACCACCCGTCATGCGGCTGACCGGGTACGACCACGACGGTCGGCGCCGAGCGCCCGGCGCCCGCCCCGGCGCCCGCCGCGCGCGTGCCGTGGAGCGGTGCGCCCGCCCGGTTTCGCCGGGTGGCTCCGGGGGAGTCGGGGTCCGTGGCGTCCTACGGAGCGGAGCAGCGCGTACGCCTGCCGGCGTTGCGCGCCGAGTGGCTGACGCAGACGTTCGTGCACTGGTCCTACCCCTCGGAGCAGGTGCAGCGCCTGCTGCCGGACGGGCTGACCGTGGACACCCTCGACGGGCGGGCCTGGGTGAGCCTGACGCCGTTCGTGATGGCCGGCGTGCGGATACCGGGGTCCCCGGTGGCCGTGCCGCCCTTCGCGGAGACCAACCTGCGCACCTACGCGCGCGGCCGGGACGGCCGGGACGGCCTGTGGTTCCTGTCCCTCGAAGTGGCGTCCCCGGTCATGCTGGCCGCCCGCGCGATCGGCGCGCCGTACCACCTCGGACACCTGGGGCTGTCGCGCGACGGTGACGCTCTGACCTATGCCGGCGCCCGGGGTCGCGGCGGGCCGTCGTACCGTCTCACCGTGCGGCCCGGCGAGCCGCTCCGGCAGACCCGCCGGGACGTGTGGCTGACCTCGCGCTGGCGGGCCTTCACGCGCGGGTGCGGCGTGCTCTGGGAGACGCCGGTCGAGCACGAGCCCTGGCCGCTGCGGGCGGCCCGCGTCGAGGGCCTCGACGAGACGCTGACCCGGGCGGTCGGACTGCCCCCGTCCGCCGGGGAGCCACTGGTGCATTTCTCGGACGGGGTGCACGGGGTGCGCTTCGCTCCCTCGCGGCCGGTGCCGCGGCGGCAGGGGAGACGATGATGGGAGCCGCGCGGTGGCCTGATGCCGTGCGCCTTGCGGCGGGTCCGCGGGCGGCGGCTACGCCGACGGGCCGGTCGCGGGCACGGCGACCGCACGGCCGGTTCGCTCCCCGGGGCGCGGGCGGATGACGCGGGGCTCCGGTGGGGGCACGCGGGCCCGGCGACCGGTCCGGATGCGCTTCGACGGCTGGATCGCCGGCCTCGGAACGACGTCCGGGACCCGGCTGGTGCTGGGCCACTGGCCGCGCTCACCCTTCGGGCCGTTCAGCGATGTGATGCTCGAACGGCCCGACGGGCACCGCCTGCTGCTGGCCCCGACCCGGCGGACGGCGGAGTTCATCGCGGGTACGTACGCCTTCGACGAGGTGCGGATCGAACCCGTACGGGTCCGCGTCACCGGCGACGTCTGGACCGTCACCGCCGGAGCGCTGCTCTCGCTGCGGTTCACGGTCGGCCGGCGCGGCCCGGCCGGGCTGCTGCTGCGGGCGGTACCCCGAGCACTGTCCGCCAGCCCCCGCTGGACGGTGGTGACGGACCCACCGGCCCGCTTGCTGCTGGGCGTGCGCACCCGGGGCACGGCCGGCGGCGGGCGCCATGAGTGGTACGGCGCCCATGATCTGCACCGGATCACCGGGATGACCGCCGTCCTGCGGGGGCGGAGCCTCGGCGCCCTCACGGCGGTGCGCCCACCGGTCCGGTTCGGTTTCGGCTCCACGCCCCGCAGGCCCGGCCTGGTAAGGGTGACGACGACGGTGAGCAGCCCCTGACCACCGGGCGAACAGGGAACGCACGAGCGAAGCGGTGTGCTCAGCGGCTCAACTGCCGCCTTCGGCGAGCACCTTGATGCAGCGAAGCGCCGTTATCAGCGGCTCAACTGCCGTCCTCCGCGAGCACCTTGATGCCCTGAAGGGTTGCCTCCATCCCGGCGCGCAGTTCCTTCGACCGGAAGGCGAGGATCTCCTCCTCACGGTCGGGCCAGCGTTCCAGCGCCAGCGTGATCCCGCTGCGGCCGGGCCCGATCAGGGCCGACTGCCGCAGCAGTGTGCCACCGTTCTCGGCCTCGAGCTCCCAGCGCCAGGTCGCCATGGGCCGTGCCGGGTCCGGCGCCGGCTCCCCGTAGCGGCCGTCCGCGTCCGTGACGGCCCAGGCGAACACCCTTGGCTCGTCCAGCTCGACGACATGGGAGACGGTCCGCCATTCGCCGAGCCGCTCGTGACGGTTGTACCCCTCGAAGCGCGCACCCACCACGGGACGGTCCGCCCCGTCGAGCCAGGCGACGCGCTGAAGCTCCGGGCTGAACCGGGCGGGCAGACCGATGTCGGTCACCAGCCCCCAGACCCGCCGCACGTCCGCCCGCACATGAACCTCACCGCGCACGCCCGGGCCATCGGCACATCGCATGTCGTCCCCCTCGATATCGGTCCCTGATCATCACGGCCTTGATCACTTTGGCAGCAAGGCCGTGGGGGAGTCGAGCGATCACGGAAAAATCGTCGAGTTCGCGCCGGGTCACGTGTTCACCGGGACGACGGCTGCGCCGTGAGACCACCGAGGGCCGCGACGGCCAGACGCACCGCCTTGTCCGCCACCGCGTCGTAGTCGTCGCCCGCCTCCAGAGCCGTGGTCGCGGCGTTGACGAACCCTTGCAGCAGCCGCGCCGTCCGCAGCGGGGCGTCGTCGCCGAGGTCCCGCAGGGCGTTCACGAGCGGGTCGAGCAGCGCGCGGTGTGCCGCGTCCGCGCCCTCGCGCAGGGCAGCGGCGTCCCGCGCGTCGGCGTCGGCGCGGGCGATGCGGTGCTCGCCGTCGCGGACCATCTCCAGCTGCGCGGTGACGTAGGCGGCCACCCGATCCCGGGGTGAGTCACCGGCGGCGGCGAGTGCGGCGTGAATGCGCTCGGTCCAGTGCGGCGCGGCCTCCCGGACCACCTCGGTCAGCAGCTGCCTGCGGTCGGAGAAGTACTTGTAGACGCTGTTGCGGGCCAGGCCGGTGCGGCGGGCGACCGCCGCGAACGTCACCTTGGAGGCGTCGCCCTCGGCGAGCAGTTCCCGTGCCGCTTCGAGCAGCGCGGCCCGCTGCCGGGCGCGGTGGTCGGCGACCGACGCGGCGTGGATCTTGGGCACGCGGCCAGTCTAGGACCCCGCATGAGCACCCGAGTCCGGTGCGGACCCCCACTTGGGGACGCCGCGTCCCCATCCCTTACCTTAGGGACGCCCTGTCCCTATCCTTGGAAGGAACACCGTGTTCCTCGCCCTGCTGGAACTCAAGGCGGCCCGCGGCCGCTTCCTGCTGATGGGCAGCGTCGTCGTTCTCGTCGCCGCGCTCGTCGGTATCGTCTCCGGGTTCACCACCGGCCTCGGAGACGACACCGTCTCCGCCTTGCGCGCGCTGCCCGCCACCCACATCGCCTTCGCCGCCGGCTCGGACTCCGACCAGTTCGCCCGTGGTCTGATCGACGAGCGGACCGTCGACGGCTGGCGGCGGGAAGCGGGCGTCACGGCCACCCCGCTCGGCGTCGCCCTCACCCGCGGCACCACCGACCGGCACGTCGAGGTGGACCTCGCCGCGTTCGGTGTGGAACCCGGGGCCTTCACCGATCCCGGCGCCGACGAGGGCAAGCCCCTCGCCGCGAACGCACCGCAGGGCATCGTGGTCTCCCGTCAACTCGTCGGCGACGGCGTCCGCATCGGCGACACCCTCGCCGTCGACCGGCTCGGCATCCGGCTGAAGGTCGTCGGCACCACCGGCCGTTCCTCCTACGGGCACGTCCCCGCCGCCTACGTCACCGCCGACGCCTGGCGCCGCATCCGCTTCACCACACCCGGCACCGACACGCGCCCCGACGATCTCCCGCGCCAGTACAGCGCGATGGCCCTCAAGCTCCCCGCGGGCTTCGACGGCAAGACGCTCGCCGGCGCGGACCGCCGTCACCACACGGCCACCGTCCCGCTCCGCGACGCGTTCGCCGCGGCCCCCGGCTACAAGGGCGAGCGCCTGACGATGACCTCCATCCAGACCTTCCTCTTCCTCATCGCACCACTGGTCGTCGGCGCCTTCTTCGCCGTGTGGACGGTGCAGCGCACTCCGGAACTCGCCCTGCTGCGCGCCATGGGCGCCTCCCGCCGCCGCCTCCTCGGCCACACCCTCGCGCAGGCCGCCGTGGTCGTCCTCGCCGGAACGGCCGTCGGAGCCGCGCTCGCCTCCGCCGTCGGCCTGTTCGTCGGTGAGCAGGTGCCCTTCAGCCTCCCCGCCGCCACCCTCGCCACCACCATGGCCGCCGTGGCCCTGGTCGGACTCGCCGGCTCCGCCTTCACCCTGCGCCGCGTCACCACCGTCGACCCGATGATCATGCTGGGAGCCGCACGATGACCCTCCGCCTCCACGACATCACCGTCACCCTCGGCCGCGGGGACTCCCGCACCACCGCCCTGCGGGCCCTCACCGCCACCTTCCGGCCGGGCGTCCTCACCGCCCTCGTCGGCCCCTCCGGCTCCGGCAAGTCCACCCTGCTCGCCGTCGCGGGCGCCCTGCTCCGCCCCGACGAGGGACAGGTCCTGCTCGGCGACACCGACCTGGCCGCCCTCACCGACCGCGAACGCGCCCGTGCCCGCCGCACCCGCATCGGCTACATGTTCCAGAGCGGCAACCTGATCACCGGCCTCACCGCCGAGGAACAACTGCTCGCCGCCGCCTCCCTCGCCGACCGCACACCCCGCGCCGTACGGGCCCGGGCCCGCGACCTGCTCGCCGACGTCGGACTCGCGCACCGGCTCCGCCACCGCCCCGACCAGCTCTCCGGCGGCGAACGCCAACGCGTCGCCCTGGCCCGCGCCCTGCTCACCGAGCCCGAACTCCTCCTCGTCGACGAGCCGACAGCCGCCGTCGACCGAACCCGCGCCGACGACCTGACCGCCCTCGTCGCCCGCACCACCCACCAGCACGGCTGCGTCACCGTCGTCGCCACCCATGACCCGGTGGTCGTCGGGGCGGCCGACAGCACGATCGACATGCGGGACCACACGGCCGCGCCCACGGCCTGAGCCCCCGGCCGACTCGCCGGCACCCCGCCGGCGCCCGGGGACGGAGCGTCGGCGGGGCCGCGAAAGACAGCTGGAACCGCTCTAGGAGTCCGCGCCGTAGTAGGCGATCTTCTCGTCGAGCACCTCCATCGCCCGGCGAAGTGCCGCCACCCGGTGCTCCAGTGCGGCGCGTCGCTCGGCAAGGAAGGCGACCCGGTCCTGCGGGGAGTGCTCGGCGCGCAGGATGGCGACGAATCCCCGCAGGTCCGCGATGCCGAGGCCCGCCTCGCGGAAGCACGTGACCAGGCCAATCCAGAAGATGTCGTCCTCGGTGTACTCCCTGCGCCCGCCCGCGGAACGCCGGATCGGTCCGATGAGCCCCTCGCGTTCGTAGTAGCGCAGGGTGTCGAGGGAGACGCCGGTGCGGTCGGCGGCGGCCGCGGGCGAGTGGGTCGTCATACGGTCTTTCGGGTGGACGGTCACTACCGCGCTCCGGCGAAGCGCGCCAGGTGCTCGTCGTCGAGCCGTACCCGGCACGCGGCGAGCGCCTCCTCGATCTGCTCCGGCCGGCTCGCGCCGACGATGGGGTCGATCCCCTGCCGCATCAGCCAGGCGAGGACGACCTGGTTCCGCGTGACGGAGAGTTCGCCTGCGATGTCGCCCAGGACGGCGAGCACCCGTTCGGTCCCCGGGTGCTCATAGGTGCGCGGAAGCGGCTTGTCCGGGCGAACGTAAGAGCCCCACATCAGCGAGCTGTACGACCAGACGGCGAGCCCCTCCGACCGGGCCAGGTCCAGGTCCTCGGCGGTCAGCATGCGGTGGCCTGCCTCCGCGACGGGGGTGAGCGGGCGCGGCTGCACGAGCGAGTGGCGCAGTTGCAGGGCGGTCCACGGTGCCACGCGCAGCTCCCGCGCGAGCGACCGGGCTCGCTCGACGCGCCAGGCGGCATGGTTCGCCGCCCCGACCCGCAGGGCCACTCCCTTCGCGACCAGTTCACCGAAGGCACCGACCGTCTCCTCCAGCGGCACCGCGCGGTCCTCGGCGTGGGCCCAGAGCAGATCGACGTGATCGACTCCCAGCCGGAGCAGGCTCTCCTCGACCCCGGCGTGGACGGCGCCGGCGGACAGCCCTTCGGCGCTGTCCGGCCAGGAGTGCGCGACGCGCGGGTTCTGCCGGACCTTCGTCGCGATCCGTACGACGTCGCGCGCCCCTGGCCGGGCCCGGAGCCAGGCACCGATGACCTCCTCGCTCGCGCCGCCGATGCCACGGGGGTCGGTCCAGAAGGAGTAGCAGTTCGCGGTGTCGAGCCAGACGCCGCCGCCGTCGACGAAGGCGTCGAGGATCGCGAAGGCCCGGTCGCGGTCCAGACGGGTACCGAAGTCCATCGTTCCGAGGACGACTTGGGGCCGAGCGGTGTGCTGAGTGGTGTTCATGCGCCCATGCTCGGGTCTGGAGCGCGCTCCAGGTCAAGAGAGGGCGGGGGAGACGGCTACGGGGCCCGGTGCGGTCGGCCGCGAAGCCTCCGCCGACGCGGGTGCGGGCCCGGGGAACCAGTGCTCCGGGCCCGCCCGGTACCGGCGTGATGCGGGCCCAGTCGGCCTCGCACACCGGCTGGAGCGGAGTTCGGCGAGACCGTGCGTGGTCCGCACCGAGGCCCGCGGTGCGGGCGTCGCCGCCGCAGCTCCCCGCCCGGGCGCAGCCCCCTTGAGGGACAGCCGTGGTCCGACGTCGAGCGGCTGCCCGCACGAGGCACCGGGGCACGGCGGCTGAACTCGACGGCCTGATGGCCGCCGGCGCCGGTCTCAGGCCGGCTTGCGCCACACGGAGATGTGCTTACCGGACTCCTGGGTGAACGGCGTCCCGTCCCAGTCCGCGACGCGACGCTCCAGCCGGAGCCCGGCGATCCGCGCCATCAGGTCGAGCTCCGCCGGCCAGGCGTACCGGTGCCTGGAGCTGTCACGGCGGTAGCGGCCGTCGTCGCCGTCGCGGGTGAAGTGGTGCGAGACGAGGATCTGCTGGACCAGGTCGAAGGTGTCGAAGCCGAGGTGCCGTTCGGAGACGTCGAACGGCACCGCGACCTGCCCGGGCGGCAGGAACCGCAGCGGCGGAACGCCGAGTTCGATGACGAACCGGCCGCCGGGCGCCAGGTGGCGTGCCGCGTTGCGGAAGCACTCGACCTGCTCGTCCTGGGTGAGCAGGTTCGTGATCGTGTTGTAGACGAGATAGACCAGGGCGAACTCGCCGGGCACGACGGTCGTGGCCATGTCCCCGACGACGACCGGGAGCACGTCCTCGCCGACCTTGCGCCGCAGGACCGCCGCCATGTGCTCGGACAGCTCGATCCCCACGACCGGCACGCCGCGCTCCCGGAGCGGCACGCCCACCCGCCCCGTCCCGATGGCGAACTCAAGTGCCCGGCCGCCTTCGGCGAGCCCGGCGAGGAAATCGAGGGTCGGCCCGAGAACGGCGGCCGAGGACATCTCGGTCTCCTCGGCGTCGTAACGGTCGGCGGTCGCACGGCTCCACAGCTCACTGCTCGTCACGGGTGGCCACTTTGCCGGTCGCCGACGGGCGTTGTCGACACAATTTGCTACACCGGCCAGGATCACGCGAAGGAGGCCGAACGGCCGCAACACGTCGGCACCCCACCGTGAGGAGAAACGCGCGGCGAACACCGGCTGCCGGGCTCGCCGGGCGGGGCCTGCACCGGCGGCGGTGGTGGCCACCGGGGTGCGGCCCGCCCGGCGTCGAAGAACCCGTCTCGTGCGTGACACGGTGTCCGGGGCGGCGCCGGACGCGGACGCGTCGGTGTGCGCCCGGGTCCGTACGGTCAGACCGCCCCGCGCCAGGCGCCGGTCTCCGTGCCGCCGCGGGACTCCATGAACTCCTTGAACCGCTTCAGGTCCCCGCTGACCTGACGCTTGACGAAGCCGAGCTTGTCCCCGACGGTCTCGGTCAGGCCCTCGGGGGTGTAGCCGAGTTGCAGCATGACCTTGGTGGTGTTGTCGTCCAGGCGGTGGAACGTGACGACGCCCGCCTGCTTCGCCTCGCCGTCGATGGAAGTCCAGGCGACGCGCTCGTCCGGGATCTGCTCGGTGATCTCCGCGTCGAATTCGCGCTCGACCCCGTCGATCTTCGTCTTCCAGTGGGTGAGGGTGTCGGTGCGCTGCTCGATGCGCTCGACGCCGCCCATGAAGCGGGGAAACTCCTCGAACTGCGTCCACTGGTTGTAGGCGGCGCGGACGGGGACGTTGACCTCGATGGACTCTTCGACCTGAGACATGCGCGCTCCTCGCTTCCTGTGTACGGATGGACAGGGAGCGGGTTCCAACGTCGGGGCGGTTCATGCCTGGTCCGTTGCCCGCGGCCGGCCGGCGCCGTGGGCGCGGCCGCTTCCCGGCTCCCGGTCAGAACGCGTGGAAGTCCTGGAAAGAAGGCTCGAACGGCGGGTCGGGCAGCCGGTACGCCGTGCACCGGGCCCCCGGTTCGCCCCCCGGTCCGACGCCGACCGGCGCGCCGGGGAAGGCGCCGGGGATCACCGTCCATCCCGTGTTCCGCTCGTAGTACCGCACGGCCGTGTGCACGGACGGCCACCAGTCGTCGTCGATGACGACCAGGCCCCCGGGACGGACGATCTTCCGCAGGAAGTACAGGTCGACGAAGACTTCGTGGAACCGGTGGCTGCCGTCCACGAACGCCGCGTCGGCGACGAAGCCCTCGCCGAGGAGCCGGGGGAGCGCGATCGACGACGGGGTGGGCAGGAGCCTGGCGATCGAGTCCAGCCCCGCGGAACACAGCAGTTCCCAGCCGACGTCGGCGTACTCCCGCTCCTGGAACGGGTCGATGACGACGTGCCGGGGCGACGGCGCGTCGACGGTCAGCAGGGCCTCACCGATGGCCAGTGCGGAACCGGCGTACGCGAGACCGATCTCCACGACCTTCTCGGCCCGCTCGGAGATCAGCAGGTCACGTAGTTGGTCGCCGTGGTGTTCGGGCACCGAGACCGTCTCGAAGTCCCTCTCGTGGTCGCGCACCCGCGGGGGCCCCTCCCGTACGAGCCGCCGTCGCACCTCGCGCACCCGCGCCACACGTTCGTCCGCGTTCGTCATGCCGCCCATTCCTCGCGCCCGGAGGCCGTTGCGACCGGCGGTCCGGCTCACCGGCTCAGGTGATCCAGGGTTCCCTGCTTCATAAGGTACGGGCGTTCACGGGGCAGGAGTCGCCGTGCCGTGTCCAGATCCCCGGCCCGTACCCGCGCGTGGATCGTGTGGGCGAGCGGGGTGACGTCGGTGATCGAGGTGATCCACTCGTCCGCGTACAGACGTGCCGCCTCCCCGGCGAGGCCGAGCTGGAGGGACCGGTGCGCAAGCGGCTTCAGGTGCAGGTCTCGTTCGGGGTCCCATTGCACCCGAGCCGGAGCCCGCATCAACTGGCGCTTCCACGCGGCCTGATCGGAGTGGAGCCCCCGCTCGTAGTGGGACAGACAGGCGTTCTCCAGCGCCCACTCGAAGCCTTCGCGGGAGATCTCGACGGCGAGGACGGTCTCCTGACCCTCTTTCGCACCCCACCCGCAGCGGTACATCATCCACAGGAACGACGGCTTGATCCACGTCATCCGGTCCCTCTTCCACGCCGGCGGGAACCGGCCCTCCTGCGCTGCCCGGCGGCCGATCGCGGGCGTGTACGCCTGGTAGACGGTGACGGTGGAGTCGGTGTACGAGGCCCGAATCTGGTGTTCTGGTTCCGGCATGGGAACAGGGTGGTCGTACCACCCTGTTCGGCGCCATCGAATTACCCTGACGCAGGGGAACACCGGGACGGCCGCGGACGGGGAACGGGCCGGCGTGGCCCAGGCACCGTGTGGGTGCCGGGCTCCCGGGCCCCGGTGCACGACCACGACGCCGTCGTGCACCGGAGCGAGGAGCCCGGACACCGGCGCCCGGTGCCGCCTCAGGACGTGCGGTGGACGACCATCGCCGATCCGCCGCCGCGCCGCTTCGGCTCGGCGACCGCCGTGACCTTGCCGTGGGACCCGAACTCCAGCGCGGCGACCGCGCCGATCTCGGGCGACGGGGTGAAGGCCGGCGGGGCCAGGACGAAGCGCTCGCCGAGGGCTTCGAGCGCGGGGCGCTCCGGCGAGTCGAGGAACGCGGGCTCGGCCTCCGTCGTGGCGCCGTTGCGCTGCGAGACGCGCGGGGCGGCGACCGCTTCCGGCAGGGTCATGCCGAGGTCGAGGCGGTTGACGAGGGTCTGGAGAACGGTGGTGATGATGGTGGCGCCGCCCGGCGAGCCCACGGCGAGCACGGGCTTGCCGCCGCGCGTCACGATCGTCGGCGACATGCTGCTGCGCGGCCGCTTGCCGGGGCCCGGCAGGTTCGGGTCGGGCACATCCGCCTGCAGGGGCGTGAAGTCGAAGTCCGTCAGCTCGTTGTTGAGCAGGAAGCCCCGGCCGGGAACCGTGATCGCCGAGCCGCCGGTCTGCTCGATCGTCAGGGTGTAGGAGACGACGTTGCCCCAGCGGTCGGAGGCGACCAGATGGGTCGTCGACCGGCCCTCGTAGGGTTCGGGGGCGCCGGTGCCCGGTGCGGTGCAGCCCGTGGGGTGGCGTGGGTCGCCCGGGGTGACGGGGCTGGTCAGCGACGAGGTGGGCCGGATCAGGCAGGCACGGTCCTTGGCGTACTCCTTCGCCAGCAGTTCCTGGGTCGGTACGTCGGAGAACGCCGGGTCGCCCACCCAGCGGTTGCGGTCCGCGAACGCGATCCGGCTGGCCTCCAGGTAGTCGTGCAGAGCCTGCACCTTGTCGGCCGGCGACAGATGGAGGTTCTCCAGGATGTTCAGCGCCTCACCGACCGTGGTGCCGCCGGAGGAGGACGGCGCCATGGAGTACACGTCCAGGCCGTGGTACGTCGTACGGGTCGGGGCCCGCATGATCACCCGGTAGGCGGCGAGGTCCGCGCGTTCCATGAGTCCGCGGCGCACCGTGCGCGTGGAGCCCGTGGCCACCGGCGGGTTCTGGACGGTGCGCACCACGTCGCGCCCGATGTCACCGAAGTACATCGCGTCCATGCCGGTGCGGGCCAGTTCCCGGTACGTGCGGGCCAGATCGGGGTTGCGGAAGAGGCTGCCGACGACCGGCAGCCGGCCGTCCGGCAGGAACAGCTCGGCGGTCGGGGCGAAGTCGCGGAAGCGCTTCTCGTTCATTTCGGTCTGGGCGCGGAACTGCTCGTTGACGACGAATCCCTCGTCCGCGATCCGGATCGCCGGCCGCATCGCCTCCGCGAGCGAGAGCGTGCCCCAGGCGTCCAGCGCCTTCCGCCAGGTCGCCGGGGTGCCGGGAACGCCCACGGACAGACCGGAGTTGACGGCGTCGTCGAACGGGATCGCCTTGCCGGTGGTGGGATCGGTGAACGAGTCCGACCGCATCCGGGCCGGGCCGGTCTCCCGGCCGTCGATGGTGTGGACCGTCCTGCTGCGGGCGTCGTAGTAGACGAAGTAGCCGCCGCCGCCGACTCCGCACGAGTAGGGCTCGACGACTCCGAGCGCGGCGGCGGTGGCGACCGCTGCGTCGATCGCGTTGCCGCCGCGGCGCAGAACGTCGATACCGACCTGTGTGGCATAGGGGTTGACGCTGGCGACGGCGCCGCCGTCGCCAGCGTCAACCCCTATGCCACACAGGTCGGTATCGACGTTCTGCGCCGCGGCGG
>NZ_VOGW01000051.1:27285-35054 GCF_007896895.1 Streptomyces misionensis | reverse complement strand
GGGGAAGAGTGAGCAACGCCGTCGAAGCGGCGGTCACCAGGGTACGGCGGGTGGTCACGGAACCTCCGTTTTCGCCCCTCTTGAGAGGGGGTCGCCGACTGGAGCGGGGGTGCGCGAAACATTTGCAGCCGACCGTGGGGCGGGCAACCGTGTGGATCAAGGTTTTCGGAAGATCTGAGGTTTCCCGCCGGTAGGGTCCGCAGGCCGGGACAGGCCGACGCCCCAGGTCAACGCCCCGGATCGGCGCGCCTGGTCGGCGGCGCGCACGACGGGCCGGTCAGCGCCGGGTCCCGGTGTCACTCGACGTCATCGGCCCGCTCTCCGTGGGCCCTTGGCGGTTCGCGGCCCGTCGTCAGCGGCACGCTCCGCCTGTCCGGAGGCGTCCGCCCAAGGCGTGCGAGCGGGGACAGGGCCATCACCACCGGGGACGGCATCACGCCCGCGGCCGTCACCAGGAGGCTGGTGCGCACCCACCGTTCCGTCGGGAGAACCCCGCCCAGCAGGGAGCCGAACGGAGCCGCGCCCATCCCGACGAACGTGATCGTGGCGGCCGCGCGGCCCTGCGTCCCGTCCGGGGTGGCGGCTTGCCGCACCGCCATGAGCGCGACGTTCACCGACTGGCCGGCGGCCCCGAACAGGAAGTTGATCGCCAGGAGCGCGGAATCCGTCAGAGCGCCGCCCGACCCGGCGGGGGAGTCGGCAGGCGGCTCCCTCGCCGCTTCGGACGATCACGACGACGTGCCGGCCCGGCCGGTCAGGGAACCGGCGGGGTGGCGGGCGCCGCCGGGGAGGCGGCGGCGGGACGCTTGGTGTCGTACTGGTCCGCGGTGACGGTCAGCGACTGCGCGACCTGGCGCAGATACGAGATGAGCCGCTCGGTCTCCTCCTGGTCGCTCTCGGTCGACTGGGCTGCCTGCTCCCACCTCTGCTGAAGGATCGCCTCGGCCTGCGCCCTGGCGGCCCGCACCATGTTGCGGGCCTGCTCCCGGGCCGCGGTGACGGTCTGTTCGGCCGACTGCTGGGCACGCGCCTGCTGCAGCACGGCGTCCACGGTCGGCACCCCGGTCGGGCTGCTGCCGTCACCGATGTTGTTCGCCCGGATCCAGTCCCGGTGGCGCTGCATGTCCGCCCGCAGCCGGTCGTTCTCCTCCGTGAGCGCGGTCAGCGCCTGGGCGCAGCGCCGCAGCGCGTCGTGCACCGCCTCCTCGCTGTAGCCGCGACGGGTCAGGGGCGCGCGGGGAAAGGTCATCGATCGCAGGGCCTCGGGCGTCACCCAGGGCTCCCGGGACTCCTGTGGCTGGGGGGCTCCTGTCTCGTTCACTTGTCTCCGATCACCGAGCGTCTTCGTAGTGCAGCAGGTCGTGGGGGATTCCTGCGCCCGCCAGATCGCGCACGGTGGCGGAGACCATGGCCGACGAACCGCAGATGTAGAAGGAGCGTCCACCCCCCGCGCCGGAGCGCAGGACCGGGCCGGCGAGGCTTCGGTTGTCGAAGGTGCCGGCATCGGCGCCGACCAGCGGCGTGACGCGCAGCCACGGGTGAGCCTGGGCCAGTTGCCTGAGCGCGGCCAGGTCGTACAGGCCGTGGTTGTCGCGTGCCGCGACGAACAGGTCGACGCGGCGGTACGGGCCGTGCTGCGCGATCTCCTCGACCAGGGCCCGCAGCGGTGCCAGACCGGTGCCGCCGGCGACCAGCACCAGGTCCCGGCCCTGGGACGCCCGCAGGGTGAGCCGTTCGCCGACCGGAGCGCCCAGACGCAGCACGTCACCCTGGCGCAGCCCGTACACCAGGGCGGGGCTGACGAGGCCGCCGTCGACGGCGCGCACGTGGAACTCGATGGTCCCGTCGGCACGTTGCGCGTTGGCCGGGGTGTACGGCCGCCAGGTGCTGGGCAGCATCGGGGTTTCCACCATCACCGACTGCCCCGCCTGGTACGCCATCGGCTGGTCCAGACGCAGCGTCAGCACCGCGAGGTCGAAGCCGCGTTGCTCGTGCCGCACCACCTGGGCGTTCCACCAGGCCGGATTCACCGCACCGTCGGCCTCGGCGGCCTGGATCATGGTGCGGGCCACCAGGGAGTACGCCTCGGTCCAGCCACGCTGGAGTTCCGGGGTCCACGCGTCGCCCAGGAAGTAGGCCAGCGTGGCCAGCAGCGCCTGACCCACCGCCTCGTAGTGCTGGGCGACCACCTGGAACCTGCGGTGGTCGCGGCCCAGTTGCTGCAGGAAGGGAATGAGCCGGTCCGGGTCGTCCGCCTCCGCGACGATCCGTCCGAGCGCGGCGACGAGCCGGTCGCGCTGCGCCCCCATGGCCACCGGGAACATCGGCCGGACCTCCGGCGCGATGAGGAACAGGTAGGAGTAGAAGTACCGTGGCACCTCGTCCCCCGACTTGCCGACGAGGGCGAAGGAATCTCTCAGCGCCTGGGAATCGCTCACGTCCGCCCTCCGGTGACTGACATTAGGGGTGACCTCCAAGAATCGGGTGCCGTCGGACGTCTCGCGTGCGGAGCCGTCAGCGGCCGGATCAGCTCTGGGCCGCTTCGCCGGCGGCGACCATCGTGCTGCTGATCACGCCGTAGACCGCCGTCCAGGACTCCTCGACGGCCGGTGTCCAGGCATCGCCCGCGCAGTGGCGCAGGGCCGCTATGAGACTGGTGCCCACGGCCGGGTAGTGCTCGGCCAGCGCTCCGTATCCCGCATGACGCCGCCCCAGGTTCTGCAGCATGCCCGTGAGCGTGTCGGTGTTCTCCAGGTTGGCGACCAGGGCGCCCAGCGCCGCCCACAGGCGGTCGCGCTGTTCGTCGAGATGGGCCGCGAACAGAGGGCGTACGCCCGGATTGTGGGTGAACAGATGGTCGTAAAAGTACTCGGTCACCTGCGAACTGTGCGGCTGAACAGCCGCGAAGCTGCTCCGGATCAGCGAGATGTCTGCGGTCATGGCCGCCGACTGTAGCCAGCGGTCCTCTATTCGAACAAGTTGAGTCCCTGATGCGACCGATCTGTGAACATGTAGCCGACTCCCCAGGTCAACCCCTATGTGCCCGCTGTGCTTCACCGTGCGGTATCGACCTGCTCGCCAGGGGTGGTACCGATTTGACGAGACGTCGGAGACGTTCGGCGAACTTCTGGTGACCGCCTGCGCCGGATTGCTTCCGGGACGGGCGGGCAGACGGCTCCCGAGACTTGCGGACGCGCTGCCGTCCGGGCGATGACCCGGCGGCGGGAGGGACGGGTACGGGTGGCGGAGCGATCGACGGCGGCGCGGGAGCGAGGGCCCTCGCCGGCGGGCCGCGGTGATGTACGGGTGCCGCCGTTGCGGCCTGGCCGCTATGATCCGGCCGATTATGCCGACTCCGTGCTCCGTGGCGCCGCGGAGGCCGGCGTGTCCCCGCTGCTCGTCATGACGGTGCTGCACGTCGAGGCGTACAAGCCGCACCATCCGCTGCTGGAGCGGCTGTGGCAGTGGTGGAAGCCCGGGGCGTCCTTCGGTGTGGCCAACATGCACCGCGCGACGTTCGAGCGGGTACGGCGGACGCACGGTCTGCCGGGGCGGTGGCAGGACCTCCGCGACGATCCCGACTTCGCCATCCACGCGGCGGCTCTGCACCTGAGGGACCTCGACCGGCGCCTGCCGGAGCGGCATGTGCGCCGCTACAGCCGCGACGAACTCCTCGCCCTGGGCTACAACACGGGCGAACGCAACATGCGGGCCTTCGCCCGCGGTGTCCCGCCGGGCCCCATGGCGCGGTCGTACCTGCGCCGTTTCCGTGCCCACCGCAACCGCGCCGCCGAGGTGTTGGCGGATCGCGGTGACCCGCGCGAGACCGGGGACGGGTGAGACGCCGGGGGCGTCGACGTCCTGGCGACGCGTCCGTGACGGAGGGGTGAAGCGGGCCCCGGGGAAAGCCGGGGCCCGCCCTGCGTTCCGGAGAGAAAGGTTCCCCTCGTCCGGGGTAGACGACGATCACAGTCGCACGTCGATCCCCGAAGGAGACGAACCGTGGACAAGGGCAAGCAGATCACCGGTGCGGCCCGCGAGGAACTCGCACAGGAGATGAAGAAGCAGTATGAGCAGGGCATGTCCATACGGGCCATCGCCGAGGCTCACGGGCGGTCCTACGGGTTCGTCCACCGTGTGCTGACCGAGACGGATGTCTCCCTGCGCAGCCGGGGCGGGGAACGTCCGCAGCGGCGGCGTCTCGAAGGGGCCGGCCGCGCGCCCAGGTGACGGTCGGCACGCCCCGCCGGCGGCCCGTGAGGAGGAACCGTGCCCGGCGTACGCATGCCCTGCAATTCGTGAAGATAACTCGCGATTTGTATGCATGTAGGTGCGAGGTAAGGGCATTCGATGGCCAGGAGGTTGATAGCAATGGTTCCCCTGCTTCTGGTTCTTCTTCTGGCTCTGATCCTCTTCGGTGCGGGCTTCGCGCTGAAGGCACTGTGGTGGATCGCGGTGATCGTGCTGGTCGTCTGGCTGCTCGGCTTCGTCGTCCGGTCCGCGGACGGCGCGGGCCGCAAGGGCCGCTGGTATCGCTGGTAGCCATGGACAACCGGTGCGAGAAGCGCCGGCGGTGACGGAAATGCAAGACGTGGGGCCCGGCCGGGTATGGCCGGGCCCCACGTCATGCACGGGAACCGGCTTCGACAGAGCGGGCGGATCGGGCGTATCGGGCGTGTCGATGGGTATGTGTGCGCTGCACCGGTCTCGCGGAAGCAGCAGTGGAACTCTGCGCCTCCTAACTCCGCGGGGCCGGTGTGCCGTGCCCGGCGTTGACCGGGGCGGGACGGGGCGGATGCGACCGCGGTCGTCGTCGGGCCCGGGAACGACGCCGGACGCGGCTGGGGCGGGCCAGGCTTTACCTGTGCGGTAATCGCGTCTTCGGGCGGGGCACGGCAGGGTGGAGCCATCGGGTTCCGGGCCGGCGCACTCCGGCCCGGAACCCGGCCAACTCGGCTGCCGGGGACAGAGGGAGCCGACCCGCTCGTCCGGCCGCGCGGCGGCGGCACGCCGTCCACCACGCGCGGCCCGGATCCCCCTGTTGGCCTAACAGCGGTGGTGGCGCCCGTGTGGCCGCGGCGAAGCTCGTACAGCGAACCCCGGTGCACGGGCGCCGGCTCGGCGACCGACTTCCCGACGGCCTTGCGGTCGTCGTGGCCTCGTCCTGAGCCGCGCGCGGTGGCCCGTGCCGTTCGCGACGGCTTCCCGCCTGGTCGACCGCGGCCACGGCGCGGCACAGGCAACGGTCTCGCGACCGTCAGGAGGACGAAGTGGCGCTCACCGAGAGTGACCTGCTCAGCGCCGGCGACGACGGCCTCGTGGAACTCTTCTGTACGAGCCCGGCCGGTGACATTCCCAGGGGCCCGCTGGAGGGCACCGGCATCGTGCGATGGGGAGGCAGCCGGCTCGCCCGCCCCCTCGCCCGGCTGGTGCGCACGGCCGTGTGGCGGGGCAAGGTCTTCGACCCCGAGGGCTATCTGAGCAACCGGATGACCGCGTTCGACGTGCTCGCCGTCGTGGCCCAGGTCTACAAGGGCCCGAGCCTGATGGACGAGCAGGAGTGCGTCGTCATCGACTACTCGAAGATCTCCCTCGTCGCCCGCGGCGTCCGCGACGAGATGCGCCAGGTCGGCGAGGGCCTGTACCTCGGCGTGGTCTGGCTGTTCGGGTGCAGGGTCGGCTGGTTCGCCCTCAGAGTGCCGCAGGTCGACCGCACCCTTCCCGGGGCGGGGGAGACCCGGGCCGAATAGCCGCGGCGAGGAGTTCCGGGCACGCGGACCACGCCCCTCCACCAGGCGACCGAGCCGACCGCTCCAGTGAAAGGTTCACCAGCCATGAGCTCATCCGGCATATCCGCCCGCAGGCCGGCATCCGTGCGCCGCCTCCGGAGGAAGAGAGGAAAGGGCCTCTCACTGAGGGCTTCAGCCGTCGCGACGGCCTCGGCGGCCCTGGTGGTGGGCATGGCGAACCTTCCGGCCTCGTCGCAGAGCGCCGCACCGGACCCCTTGCACGGCACCGTCACCGGCGCGGGCAAGCCGCTGCGGGGGGCCAGGGTCACGCTGTTCGCCGGATCGCGCACCGGGGTCAGGGAACTGGGCCGGGCCACGACCGACGCCAGCGGCTCCTTCGCCATCCCCTACACCCGGCCCGCTGCCGGAGTGCTGTACGTGGAGGCCACGCCCTCCGGTGCCGGCAGGCTGCGGCTGCGCTCCGTGGTGGCGGTCGGCGAGGGCGGCGCGGTGCGCGCACGGACGACGAGCCGGGTGCGGGTCAACGAACTCACCACCGTCGCCACCACGTACGCCCTCGCCCAGTTCAGCGGCCGGCACGGTATCGACGGGCCGAGCCCGGGGCTCCAGAACGCCGCGGCGACGACGTTCAACCTGGTCGACCCGGTCACCGGCAGGCCCGGCGGAGCGGTCATCGACGCGGACAACGGCAACACCAACGAGACCCTCGCCACCGTCGACACGCTGGCCAACCTGGTCTCCCTGTGCGCCTCCGACACCACGCGGTGCCGGCGCCTGCTCCGGCTGGCGACACCTCCGGGCGGCACCACGCCCGAGGACACCGTGCAGGCCGTGCTGAACCTCGTCCGCAACCCCACCCTGTCCCCGGCGGGGCTCTACGGCCTGGCGCGTACCGCGAACCACTACACCCCGGCGCTCGCCGCGCCTCCCACCGCCTGGATACTGGCGCTGCGCCACACCGACACCAACCTGTACGCCCCCGGCCGCATCGCCTTCGACGCCAAGGGCAACGTCTGGACGTCCAACAACTGGCTGCCCGGCACCCGTAAGCCCACCCCCTACATCAGCGTGCTCGACCCGACGGGCCGCCCGGTCCTGGGCAGCCCGATACCGGGAGGCGGCATGAAGGGCGGCGACTGGGGCGCCGCCGTCGCCCCGGACGGCTCGGTCTGGATGAGCAGCTACGGCGGCAACTCCGTCGCGCACTACTCGGCCACCGGCAGACCTCTGTCCCCTCCCGAGGGCTGGAAGAACGGCGGGCTCGTCCACCCGCAGGGACTCGCCGTGGACCAGCGTGGCAACGTGTGGATCGCGAACAACTACGGCGTGGAGACCGCACCGGGCCAGGGCGATGTGGTCGTCTACCCGCACGGCGACCCGGCCAAGGCGATCAAGATCACCGGCGGTGGCCTCAACCACCCGTTCGCCGTCCAGATCGACGGCTTCGGGCGGGCCTGGGTCAGCAACGCGGGCCTCGGTGGCGCCCGGTTGGTGAACACCCCCCTGGCGCCCCTCATCGGCAAGTTCAGCGGCAGCGTCACCGTGATCGGGCCGGACTTCAGACCCACGGCGGCCTCGCCCATCGAGAGCAGCTCGTTCAAGTGGCCCTTGGGCATCGCCATCGACTCCGGGAACAACGCCTGGGTCGGCAACTACTTCAACAGCACCGTCACCCGGCTCACGCCCGACGGGAGCGTCGCGGGCGCGTACGAACTGCCCGAGAAGACGCTGCCCTGGTCGGTCGCCGTCGACGGATCCGACCGCGTGTGGGTCGCGGGCTTCCTCACCCCGAGCGTGTGGACACTGTGCGGCACCGACACGGGCGCCTGCCCGCCCGGCAGCACCACCGGCGCCGTCCTGTCACCCCCGCAGGGTTTCCGGAGCAAGGCGATCCAGCACCTCACCGCCGTGCAGATCGACCAGTCCGGCAACGTCTGGCTGGCCAACAACTGGTCGCGCATCGTCCCGCCCACCGGCGGCACGGGGCTGGTCGAGCTCATCGGACTCGCCACCCCGGTC
>NZ_VOGW01000051.1:0-27023 GCF_007896895.1 Streptomyces misionensis | reverse complement strand
GGAAAACAGACCGGCACCCGGCCCTCCTACACCGTGCGGCCGGGGGACACCCTCAGCGGCATCGCCCGCGCCCACGGCCGGTCCTGGGAGGCGCTGTACCGCAGGAACAAGACCGTCATCGGGGACGATCCGGACCGGATCACCCCTGGCCGGCGCCTCGTCCTCGACTGATCCGGCGTCCCGGCCCCGCCCCTGCCCGCGCGGACGTCAGTCCTCTCCCGGCTCCGCCGCGGCGCGGTCGGCCCGCCCGCCGGAGCCGAGCGGACCGGTCGCGCGCAGGGGCCGCCCGGCGTCCAGACGGGGCAATTCGTGCCGGGTCACCCGCAGCACGACGGGCGGCAGGGCCCAGCGGACCGCCTGGACACAGCGCAGCCACGACGGCACGTAGACCGCGGTACGGCGGCGCTCCACCGCGCGTGCCAGCCGGGCGGCGACCGCGTCGGGCGGGTGGATGGTGCGGGCGGGAGACGGCATGCGGACGCGCAACTCGTGCAGCGCGGCGAACCGTTCGGCCTCGCGGATCAGGTCGGTGTCCGCCCAGGCGGGGTAGGCGATGCCCACGGCGACCCCCTGGTGCGCGACTTCCGCGCGCAGCCCGTGGGCGAACGCCTCCACACCCGCCTTGGAGGCGCAGTAGGCGCTCATCATCGGGGTGGCACCGAGCGAGGCCAGCGAGGCGACCTGGAGGAAGTAGCCGGCGGTCGCGACGAGATCGGGCAGGAAGGCCCGTGCCGTGTGGGCGCTGCCCGTCAGATTGACGTCGATGACACGGCGCCAGGCGGCGGGGTCGGACGTCGCGAAGGGTCCGCCCTGGGCGATGCCCGCGTTCGCCACGACCACCGACGGCCGGCCGAGACGTCCGCGAACCTCGGCCGCCGCGTCGTCCAGGGCGGTGTGGTCCGTGACGTCGACCTCGATCGCCAGGGCCGCGGTGGGCAGGGACGCGGCCAGCGCGTCCAGTCCGGCACCCTCGTGCCCGAGCAGCGCCAACCGCGCCCCGCGCCGGGCGAGTCGGCGCGCCAGCGCGGCGCCCAGCCCGCGGGCGGCTCCGGTGACCACGACGGTCCGGTCCTGGAGAGGGCTGCTCGCCACCGGTCGTCCCTCATCCCTTCCGCGGTGCCGTCCGGGACGGCTGGAGCCGTCGGGTGCGGATGTGCACCCCGTCCACCAGCCGGCCCCCCGAGGCCTTGACGGCGGACAGGCAGAAGCGGACCCACATGTTGAGCTGGATCTCCTTCGCCACGCGCAGATGCGAGTACAGCACGTGCACCAGCCGGGTGGCGGCGCGCGCCCACAGCTCGATCTCGAACACCAGCAGATCGCCGTCCTCGTGCGCGCGGAACTGCACCTGCCCGGCCTCCATGTGACCGCGCAGGGTCACCAGATGCAGCAACTCGCGGTCGCGGTGTACGACACGCACCGGCCCGTTCCAGGGACCCGGCATCTCCACCAGCAGTTCGTCCGGGACGCTCAGCCCGTGCTCGCGGAGTTCGCCCACCCGGATACCGACCACCTCCGACGGCACGAAGCGCTCGAACCGGCAGCAGACCTGCTCGACGAGCCGGGCGCCGTCGATGCGGGCCCCCGCGATACGCACGCGGAAGAGGCGGTGGAACAAGGGGCCGCAGCCGTCCTCGGCGAGCTGCACCATGTCGTCGACCGTCTCGGGAGGAATCCGCGGCGGACGGTCCCGCTCGTCTCCTTCGCACTCGCCCGCGCGGTACAGGGGCGTCGTCTCCCAGAGGTAACGCCAGGTGACCAGCACCGTGCCCAGGAGCCATCGCGCCAGCACGGTCAGTGGCCGCGGCCAGCGTTGTGGGGACATCGACCCCCCTCAGGGCATCAGGTCGCCGCAAAGGCGGCAGATCGCCGGAAAAGCGACTGGAAGAATATGAATGAATACGGTCATATCCTGGTATAGCAACCCTGACACGGTGGTGCGACACGAGCGGACGAACCCGGAGGCGCGCATGGTGGTCCGGCTTCTGCACCGCGCGGGCGTGCGCAGCGCGCACCTGCACCTCGCCTCGCTCGGCGCGGTCGGTCTGTGCGTGACGTTGTGGGTGCGCGCGAAGACCATCGACCAGGAGCAGCGGGGAAACGCCGAACGGCGCGCGCTCTTCGTCGGCCTGTGGCCACCGACGCTGTGGCTGATCGGCGAATCGCTGCGGCGGCCGGAGTGATGAGCCTTGCGTGACCGGGCCTTCGGAAAGCTCGACGTGGTACAGGCCTGGCGCGAGCTCGCGGACACGTCCGTCAACTACTCGATGGACGAGGTGCGCCGTCCCGCGTGGAACATCGACGTCCACCGCACGGCGCTGCCCGCCGAGCCACCGGGCGCCCCCACGCCCGGGGGGCCCTGGACGCAGGCCTGCCGCATGGTCCGCGACTACGAGTTCTCCCCACCGGAGATCGTCCGCGCGCTGTACGACCCGGCGGCGCCCCTCCTCGGCCGTGACATGCTGCTCGAAGCCCGGTTCCACGCCCTGCACTTCTACTGCGGCGTACGCGTCACCGAAGTGGTCGACGAGACGCGCGACGGCACGGACCACGCCTGGGGATGGGCCTACGAGACCCTCGACGGCCACCTGGAACGCGGCAAGGTCACCTACCAGGTGGTGAAGGACGGCCGCACCGGAGCGGTGGAGTTCCTGGCCACCTGCCATTCCCAGGGCGCGCCCACGCTGGGTCCGGTCACCTCTCTCGGATGGCGGCTGTTCGGTCGCCGCACCCAGCTGCGGTTCTACCGCCGGTGCGGCGAACGCATGCGGCACCTCGTGGCGGCGGCGATGCGCGGCGAGTCCGTTCCGGCCCGCCCGCCGAGCACGGTCGACCACTTGGTGTACGCCCCCTCGGACGCACGGGCCCACCGCCTGGACGGGCTGGCCGTCCGCCGGATCGCCCCGGGCTGAGGTCGGCCGCCGCAGCGCCGTCATGCGACCAGAGGCTGGCCGGTGGGGACGCGGATTTCGCCGGAGCAGACACTCATCGAGGAACTCGGGGTCGGACGCAGCACGCTGCGAGAGGCGGTCGGCGCACTGGTGCACCTGGGACTGCTGGAGCCCCGGGCCGGGGACGGCACCTATGTCCGTTCCTCGAGCGAGCTGCAGTCCGTCATGGTGCGGCGGGCGAGTTCGGCGCAGCGGGACAAGGTGCTGGAGCTGCGGACAGTGCTGGAGGAGTACGCCTCGGGCGCCGCGGCGCTGCGCCGCAGCGAGGAGCAGTTGCGGGAGCTGCGGGAGCTGCTGGCCGACGCGGACGCGGCCAGCGCGGGCGAGGACACGGCAGCGGCCACGAGCGTCGATGCGCTGTTCCACCGGGCCGTGGTCCGGGCGAGCGGAAACGACCTGCTGATCGAGGTCTACGACTACCTCGGTACGGCGCTCACCACGTCCCTGGGCGGCCTGCCCTGGGACGCCGCCCACGCCGAGGAGCACGCCGGCCTGCACCGGCGGCTCGTCGCCGCGATCGCGGCCCGGGACGCGGGCGACGCCCGCGAGGCGGCAGCGGCGATCGTCCAGCTCACCCGCGACCACCAGAGCGATGCGTCACGAGCGAGCGACGCATCACGAGCAGGGGAGAACCAGTGAGGGCGCGGTCGTCTTCGACATCCTCTTCGGCATCCCGCCGGTACTCCGGACCCCGGCCGACGGCCGTCGGCCGTCCCGAGCCCGAGGGGCCCGCCGTGTCCGTCGGGCTCGTCGTCGCGATCTGTCTCGTGGCGGCGAACCTGCGCACCACTCTCACGGGAGTCGGCACACTGCTGCCGGAGATCGAGCGCGGCAGCGGCCTGACGTCGAGCTGGGGCGGGCTGCTGAGCACCCTCCCGCTGCTGACGTTCGCCGCGACCTCGCCGCTGGTCGACCGGGCCTCCCACCGGTGGGGCGGCGCGCGTCTGCTGGTGGCGTCTCTCGGCGTGCTGGCCGTGGGAACGGTGGTCCGTTCCCTTCCCTCCGTGATCTGCCTGTTCACCGGAACAGTGATCCTTTCGGTGGCCATCGCGTTCGGCAACGTGCTGCTGCCCGCACTGATCCGACGCAGCGTGCCCACCCGCCGTATCCAGAGCGTCAGCGCCCTCTACGTGACCGTCATGGGCCTCATGGCCGCGGTCTCCTCCGGAATCTCCGCGCCGCTGGCCCACACCGTGCCGGGTTCCTGGCGCACCGCACTGGCCTGGGGTGTCGCCTTCACCGTCGCGGCGTTCCTCGCCTGGCTGCCCCGCATGCGGGGTGACAAGCCACCGGCGTCCGCGGGCGGGACCCGCAGCCCGGTTCCCTGGCGGTCGGGGCTCGCCTGGCAGGTCACCTTCTTCATGGGGCTCCAGTCCCTGGCCTTCTACACCGCCGTCGCATGGCTGCCCAGCATCCTGATCGACCGCGGCACGAGCAGCACCACGGCCGGATGGATGCTGTTCTCCTACCAGGTGGTGTCCCTGGCGGCCAGCAGCCTCCTGCCCCTGCTCACCCGCGGCCGGCACGACCAGCGCTGGACCGCGGCCGGCGCCTCCGTCCTGGTGGCGGGTGGCTTCACCGTCCTGGTCGCCGCGCCCGCCCTGTCCGTCGTGGCGTGCACCCTGCTCGGACTCGGCGGCGGAGCGTGCCTCGTCCTCGCGCTGACCTTCCAGAGCCGGCGTGCCGGCAGCTCCGGCGAAGCCGCCGCACTGGCCGGCATGGCCCAGTCCATCGGCTACCTCGTGGCGGCGGCCGGCCCCCTCCTCCTCGGCATCCTGCACGACACCACGCACAGCTGGACCCTTCCCCTCACCGTCCTGGCCGCCCTCGGCATCGCCACAGCCATCGCCGGGCACGGCGCGGGACGGGACAGTCACATAACGGCCTGACAAGGCCGTTGGACGTGGCGGTGGGTGATCACGCAGACGGCGCGTCCGAGGAATGCTCCATGGACCTGAAGCCACGTCAACTCGCCCTGACCGGCCAAAGGGCGTCCCGTCCGAGCGGGCTCCCTTTCCACCGCCAGACCGTCGCAGTCGGTCTCGATCGGCATCCACTCGGCGTCGTCCGACAGACCGTGCGGGGGAGCCTTCGGACAGACCTGGGCGACCGGGCATGGCTGAAATGCGGCCTGGGTCACCGTCCGGGCGCGAGGGCCGCGTTGACGGCGGCCTCGGCGTGCAGGCGGGTGGTGGCGAAGACCGGAACCGGACTGTGCTCCGGGCTGATGAGAAGCTCGATCTCGGTGCAGCCGAGGATGATGCCCTCCGCGCCAGAAGCCACGAGCCGGCTGATCACCTCACCGTAGGCCGCTCGGGACTCCTCCCGGATGATGCCGAGGCAGAGCTCTTCGTAGATCACTCTGTGGACGACGGCCCGGTCGTCCGCGTCAGGCACCAGGACCTCCAGGCCGTGCCCGGCCACGCGGTCCCGGTAGAAGTCCTGCTCCATGGTGAACGCGGTGCCCAACAGCCCCACTCGGCGCAGACCAGCGGTCCGCACCGCAGATGCTGTCGCGTCGGCCAGATGCAGCAGCGGAATGTCCACCGCCGCCACCACCTGGTCGGCGACCTTGTGCATCGTGTTGGTGCAGATCAGCAGCAGGCCCGCACCAGCCGCCTGCAGGGACCGGGCGGCGTCGGCGAGTACTTCGCCGGCCTCATCCCAGAGCCCGGCCACCTGCAGCCGCTCGATCTCGGCGAAGTCGACCGAATACAGCACGCACTTGGCGGAGTGGAGGCCGCCCAATCGCTCCCGGACCCGCTCGTTGAGCAGCCGGTAGTATTCGGCCGTCGACTCCCAGCTCATGCCGCCGATCAGCCCGATGGTCTTCATCACCCCACTCTCGCACGCACGTCGCCGGTCGCGGAGCGAGGGGCCGGATGGCAGCGTGCCGTGGACGAGCCGGCGCGGAACCTGCCAGGCGTGGAAGCCAGGGGTGCGGCGGGTGACCCGGCCGAAGTTGCTCGACGGAAGCAGGCCGAGGAAGAGCGTCCTGACGCGGCCGCCTCCGTGGGCGAAGCCGGAGACACCGAGCCGGCGGCGCATCCTGAAGCCCTCGACCGGCATCGGGCCGACATGCGCCTCGACGACCGGCACGACGAAAACCAGCTCGAGCATTTCCGGACACACCTGACCGACGGGGCAACCGCCATGCTGTTCCGCACCTTTGATCGGCCGGCAGCCGGCCGAACCGCCCCATCGGGACACAGTGTGGACGTGTGTTGGCGTGTCAACCGACACGGAGGTACGGGACGCGGCGGTGGGGGAGAGGCGAGGGGTTCCCTCTCCGGGATGCTCAGTCGAGACAGAACTCGTTGCCCTCGACGTCCTGCATCACGATGCACGACTCGTTTTCGCCGTCGGCGGGCAGCGTCCGCACGTGTACGGCGCCGAGTGCGATCAGCCGCGCGCACTCGGCCTCCAGCGTGGCGAGACGCTCCTCACCGACGAGCCCGGTGCCGACCCGTACGTCAAGGTGCACCCGGTTCTTGACGACCTTGCCTTCGGGTACCCGCTGGAAGAACAGCCGGGGGCCCACGCCCGAGGGGTCACCGCAGGCGAACGCCGAACCCTGCCGCTCAGGCGGCAGCGAGCGGTCGAAGTCGTCCCAGCTGGCGAACCCTTTGGGCGGCGGCGGCACGACGTACCCCAGCACCTCGCACCAGAAGCGGGCGACGCGCTCGGGTTCCGCGCAGTCGAAGGTGACCTGGAACTTCTTGATCGATGACATCGGCGCACCATAGCAGGGGGAGACGTCGCTCATCTCCCGGTATTCGCCGGGGCGTTGGGGGTACGGATCCTGCCGCGCGACCGCCCCTGCCGGTGCCTGCCGGCCTCGGAGAGGTCATGCATCGAGGTCTGCACGTGTCCCGTCCCGGCGCGATGCGAGCGCGGCGGTCACGAACGAGGCGACCAGTGGCCGGCGGTCCTGCTCGACCCAGGCGAGCACCAGGCGGCTGGGCGGCGCGTCGGCCACCGGGACGCACACCAGGCCGGTCGCGAGCGGTTCGACCAGCGAGCGGGGGAGTACGCCGATCATCCGGCCCACCGTGATCATCTGGAGCAGCTGGACCACGTCGGCGACCTCGGGGCCGGTGCCGTCGCCCCCGGGTACGCCCTTCCAGCGTGGCAGCGTCTCGCCCGCCAGGTCGGACATGCGCACCGAGGCGCGCCCGGCCAGGCGGTGTCCGGCCGGGACGACGGCCACGCGGTCCTCGGTGAGCAGCGTCTCGTGGGCCAGGCCGCCGAGGTCGTCGAACGGCGCGTAGAGCAGGCCGACGTCGGCCCGCCCGTCGCGCAGGAAGTCGGCGCGATCGGCCGGGCCGCTGAACAGGATGTCCACCTGGCGGGCGTCGGGCTGGTGGGCGTAAGCGGCCAGGAGCCCGGAGAGCAGCCCGGCGTCGCCGCCGGGTTTGAGGACGAGCCGCAAGTGCGCCTGGGTGTCGCCGGCACGCTGAGCGTGCCGGACCGCGGCGCTGACCGCGTTGAGCGCGTGCCGGCCGTGTTCCTGCAACGCCTGCCCGGCCGGGGTGAGTTCGACGTGCCGACTGGAGCGGTCGAAGAGCGGGACACCGAGCCGGGTCTCGATCCGCCGGATGGCCTTCGACAGTGCCGGCTGGGCGATCGAGAGCCGGACGGCGGCCCGGCCGAAGTGCAGCTCGTCGGCGAGCGCGATGAAGTACTCGAGCTCGCGGGTCTCCAGTTGGATCATGCCTCCAGGTTATCGCCGAATGGCGAACCGATCTTGGACGCAGGAGTCGTGCCGAGTCAAGAATGGCCGCATGATCAACCACACGATGATTGTCTCGTTCGACCAGCCGCTGCCCGACGCCGAGCTCGATCAATACCTCGCGGATATCAAACAGGTCATGCTCGACTCCGGTTACGTGCAGTCGGTCGCGACCCGGCGTCACCTTCCCGTCCCCGGCGAGGAGGCCATTCCGGCCCTGATCGCGACCGCGCTCGTGCACGTGACCGTCGCCGACATCGACGCCCTCACGAAGGCGTTCAGCGCGCCGGGCCTGCACGAGGTCATCGACCGCTGGCAGTCCCGGCACCCGTACAAGGTCGCCTGGGCGAACCACGAGGCGCTGGTGTGAGCGGCGCTTCCGCATAGGCGGGTCTGGTCGCCGGGGCCGGACGCAGCGGAACCGGTGGTGCGGCCCCTGCCCGTCACCGCCACCGTCGGCATCGGCGGCGAACGGCGCGGCAGTGGAGGCGCCGTTGCCGATGCCGCCGCAGGGCGCCGGGACCCGGTGCCCTGCGGCACACGGCGTCCGGCCGTCAGCCGGCGCGTGGTATCAGGACGGTCCGGTCGAACGGTCCGCCGTGTGCGGCCGAGTACCGCACGGCCTCGTTGACGTCGTCCAGGCCGAAGGTGCGGATCTGCTCGGATCCAAGGTCGAGCGCGCCTGCCGCGATGAGCCGGATCATGCCGACGTTCGCCGAGCGCGGGTACATCCACTGCCCGCGTACGGTGACCGAATTGCGCATGATCCAGGGATAGGGGAGGGCGAGATCGTCGCCGCCGAGCATGCCGACGCCGCCCATGAGGACGACGCGGCCCTGTTCGCGGACGGTCATGGCCGCCGTGCGTGTCACCGAGCTGGGCGCGCCGGGCGGGAGCGCGTCGAACACCATGTCGATGGGGCCGTCGGCGGCCGCGGACATCGCGGCCCGGTCGGCGGCTTCGTCCCCGGTCAGCTCGACGGGCCGGACACGCGGGCCGAACCGGTCGGCAAGGAGACGGAGGACGGCACGGTTGCGGCCCGGCGTGACCACCCGGCCGGCCCCCATGGCCAGCGCCAGGGCGACCGCCGCGCTGCCGAGATTGCCGGTCGCCCCGCTGACGAGAAGCGTCTCGCCGGCTTCGAGCCCGCCCGCCAGCAGTCCTCCGTAGGGGATGGTGTACACACCCAGCAGGGACCAGCGGGCCGGGTCGTCCCCGGCCCGCGCCGGCAGCGGATGGACGTTCTCGGTGGGCACGCGCATGAGTTCCGCGAACGACCCGTCGTGCAGGTGCCGGGCGAGCCGGGCGCCGCCCTCACCGCGGGAACTCCAGCCCTGGAGCATGATGTCGGGCGTCAGCGCGTCGTCGCGGGCCCGCACGGTGGAGTCGCACCACACGAGGTCGCCGGCCCGCAGCCGCGTCGCGTCCGGTCCGACGCGCACGACCCTCCCCACCCCTCCCACACCGGGTACCTGAGGCGGTACGAGCGGATAGTTGCGCCGACCGCTGAAGACATCCTCCGAGTACGGCGGGACGAAGGCCGCCAGGACCTCGACCACCACCTCGCCGTCGCGTGCCTCGGGCTCGGGTGTGTCCCGCACGCTTAGCGGGGCTCCGAACTGCGTCAGGACTGCTGCTCGCATCCTCTGACCTCCTTGATCGTCTGCCTTGAGGCTAGGAGCGCGCGGGGCATGCGCCAAGCGATGATCACGCATATCTGGTATGCGTAAGACGCATGGACTTCTCCAGTACGGCCCTACGGGTGCTGCGTCAGGTCGCCGAGTCGGGCAGCTTCACCGCGGCGGCCTCCCGGCTCGGCTACACCCAGTCGGCGATCTCGCGTCAGGCGGCGGCGCTCGAACGGAGCGCGGGCACCGTGCTGTTCGAGCGCCGCTCCGACGGTGTGCGGCTCACCCCCGCGGGCCTCACCCTGCTGCGGCACGCCCGCACCATCCTGGACTCCGTCGAGGCGGCCGAGCTCGAACTCGCCGGCTCCGCATCGCGGACGGAGCCGGTACGGCTGGGCGTGTTCCCCAGTGCCGGGGCCGCGCTCCTCCCCGAACTGCTCACGCGGCTCGCGACGGTCGGCCCGCACATCACGCTGACGACCCGCGAGGGCACCACGCCCGCCCTGATGCGGGGCCTGCGCGCGGGCTCGATCGACATCGCCGTACTGACGTCCCGCCCGCCGCACCGGCCGTCTGACGGCGAATCCCCCAGGCTGCACATCGAAACGGTCGAGGAGACCGAACTGCGCGTGGCGGCCTCGGTGTCCGGTCCGTTCTCCGGCCGCACCGCCGTGCACGTCGACGAGCTCGTCGACGCCCCCTGGATCGCCACCCCGTCGTCGGACGCCGAACCCCTCCTCGGGGTCTGGCCCGGCCTGCCGGGACGGCCCCGTGTCGTCCACGCGACGAGCGACTGGCTGACCAAACTGCGGCTGGTCGCCGCGGGGTTCGGCGTGACGACCGTGCCGTCCGGCATGTCGGGGGTCCTGCCCGACGGGGTGAGCCTGCTCCGCGTGGACGGAGCGCCCCCCGAGGTCCGCCGCATCCTGGTGGCCCGCCTTCCCGGCCGACCGGCCCCGGGCGTCCCGGCCGTCGTCCGGGCGATCGCTTCGGCCGCCCGAGCCGTCGACGGCGGTGCCGCCCACCGGACCCGTCCACACGGTCCCGCCGCTGTCATCCCGCCTGAATCTCCGCCAGTCTGCTGAGCAGGCCGGCGAGTGGGGCGGGGGTCCGGTCGGGGGCGAGGTCCTCGACGAGGACGCGACCGTAGTGGATCTTCCGCCCCTTCTTGGTGCCGAGGAAGCGTCTGTACTGCTGCTGCGGGGAACGGTCGCGCTGGGCGGGCTGGCGCAGGAAGGTCCTCAGGGCGCGCAGGTCGCCTTCCGCCCGGACGAGTTCCGCCACCCGTGCCACGCCCAGGGCGCGGATGAGTTCGTCCTCCAGGTCCGCCGCGCAGACGAAGAAGTCCTGCCGGCCGGCACCGGCCTGCCGGAAGCCGCGTGCGTAGTAGGGGTGTTCCGCCTCGTCGCACAGGCCCGTGAGGCGCAGGCCCAAGCCCGCTGGTCCGAGGAGCCGGGTGTAGCGCCCGACGCTCATCGCACCGCCGATCGGCAGGACGCAGACGCCCTCGGCCGCCAGGTCCCGGCCGCGGCCCGCCGCCAGCGCGTCGACCGCCGCGACGTCGCTCGGTCCTTCCAGCAGCACGGCAACCCGGACGGCCGACCGTGCGGCCAGTTCCCGCGCCGGGTCGCCCGGTCCACCCGCCGCCCAGGCCGTGACCGCGTCCCGGAACGCCCCCATGCCAGTCATGGGACGAGTCTCGGCCTGTGACGGGGACACCGCGAGGCAATTTCCGTGGGTGCGCGGATCGGGCGGCCGCGGGGGAGGAGACGGGCGGCGGGCGGTCCGGGCGGCGGCTGCGCGCGGGGCCGCACCGTCTTGTCCGCTCAGTGTGCGGCCGGGGCGAGGACGGCTGTCACCAGCCGGCGCGCGTACGCGCTGTCGAGCCCGTCCGGGCGGAAGAGGATGCGGTACATCAGGGGCGCCACGACATGGTCGATGACCGCTTCGGTGCCCGGGGTCCGCTCGCCGCGTCCGGCGGCCCTGGCGAGGACGGCGTCGATCTGCTCGGCGGCATAGGCGGAGCACTGGCCGGCGTTGCCGCCGTCCGGGTCGCCGAGCAGGGCGTCGCGGATGTAGGCGCGGCCGGTGGGGGAGGACATCTCGTCCAGGAACTGCTCGGCCCAGCTCGTCAGATCGCTCAGCAGCGATCCGTGGTCGCCCGGTGCCGTCTCGGGCCGCAGCCGTTCGACCGCCACGTCCGACAGCAGTTCCTGGAGGTCCCCCCAGCGTCGGTAGATCGTCGACGGGGTCACGCCCGCGCGTTGGGCGACCTGCGGGACGGTGAGCGCCTCCCGGCCGTTCTCCGCGACGAGTTCGCGTACGGCGGCGTGCACTGATGCCTGGACCCGGGCGCTGCGGCCGCCCGGACGCACCATCTGCCTGCTCATGGCCTTCATCTTAAAGCAAATTCATTGCGTCTGACGAAGGTCCTTTTCCGGCCGGCTCAGGCCGCGCGCGCGAGTTCCCGGGCGGGCCGGGTCCGTTCATAGGCGTGGCCGACGCGCAGGAGCACGCTCTCGCCGAGGGGGCGCCCCAGCAACTGCATGCCGATCGGCAGTCCCGCCGTGTCGTGGCCGACCGGCAGGCAGAGGGAGGGTACCCCGGTGATGTTGGCGGGGGACGAGAGGCGCACGTAGGCGTCGGACACACTCTCGGCACTGCCGTCGGCCCAGGTGATCGTCTCCTGCCCGGCCTTCACGGCGGTGGCCGGGACGGCCGGAGCGGCGATCAGGTCGACCTCCCGCAGGAGGCGGTGCCACGCGTCCCGCATCAGGGTGCGCGAGCGCTGGGCGCGCAGGTAGTCCCCGGCGCTCATCAGCTCCCCGGCCTCCAGGAGGACGCGGACGTCGGCCTGGTAGAGATCGGGCACCGTGCGCAGGGTGCGTTCGTGGTAGGCCGTGGCCTCGGGCACCATCAGGCCCCAGTGCGTGGCCTGGACGTACCGGGCCATGGGGATCTCGACGTCGACGAGGCGTGCGCCGAGGGCTCGGAGCCGGTCGACGGCGTGCCGGACGGCGGTCTCCACCTCCGGGTCGACCCGGTCGAAGTAGTAGGTGCTCGGCACGCCGATCCGCAGACCGGACAGGTCCGTGCCCGCGGCCGGCCGGTAGTCGGTGGCCGGCGCGGTGAGCGAGGCGGGGTCGCGCGGGTCGTACCCGGTCAGCGCGGTCAGCACCAGGCCGGCGTCCTCGACGGTGCGGGTGATCGGGCCGACGTGGTCCAGGGACCAGGACAGGGATGTCACGCCGTGGCGGGAGACGAGGCCGTAGGTCGGCTTGAGGCCGACGACCCCGTTGAGTGCGGCGGGCACCCGGATCGAGCCGCCGGTGTCGGTGCCGAGGGCGAAGGTCGCGGAGCCGGCCGCGACGGCCACGGCGGATCCGCCGCTCGACCCGCCGGCGACCCGGCCCGGGTCCCAGGCGTTGTGGGTCTGCGGGGTGGTGAGGCCGTAGGCGAACTCGTGCGTGTGCGTCTTGCCGAGGAGGACCGCACCGGCCGCCGCCAGGCGCGCGGCGACCGCGCTGTCGCCGGCCGCGCGGTGGTCGGCGCGGACCCGGGAGCCGGCCGAGGTGGCCGTGCCGGCGACGTCGATCAGGTCCTTCAGGCCCATCGGGATGCCGTGCAGCGGGCCGCGGTGGCGGCCGGCCGCGATGTCACGTTCGGCCGCGCGTGCGGCCTCGCGGGCGCGCTCGGCGTCGACGGCCGCGTAGGCCCGCAGGCGCGGTTCCGTCCGTTCGATCCGCTCCAGGACGGAGTCCACGAGCTCCACGGGGGACAGGCGCCGGGCGCGGATCGCGTCGGCGGCCTCGGTCAGGGACATCTCATACGGCCGCATCGGGCTGCTCCTGTTCGGCGCGGTAGGCGTGGGCGGGCGGGGTGTCGCCGAACTCCAGCTCCCGCAGGACGGCGACGACCGAGTGGATGTGGTGGGCGGTGGCGGCGACCGCGGCATGGCGGTCGGCCGGCAGCGAAAGTCCGGAACGCGCGGCCCAGCGGGCGGCTTCCGCGGGGTCGAGGTCGCCAGGGGACATGGGCCTCTTCTCTCGTCGGGGCCGGGCGGAGGGAAGCCCGGCCGCTAAAGCTAACTCTTTGCGTTAGGTGACTGTAGGGCCTACGATGCGCTTAACGCAAACAAATAGCTTTTATTGCGAAGGGAAGATCATGAACGCTTCCGCCTCGGGCGGCGTCTCCGTCTGGAGCGTGGGCGGCATCCGCGTCCACCGCATCGACGAGACCGTCCTGCCACCCGCCACCGGGCAGTGGCTGCTGCCGGACGCCACGCCCGCCCTCGTCACCGCTCAGGACTGGCTGCGCCCCGACTTCGCCGACGCCGAGGGCGTCCTGCGCCTCGACAGCCACAGCTTCGCCTTCGCCCTCGGCGGGCTGCGCGTCGTGGTGGACACCGGCATCGGCAACGGCAAGGAGCGGGCCAACCCCGCCTGGCACAACCTGCGCACCGGCTATCTCCAGCGCCTCACCGACGCCGGTTTCCCGCCGGACGAGGTGGACCTGGTGATCCTCACGCACCTGCACGCCGACCACGTCGGCTGGAACACCCGCCAGGTGAACGGCGAGTGGGTCCCCACCTTCCCCCGCGCCCGCTACCTCGTGTCCCGCACCGAGCGCGCGTTCTGGGCCGGATACGACATGGAGGAAGCCCGCAGGCAGATGTTCCGGGACTCCGTCGTCCCGGTGGAGGAATCAGGGCTGCTCGACCTCGTCGACATCCCCGCCGAGGGCACCGAGATCGCCCCCGGCCTGCGCCTGCTGCCCACCCCGGGGCACACCCCCGGCCACCTCGCCGTCGAACTGTCCGACGGCGGCCGCAGGGCTCTGATCACCGGCGACTGCGTCCACCACCCCTTTCAGTTCGCCCATCCCGCCGTCGGCGCCTGCGTCGACATCGACCCCGAACGCTCGGAGCGTTCCCGCCGCGCCCTGCTCGACTCGCTCGCCGGCACCGACACGCTCCTCCTGGGCACCCACTTCCCCCCGCCCACGGCCGGCCGTGTCGTCTCCCACGAGGGCGCCTACCGCCTTTCGCCCGTCCCCGCGGACCGGCCCTGACCCCGGGCGGCACCGGCGATCGTGCCGCCCCCGGATCCGCGCGGCTGCGCGGAACTCAGTGGCACACGAACGTCTTGTCCGCCGCGCTGGTGCTCAGGGCGCACGTCTGGCCCCGGACCGCCCCGGACGCGTCGTGGAAGGTGAGGTTCCAGGTGCCGCCGCCGTCCGCCAGCACCGCGTATCCGAAGACGCCCTGTCCCCCTGGGGTCTGCTCCTGAGTGATCGACTGGTGGACGGCCGTCGGCGGTGTGCCGATCTCCTTCCCCACGACCTTGGCGTCGTCAGGGCCGTTGTCCAGCGGCCCGCCCGAGGAGCCCACGGTCAGCTGGGGCGGACGTCCGGTGCCGAAGTCGAGCATCTGGTAGAGGTGGATGTGGCCCGAGAGCACCAGGCGTACGTTGTCCGCCAGCCGGTGCAGGCCGGTCGCGGCGACGGCCGCGTCGAGGACGGGCGTCGCCCATTCCACGTTCTGGGGCAGGGTTCCGGCCGCCTTCACCATCCACACCGGCTTGTGCGTGAACACGAAGTAGTCGTTGGCCGGGTGTTGCCGCGCGGCCTGGTTCACGGCCTCGAAACGCCTGGTGAAGACTCCGCTCTGCGCGGTACTGCCCGTGTCGCCGGGATCGGCGAAGGAGGAGTCCACCGAGACGAGGTTCAGGGTGCCGGCCCTGATCGGCACGGTGGGACTGTAGGTGATGCACCTCCCGTCGGGGCGCAGCACGTCGGCGAGGTAGCGGAACCAGGAGCCGCCCGCACCGCCTTGCTGCGCCGCGTTGCAGTCCTCGTGGTTGCCGCGGGTCAGCGCGACGGGCGCGGTGGCCAGCAAGGGCTCGGCCGGCCGGAAGAAGTCGGCGACCACGCAGTCCCAGCCGGCCCGGTCGGCGGTCGTGGTGCAGCCCGGGTTGGCCGCCTTGTCGTTCTCCCTCGCCGGGTCCTCCCGGTAGAGGTAGTCACCGACGTGCACCACGAGGTCCGGCCGGGTGACGGCGGCGGCGTTGGCCGCGATCCGGGGGAAGGGCCAACCGGTCTGATGGTTCGCGCAGTTCTGCACCGGGCCCGTCGCCGGGACCTCGCAGCCGGTGTCCCCGATGACGGCGACCCGGCGCGGCCGGGTGGCCGACGTCCAGTCGGGCAGCGGAAGCTGACGGTTGGCCGGGTGCACGACAGCCGCCTGGACGGACGACTGCTCCAGTACCGCGTTCGAGGCCGCGAGAGGCACGGCCAGCTCGCACACCGTGGTCGGGAACTGGGACCCCATCGGGGTGCTCACCCGGGTCATGGAATGCGGGTCCCTGCTCGTGCCCAGGGTGTAGCGGACGGCAGGACACGTCTGGCTGGTGTCGGTGGAGACGTAGCGGATCCGCGTGCCCTGTCCGGTCAGCTGCGTCCAGGCCCATGCCTCGCCGCCGGCCGTTCCCGGCGGGGGCGGTGACGTGGCGGGCGGCCGCGGGCCCGCCCCGTCCGCCTGGGTGGACGCGGGCGCGGCGGCCGCGGCCACTCCTGTGGCCAGCACACCGACCGCGGTGAGAACGACGATCCGACGAAAGGCGGGCACAGTTCCTCCGGCCGTGTGTCCAGGTCACCCACGGCCACCTGGCCGGGGCCGCACCTGAATGCTCATCGACGCCGCGGCGCCGCGCAGCGCCGGCGCGGCGAACGGCTGACGGCACGGACACCCCGCCGCGCGCGCCGGCCCGGCGGTGCTGTCGCCCGGCCGGGCCGGGCCCGGCAGCAGCGGAACCGCGGTAGGCGCACCGGGCGGCGGCGACGGCCGCATGGCCCGCGACGCCGCTGCCGGCCGGCGTACCCGGATCAGACGGGCAGGCCGGAGAGCCAGCCGGTCAGGATCCGGTTGACCTCGGCGGGCCGCTCCTGCTGGATCCAGTGGCCGCACCCGTCGAGGATGTGCGAGGAGACCAGGCCCGGCAGCGTGACCGGGTACGCCTCGATGGCGTCGGCCAGCCAGGTCGTGGAGGCGTCGAGGCCGCCGCCGACGAACACCGACGGCTGGGTGATCGGAGCACCGTCGAAGGGGGCGAGGTCCTCCCAGTCGCGGTCCATGGCGCGGTAGCGGTTGAGCGCTCCGGTCAGGCCCGTGCGCTCGAACTCCCCGGCGTAGAAGTCGAGCTCGTCCTCACCGAGCCAGGCGGGCCGGCGGCCGGCGGGGAACCGGTCGCGCAGGGTCCCGCCCCTGCCGACGAAGTGCGGGTCCGGCGCGCCGGGTCCGGGCATGGTGTCGGCGGACAGAGCGGCGTAGAAACCGGCGAGCCAGCCGCGAACGTCGGGTTCGATCTCGGCCTCGGCGCGGCCCGGTTGCTGGAAGTAGGAGACGTAGAACTCCTCGTCCCCGCCCATCCCGGCGAAGACGTCGCTGGGCCGGGGGCCGCCGCGCGGGGTGTAGGGAACGCTCAGCAGTCCCACCGCGCGGAAGACCTCCGGCCTGAGCAGCGCGGAGTTCGCGGCGATGGTGGCGCCCCAGTCGTGGCCGACGATCACCGCCGACTCCTCGCCCAGCGCGTGCACCACCGCGACGTTGTCCTCGACCAGGTCGAGCATCCGGTACGCGTCCGTCCCGGCCGGTGCGGCGGAACGGCCGTAGCCGCGCACGTCGACGGCGACGGCCCGGTACCCGGCCGCGGCGAGGGCCGGCAGCTGGTGGCGCCAGGAGTACCAGGACTCCGGGAAACCGTGCACGAGCAGCACCAGCGGTCCGCTGCCCTGCTCCACGAGGTGGATACGGCCCCCCGGCGAGGTCACCGACCGGTGTGTGATCTCCGAGACGTGCTGCGACATGTGCCTTCTCCCGCCTTGTCGGTCCTGCGTTCCGCCATGACGGGCCCGCCCAGCGGTCCGCCGGCTCGACGCCGATCATGGGGAGCTCCCGGCCGGAAGACGAGCGCGTTTGCCGGTTCGGCAAGTCGGCCCTCGGGCCTGGGCCACACTTCCCGGGTCTTGGTCAACGTTTACTTTTCCGGAACGGATCTGCATAGTGGCGCCTCGCGATAACGGCGGGCTGAACACGGAGGGCATTTTCTTGCCGCAGATCAACGATGGTGCCGCACACGAGGTGACAGTCGAGCAAGCCCAGGTGGCCGTCATAGGCGAGCTGTTCGACACACGCCTGGCGGAGGCACGGGCGGAGCTGGCGCACGTGCTCGCGTCACCACCCGACGGCGCGGCCGAGGCCCACGAACGCGAGGTGGCCGCCGGCCGGCTGGCGAGAGAGGTGCGCCGGCTGGAAGGGGCCGAGGAGGGACTCGTCTTCGGCCGCATCGACCTCGCCGACACGACGGTTCTGCGCATCGGACGGATCGGCCTGCACCGGGACCCGGACGACCTGCCCCTGCTGGTGGACTGGCGGGCCGAGGCCGCACGGCCCTTCTACGAGGCCACCCCGGTCCACCCGATGGGGCTGCGACGGCGCCGCCATCTGCGCCTTGCGGGCCGCACGGTGACCGGATTGAGCGACGAACTCCTCGACGGCTCCGCCCCCACCGGACAGGACGTGATCGGCGACAGCCCGCTGACCGCCGCGCTCCAGGAGAAGCGCACGGGCCGCATGGGAACCGCGGTCGCCACGCTCCAGGCCGAACAGGACGCGATCGTCCGCTCGCCGCACCGCGGCGTCACCGTGGTGCAGGGCGGCCCGGGCACCGGCAAGACCGTGGTGGCGCTGCACCGCGCCGCCTATGTGCTGTACGCGTTCCCCAAGGCATCGGAGCGCGGTGTGCTCGTCCTCGGGCCGAACACACGGTTCCTCGACTACATCAGCCAGGTCCTGCCCTCACTCGGCGAGAACGACGTCGTCCTCGCGACGTGCGAGGAACTCGCCGGCATCGCACCGGACACCGCGGCCCCCGTCGAGGCCGCGCGTCTGAAGGGGAGCGCCGCGCTGGCCGACGACCTGGCCGCCGTCGTCCGCTCCCGCCAGGCCCCCGACGACGACTTCGACGTCCGGATCGGGCGGGAACGGATCCGGCTGCCGGCGGAGGAGGTGGTACAAGCACGTGCGTCGGCGCAGACCAGCGGCCTCGCGCACAACCGGGCACGTCGGCTGTTCAAGGAACTGCTGATCGACGCCCTCGTCCGGGAACTCGCCCGCAGCGGCGCCGAGGAACTCGACCGGATCGACGCCCAGGTCGCGCAGCTGACCGGCCTCGACCTGGACCGGGTCGCCGCGGCCGACCTGCGCCGCCTCGGTATGGACGCCGCGCCCGCCTCCGGCGCCGACGAGTTCGACGCCGACACCGTGCGCGCCGGCCTGCTGGACGACGACTTCCTCGACGAGGCCGTCGAAGAGCTGTGGCCGCGCCTGACGCCCGGCGACGTGGTCCACACCCTGTTGGCCGACCCCGATGCCCCGGCCCCCCACCTGCGCCGGCTCGGCGACTCCGAGCAGGCCCTGCTGCGGCGAACCCCCGGCGCGCCCTGGACGGACGCCGACGTGCCGCTCCTCGACGAGGCGGCAAGCCTGGTCGACGGCCCGCCCGAGCGCACCTTCGGCCACGTCGTCGTCGACGAGGCACAGGAACTGACCGCCATGCAGTGGCGGATGGTCGTACGACGCTGCCCGGGCAGATCGATGACCCTGGTCGGGGACTTCGCCCAGGCAGGCCCGGCGACGGTGGCCCGGGACTGGCAGCAGGCACTCGGCCCGCAGCTCGGACGCCGCTTCGACCTGCGCACCCTGACGGTCAGCTACCGCACCACCCAGGAGATCCTCGCCACCACGGAGGACCTGCTCGCCCGCATCGCCCCCGGCCGCCCGGCGATCCGCTCGATCCGGCACGGCGAGCCGCCCCGGACCCTCACCACGGCCTCCACGTCGCTCCTCACCACCCTCGACCGTGAACTGCGGGACCAAGGCACCGCCCATCCGGGGGAGTTGACCGGGGTGATCTGCGCCGACGACCGGGTCGAACAGTTCATGGCCGCCGGCGTCGAACAGCACGCCCGGCTGGTTCCGGCCTCCCAGGCCAGGGGGCTGGAGTTCGACGCCGCGATCGTGGTCGATCCGGACCGGATCACCGCCGCCCGCCCCGGCGGCGAGCGCGACCTGTACGTCGCGCTCACCCGCGCCACCAAACGACTGTGCACCATCACCGTCACCGACGCCGCCGAGACCCCGGCGACGTGACCGTCGGGCGCGGGCCGCGATGCCCCTTCTCATGCGACGAGGGGGCATCGCGCGCCGCGCCCGCGTGCCGGGGCGGCCTCACGGGGGCCGGCCCGGCGGCCGAACGATCTCAGCCGGACGCGGTGAGCGCGGACCGGACACCGAACCACTGCTCGGCGCCGTACTCCTCGAACCGTTCCACCTCGGTGAAGCCCAGCTTCTCCGCGACCCGCATGGAGCGGACGTTGGCGGTCTGGGCGGTGAGCACCACCGGTTCGCCGGGGAGCGCGTCCGCGAACCAGTCGAGTGCCGCCGCGCACGCCTCGGCGGCATACCCGTGTCCCCACGCCTCGGGCAGGAACATGTAACCGAGTTCGGTCCTCCCGACATCAACGCGAACGTGACCGGGACCGTCCGCGTCGCGCCGGTCGAGCGTGACCATTCCGATCGTCGCCCCGTCGAGCTCCACCACGAAAAAGCCGGGGCGCCGCCCGGGCACCTCGGGCACTGTGCGTTCCAGTTCGTCGCGCGGCCTGGCGCCGCCGACGTAGGTTCCCACCTCGGGCGAGGCGAACAGCTCGATGATCGCCGCACGGTCCCGGTCCTCCGACTCGCGCAGCACGAGCCGTCCGGTGCGTATCGGGGCAGGCGGCCAGGCAAGGGGCCTTGGTTCGGTCATGGCGGGCAAGCTACCGCAACCCGCCGCCGGCAGGGGCGTTCAGTCGGTGTCGGTCGCGGCGAGCACGGCCAGGGAGCGGCGGTCGGGTGCCAGAGCGGCCAGACCGATGTCCCAGCCCACGTGCTCGAACCACGCGGTACCCGCGCTGAAACCGTGCCAGACGCAGTCCCGCACGCGTTCCTCGACCTCGCCGGCGGTGGCACCGTGCGGGCAGCGCGCCATCGCGGCCAGGGACTGCCAGGCAGCCAGACGGCCGTAGGCGCCGTACCAACCGGAGTTGTACGCCCCGCCCGTCGACGCCGCGGCGAAGAGCACGCGCCACGCGTGGGCGACCGGATGGACCGTGACCGACAGGGCGGTCTTCCTCCCCGCCCCGCGCAGACACGCGAGCCCCAGCGCCCCCAGGGCCTTCGGCACCGCCGGTGACTCCAGGGGCTCGGCCATGGCGAACACCCGTGCTTCGACACGCCCGTTGGACTCCTCGGCCCAGTTCGCCACGGCCCTGCCCAGCGCCGTGGCGGCGGCCGGCGTCGTCGTCTCCCTCACCGGGGGGACACGCGCGCCGCCGGTCAGCGCCGGTTCGCGGCCCGCCGAGGAGTCGTACGGCATCGAGTGGCTGCGGCCACGGACGCCGTGGCTCGGCAGGTCCGCGCCGCGCTCCAGGTCGGACAGGGTCGGCGGCAGCCAGCGCAGCGGATGACGACTCCAGTGCCGCGACCTCGCCCAGCCCGCGATTCCCGGCGTCTCCTCCACGCTCACACCCCGCAGCACCAGTTCGTGGACGAGGCAGGCTCGCAACTCCTCCTGGGCACGCCCCGTGAACACCACCGTCAAGTCCTCGGCCTCGTGGCCGGAGGCCAGCAGCGAAGCCATGTAGCGGTCCAGCTTCCGGGCGCCGGCCCGCGGGGAGGAGGAGACCAGTCGCAGCGCCTGGGCGACGTTCTCGGCACCCCGAGTGGTGGCCAGCAGCCGCAGCACATGGTCGAAGACGCTTCTGTACTGCCACGCCCGCCCCGCGGCGCCGTAGGCCGTGGCGCAAGCGATGCCAAGGTCCGCGGCGAAGGCGCAGTCCCCCCGCGCGACCCGCTCGTCGGCCGTCGCGCACACCCCGGTGACGTCCTCCAGGTCCGCCAGCCCCGCCACGATCGCCCGTATCCGATCAGCCACAGCCCCGACCCTACGCAACCCACGGCTCCGGCCGGGCCGGGGCGTGCCGCGGCGGACCGTCGCCGCCGACGCCCGGACGAGGGCCGGCGACGCACACCGCCTGGCGGCACGGCGCCTTTGCTATGCTGTGGACGACCTGAACCGTGTGAGTGAGGAGTCGCAGACGTGGTGGGTGACGACGACATCTCCGGGTGAGATCCGGATCTGACGGCCACCGGCCGGTGCTCAGGGGCGCCGCCGAGGTGGTCCGTTTCGTCGTACCCATTTTCCCCACGTCTGCCCAGGGCAGAGGTTCCCACAGCCCTGCCCTCGCACCTTCGAGGTCTCCTTCATGTCCGACGTCGCCGTCGTCTGCTCGCATCTCTCCTTCGCCTGGCCGGACGACACCCCGGTCTTCCACGACCTGTCCTTCACCGTGACCACCGGACGCACCGGCCTGGTCGCGCCCAACGGCTCCGGCAAGAGCACCCTGCTCAAGCTGATCGCCGGTGAACTCGAGCCCACCGCCGGCTCGTTGTCGGTCGGCGGGACGCTGGGCCACCTCCCGCAGAGCCTGCCCCTGACCGGTGATCTCACCGTCGCCGAGGTGCTCGGCGTCGCCGAGGTCATCCGCGCCCTGGACGCCGTCGAGGCCGGGGACGTCGGCGAGGAGCACTTCACCACCATCGGCGACGACTGGGACATCGAGGAACGCACCCGCGCCCAGCTCGACCGCCTGGGCCTCGCCGACCTCACCCTGGACCGCCGCCTGCACACGCTCAGCGGTGGCCAGGTCGTCTCGCTCGGCCTCGCCGCCCAGCTGCTCAGGCGCCCCGACGTGCTCCTGCTCGACGAGCCCACCAACAACCTCGACCTGACGGCCCGGCACAAGCTCTACGACGTGCTGGAGGACTTCACCGGCTGCCTGCTGCTGGTCAGCCACGATCGCGCGCTGCTCGACCGCATGGAACGCATCGCCGAACTCGGCGGCGACGAACTGCGCCTGTACGGCGGCAACTTCAGCGCGTACGAGGAGGCCGTGCGCGTCGAGCAGGAGGCGGCGGAGAAGAACGTCCGCAACGCCGAGCAGGAACTCAAGCGGGAGAAGCGGGAGATGCAGCAGGCCCGCGAACGCGCCGAGCGCCGGGCGAGCAACGCCGCCCGCAACCTCAAGAACGCCGGACTGCCCCGCATCTTCGCCGGCACCATGAAGCGCGGCGCGCAGGAGTCCGCGGGCCGGGCCGGCCAGATGCACGCGTCCCGGGTCAGCGAGGCCAAGGCCCGCCTCGACGAGGCCGGACGCGCCCTGCGCGACGAGCAGCGCCTCACCCTGGAACTGCCCGACACCAAGGTGCCCGCCGGCCGCACCCTCTTCCTCGGCGAGGGAATGCAGGTGCACCACGCGGGCCGGGCGGTGTTCGCCGACGGAGGCGTCGACCTGAGCGTCCGCGGCCCCGAGCGGATCGCGCTGACCGGGCCCAACGGCGCGGGCAAGACCACCCTGCTGCGGCTGGTCACCGGTGACCTCGCCCCCGACAGCGGGTCGATCAAGCGCGGCGACGGCCGGATCGCCTACCTCTCGCAGCGCCTGGACCTGCTGGACCTGGACCGCACCGTGGCGGAGAACTTCGCCGCCTTCGCCCCCGAGCGGCCCGAGGCGGAGCGGATGAACCTGCTCGCCCGCTTCCTCTTCCGGGGCGCCCGGGCACACCTGCCCGCCGGGGTCCTCTCCGGCGGCGAGCGGCTGCGGGCCACCCTGGCCTGCGTGCTGTGCGCCGAACCGGCTCCCCACCTGCTCCTGCTCGACGAGCCGACCAACAACCTCGACCTGGTCAGCGCGGCCCAGCTGGAGAGCGCGCTCGACTCCTACCAGGGCGCCTTCCTGGTGGTCAGCCACGACGAGCGGTTCCTCGCCGCGATCGGGGTGAACCGCCTGCTGCGGCTGGCCGACGGAACACTGACGGAGACGGGAGCCCCCGCGGTGTGAACCGCCGGTGTGTGACGTGGCCCGCGCACGAGGCCCCGCGCCCGGCGGGCCGACCACCGATCACCTTGGACGGACCCCCATGCCCCCGACCGCTCTGCTCGCCCACGACGTCGTCCGCACCCTCGGCGGCCGCCGTGTCCTCGACGGCGTCAGCCTCACCGCCCCACCCGGCCGGCGCATCGGCCTGATCGGGGAGAACGGCGTCGGCAAGTCCACCCTGCTGAGGGTGCTCGCCGGCGTCGACGACCCCGACGCCGGAAGCGTCACCCGCCCCGCCGACCTCGGTTTCCTGCACCAGGAGATGCCCTTCGACCCCGACGCGACCCTCACCGCCGTGCTCGACGAGGCGCTGCGCGAGGCCCGCGAGGACCTCGCGGAACTCGAACGGCTCGGCGAGGAACTGGCCCGCGTCCCCGAGGGCGACCCCGGCCACCGGGAACTCCTCGACACCTACGGCCGGTGCCTGGAGCGGGCCCGGCACCGCGAGTCCTGGGACGCCGACCGCCGCGCGGCCCTCGTACTGGACGGACTGGGCCTCGGCGCGCTCGGCCACGACCGCACCCTCGGCTCGCTGTCCGGCGGACAGCGCGGCCGGCTCGCGCTGGCGGCGCTGCTCGTCGGACGGCCGTCGGCACTGCTGCTCGACGAGCCGACCAACCACCTCGACGACGGCGCCGCCGCCTTCCTGGAGGAGCAACTGCGCGCCCTGCCCGGCTGCGTGGTGCTCGCCAGCCACGACCGGGCGTTCCTCGACGCCGTCTGCACCGATCTGCTCGACCTCGACCCGGCGGTGGACGGCCCGGTCCGCTACGGCGGCAACTACAGCGCCTACCTGGGCGAGAAGCACGCCGAGCGGGCCCGCTGGGAGCAGCGCTACGCCGAGGAACAGCAGGAACTGGAGGAACTGCGGTACGCGGCGGGCGTGACCGCGCACCGGGTCGCACCGGACCGTGGGCCGCGCGACAACGAGAAGATGGGCTACGGCCATCGGGCGGGCCGGGTGCAGAGCCAGATCTCCCGCCGGGTGCGCAACGCCACCCGGCGACTGGAGGAACTGGAGCGCACCCGGGTCGCCGAGCCGCCGCGCCCGCTGCGGTTCACGGCCGGGGAGCCGGCCGCCACCGCCCAGGAGGGCACTCGGCCGCTGGTCCGCCTGCGGGACGCCCGGGTGCCCGGCCGGCTCTCGCTGGACGCCCTGGAAGTGTCGGCCACCGAGCGGCTGCTGGTCACCGGGGGCAACGGAGCGGGCAAGTCGACGCTGCTCGCGGTGCTCGCCGGACACCTGCCGGCCGAGGGCGAGGTGTGCAGACGCGGCGGGCTGACGGTGGGTTTCCTCACCCAGGACACCGTGTTCGAGCGACCCGAGCGCACGGTCCGCGACACCTACGCGCTGTCCCTGGGGCCGGCACGCGCCGAGCAGGTGCCGCTGCTCTCGCTCGGCCTGCTGCACGACGCGGACCTGGACAAACCCGTCGGCCGGCTGTCGGTCGGGCAGCGCCGGCGGCTCGCGCTGGCCCTTCTGGTGGCCCGGCCGCCCCAGTTGCTGCTGCTCGACGAGCCCACCAACCACCTGTCCCCGCGGCTGTGCGACGAGTTGGAGGAGGCCTTCGCCACCGGCCCGGGCGCGATCGTCGTCGCCAGCCACGACCGGTGGCTGCGGCGACGCTGGCAGGGCCGGGAACTGCGGCTGGAACCGGCACCCGGACGGCGGTCGCTCGCGGGCACCGTGAAGTGAATGAGGAGGCTCCGGCTGTGCCGTCGAGATGAGCGTTCTCGTTCGGTGTGCCCTGCGAAGCGAGGAAATGCGGAGATTTCGCAGTCAAGCGTCGAAGACCGCGCCCGGCGCCCGGGCACCGGCGACCATCGGGAACATGAAGAGGACTCTTGCCGCCGCCTCGCTCGGCCTGGCCACCGCGCTCGCCTTGGTCTCACCGGCCGAGGCGGCCCCGACCCCGCCCGGGGACACACCGGCGCTCGCCTGCGGGCTGGGCACGGTCGACCTCACCAACCCGCCCATCGGCTACCCCGTCGCCACGATCCACGACGTGGCGAAGAGGCTGGGGCTGGCCGAAGACCCCACCGCCGTCGGCCTGGGCTGCGACCGGTCCCTCCCGACCGACCCGTACTCCGACACCCACACCTACCCCGGGTCCGGCCCGGTCGCGCTCCGCACCGGCGAAAGGGCCCCGACCCAGGTGTACTGCACCGACTCGGTCAGCGCCCTCGGCGACATCATCGGCAATGGCGGCGCCGTGCCAGGAGGCAAGACGCTCGCGGTGATCGGCTCGGGCTGCGTCGTGGAAGCGAACCCGATCGACATCTAGGGTCTTTCGTTCGGAGCGGGCCGGATCAGCGAGCCCGGCATGATCCGGACGAGAGGCCCTGGCGAGCGGCCGCCGGAGCGGCGGGCGGTCACGAAATCGTCTCACACCGGACAAAGCAAGATCATCTGATCCGACGTCAGCCCCCGACGGGACAGCCTCTAGACTCGGCGCCCGTACGAGTCATGACCACTACCGGAAGGGGCCACATGTTCCAGGACGCTCCGATCTACCACCAGCTTGTCGCGGAGCGTGGCGATGTACCCGCGCGCGTACGTGACGCGGCGACGAGCATACTGCGTGAACTCGATCACGTGATCGGTGCGATGGCGGTGCCCGCCCTCTCCGCGAACCCTCTGCCGATGCGACATTCCGAGGCCGCGGCGAGAACGGCGCTCCCGCTACCCAGGCCGTAGGCGACCGCCGGGCGCGGGTACGGGGCCGGGTGCTCGATCGAGGAGGGCCGGGCCTCGCGGGTTCGGCCCTCGGCGGGTGTGCTTCTGCGGCGCCGATCCGCCCAAGGGGCGGAACGTGGACCCCTACCCCCGCCGCCCCCGAAGACGGCGTGACGCCACTCGGTCGGCCGTGCGCACGGTGGGCCGATCGGCGCGCGCCCGGCCCGTGGGGCCGCCGGGGCGCACGCGCGGCGGCACACTGGGCGCATGAGCCTTGATCCGCGGGAAGCGGTGCGGCGGTTTCCTCCGCGGCCACGGAGTGCGCGGGCGGCCAGACGGTTCGTCCGAGCCGTCCTCGAAGGGGCCGAGCCGGAGGTGATCGACGCCGCCGAGCTGCTGACCGGCGAGCTGGTGACCAACGCCGTGCTGCACGCGCGCACCGAGGTCGACGTACGGGTGCGGGCCGCCGACGGGGCCGTCCGGGTCCGGGTCGGCGACCGCCGGCCGGTTCGCCCGGTGGTCTCCCGGCAGGGGCATCTGTACGCCGCCACCGGCTGGGGACTGGGCCTCGTCGAGCGGCTGGCCGCCCGGCACGGTGTCGAGGTGGCCGAGGACCACAAGGCCGTGTGGTTCGAGCTGCGGCCGGACGCGGCGCCGCCGGGCACCTCCTCCTGGCCGCGGGTGCCGGCTCCCGGGCCGCCCGGCACCGTCATCCTGGTCGATCTGCCGTACGCGCTGTACTCGGCCGCGCGCCAGCACCGGCACGCACTGCTGCGTGAACTCGTGCTGGCCGACCTCGAGGGTGCCGCCCTCGGCCTGCCGACCGCGGACCTGCTCACCGCCCATGACGCGAACAACCTGATCAGCGCCTGCGTCGCCGCGGCGTCGGGGGAGCAGCAGACCGACCAGGACATCCCCACTCTGACCCTGGCGGTCCCGGCGGACGCGGTCGAGGGCATGGCCGTCCTGCGCCGGGTGCTCGACCTGGCCGAGGAGAT
>NZ_VOGW01000050.1:36185-40482 GCF_007896895.1 Streptomyces misionensis | reverse complement strand
CCGCCCTCCCGCACATCGGTGCCTTCCACCGCTGGCTGTTCGACGAGATCATCGGCCAGCTCGCCGGCGCGCACCCCGCCGCGTGGACGCTGGTGCCCCGGGAGCCGAGCGCGCGGCCGTCCGAGCTGGCGCCGTGGGACGCCCGGCACGTGGGGGCCGGCCGGGTGCCGACGATCACGGCCGGCGACGACAACCGGATCATCGCGGCCAACGCTCCCGTGGCGGACTTGCTGGGCTGGAGCCCGGACGAGCTGATCGGACAGCGGATCACGGTACTCATCCCCGAACACCTGCGCGGGCGCCATGTGGCGGCGTTCACCTCGCTCCTGCTGACCGGCGAGCCCCGGATCCTGGGCCGCTCCGTACCGCTCCCTGGACTGCACCGCGACGGGCGGCTGGTGCCGGTCCGGCTGTTCATCCAGACCCAGGAGACGGCCGACGGCCGTACCGTGTTCGTCGCCCAGCTCATCCCCCGCGCGAGCACGCCCCCGCGGACCCCGGGCACGTCCGCGCCGAGCCACCCGGCCCCGGAGGCTCGGCCGGAGACGGTGCCCGAGCGGCCCGCCGACGTGCCGACCGGGGGCGGGCCCGGTGGACCCGGCGACACGGGCCGTACGGCACTGGAGCGGCTGTCGCTGCTGGCCGACACCCGGAGCGCGCTGGCCGTCACACCGCCGTATCTGGCGGAGCGGGTGCGCCGGGTGTGCGAGATCCTCGTCGAGCGTCTCGCCGACTGGTGCGTGGTGGACCTGCTGAACGAGCGTGACCAGGTGCGGCGGTTCTGCGTCGTGCACCGTGAGCCCGCGGCGCTGCCGCCCGAGGCGTTCGAGGGCCCGCTGCCACCGGTCTCCGGCGCCGCCCGGGGCTCCCTGGCCCGGGTACTGCGCGGGGCGGGGCCGCTGCTGCTCACCGAGATCCCCTCGCCGCAGCAGGCCGCCGACGCTCTGGACGCGCGGCAACTGGAGCTGTTCGAGCAGCTCGGCGCGAGCAGCGCCGTCATCGCGCCGCTGCGGGCGCGCCGCGAGGTCATCGGCGCCCTGACCGTGGCCCGGCTCAGCGAGCGGCGGCCGTTCACCGAGGAGGATCTGCCGCTGCTCGCGGACGTGGCCGACGGACTCGCCCTGGGTGTCGACAACACCCTGCTGTACCAGGAGGTCCGGCAGATCGCCGAGCGCCTCCAGCGCTCCTTGCTGCCCGCACTGCCCGAGACGAGGGACCTGCAACTGGCCGCCCGCTACTCGTCCTCGTCCAGGACGGCGCACGTCGGCGGCGACTGGTACGACGCCTTCGTCCTGGGGGACGGCGACCTGGTGCTGGTGATCGGCGACGTCACCGGGCACGACCTGAAGGCGGCCGTGGCCATGAGCGCGCTGCGCAACATGCTGCGCGGCATCGCCGTCGACCGCAGGGAGCCACCCGGTGACGTACTGCGCCGGCTGGATCTGGCCAGCCACACCCTCTACGAGCAGGCCACCGCCACCTGCATCTACGCGGTGGTCAAGGAGAGCGCCGAGGAAGGGCCCAAGCTCCTCCACCACGCGGCCGCCGGGCATCTGCCGCCGCTGCTGATCACCAGGGATGGCGACACCCGCTACCTCGACGCCGGCGCGGGCGTGCTGATCGGCATGGACCCCGAACTGCCCCGGCCCACCGCGTACGACACCCTGCCGCCGCACTCCACGCTGCTGCTCTACACCGACGGCCTGATCGAACGCCGGGGCGAATCCCTCGACGACGCCATGTCCAGGCTGCGCCAGCACGCCGCCGCCCTCGCCCGCGAGCCGCTGGAGGTGTTCTGCGACGAACTCCTCATCGGACTCGCCGCCGACACCACCGACGACGTGGCCATCCTCGCCTTGCGCATGGCGCCGCCGCCGTCACCGCCGACGCACTAGAACCCGATCCGCCCGCCGGGCTCGAGGAGGTGCAGCCCATCCGTGAGCCCCGCCCGCGCGAAGGCCGTCTCCAGGGTGCCGGGGCCCTGTGTGAAGTGCGCCCAGTGCTCGAAGTGCAGCGGGACGACATGACGCGCGCCCAGAATCCGGGCGGCCGTCGCCGCGTCGTCGCTGGTCAGGGTGAGATAGGCGTCGCCGACCAGCGGTGTCCGGGCCCCGCCCGCGAACAGGACGGCGACGTCCACCGGGCCGAAGCGGTCCGCGATCCGCCGTACGACGTCGAGAGAGGCGTTGTCCCCGCTGACGTAGACGGTCGGCCGGCCCTCGCCCTCGATCACGAAGCCGGTGACCTCGCCGACGAGGTGCTCGCTGCCGTCGGGCCCGTGCTGTGCGGGCACCCCCGTGATGCGCACGCCGTCTTCGAGCCGGTACGAGTCCCAGTTGGCCAGCGCCCGCACGGGACCACCGAGCCGCTCTCCGGCGGACGCCGTGGACAGGACCAGCGGCGCGTCGAGGGCGTAGGCCCGCCCCGCCGCGTCCAGGTTGTCGGGGTGCTGGTCGTGCGAGAGCAGCACGGCGTCCACGGCGCCGACCTCGGCGGCGGTGAGGGAGGGACCGGCCGTCTTCACCAATGTGCGGGCGCCCACGGGGTAGCTGCCGGGGGCGTCGAAGGTGGGATCGGTGAGCAGGCGGGTCGTGCCGAACTCGATGAGGGCCGTGGGGCCACCGAGGTAGCGGATGCTCGTCATGCCGCCTCAACTCCCGCCGCCGCACGGGTATTCCGCTGCTCCCCGGCGCCCGGCGCCGCCCTCGCGCCGGCTCGGCAACGAAGATCCATGAGGACGTGGGCGTGGAAAGGCGAGGTCGTGGGGGCCGGTAGGCTTGGACCGCTGCGGCACCCTCCCACCTGATCCGCCCCCGCGGTGAGTCATGGCCTGCGGCGATCAAGACGTCTTTGGGCATGAGGATGAAGAACAAGTGCTTATAGCGGGTCGATACAGGCTGCGGGACACCATCGGACAGGGCGCCATGGGGGAGGTCTGGCGGGCCTTCGACGAGACGCTCGGCAGACCGGTCGCCGTGAAACTCCTGCTTCCCCATGACTCCGACCACACGGCGTCCTCCCGTTTCCGGCTGGAGGCGCAGACCGCCGGCCGGCTCAGCCATCCGAACGTGGTCGGCGTCCTCGACTTCGGCGAGTTCGAAGGCCGTCTGTTCCTGGTGATGGAGCTGGTCGAGGGCGGCAGCCTCGACGGGGTGCTCGCCGTGTCCGGGCCGCTGCCCGTCGAGCGGGTGGCTCATATCGCCTCGCAGGCCGCCGTCGGGCTGGCCGTCGCGCACCGGCAGGGCATCGTGCACCGGGACATCAAACCGGCGAACCTCCTGCTGGGCGCCGACGACACCTTGAAGATCGGCGACTTCGGCATCGCCCGCTTCCTCGACGATCCCGGTGCCGCCCTCACCGCCACCGGACAGATCGTCGGCACCAGCCTCTACCTCGCGCCCGAGCGGGCCCTGGGCCGCACGGCCGGCCCGGCGTCCGACGTGTACTCCCTGGGCTGCGTGCTCTACCAACTCCTCACCGGACGCCCTCCGTTCCAGGCGGACAGCCCGCTCGCGGTGCTCCATCAGCACCTCGACTCCACCCCGGCCCCGCCCCGCCAAATGCGCACCGACCTCCCGGCGGCCTTCGAGAACTACCTGCTCGGCCTGCTGGCCAAGGAGCCCGAGAGCCGGCCCACCGCCGAGGAGGTGGCGGACTGGTTCGGGCGCGGAGCCTGGCGCGGCGCGCCGGAGCCGCTGCCGGTCGAACACCTGGGTCACAGCCGCCCGAACGGTCCGCACGCCACCGGCCCGCACGCCACCGGCCCGCGGGCCGCGGTCCCAGCGGCCCTCGGCGCCGCTCCCGCCGCCCACTCGCACGGTGGCTTCGCCCCGGCGGCGGACACCGAGTGGCGGACGAGCGTGCACCGGGCCGCCACCCGCCGCCCGAAGCTGCCGCTCCTGCGCCGTTCCCGGCTGGCGGCCGTGCTGGGCGGCGCCGGCCTCTTCATCGCGGCGTTGCTGGTGGGCATGCTCTGGTTCTCGCCCAGCTGAGCACGGGGGCGCCCAGCACCACCGGCCCGGTGGTCCCCGGCACGGCGGCGGGACGGCCCGTCTCCACGCGGGAGTCCCCGTCTCGTCGGCCGGTTCCGGTTCGTTCGCGTGGAGTCCGCCGGAGCGGGGGAGGACCGGGTCCGATGCCGATGGAGGGGGCGCCGCGCGCGGCGGGGCGCCGGGGCCGTCCACCCGCCCCTGGGGCTGCGGACACAGAGCGGACCTGGCGGTGACTTCCCGGGCGCTTTCCGGATCGTTGCGGTAGAGGACATCCAACAGGTCGTCCCCGTACACGACGCCCCACC
>NZ_VOGW01000050.1:19209-35905 GCF_007896895.1 Streptomyces misionensis | reverse complement strand
GGGAAGCGGGCGGTGGGGCCGGACCGTGCGGGCCCGGCCCTTCGCGCCCCACGACGCGCTGCCCGCCCCCGGAGCGTGTCACCCAGCGGGGTGACGGTGCAGCGCGTGCCTGGTGGGATGGCCGTACGCTGGTGATGCTCGGGGTCACCGCGGAGGTCTGTCCATGCCCCGAACGATCTGGAGTGGTGCGATCAGCTTCGGTCTCGTGACCGTGCCGATCAACGTGCAGAGCGCCACCGAGGACCACTCGATCCACTTCCACCAGTACCACCTGGCCGACCAGGGCCGGATCCGGTACCGCAAGGTGTGCGAGCTGGAGGACCGTGAGGTCTCCCAGGACGAGATCGGCAAGGGCTACGAGCTGACCAAGACCCAGGTCGTCCCGATCACCGACGAGGACCTGAGCAACCTCCCGCTGCCGACCGCGAAGGCGATCGAGATCGACGCGTTCGTACCGCTGGAGTCCGTCGATCCGCTGAAGATCGCCGAGGGCTACTACCTCCAGCCCGCCGGCCAGGTCGCGGCCAAGCCGTACAAACTCCTCGTCGAGGCGCTCGGCCGCTCGGCCAAGGTGGCGGTGGCGAAGTACGCCTGGAGCGGCAGGGAGAGACTGGGCCTGCTGCGCGTGAAGGACGACGTCCTGGTCCTGCACGCGATGCGCTGGCCCGACGAGATCCGCGATCCCGCCGAGCTGCTGCCGCCGCCGGTCGAGGTGACCGACGACGAGATCGGGGGCGCGCTCGCCCTGATGGAGACCATGACCGTCGACAAGCTGGAGGGCCCCGAGTTCCACGACCGCTACACCGAGGCGATCGCCGAGATCATCGAGGCCAAGCGGGAGGAGAAGCCCCTGCCCGAAGCGCCGGCGCCGGAGCAGCCGGCCCAGGTCCTCGACCTGATGGCCGCCCTCCAGGAGTCCGTGACCAAGGCCAGGGCGTCACGTGACGAGGACGCGGGACCGGCCGAGGTCCACGAACTGCCGGCGCCGAAGAAGAAGGCCGCCGCCAAGAAGCAGTCGGCGAAGCAGGCCCCGGCCAAGAAGACGACCGCGAAGAAGACGTCGGGCCGTCGGCCCCGCAGCGCTTAGGCCTCTCGTTCGGATCGACGCGGCCGAGCGGGGCGTCCCGCCCTGGCCGCGCACCGCAGACACCACGCCGACCCGGCCGCCCTGTGAGGCCGCCGCCCACATCAGCGCGCTCCTCACCCGTGCCGCGAGGTCGGACGGCCCTGCAGGGAGCCCGACGTGAATCATGACCAGGAGCCGGAGGGAGCCGTCGTCCGGCCCACCGCCGGCGCGGTCGGCCGGCACGTCGAGGGGCTGCTCGCCGACGGCACCGCATACGCATGGACCGAGCCGCCGTTCGGCGAGACCTACCACTCCGGCGAGGACGACCCCCACCACAACCCCATCCGTGACTGCCCCGCCGTCCCACGCGCGTTCCGCATGAGCTGCGCGGCACGCGCCGCCTGCCGACCGTGCACGTGCCCGCCCTGGGAGCACCTCACGTTCTGTCTCGTCGAACCCGAACGTGGACGAGCGGGCCCCGGCCGAGAGACGAGTGCGGGTGCCACGACTCGTACGGCGACCGCTACCGGGTCGCCGCCCGCACCCGCAGAACCCCCGGACTCCGGCAGTGGGAACTGCGGCGTTCGTCGGACCGCCGACGCCTGACTCAGCCGAACACCCGGCGCCCGCCCACGAAGGTCTGCTCCACCCGCGTCGCACCGATCTCCTCGGGCGGCCCGGCGAACGGATCACGGTCGAGTACCACCAGATCCGCCAGGAACCCCTCGGCGACCGTGCCCGTCTCGTGGTCGAGGTGGTTCACGTAGGCGCTGCCGGCCGTGTACGCGGTCAGCGCGTCGTGCAGTCCGATGCGCTCCCCGGGCAGGAAGACCGGCGACCCCGCGGGCGCGTCCGGCGCCACCCGATTCACCGCCACGTGGATGCCCTGGAGGGGATCGGGGCTGCTCACCGGCCAGTCGCTGCCCGCCGCGAGCGTCGCCCCCGACCGCAGCAGCGCCCCGAACGGGTACTGCCACGACGCCCGCTCCGCGCCCAGGAACGGGATGGTCAGCTCGTCCATCTGCGGCTCGTGCGCCGCCCACAGCGGCTGGATGTTGGCCGTCGCGCCCAGCTCGCGGAACCGGCCGATGTCGTCCGGGTGCACCACTTGCAGGTGGGCCAGGTGCGGCCGGGTGTCCGTACGGCCGTTGGCCCGCCGGGCCGCCTCCACCGCGTCCAGCGCCTCCCGCACCGCGCGGTCGCCCAGCGCGTGGAAGTGCACCTGGAAACCGTGGGCGTCCAGCTCGGTGACGTACGTCTTCAGGTCCTCCGGCGGCACGAAGCTGATCCCGCTGTTGTCGGACACGCACCCGCAGCCGTCCAGGTACGGGCCGAGCAGCGCCGCCGTGCCGTTCTCGGCGACCCCGTCCTGCATGATCTTCACGGTCGTCGAGCGGAGCCGCCCCCGGGTGCCCGCCGCGCGCCGGGCCAGCAACTCCTCGATCTGCTCGGTGCCGCGCGCCCGGTCCCACCACAGCGCGCCGACGACCCGCGCGGTGAGGGAGCCGTCCTCGGCGCAGGCCAGGTAGGCGTCGGTGGGGTCGGTGAGGTTGGCGTGCTCGCCGAGGAGGGCGTCCTGCCAGGCGGTGATGCCGAGCGAGTGCAGCAGCTCCTGGGCGCGCAGCAGCCCGGCCACCCGTTCCTCGCGGGTGACCTGGGGGACGAGACGGCCCACCAGGTTGGCGGCTCCCTCCTGGAGCATGCCCGTCGGCGTGCCGTCCGGGTGCCGCTCGATCCGCCCGTCGGACGGGTCGGGGGTACGGGCGTCGAGTCCCGCCCGCTCCAGGGCGCGGGAGTTGACCCAGGCGCCGTGGTGGTCGCGGTTGACCAGATAGACCGGCCGGTCGGACACGAGGTCGTCCAGTTCGGCCGCCGTCGGCAGGCCGCCGGGGAACGCCTCCATCGCCCAGCCGCCGCCGGTGATCCACTCGGCGTCGGTGTGCGTCCGGGCGTACGCGGTGATCCGCTCCCGGTACTCGGCCCGGGTCGTCGCCCCGCTCAGGTCGCACTGGCCCATCTCCAGGCCGCCGCCGACGGGGTGCGCGTGCGCGTCCTGGAAGCCCGGCACCAGCAGCCGGCCGGCCAGGTTGACGACCTCGGTGCGCGGGCCGATCAGCTCGCGCACCTCGTCGTGCCCGACGGCGACGATCCGCTCGCCGCGCACGGCCACGGTGGTCGCCCGGGACCGGGCCGGTGAACCGGTGTGGACCGGACCGCCGGTGAAGACCAGGTCAGCGGTGGTGGTGTCGGACATGAGGGCAACTCCTGGCGTCGGTACGGCTGTCACGGGTTCTGTCGGTGTCCCGGCTGCTACGGGTTCCATGGATTCCACGGGTCTCAGGGGGCTTCGGTCGCGGCCAGCGGGACGGTGTCGGTGCCGGTGTCGGTGCTGTGTCCGGTGACGAAGTACGGCGAGCGGCGGCGGTACTTGGCGACGGCCCCCATGACGAGCCCCGACAGCAGGATCGCGGCGGGCACCGACAGCATGAACCAGCCGTTGTCGGGGCTGAGTTCGAAGTGGTCGCTCATCGTCGCGTAGTCCCGTCCGAGGTAGCAGCCGATGCCCAGCAGCGCGAGCCCGCTCACGCCGGGCGCGACGACCGCGCGCAGCGCCTCGCGGGGCGCCGTGCGCAGCATGCCTCGGAAGCGCACCGCGCAGGCGAGCGCGGTCAGGCCGTAGTACAGGGCGACCACGAGACCGATCGAGTTCACGGCCGCGAGGATCATCTCGTTCAGCTTGGGGATGGCGAGCGCCCCCAGCGCCACGGCCGCGGAGATCGACGTGACGAGGACGGTGCCGACCGCCGGGGAGCCGTAGCGCGGGCTGACCCGCGTCCACACCTGGCCCATCGTGCGGTCCCGGCCCATCGCGAGCAGCCCGCGCGCCGTCGGGATCACACTGGACTGCAGCGACGCCACCGCGGAGAACAGCAGCGCCAGCAGCGGCAGGCTCGCCCACGGCTCGTCCGCCAGCTTCGCGCCGAGGTAGGTGAGTGCCTGCGGGCCCTGCTCCAGGAGTTCGGGCAGCGACATCTCGCGCTGGAAGGCCACGGACCCGTACAGGAACAGCGCCAGCATGGTGAACAGCGCGATGAATCCGCCGCGTCCCGCGTCCCGTACGTCGTGGGTCTCCTCGGTGACGCTGAACGCCGCGTCCCAGCCCCAGAAGAAGAACACCGCGAGGACCAGGCCCTGGGCGAAGCCGGTGCCGTCGTGCACGGCGAACGGGTTCAGCCACGACCAGGAGAAACCGTGCGCCCCGGTGGCCATCGCCCACCCGCAGAAGCCGAGCAGCACCGCGTACTCGAAGACCAGCAGCCACGCCTGGAACCGGGTCGCCTTGCGCACCCCGGTGACGGCGGTGACCGTGACGGCCGCCAGTACCACCAGGCCGACCACGGTGGACAGCGCCGTCGAGTTCGGGTCGAGGCGCAGCTCGCCGATCGCGTGCAGATGGGCCTTGTTCGCGAACTGGAGGAACACCGAGCCGGTCACCGCGCTCGTGTACGCCATGAAGATCAGGGTGCCGACCAGGGTGACCCAGCCGGTGAGGAAGCCCAGCCAGGGACCGAGCGAGCGACCGACCCAGACGTAACCGCTGCCCATGTTCCGCTCGTGCCGGTTGAGCCGGGCGTACGCCGTCGCGATGCCGAGGATCGGGACGAACGCCACCAGCAGGATCGCCGGCGCCTGAAGGCCCACGGCCGCGGCGAGCGAGCCCATGCCGATGCCGATGCTCGTGGTGGCGGCCGTGCTGGAGGCCGCGATGGCGATGCCGTCGACGACACCGAGGGAACGCCGCAGGCCGGGAGGTTCACTTCGCATGGACAGACTCCTGGAACCGGAGGAACGGGAGGTGCGGGAGGAGGCTGCGATCAAACCGGTCTTGTCAACATTGCGTCAATGGTGTTGACATAAGGCGTTCACTGAACGGTTCGGAGCCAGGGGGAAGGGGCGCGTACGGTGACGGACGGGCGGATTCCGGCGGAGCGGCGACGGCGCAGACCGACCAGGTCGGGGGTGCTGCTGTCCGAGGACGTGATCGTCGACTGCGCGCTGCGGCTCGTCGGGCAGCACGGCCCGGACGCGCTGAGCGTGCGGCGGCTCGGCGCCGCGCTCGGCTGCGATCCGAGCGCGCTGTACCGGTACTTCCATAACACCGACGATCTGCTGCTGGCCGTCGCCGACCGGATCATCGGCGACGCGATGGCCGGGTTCGAGCCTGACCGCATGCCGTGGCGGGACGCGCTGCGTGAGATGGCGCTGCGGATCCACCGCGGCTACCGGGAGCAGCCGCGGGTGGCCGCGCTCGCCGCGTACCGGGTGACGCGGCGGCACCATGAGATCAGGGCCGTGGACGCGGGGATCGGGCTGCTGCGCCGGGCCGGGTTCGGCGACGCCGACGCCGTGCGCCACTACTCGGCGTTCGTGGACACCGTGCTGGGCCACGCGGCCCTCGACGCCGCCCACCTGGCGCTCCCGCCGGAGCGCCGCGAGGCCGACGTCCGGGCCTGGACCGGCGCCTACGCCGAACTGTCCGACGCCGACCACCCTCATCTGGCCGCGGCCCGCGCGGAGTTGCCCCTGATGGCGGGCAGCTCGTTCGAGACGGCGCTGGAACTGATCCTGAGCGCGCTGGACGCGGCGGCGCCGGGGGACACACCCTAGGTCAATCCTGGGTGTGCTGTCCCGTATGGGGTGCGGGCCATCCAATGAGGACGGCCCTCGTGCATCGTTCCGAGGCCCGGGGGTCGGGGCCCGGGGCCCGGGGCACATGATCCCTTTCGGCCCTGTAAGGCCGTCGCGGCGTTCCGACGCGCTCGGGGCTCCCGAGCGACGACCAAGACGGTCGACGCCCGGTGACGGGGCCGGCCCCTGTCGCCCCCGAAGTCCTCCACGCCTGTTCAGGGTCCCATTCGACGGGGTGTTCGCACCCTGATCAAGGACTGACCGAGTCCGGCCGGGTGCCGTCGCCGGTCTCCAGCGCGGTGACCAGCCGGTCCAGAGCCGGCAGCGCCTGGTGCAGCGCGGCCCGGTCGGCGTCGGACAGCTCCTCCACGACGCGGGTGAGGGCCGCGGTGCTGGCCCGGTCGTAGCGCTCCAGCAGGTGCAGGGCTTCCTCCGACGCGGTGAGCACCACGGTCCGTTGGTCGTGCGCGGGCCGGATCCGTTCCACCAGCCGGGCGGCGGACATCGCCCGGACCAGGTTGCTCACGGTGGACGGTGCCACCCGCACGCGTGTGGCCGCCGCGCCGGGGCTGAGCCCCTCGGGCGAGGAGGACAGTGCTCGCAGCAGTTCGATCTGTGCCTCCGGCAGGTCGGGCAGCCCCTCGGCGTTGCGGGTGGCACGCAGGACGGCACGCCGCAGCGGTCCCAGAAGTCCGCCCAGTCCCGCCGCGACGCGCGCCGCCTCCGGTGTCTCGGTTGCACCGCGGTCAGCCGTTCCGTCCGCCGCTCTGTCTGTGTTGCGCATGCCCCATTGTGCACTCGCCAGATAAAGTTTTGCGGCAAACATGTTTTGTGGCAAAGTGGTCTGTAGAGCGATGGCACCGGACCGGCCGAACCCCACGCCGACAGGTGACCGCTCGCAACACAGCAAGGAGCATCACCATGACCACCGTGCACGACACCCCGACGACCGTCGAGAGCCCCGTCCCGCCGCAGGATCTGTCCGGCATCGTCGGGCACCGGTTCATCTACACGTACGCCAACGGCTGGCAGTACGAGATGTACGTGAAGAACGCCACGACCATCGACTACCGCATCCACTCCGGGATGGTCGGCGGCCGCTGGGTGAAGGACCAGGAGGTCGACTTGGTGCGGCTCGCCGACGACGTCTACAAGGTGTCCTGGAACGAACCGACCGGCACCTCGGTCGTCGTCAATGTGCTGCCCCGCCTGCGGGTCCTGCACGGCACCATCTTCTTCCCGCAGTGGATCGAGCAGGACGGCAGCAAGACGGTGCTCTACCAGAACGACCACCTGGAGGAGATGCGCGCCTACCGGGACGCCGGCCCCACTTACCCGATCTACGTCGTCCCGGAGTTCGCCCGCATCACCCTGTTCGAGCACGTCGGCGAGAACGACGAGAGTGTCGTCGCGGTGGGTCCCGAGGCCCTGCCCCGAGGCTTCGCCGACCGCACCAACTGAAAGGCGGCGGCATCACCGCCGTCTCCCGCAGCGGGTGGCCCCGGGGTCGCGGTGCCGGTCCCGGTCGGTGCGTGCCGGATCTCCCCGAGGACCAGGACGGCGCAGACCTCCGGAGCGACGGGCCGCGGCCGGCATCGTGCCCGCTGGGCCCGCCTGCACGGCGTGATCTTCTTCCTGTACCGGGTCGAGGGCAGGGTGAGCGCGCCACCTGCTTCCAGAGCGAGTGGTGGCGTACCCGCGGAGAACCTCGACCGCCTCGCCGCCTTCAAGCGCGAGGACCGTCATGAGCCGTTCCGGCTGGAGAGTCGTCGGCGGACGATGCCGGGAGGGGCGCGTGGGGGCGCTGATGCAGGGTGCGTTGCCGGGATGTGCTTCCCGCACCCCAGGCAATTACGAATTGTAGTATTGCAGTTACGTTTCGTGGTCGCCATGCTGGGTGGGCGTTCACGGTCGGCCGTGTGGTCGGCCCCCTCTTTCTTCTTCAGAAGGGATCGCCTGTGCTCCGTGCTGCCCACCCGCGTACGCGCAGCGCCACTGCCGCTCTCTCCCGCCTCGTGCCCGGTGTCGCACTCGTCACCGCTGCCCTGCTGACAGCGGCCGCGCCGGCCTCCGCCGACGCGTCGATCATCCGGGGCCAGGGCCGCGACGCCTGCACCCGGAACTACGTCTGCCTCTACGACAACTGGGATTACAACGCCTCGGGCAGCGCCCGGATCCTGCGCACCACCGAGGACATCTCGCACCTGGACGACTACAACTTCAACGACGTGACCAGCTCCGTCGTCAACAACAGCCGCTACCTCGTGCGGATCTACCCGGACTACGACTTCAAGGGCGTGCCGGTGACGCTCCTTCCCGGCGAGTCCATCAGTTTCAACAACGGCAACGGTTTCAACGACGTGGCCTCCTCCGTCAAGTTCCTGCCCCACACCATCGGATAGGGGGAAAGGGCGGTCGGCGTTCCTCCTTCGGTGGCGTGCAACGGGCCCGCCCCGGGGGAGGGACGTCAGCATCCCGATCCCGGAACGCGACGCACGATGGGCGACCATTCGGGGGAGTGCGTGCCGAGAGCGCTCCCGCCCAACGCGCTCCTCATGGGCCGGACGCCCCCGCACGCCCCTCGCCCTCCACAGAACCGCCATCGGTCACCTCCTTGGCGATCCGGCAGACCGCACACGCTCTGCTCGAGGCTGGCCATACTCCCTGATCGAGGGCCCGTCCGCGCGCGTGGCCGTGGCGAACGTCGCGGTGGCCGCGCTCGGTTCGGCCACGTACGCCGTCGCCACCGGTCCGCTCGGCGCGAACGGACCTCGACTGCCGGCAGCCGGTGCCACGTTCGTCGTCGGCGCGTCCATCGCCGGCCTCCTCCTGAAGGGATGGCCCCTCACCGCTACCCGCACCGCCTGGCGCCGCACCTGGCTCGCCGTCAGCGCAACCGGCATCGCCGTGGCGGCCTACGCGGCCCTGCACTGGCTGGGCCTCGGGACCGATCGACACAGGTGCGACGCGAGCAAGGCGGTCGTGCAGCAGACCGTCGACCGCGCCCCACCGAAGACCAGGATGTCCGCGACGAGGACGGGGCCCGGGGCTCGCCGCTGAAGCACCGGAACCTGAACCTGCTCGGCCATGGACGGCTCACTGCCGGGGTTCCGGCCGTCGGCGTTCTCCTGGATTGACCAAGACCCCGCGGAGCTGTCGGCGTGAGCCGCTCACGCTGGGCGGTCCGCCGTCCGGACGAGCTCCACGATCTCGTCGACGGACCTTCCGGTGTGCAGGGCGAGGGTCTGCGCGATGAGGTCGGCGAGGTCGGGCCAGGGCATGTTCCCGTGCGCGTTGTACAGCGCGACCAGGCCGTGCAGGGCGGTCCAGAGCAGCAGGCCGGCCTGCCACTCCTGCTCGGGGCCGCGACGGTCCTGGTGTTCCGGCTGGTCCTGCCGGGCGCCGGCCAGCGAAGCGACGACGGATCCGAGCAGTTCCTCTCCCGCGCCGTGTGCGTTCGTGGGCACCAGCTCGGCGGGCATCCCGCCGCCGAAGAGCGTGCGGTACTGCCCGGGGTGATCGACTCCCCAGTGCACGTAGGCGGCACACCGGGCGACCAGGTCGGCCAGGGGCCCCTCGGCGCCGTCCGCGGCCGTGCGCATGACCGCCGCGAGTTCGTCGTAGCGCAGCCGCAGCACGTGCTGGACGAGCGCGCCGAGGTCGGGGAAGTGCCCGTAGATGCTCGCGGGCGCGACGCCGACCTCGCGGGCGACCTGCCGGAGAGTGAGCGTCTCGGGCCGTTCGAGCGTGGCCAGCAGCCGGGCGGCGGCCTCCACCAGTTCGGCCTTGAGGATCTGCCCCTGTCCCCGTGGGTTCCGTCGGCGGGGGGCGGCTTCTTCGCTGCTCACAGGCGTACTCCCGGCGTTCGGCAACAGTCGTTCACTGTACCGCCGGCCGCGCGCCCGCCTCCAACTCCCTGCCTCTCGCCTCCACCCCCCTGTCTTGACAGCAGTTACCAACACTTGTTCACTTACCTAACCAACAGGTGTTCAGTTATCTGGGAGGAAGCATGCGCATCGCCGTACTCGGGGCGACCGGCAGGGTCGGTCGCCTCGTCGTCGAGCAGACCCTTCAGCGCGGGCACGAGGTCGTCGCGCTGGTTCGCCGACCGGAGGCCCGCCCGGTGTCCGGGCAGCCGACCGTCGAGATCCGCCGGGCCGACGTCACCGCCCCCGCCGCGTTCCCGGACCTGACGGACGTCGACGTGGTGGTCTCCGCGCTCGGCATCGGCAAGGGGGACGGCCAGGGAACGCTCGTCGCCGGCGCGAGGGTCCTCGCCGACGTCCCGGTGCGCACGCTGTGGCTCGGCGCGCTCGGTTCCGGCTCCTCCGTCGGCGCCGGCGGCGGGATCTACCAGTGGGTCATGCGGGCCTTCGTCGGTGAGGAACTGGCGGAGAAGGCCGCCGCGGACTCGATCGCCCTCGACGGCGGCGCGACCGTCTTCCACGCCCCCGACCTGTGGGCCGGCGGCGTCAGCGCCAGGCGCCGCAACGTCCCGCTGGAGGACTACGCGAAGCCCGTCCTGCCGCCGCACGCCTCCCGTGCCACCGTCGCGGCGCTGATGCTCGACGAGGCCGAGCGGCCGACCCGCGCAGCGGGGATCCTCGTCCCGGTGGGACGCGTCTGATGCGCGCGTACGTCGCCGTCGAGGAGGCCATCGCGATCCCGGGCCTGGCGGACCGGCGGCCGCCCATGCCGATGCCGGACAACATCGAACCGGCCTTCCTCGCGGACATGGCCGCCCGGCTCCCCGACGTCACGCGGTTGCGGCTGCCCGACATGGACGCCAACGGCATCGTCGTACAGGTGCTCTCCCTCACCGTCCCGGGCATCGAAGCGGAAGCCGATCCGGCCCGCGCGGTGGACAACGCCCGGTACGTCAATGACCACCTCGCCGAGATCGTCGGCGCCCACCCCGGCCGGTTCGCCGCCTTCGCGGCGCTCCCGCTCCAGGACCCGGCCGCCGCCGTCACGGAGCTGCGCCGAACCGTCGAACGCCTCGGGTTCAAGGGAGCGCTCGTCAACGACCACATCCAGGGCCGGTACCTCGACGACCCCGCGTTCGACCGGGTCTGGGCCGCGCTGGGCGAACTCGGTGTACCGCTGTACCTGCACCCCGGCATGCCGCCCGCGGACCGCTGGCGCGTCCTCGACGCCCATCCCGAGCTGGACGGCGCGTTCTGGAGCTGGCAGGCCACCACCGGCGGGCACGCCATGCGCGTGATCATGTCCGGGGTGTTCGACCGGCATCCGGAGGCGACGATGATCCTCGGGCACGCCGGCGAGTTCCTCCCCTTCCAGCTCTCCCGCTTCGACTCGCGCTACGCGACCCTCACCGTGCCGCACCCGCTGCGGCGCAAGCCGTCCGAGTACTTCGGGACCAACGTGCTCGCCACGACCAGCGGTGTGCTGTCCCCGGCCGCGATCGAAGCACTCGTGCACGTGCTCGGTGCGGACAGCGTGCTGTTCGCCGTCGACTACCCCTACGAGAGGACAGGTGCGGCCGTCGCCGCCCTCGAACGGACCCGCCTCCCGGACGCCGACAAGCAGAAGATCGCCTCCGGCAACGCCCGCCGGCTCCTGCGCCTTTGACCGTCCTCTGAGGCCGACTGCCGGGCGCATTGTGGTTGTTCTGTCCCGTGAGGCCGGGGGTGCGGCCCGCGGGTGGGTGTCCATGTGCGAGGCGGCGTTGCGGAGGGGCTGCTCTTTTCCGGCGACATGGCCGTGCCCCCGACACGGATAACCGGGGCACGGAGTATGGGGGTTTTCCAGACGTGGAGGAGGAGGCTTAGCTCCTGCGGGAGGGCCGGTCGGCTGATGGATCGGTGAGCCAGTGGCTCGTCCGCAGGCCCGGGAACTCGCCGGCTCAGGAGCCGGGGTCGGCGACGGGGGCTTGCGGTCGGCCGCCGGAGTCCTTGGCCTGGGCTCCGGCGGAGCGAGTTCCCTCCCCACCAGGCGGGGACGACATGCATGGGGTCTCCGCGCTGCAACGTGTCGTGCGTGACGCGGTGTCCCCGTTGACATCCTTGCGTGGCAGGCCCACGGCGCGAGCCGTGCTTCGGGTCAGAGCTGCGAGCCGCCCGTGGCGTCGATGACCTGGCCGGTCACCCAGCGGGCGTCGTCCGAGGCCAAGAAGGCGACGACGTCGGCCACGTCCTCGGGGCGGCCCACCCGGCCGAGTGCCGAGAGCTGCGCGGCGGACTGCTCGGCGGCTTCGTTGCCCCGGAGCCAGGAGGCGTTCATGTCGGTGTCGATGATGCCGGGCGCGACCGAGTTGACGGTGATGCCACGGCTGCCGAGGGCCTTGGCGAGGGTGAGGCTGAAGGTGTCGATGGCACCCTTGGTCATGCCGTAGGCGATGATGTCGGTCAGTGCGATGCGCGTCGCCCCGGACGAGACGTTGATGATCCGGCCGCCGTCCCTCAGCCGCTTGAGCCCCTGCTGCACCAGGAAGAACGGGGCCCGCACGTTGACGGCGAACACCTCGTCGAAGGCCGCGGGGGTGACTTCCTCGATGTGGCCGCGGGGCGTGATGCCGGCGTTGTTCACCAGGATGTCCAGACCGCCGCTGTCACCGTGTTCGAGGATCTGGCGGTCGAACTCGGCCCAGAGGGCCTCCACGTCGCCACCCGTGCCCAGTTCGGCTCGTACGGCGAAGGCCGTGCCGCCTGCCGCGCGGATCGACGCCACCACCTCTTCCGCGGCGCCGCCGTTGCGTCCGTAGTGCACGGCCACGAGGGCGCCTTCCCTGCCGAGCCGCTCGGCGGTCGCACGCCCGATGCCGCGGCTGCCGCCCGTGACCAGAGCCGTCCTGCCCGCGAGTGAACCCATGACGCCTCAATCTGTAGCGATGACTATGGAAAGCAGCTTACCGCAATCTGTAGCGATCGCTGTAAAATTCACCTATGGCAGTGACGAAGCGGGGACGACCGCGAAGTTTCGACCGCGAGACGGCGCTCGTGCAGGCCACGCGGCTCTTCTGGGAGCACGGCTACGAGGGCACGTCCATCGCTGATCTGACCCGGGTCATCGGGGTCTCGCCGCCCAGCCTCTACGCGGCCTTCGGCGACAAGCGAGCCCTCTTCAACGAGGTCGTCGACCGCTATGGCGACACCTTCGGTGCCTTCATGGGCAGGGCACTGGAGGAGGAGGGCGACGTCCGGGCGGGGTTCGACAGGATGCTGCGCGAGGCCGCGGTGTCGTACACCGACCCCCTGCATCCGGCCGGTTGCCTGGTCATCACGGCGGCGACGAACTACTCGGCGCAGACAGCCGATGTCGAGCAGGATCTGCGGGAACGGAGGGTGGCGAACGTCCGCCACTTCGAGGAGCGACTGACCGAGGCCGAGAGAGCCGGGGCACTGCCCGAAGGCGTCGGACCACGCGCTCTGGCCGTCTACTTCGCGGCCGTGGTCCAGGGCATGTCCCAACAGGCACGGGACGGCGCGAGTGCGGCGGAACTGGAGCAGGTGGCTGAGCTGGCCATGGCGGCGTGGCCCGCATGAAGGGGGGCGTGAGCGTAGCTGCTCACGCCCCCCTTCGCGGATCAGAGGCCGGCCCCTCCTGGCGCGGCGCGTCTTCGGTGCCCCGGCACAGCCGGGGGCGATGCGGGCGGATCTCTCGTCGACGGCCGGCACCTTGAAAGCCGCGTCCGGTTCGCGGTCGAGCGTGTGCCGGGCCTGTTCCCAGAGGCCGCGGCCCGCCTCGGTCGGCCGTATCCGGCCGAGAAGATCTTGTCGCGGGGGGAGGGGAGCGGGTCACGAGGCCGGCGTCCGCCGTGCGGGGGCGGCGCGCCCGCACGGCGGGGCGGTCAGACGGTTTTGACGGTGGTGCCGGCGCCTTCGAGTGCTGTGACTTCTTCGGCGGGCGCGGTGGTGTCGGTGACGAGGGTGTGCAAGAGGGTGGCGGGGCCGACGTAGGCGTAGGCGGTGCGGCCGAGTTTGGCGCCGTCGGTGGCGACGATGGTGCGGCGGGCCGAGGCGATGCCCGCTTTCTTCACCGCGGCGTCGTCGAGGTCGTAGGCGGTCAGGCCGTCGGCCGCGCTCAGTCCGCAGCAGCCGATGACGGCGGTGTCGAAGCGCAGGGCGGCCAGGGAGGCGAGGGTGAGGGGGCCGGTGAGGGCTCCCTCGGCGGCGCGGGGCTGCCCGCCGGGCACGACCAGCGTGGCCGGGCCGGGTGTCTCGCCGAGCAGGTGGATGGCCTGGAGGGACAGTGGCATCACGGTGACGGGCCGCTCGCGCAGGAGGCGGGCGACCTCCAGGCAGGTGGTGCCGCTGTCCAGCAGGACGCTCTCGCCGTCGGCGATGAGCGCGGATACCTCGGCCGCGATCCGGCGTTTGGCGTCGACGGCCTCGTGGGCGCGCAGGGCGAAGGGGGGCTCCTCGCCGCGGAGCAGCAGGGTGCGTGCGCCGCCGCGGACGCGTTCGAGAACGCCCTGGGCGGCGAGGGTGTCGAGGTCGCGGCGGATGGTCATCTCCGAGGCGCCGGTCAGCTCGGCGAGTTCCTGGACCGTGGCGCCGCCTGAGTCCCTGACGGCCTTGGCGATCAGTCCGTGCCGGTCTGCGTTGCTCATACCGCGATTGAACACCACCGGAAAACAAACAAGGAATCTGTTCGCTGCATCGCCTTTCGAGCATTAACGATGTTCGTTACGGTGAGTGGCATGGAACGTTCGCTCCGAGCCGCCCGTGTGGCGACCTACATCTACTTCGTCCTGTGCGGCACCCTGATGGGCGCCTGGGTGGTGCACATCCCCGCGATCGAGGACCGTGTGGGCATCAGCCACGCCACCCTCGGCGGCCTGCTGGTGCTGCTCGGGCTCGGAGCCTTCCTCGGGATGCAGGTGGCCGGTCCCCTGACCGACCGCCTGGGCTCCCGCGTCGTGGTCCCCGCCAGTGGCATCCTGTGCGGCGCGGCCCTGGTCCTGCCCGGTCTCGCGCGGGATCCGTGGGCGCTGGCCGGTGCGCTGCTGGTCTTCGGGTTCTGCAACGGCTGCCTGGACGTGAGCATGAACGCCCACGCCGTGCACGTGGAGAAGGCGTACGGCCGGCCCGTCATGTCCGGCTTCCACGCCACGTTCTCCGTCGGCGGCGTCCTCGCCTCGCTCGTCGGAGCGGGCGCGGCGAGCGCGGGCCTGAACCCGGCCGCGGGCATGGCCGCCATGGGAGCCGTCGGCATCGTGATCGCCCTGGCAACGGCACGCGCCCTGCTGCCCGCCGCCCCCGTCGCCGACGACCCCGGACACGGCTCCGCGGCGGAGCCCGAGGCGGCGCCGGCCCCCAGGCGCCGCAGCGGCACGGGGCGGGTCTGGCTGCTGGCCGCCCTGGCGCTGATGGTCATGCTGTGCGAGGGCGCCGCCAACGACTGGAGCGCCCTGCACCTCAAGGACGTCCTCGGTGCGCCTGCCGGCACGGCCGCCTTCGCGTACGGCACCTTCGCCGCGGCCATGACCCTCGGCCGGCTGCTCGCGGACCGCTTCGTCGCCCGGTTCGGCTCCCTGGCGATCCTGCGCTACGGCGCGGCCACGGCCGCCGTCGGCATCACACTCGTGGCCCTGGGCCCGTGGATGTGGGCCGCGTTCACCGGCTGGGCACTGTTCGGGCTGGGCCTGTCGGGCTGTGTCCCGCAGCTGTTCAGCGCGGCCGGGCACGCCGACCCCGCCGCCGCCGGCGCCAACGTCTCCCGCGTTGCCGGACTCGGCTACGTCGGCATGCTCGCCGGCCCGGCCGTCATCGGCTGGCTGACCCACCTCGTCGCCCTCGACCACGCCTTCGTCCTGCTGACCCTGCTGTGTGTGACCACCGCCGTGGGCGCCCGCGTCCTGCGCACCGGAGCCGACCACACCCGCCAGAGCGAGATGGCAGCCGGCAGCCACTGACCGCTTGTGCGGCACGGCCCCTGACCTCCGTGCCGCACAAGCCACCCAGCTCCCCGGCCCGCCGAGGACCGGGAGACGAAACCCGCCGCCGTTCCCGAAGGAGCCCCTGATGCCCGAGCCCCGCACCCGGTCCGCCCGCGGTCGCGTTGGTGTCCTGCTGCCCCGCGACCTCCCCGCCCGTGACGTGCTGCCGTACGCACGGCGTGCCGAAGAACTGGGCTTCGATCAGATCTGGGTGGTGGAGGACCTCGGCTGGCGCGGCGGCATCGCCCAGGCCGCCACCGTGCTGGCCGGCACCGCGAACATCACCGTCGGCATCGGCATCCTGCCCGCCGGCGCTCGCAACGTGTGCTTCACCGCGATGGAACTGGCCACCCTCGCCCAGCTCCACCCCGGCCGTCTCATCGCAGGCATCGGCCACGGCATGCCCGAGTGGATGCGCCAGGCCGGAAACCGGCCCGCCAGCCCCCTGACACTGATCAGGGAATACACCACCGCGCTGCGCCGGCTGCTCCGCGGCGAACCCGGGCCCGCGAACGGCGGCTACGTGCGCTGCGAAGGCGTCGTCCTCACCGAAACCCCCGCCACCGAGGCCGTCCCTCCGGTCGTCCTGGGCGTGCGGGGCCCCCGCTCACAGCAAGCCGCGGGCGAAGTCGCCGACGGACTCCTCCTGGCCGAACCCGCCGCCCCCGCCTACATCACCGCCTCCCTGCACCACATGGACGGCGGCGCCGCCTCCGCCGCGGGCGACCGTGAGATCGTCACCTACGACGCCGCGGCCGTCGACGACGACGAGGAGACCGCCCTCGCCCGCGTCCGTGCCGGACTGGAAGCGATCGGCGAGCCGGACTGGGCCGCGCACATCGACCCACTGCCCTTCGCCGCCGAGCTGCGCGCACACCGCGCCGCCTGCCCCGACGGCCGCATGTTCGCCCGGACCATGCCCGCCGACTGGGTCCGTGAGCTGAGCATCGTCGGCACCCCCGACCAGGCCCGCGCCGCGATCACGGCCCGCCACACGGCCGGCGCGACCAGCGTCGTCCTCGCCCCCGCCGGCCCCGACG
>NZ_VOGW01000050.1:0-18932 GCF_007896895.1 Streptomyces misionensis | reverse complement strand
GGCCGGGCTGGGCGAGATGCTGCGCTCGCTGAAGGAGCGCGCGGGCCTCAGCTACGGCGCTGTCGCGGGCCGGCTGCACCTGAGTACCTCGACGCTGCACCGCTATTGCACCGGTGACTCGGTGCCGGCCGAGTTCGCCCCGGTCGAACGCTTCGGCCGGATCTGCCGGGCGGACCCCGAGGAGCTGCTGGAGCTGCACCGGCGATGGGCGGTGGCGGACGAGGCGCGGCGCGGGAGGGGGGCGAGCCCGTCGGAGGACGCGGAGGTGCCGGTGCCCGCGCCGGTACCGGTCGTCCAGAGTCCGCCGACTGTCGCGGAGCCGACGCCGCGAGTCCGCCAACTCGTCTCCCGGTACGTCCTGCTGGGGGCCACCGTGGTCGCCCTCAGCACCTCCGGAGCGCTGGTCATCGACTGGTTCCGCGCCGAGTCGGCACCGGACCGGACGGTCCCGGCCATCATGGTGCCCGCCCCGTCGACCGAGGAGGCCGGGGCGGCCGGGGCGGCCGGGGCGGCCGGAGGGAACGTTCCCCTCTCGGCGGCCGTCGTCCCGCCCGAGGACGACTGCCCCCGGACGGACGGCACTCGGACCCGTCCCACGACGTTCCGCTTGAAGGTGCGAAGCACGGCAGAGGGCCCCGTGACCATGACCGCCATGGACGTCCGGGTACTGTCCGCCGAAACCCCGCCCGCCGAAGTCACCTACGCGGACTGCCAGGCCACAGGCGCGCAGCACCCCTTCGCCGTGGACCTGGACGCCCCCGCGCCCCGGGCCGTGAGCCCGAGGCGCGGCTTCCCGTACGAGGCGTCCGCCGGGACCCCCGTGGTCCTGGACGTCACCGCGCACACGTCGAAGAGCGAGGTGCGCTGGTACCTGGAACTGAGATGGACCCAGGGCCCCCGCTCGGGCACGCTACGGATCGACGACGGCGGTCAGCCGTTCCGCACCGGAGCGGTGGAGTAGCGCCGCCCCTCTCGGGTCCCGGGCTCCGCACCGCAGCAGAGCGGCGAAGGCGTCCCGCAGGGGGCGGCGAGGGCGGCTGGGACCACGCCGGCCCCTCGATCACTGCGTCGCCTCGCCGGCTCAGCCTCCGGGTGGGCGCGGGCTCGGCTTCGGTCACCACACGTGTGGCGCGACGCCTTGCGGCCACGGTCCGTCCGGGAGCCCCGGGGCGGCGACTCGTATCGGGGCCGCGTCGGATCGCCGGCGTCCCGTACGTGTGGTTCCGCTCCGGCGCGCGCTGCGACCGGGGCCCGTGCCCGATCACTCGGGGTCGTGGCCGGCCCGCATGCCGGCTGCCGCGCTGATGAGCAGGGCGGCGGTGAGGGCGCCCAGTGGCGCGGTCCAGGTGCCGGTGGCGGTGTGCAGGGCGGCGGCCAGGACGGGGCCGGTGGCCGCGAAGAGGAAGCCGCAGGTCTGCGCCATGGTGGAGAGGGCTGTCACGTGGGCGTGGTCGCTTCCTCGGTGTGCGTAGAGCACCCCGGGAAGAGCCTGACCGGCCCCTAGTCCGAGGCCGAGGACGATGACCCACAGCATTGAGGTGGAGCTCGGGGCGAGCATGAGCCCGGTGAGGCCGGCGACGCAGACCAGGACGGTGCTCAGGATGTGCGGGCGCTGGTCGGGGCCCTTCGCGGCGAGGACTGGCGCGATGAATCCGCCGACGGCCACGCCGCAGATGAGCAGGGCCTGGCCGGTACCGGCAGCACCACGGCCGTGACCGGCTTGGACGAGGATCGAGGACAGCCAGGCGAGCACGGTGTAGAAGGCCAGGGTCTGGACGCCGAAGAAGGCGGTGAGGCTCCAGGCGACTGCCGTGCGGGCCACGTGCGGGCGCCCGGAGCGCTCGGTGCCGGAGGTCCCGACGGGGCGTGGCGGCTGCTGGCGCAGCTGTGTGGTCATGCCGACGGCAGCGAGGGCTGCGGGGATGACGGCCAGGCCGATGGCCGGCTGCCAGTTCCCCGTGGCCTGGGCCACGGGGACGACCACGGCCGCGATCAGTGCCGAGCCGGCCCCCATCGACAAGGCGTAGACACCCATCATCGTGCCGACCCGCTCCCGCGGGAACCGCTTGCGGACCAGTACGGGGATGAGCACGTTGACCACGGCGGTGGCCGCGCTGACCACGACGGTGCCGGTGATCAGACCGGGCATGCCGAGCATGCGCAGCACGGCGCCGGCGACAAGGACGAGGCCGGCCCACCACAGCCCGCGTTCCTCACCGAGCCGTCGCCGGGCCACGGCCGCGAGTGGCGCGAAGGCGCCCATGCACAGCGGCGGCAGCAGCCCCAGCAGCGAGATCACGGCGGGGCTGAATCCCGCGACGGGCGCCAGCGGCCCGATCTGCCCGAAGGACACCCGGGTGTTCAGGCTCACCAGTACGAAGGCGACGACGAGCAGCACGCCGGCGCCCGGGACATGCGGTGGGGCGGTGCGGTCACGGGTGACGGCAGCGTTCGCCGTCGGCGGCGGGGACACCGGCATGGCAGGACTCTCCAGGCTCTGGGCGGTTGGGCTCGGCTCAACCCTGCGCGCTAAAGTCCGCTTGAGCGCAAGTCCGGACCGGAGGACCCCATGGAGCGGTTGTACTCGATCAGCGAAGTCGCCCGCGTCTTCGGAGTCTCGGTACCGACCCTGCGTTACTACGAGGAACGCGGACTGATCCAGCCCACCGCGCGGCGCGGCCGGGTGCGACAGTACGACCGCGGCGCCCTGGAACGGCTCGCCTACGCGCAGCTCTGGCATGGTGACGGCATGATGTCCCTCGCCGACACCGCCGCCATCATGACCAGCGAGCACGCGCCCGAACGCCACGCGCTCATCTCCGCCCGGCACGACGCCGTGCAGGACCGGATCGACCGGCTCTCCCGCGCCGCCGCCATCCTGCGGCACATGCTCCGGTGCCCGGCCGACCACCCGCTGAGCTGTCCGGTGACCGGCGCTTACATCCGCTCCCGCGTCGACGCCGCCCTCGCCGGCGAGGAGCCCCCCGAGCCGGCCTTCCCCTCCATGCCCGCATCGCACCGGGACACCTGACGTCGAACAGGCATGCGTCATGGCGGCAACGTCTTAGGGCTAAGATTTCTCCGGGGCGTGTGGCGGTGGAACGCGCGCCCCGGAGAGGACGAGCCGCGAGGGGTGTGGCATGGCTCAGCGCAGAACGGCGAAGCAACCGGACGCCGTGGCGGGGATCGTCGAGGACTGGGCGCGCGAACGCCCCGGCCTGGACACGTCGCCGCTGGAGGTGCTGGCCCGGCTGCACCGCGCCTACCTCCAGTACCACGCGCGGCTCACCTCGCAGATCGAGCGGCACGGCCTGTCCGTCGCCGGCTTCGACGTGCTCACGGCGCTGCGCCGCTCCGGCGCCCCGTACCGGCTCACCGCCGGGCAGTTGGCGGCATCCGGGCTGATCTCCTCGGCGGGGGTCACGCTCCGCCTCGACCGTCTCGAGAAGGACGGCCTGCTGGTCCGGGAGCGGGACGCCGACGACCGCCGTGTCGTCTACTCACGGCTCACCGACTCCGGACTGCGCAAGGTGGACGAGGTCTTCACCGAGCACCTGGAGAACGAGCGGAGGATGCTCGGCGGCGTTTCCCCCGCCGAGCGGCGTCAGCTGGCACGCCTGCTCTCCAAGCTGGAAGGCTCCATCGTCGACTCGGACGCGCCCGGACCGGAGGAGGAGTCGGCCGGCTGACCGACCGCCGGGACGACGCGGCCGCCGGCGTACGGCGGCCTCCCGGTCATGGGGCCGGAGCCGCCGCGGGCGCCTTCGACTGCTGCTCGGCCTGTGTCCGGTAGATGCGGCGCAGGCGGACCACCCCGAGATCGTGCTGGTAGAGATTCTCCTGCTGGTCGGCGTCGGCGGGCATGGCTTCCAGCATGACCCGGTCCTGCTCCAGCACCTGCCAGTGGCGTTCCTCGATGAGGGTCCGGTAGAGGAAGCGCCAGGTGTCGCGCTGCCAGCCGGAGACCTCGCGGTAGCGCCAGAAGAAGACGCCGGTGCGCCCCGCGTCCACCGGGCAGGCCATGCCGACGATGCCGAAGGGGCCGCCGGGTCCGGCGGACGGCGGGTACGGGATGGACAGGTCCACCCAGTCGACGCCGGTGCGGCACAGCTCCACCCAGTCGAAGTTGACGCCGCGCTGGTCGGTCTTCTCGAAGAAGTAACCCCGTTCCGTCTCCCGGATACGGAACTTGGCCGTGGTGTCGCCGTCGTACATGGTGTGCGACTCGTGGTGCAGGAACGCGCCGTGCATCGGGTCGAGGAGGTTCTCCATGGCGAAGCGCCACGGGACGTTCCACTCGGCGTAGCAGAGGAAGGAGGAGACGTCGGGGTCGGTGAGCGGCTCGGGGAGGGTGAGGTCCACCGGCTCGGGGTGCTCCTCGTCGCCGAAGTAGGCGAGGACGGCGCCGCCGACCTCGCGCACGGGCAGGGAGGTGACGAGTGTCTTGCCCTCCAGGTTGCAGCCGGGCAGTCCGGGCACGGAGGTGACCGTGCCGGAGCCGTCGACCTCGACGCCGTGGTACCAGCAGGCGACGCGGTCGCCCAGGTGCTTGCCGAGGGAGAGCGGGGCGCCGCGGTGCGGGCAGCGGTCGGCGAGCATCGACAGGGTGCCGTCCGCCTTGCGGAACAGCAGCCAGTTCTCGCCGAGCGCGGTGACCTTGCGCAGCCCGCCGGGCCGGACGAAGTGGGAGGGGACCACCGGGTGCCACTGGTTGCGCAGGCCGTGGGCGTAGATGTGCGTCGCGGTGTCGTGCGTGGAGAGGGTCATGTCAGGCTCCCAGGCGGTGCATCTCGGTGCGGAAGGTCTCCTCGGTCCACGGTTCACCGGCGGGGGTGCGGACCTGGCGGGCGTTGAGCCCGGCCACGACGTCGGCCGCTTCGTGGCCGTCGCGGGTGAAGATCTCCTCCAGGGTGCGGGCGAGCTTCAGCTCGTACGGGGTGGGTTCGTGGTCCCGGCTCTGGTGCGGGTCCAGGTACGGCCAGGTGTGGGTGGTCATGAATCTCTCGCTCTCCGTACGGGTCACAGGTCCAGGACGAGGCGGTCGGAGGCGCAGCGGGAGACGCAGATCATCATCGTCTCGCCGGCAGCGTGTTCGGCCTCGCTGAGCAGGTGGTCGCGGTGGTCGGGGGTGCCGGCGAGGACGCGGGTCTCGCACGATCCGCAGATGCCGTCGCGGCAGGAGGAGGTGACGGTCAGGCCCGCGTTCTCGGCGGCTTCGAGGATGGAGGTGGTGGCGCCGACGGTCAGGGTCACACCCGAGGTACGGCATTCCACCTCGAAGGCGGTGTCGTCGTCCGCGCGTGCCACGGTGGCGGGCGCGGCGAACCGTTCGACGCGCAGCCGGCCCGCGGGACAGGACTCTTCGGCCGCCTTCAGCAGCGGTTCGGGTCCGCAGCAGTACACGAGGGTGTCGTCCGGCAGGTCCCGCAGGGCGGCCGCCAGGTCGATGTGGCCCTGCTCGTCCTGCGGTACGAGGGTCACCTCGCCGCCGGTCAGCGCGGTCAGCTCGGCGCCGAAGGCCATGGTGGCGCGGGTCCTGCCGCCGTGGACGAGCCGGTAGGGCACCCCGTCCCGCTCGGCCTGGCGGGCCATCGCCAGGATCGGGGTGATGCCGATGCCGCCCGCGAGGAACACGTAGAACGCGGCGGGTTCCAGGGCGAAGTGGTTGCGCGGACCCGCCACCCGGACACTCTGGCCGGGGCGCAGCTTGCCGTGCACGTGCCGGGAACCGCCGCGCGAGGACGGCTCGTCGAGGATGCCCAGGCGGTAGGCCGTGAGGTCGGCGGGGTCGCCGCACAGGCTGTACTGGCGGACGTGCCCGCCGACGTGCAGGTCGAGGTGGGCGCCCGGGGTCCAGGCGGGCAGGGGCTTGCCGTCGGGGCGGACCAGGTCGACGGAGAGGACGCCTTCCGCCTCCCAGGTCATCCGGCGGACGAGGAGGTCGAGTTCGTACTCGCGGTCAGCGGTCATGGCGGTGGCCTCCCTACGCGGCGGGGATCGTGACGGGTGGGGTGAACGGGTTCTTCATCGGGCCGAGCGCCTGGAGGTCGACCTCGACGAGGGTCGGGCCGTCGGAGGCGAGGGCCGCCTCCAGGACGGGTGCGGCGTCCGCCTCCGAGGCGACGCGTGCGTAGGGAAGGGCGCAGGCGGCGGCGAGCGGGGCGAAGTCCGGGGTGAACAGGTCGACGCCGGAGCGGCGTTCGCTGTACTTGTCCTGCATGTTGCGCAGCACTCCGTATCCGCCGTCGTTGAAGACGATCAGGGTCAGGCGGGGGCGCTCCTGTGCGACGGTGAGCAGTTCGCCGAGGTGCACGGCGAGGCCGCCGTCGCCGGCGATGACGACGGTCGGCTGCCCCGGCCGGGCGAGCGCGGCACCGATGCCCATGCCGAGGCCCTGGCCGATGCCACCACCGCGGGGGAAGACGTTGGCGCGCGGGTCGTGGATCGGCAGCAGCCGGTTGCCCCAGGAGGAGGAGGGGATGGTGACGTCCCGGGCGACGACGGCGCCGCGCGGCAGGGCGGCGGCGAGCGCGTCGCAGACGGCCGCCTGGGGGCCGATGCCGTCGTGCAGGCCGGCGCGTACGTCGTCGCGGACGGTGGTCACGCGGGCGGTCCAGTCGTCGTCCGCGCGGCGGGCGGCGGCGGTGAGCGCGGGCAGGACGGCGGCGGCCGTGGCGTGCAGGGCGTGGGACGCCGGATACACCCGGCCGAGGGCGGCCTGGTCGACGTCGATCTGGAGGTGCGCGGCGGGCAGCTCGAGTCCGTAGTCGGCGGTCTCGTTGGAGCGGAAGTGGGTGCCGATGGTGACAAGCAGGTCGGCATCGCAGAGGAGGGCCCGGCAGGGCGGGGTGGTGGCGAAGTTGCCGATGACCAGCGGGTGGTCCTCGGGGACGCTGCCGCGGCCGGAGTTGGAGGTGAGCAGGCCGCCACCGGTGGCCTCCAGCAGGGCGAGCAGTTCCTCGCGCGCGGTGGTGGCGCCGCCGCCCGCCCAGATCAGCGGACGGCGGGCGGAGGCCAGCAGCTCGCGCGCGGCGTCGAGAGCTGCCGGGTCCGGCACCGGGGCCGGGGCGGCGGTGACCGTCTCGCCCGTGTCCTGCTGGGGCGCGTACTGCAGGTCGATGGGCCACTCGATGCTGGCGGGTCCGCCGGGCGCGGTGAGCGCGGCGGCCGATGCCTCGCGCAGCAGTCGTCCGGCGTCGCGTGCGGAGCCGACGGTGGCCGCGTACGCGGACACGGCCGTCAGCATGCCGAGCTGGTCCTTCGTCTCGTGGATGAATCCGCGCCCGCTGCCCAGGTGGGCGGACTCGATCTGCCCGGTGACGTGCAGGACCGCCGTGCCGGACGCCAGGGCCTCGATCAACGAGCCGGCCGCGTTGCCCGCCCCGGTTCCGGTGGAGGTCAGCGCGCACCCGATGGAGCCGCGGGCCCGCCCGTATCCGTCGGCGGCGTTGACGGCGGTGGCCTCGTGGCGCACCGGTACGAACCGCAGCTCGCGGTCGACCGCTTCGACGAGCGGCAGGTTGTGCACCGACACGATGCCGAAGACGGTGTCGATGCCGAGGGACTTCAGATGGGCGACGAGGAGGTCGCCTCCGTTGTCGTACTGCATGGAGAGGCTCCTCACAGGATGCCGCGGCCGACTCCGCCGCAGACGTCGATGCTGGTTCCGGTGATGTAGGAGGCGCGCGGGGAGAGCAGCGCGACGACGGCGTACGCCACCTCGTCCGCGCGGCCGAGCCGTCCGAGCGCGATGCCGCGGTCGGCGGCCAGTTCGGCCTGCCAGTCCTCGTAGCCGAGGCCGCTGTCGGCGGCGGCGTGCCTGCGGGTCCACTGGCCGGTGTCGATCAGGCCGAGGCAGACGGAGTTGACCCGGATGCCCTCGGCGGCGAGTTCGTGCGCCAGGGACTTGGAGAGGTTGAGGATGCCGGCGCGGGCGGCGCTGGTGGTGATCAGGCGGGTCTCGGGCTGCTTCGCCAGCACGGCGTTGACGTTCACCACCGAGGCCGCGTCCGAGGCGCGCAGGTACCGGCGCGCGGCGGCAAGGGGGTTGAGGACACCCGTGAACTTCAGCTCCAGTTCGTCACGCCAGTCCTCGGCCGTGGTGTCGTCCAGGCGTTTCATGCGGGACTGGCCCGCGTTGTTGACCAGGCCGTCGACGGGTCCGCCGAAGTGGGCGGCGGCGGCGTCGGTGAAGCGGCGTACGGCGTCGCCGTCGCGGACGTCGCAGGTGGCGGTGAACAGGCGGTCGGGTCCGGCGCCGAGCCGGGCGGCGGCCTTGGCGAGACGTTCGCCGTCACGCCCGCAGGTGGCGACGCGGGCGCCTTCGTCGAGCAGGGCGCGGACCGTGGCCAGGCCGACGCCGGAACTGCCTCCGGTGACGAGTACCGTGCGGTCGGCGAGGCCGAGATCCATGACGTACTCCTTGCAGGGGGTCGAGTGGGGGAAGTCAGTGCATGGTGAAGCCGCCGTTGACGGCGAGCACCTGTCCGGTGACGTAGCGGGACTCCTCGCCGAGCAGGTAGGCGACGAGTCCGGTGAGATCCTCGGGCCGCTGCGGGCGGGTGATGGCGCGGTGGGTGGCGTAGAGCGCGTGGCGCTCCCGCGGGACCGTTTCGGTGGCTTCGACCTCGGTGAGGCCCGGGGCGACCGCGTTGACGGTGATGCCCTGCTCGCCCAGTTCGCGGGCCATGCCCCGGGTGAGGGAGACGACCGCGCCCTTGGAGGCGAGGTAGTGGGCGAGCCGGGGCGAACCGTACAGGGCGGCGTCGGAGGCGATGTTGACGATGCGGCCGGGCCGGCTCATCAGGGGCAGCAGGTGTTTGGCCACCAGCCAGGGGCCGCGCGCGTTGACCGCCATCAGCCGGTCCCAGACCTCGATGTCGATGTCCTGGAACTCCCTGCCGCCGACGCCGTTGGCCAGCGCGGCGTTGTTGACCAGTCCGTAGACGGGACCGGAGCCGGCCAGCCGGTCGGCGAGCGCGGCGACCGACTCGGGGTCCGAGACGTCCAGCGGCACGAACTCCGCCTCGCCGCCCGCCGAGCGGATCGCCTGGGCGGTCCGCTCGCCCCAGGCGGTGTTCAGCTCGGCGACCACCACCCGGAACCCGTCCGCCGCCGCGCGGCGGGCCATGGCCTCGCCGAGGCCACGGCCCGCGCCCGTCACGACGACGGTGCGCCGGGCGGCGGGCTCAGTCACGGGTGACGCCGTACAGCGGCGAGTACTCGGGGTACGTCGGCACCTGCGGCTTCTGCGTGCCGATGACGACGCAGAACAGCGCCTCGGTGTCGCCCTCGTTCTTCAGCGAGCGGGTGACGCCGGCCGGCACCACGATCATGTCGCGGTAACCGAGGGTCCGGTACTCGACCTCGTCGGGACCGCGGTGGATGCCGACGCGGACCTTCCCCTCCAGGACGAAGAACGCCTCCTCGACGTCGTGGTGGGTGTGGGCCGGGCCCTCGGCGCCGGGCGGCAGCAGCATGTTGGAGAAGGTGAAGCCACCGGAGGGGATGATCCGGTTGTCGTCCTCGTGGTTGCCGGTGGCACCGGAGCCGACGTAGCGGATCTGCGCGCGCTTGTACTGCGGACCCGCCTTCTCCTGGAAGGACAGGGTGCCCCAGTCGGGTTCGCGGGAGTCCTTGGTGGCGATCAGGGAGTCGGTGTACGTGGCGAGGTCGCCGCCGTTGTCGTACTCGGTGGTGGTCAAAGGCATGGTGATCAGCCCTTCCTGGCGTGAGCGAGGTGGTCGGTGACGATGTGCAGGTGGGAGGCGAGCCAGGCGTTGACGCGCTCGGGCTGCTCCTGGTTGGCCAGGTGACCGGCGTCCTTGACGATCACGTAGGCGGTCTTGTGCAGGCCGCCGGCCAGGACCTGTGAGCTGTCGGGGCCGGTGATCCGGTCCTTGTCGCCGCACAGGACGAGGGTGGGCGCGGTGATGCGGTGCAGTTCGCCGCGCAGGTCGGTGGAGGCCATGGCCTCGGCCGCGTATGCGTAGCCCGGCAGGCGGACCGAGGCGGCCATGGCGGCGGTCACGCGCCGCACGAGGTCGGCGGACGCACCGGGGGAGACCAGGCGCGGGGCGCGGGCGGCGGCGAAGGCCTCCGGGCCGATCCGGGCGAGTTCTTCGGCGCGGGCCCGCATCCCGGCAGCCTTCTCGGGGTCGGCGCCGGAGCCGGGTGAGGAGTCGCAGATCATCAGCGACTCGACCAGGCCGGGATGGCGCACGGCCAGCCGCAGTGCGATCACGCCGCCGAAGGAGACGCCGAGGACGTGGGCGGCGCCGCCCCGGGCGCGGATCACCTCGGCGGCGGCGTCGGCGAAGTCGTCCATCGTGAGCGGCTGTTCGGGGTCGGCCGACCGCGCGTACCCGGGCGCGTCCCAGGCGACGACCCGAAAGCGGTCTCCCAGTGCCGCGAGCTGCGGGGCGAAGGCCGCCGAGGAGGAGCCGATGCCGTGCAGGCACAGCAGCAGCGGTCCGCTGTCGCCGGCCTCTTCCAGGTGCAGGCCGAAGATGTCGTAGGCGGTCACAGGATCTGCCCCGTCCGCCCGGCGAGCGCGGCGAGCGAACGGAGCACCGCGTACGGGACGACCTGGCTGGTCGCCGGGTTGGTGGCGTCCGGCAGGTGCCGTACCTCGAAGCGGTAGTCCCCGTGTGCGCCGGACGCCTCGATGACATGGGAGGTGTGCCGGGCCGCCGGGTCCGCGACGACGCTGACGCGCACCGTCTCCGGGTCCCCGACGGCGAGGGCGACGGAGGCCGCGACGTTGGTCGATTTGGGGAACTTCACCGGAACGTCCCGCGCGGTCCCCGTCATGACCTCGACCGGCCCGGTGGCCGACCGCATGCGTGCCAGCAACTCCGTGTCCATCCACGGCTGTTCCAGGGTGGACGGCAGTTTGGTGGTGGTCAGCCGCACCTCGTCGAGGGGCCCCATGGCGCGGACGGCCTGCAGCAGGTCGAGTCCGCCGACCGCGCCGCCGGTGAAGTACACGCGGCCGGGCCCGGTGTGCAGCAGCCGCTTGGCCAGTTCCTCGTCGGTCAGGGCGCCGGTCGAGGCGACGAGCAGGTCGGTGCCGGAGGCGAGGATCGCCTCGCCCCACTCGCGCACGACGGCCTGCCCGGCGGCCTCGACGATCAGGTCGCAGTGGTCCAGGGCCTGTTCGACGGTGTACTGCGGGACCGGGGCGGCGTCCCCGACGGGCCGGTTGTCGACCACGCACACCAGCTCGGCGCCCGGGATGTCGCCCGCGGCGAGCGCGCCGCCGACGACTCGGCCGATGGCGCCCCAGCCGATCAGGCCGACGCGGCGCGGGGTGGGGGTGCTCATGCGAGGGCTCCTTCGGCATCGACGGGCGGGACGACGGGGCCGCCGTCGGGCGTGCCCGCCATGTGGGCGCGGATCAGCCGGGACGGCGGTCCGGCGGTGCCCCACACGTCGGACAGTTCGGGGGTGCGCCGCCACACCTTGCAGATCCAGGCGTCCTCGACGACCTGGGCGACCCCCGAGGTGTACTCGCAGACGAGGCCGGTGGGGTCGGTGAAGTAGGAGAAGGTGTTGTTGCCGGGCCCGTGCCGGCCCGGCCCCCACGCGGGGGTGATGCCGTGGTGCCTCAGCCGCCCGAGGCCGCGCATGAAGTGGTCGACCGAGTTCATCTCGTACGCCACGTGGTTCAGGGACACCCAGGCCGCCTGGTTGAAGGCGACGCAGTGGTGGTCGCTGTTGCAGCGCAGGAACGCCATCTGGTGCTCGGACCAGTCCGAGACACGCATGCCCAGGACGTCCTGGTAGAAGGCCACCGACGCGTCGATGTCAGGGGTGTTGAGCACCGCGTGCGTGACGCCGACCGGCACTGCGGCGTCACGTCCGCGGGCCGCCACCGCCCAGGTGTCGGCGGACAGTTCGATCAGCCGCCCGTCGTTGTCCCGGAACCGCAGGCCGTAGCCGCCGCCCACCTGGTCGAGCGGTCCCGGCCCGCTGACCGGCGTGATGCCGCGTGTCTCGAGTCCGCGTGCCGCCTCGTCGATCTCGGCGGGGGTGCCCACGGCGAAGGCGAGCTTGCCCAGGCCGATCCGGTCGGCACGGGTGAGCTTGAGGGCGTGGTGTTCCTCGCCGGTGCCGCGCAGCCAGCTCGAGCTGTGCTCGGCCTCGACGACCTCCAGGCCCCAGGCCTGCTCGTAGAAGTCGGTGGCCTCGGCGAAGTGCGGGGTGAGCAGTTCCACGGAGCGCAGGGCGCGCAGCCGGGCGATCGGGGGGTGCGTCATGGTGAGGGTCTCCGGGGTGTGGGTCAGCGGGCCCAGGGCAGGGGAGTGGCGGCGGTGCCCCAGTACAGGGACTTCTGCCGCTGGTAGGCGCGGATGAGGTCGCGGCCCTTCTCCGTGCCGAGGCCGCTGTCCTTCATCCCGCCGAAAGGGGTGGAGATGGAGAACTGTTTGTAGGTGTTGATCCAGACGGTCCCCGCCTCGATGCGCCGGGCCAGCCGCCAGGCCGCACGGGCGTCGCGGGTCCAGATGCCGCAGGCCAGGCCGTACACGCTGGCGTTGGCCTGCTCGACGAGGTCGTCCTCGTCCTCGTAAGGAAGCGCGACGAGGACCGGGCCGAAGATCTCCTCCTGGCACACCCGGGCGGAGTTGGGCAGCCCGTCGATGACGGTCGGCAGGTAGTAGGCGCCGTCCGCGTGGGCCGCGCCCTGCGGGGCGGCGCCGCCGCACAGGACCCGCCCGCCCTCGGCGCGCGCGAGGTCCACGTAGGCGGCGACCGCGTCACGGTGCCGGTGGTGGACCAGCGGGGCGACCTGGGTAGCGGGGTCGGTTCCCGGCCCGACCCGCAGTTTCCGCACCCGCTCGACGAGTTCACCGAGGAAGGAGTCGTAGAGCGAGCGGTGCACGAAGAGCCGCGACCCGGCGATGCAGGACTGTCCGCTGGAGGAGAAGATCCCGAACATCACACCGGCCAGGGCCTGTTCGACGTCGGCGTCCTCGCGGACGATCGTCGGTGACTTGCCGCCCAGTTCCAGGGAGGCCGGGACGAGTTTGTCGGCGGCGGCGCGCGCGATGGTGCGGCCGGTGGCGGTGCCACCGGTGAACCCGATCCGTCGCACGAGCGGATGGGTGACGATCGCGTTCCCGACGACACTGCCCTTGCCCGGCAGGACGGAGAGCAGCGCGGTCGGCATCCCGGCCTCGGTGAGCGCCCGATGGACCAGGCGGCCGAAGGCGAGTGAGACGAGCGGCGTCCACTCGGCGGGCTTGAGCAGGACGGCGTTCCCGCCGGCGAGGGCCGGAGCCACCTTCTGCGCGTCGGAGGCGATCGGCGAGTTCCACGGGTTGATGGCGCCGACCACGCCGATCGGCTCGTACACGCTCATCGTGACGTAGGGGCCGCGGGCGGGAGTGAGGGAGTCCTCGGCGGTCTCGAGCGCGGCGGCCGTGTAGCGGAAGGTGCCGGCGGCACTCATGGCCAGGGCGAGGGTCTCGGTGAGGGTCTTGCCGGTGTCGGCGGTCTGCAGCGCGGACAGTTCGGCGGCGTGCTCCTCGATCAGGTCGCCGATCCGGTGCAGGAGGCGGGCGCGCCGGTGCGGCAGCAGGTCGCGCCAGGCGGGCGTGGCGGCCGCTGCCGCGGCGGCGCCGACCGCCTCGTCGACGTCGGCGGGCGAGGCGGCGTGGACCGTGGTGATCAGGGTGCCGTCGGCCGGGTCCGCCGTCTCGATCGGTGCGCCCGCGCCGCGCCGGAACGCGCCCGCGATGAGGATCTCGTCGGGTGGGATGCGCGGCATGGCAGAACCTCCGGACAGGAGTGGCAGGGGGAGCTTCGCGGGCGGCCCGCTCACGGAGCCGAGGTCCATCGGCGAAGCGCTTGAAATCTAAGGGCTTAAATATTCGGTCCGCAAGAGGGCGGGCCCGATGATTTTTCCCCGGCGGCGACCCCTTGACGGCCCCCGTCGAACAAGGGGTACAACCTAAGCGCTGAAACATTCAGCCCTTACGCAACCGGTCGGCGGGGAGATCTGCCGGCGCACCCTCAGGTACTGTCCCCCGACCGCCGAGCCCTCCCGTCTCTCACTGCCGCGCGTACGCAGGGCCGCTCAGGCCCGTCCCGCCCGGCCCTACCACTCCCGCGCGTCCCGACATCCCGCGCGGAAGCCGGAGGCCCCCTCCATGACCCTCGACGCTCCCACCGCGGGCCGCCACCCCGACGCCGCCGCCCTCGCCGCCGCCATCGGTGCCCGCTTCGAACGCCTGCCCCTGTGCCGTTGGCACGTCACCGTCCGCCTCGTCATCGGCGCCGTGACCTTCTTCGAGGCCTTCGACCAGCTGCTCATCGCCTACGCACTGCCCCAGCTACGGGCCGAATGGCAGCTGGGCACCGGGCAGACCACCGCGCTGATGACCGTCGGCTCGGTGGGCATGCTCGCCGGGGCACTGCTGTCGGGCCGCCTGGCCGACAGCCTCGGCCGGGTGAAGGTCATCGCGGCCTGCATCGCCCTGTCCAGTCTGTGCAACCTGGCGCTCACGGTGTGCACTTCACCCGCACCGTTCATGGCCGCCCGCTTCGTCCAGGGCCTGGCCATCGGCGGCGAGGTGCCGGTCGCGGCCACCTTCATCGCCGAGATCACCCGCACCCACCAGCGGGGCCGCTTCGTCCTCCTGTACGAGCTGGTCTTCCCGGCGGGCCTGACCGCCGGCGCCCTGCTCGCCTCGTGGCTGGTGCCGCTGCTGGGCTGGCGCTGGATGTTCGGCCTCGCGGCGATTCCCGGAGCGCTGTGCCTGCTCATCGCCCGCTGCGTGCCCGAGTCGCCGCGCTGGCTCGCCGACCGCGGACGCCACGAGCAGGCCCTGGAGACGATGGCGGCGATCGAGCGGAAGGTCGAGAGGGCCACCGGCGCACCCCTGCCCGAGCCGGCCCCCGCGGCGCCCGCGGCACGGGCGCCCGAGGGCCGAAGCGGCCTGCGGGAACTGCTCCGCGGCCGTTACCGCAGGCGCACGCTGGTCGTCGGTGTGCTGTGGTTCACCGGCTACTTCGTCAACTACGGCATCACGTCCTGGCTGCCCACCATTTACGGCACCCGCTTCGGCCTGAGCCTGTCGGAAGCACTCGGGTACTCGACGGTGACCTCCTGCGCGGGCCTCGTCGGCTGCCTGCTCGTGGCCCTGACCGTGGACCGCGCCGGACGCCGCCGCACGGTCACCCGGTGCCTGGGCGCGGCCGCCGTCACCCTGCTCCTGCTCGGCGTCCTCTCCGGCGGTTCGGCCGTGGGCGTGCTGGTGTGGACCTCGCTGGCGAGCGTCTTCCTCTTCGGCTCCAACATCTGCCTGTACCTGTACACCCCCGAAATCTTCCCCACCCGCATACGCGCCCTGGGCTCCAGCATCGGCGGCGCCATGAACCGCCTCGGCGTCATCCTCGGCCCGATCGTGGTCGGCGCGGTCTACGCGGACGGCGCGCTCGGCACCGTGTTCGTGACCCTCGCGGCGGTGGCCCTGATCGGTTCGCTCACGGCGGGGGCGGCCGCGGAGGAAACGAGCGGACGACAACTGGAGGACGTGGCGCCGTAGCACGTCGCGCACCGGCGCGTCACCGGTCCCCTGGTCCGGCAGATGGGGGTCAGGGGATGCAACGACGTCAAGCGTCGGATGATGGTGGAGGTGAACTGTGTGCACGGGCCAGGGAGTTGCGTTTCTCCATGGCGCGGTTCACCTGCGCGGGCAGCGGTGTCGCCGTCGACACCGCTGCTTCCGCAGGCGGCACCAAGGCCGCCGTCCGCTGCCCGCAGGGCCAAATCCGGGCGACGTCATCCGGCACACGGAGATCTTCGCCCCACTGCGGGCGGCCGGGACCGCGGGCACGCCGTGGCCGCCGTCGAGTGGCTGGCAGTGGGCGAGGAGCCCCTCGATTTACGGCGGGGCCGGCGCTGACGCGCCGGGTGTAGCCCTGGCCGCGCCGTACGGGTGTCCCCTGGTCGAGCGCGGCGCGCTCGGGGGGCTCCGGCTCGGTGGTGCGAAGGTGGTCGGCGACCTTGCCGGCATGTCGAGGGTGACCGGCAGCTCCGGGGCGGGCGCGCCCTCCTCGATGGCGGTGTGGTCGGGCAGGAGGTCGGCGACGGCGGTACGGATCGCCCCGCGACTGACGCCGTGGTCGCGGGCGAGGGTGGCGATGGAGCGGCCTTCCAGGTACGCGGTGCGTAAGTCGGCGGTCTTCGTGGCCGCGACGGCGGAGCGGCACCCGCCTTTCGCGCTCTTGGTCTCGGCGGCGCGCAGTCCGTAGTCGGTCAGCTCGCGCTGGAGGTCGCGTCGGAGTTCGCCGGGCGGCGGCGAGGGGCTGCCCCGTGAAATCCCCGTCGGCAATCACCATCGGATCTGCTTGGATTCGCGCCGCCGCGAGTCCCCGGATTGCACGAGTTCATCGCTCGCGCCGCCTGCCTGTCGGCAAACGATCGTTCGACGACAGATAAGGGCTGGCCCGGAGGCCATCGCTTCCTGGGCGGCTGGTAGTTACGTGGGACCTCATCGTCGGGATGCGCTACGGACCTCCGGTTCCCGCGGTGATACGCCCGTTGCGGCGCTGGCCCAGGCGGCGGTCCCGGCGTCAGCGGCTCATCGCTGTCTCGCGGTTCATGCGTGACAGCTTGTCAGGATTGCGGACGGCGTAGAGGCCGGTGATGAGGCCGGCGTCCAGACGGAGGGTCACGACCGTGTCGATCCGGCCGTCGCGGCGGATGATCAGGGCCGGGTGACCGTTGACCAGGGTCGGTCGCAGCAGGGCACCGCTGAGCCTGGCCAGGGCCTCGGTCACGTCCGCCAGGCCCGCCACCGGTTCCACGGCGGCCCGGACGACTCCGCCGCCATCCGTCAGGAGGACGACGTCCGGGGCGATCATGTCGAGGAGTCCCGTCAAGTCGCCTGTTGCAACCGCTTGTTGGAAGGCGGCGAGCGCGTCGCGGGTCTGGGACGGGGAGACCGTCTCGCGAGGGCGGCGCGCGGCGACGTGGGCGCGGGCGCGGTGCGCGATCTGGCGGACGGCGGGCGGGGTCTTGTCGACGGCCTGCGCGATCTCGTCGTAGTCCAGGTCGAAGACGTCCCGCAACACGAACACGGCACGCTCGGTCGGCGCGAGGGTCTCCAGTACGAGGAGCATCGCCATGGAGACGCTGTCCGCGAGCTCGACGTCCTCGGCCACGTCGGGCGCGGTGAGCAGCGGCTCGGGCAGCCATGGGCCGACGTAGGACTCCTTGCGGCGGCGGAGTGTGCGAAGGCGGGTCAGAGCCTGGCGGGTGGTGATGCGGACCAGGAAGGCGCGCGGGTCGCGGACTGCGGCGTGCTCGACGCCCGACCAGCGCAGCCACGTCTCCTGGAGGACGTCCTCGGCGTCGGCCGCCGAGCCCAGCATCTCGTAGGCCACCGTGAACAGCAGATTGCGGTGGGAAATGAAGCTATCCGTGGCCGTGGCCGTGGCCGTGGTCGCCCCCGTGTCGATTCCGGCATCCCTGTCCACCATCGTCAGCTCCCCGACTTCTGTCTCGCTACGTGTGGTGCGTGTCGTACACGGGACGCCACTGGCCTTGGTTCTGTGACAGCCGCGCACCATGACCCACGTCACGTCTGCCCCGTGTCACAGGAGCGCGGCGACCGGCGCCTCATGGGCATCAGCCCCACGATTCCATGAGTGAGGAAGCCCCGATGGAAACCCGTATGAACCTGTTCGACACCGAGCTCGGCACGAAGGTCGGCAAGCGGATCTACGCCGTCAGCCAGGTCATCCAGGAGTCGCCGCTGCCCAGATCCACCCAGGAGTTGGTGCAGCTGCGAGCCAGCCAGATCAACGGCTGCGGCTTCTGCGTCGACATCCACAGCAAGGACGCCGCCGCGGCCGGCGAGGACGCGGCCCGGCTCAGCCTCGTCGCCGCCTGGCGGCATTCCACCGTGTTCACCGATGCCGAGCGAGCCGCGCTGGCCCTCACCGAGGAGGGCACCCGCATCATCGACGGACGTGCAGGGGTCACTGACGAGACCTGGGCCCGGGTGCGCAAGCACTACGACGAGGAGCAGGCCATCGCTCTCGTCTCCCTCGTCGCGATGATCAACGCGACCAACCGGCTCGGCGTGATCCTCAACAACCAGGGTGGAGCCTACGTGCCCGGCAACCTGACCACCGTCGCCGGTTGACGCACCGAGACCGGCCACGATCGAAGGACCGGGGCCGGTCTCGCAGGCGGCGCTCGCGCGCCGCGGGGGAGACGGGCCCGGGCCTGGAGGGCGACCGGGGTCGTGCTGGTGGCCGGAGCGGGAGTTGCGGTGGCCCTGCACGCCTCGGCGGGCGGCGGTGACACGGCCGGTGCCCGGCAGCCGCGTGTGGGCCCGGACGCACGGCGCGTCCCGGCGCGTCGCTCCCCGGCGCCGCCGGGCAACTGCGGCAGGCCCTGGAGGAAGCGGGCGTCGGTGGCTGCGCGAGCGCCGAGTGCTGCTGCCCGGGGCGAGCCGCCTGGCCCGGCTGGTGGGCACAGTCCGGGAGACGGCGGACAACCGCCGGTGGGACACCCTGTGCGGCCTGCTGAGTACCGGTCAGCGGGCGGTCCTGGGCTCGCTGCTGACGGTGGAGCCGGTGGCGCGGGTCTCGGAGCTGGACCGGCTCCGGCGGGGCCCGGTGCGGATCTCCGGGCCGCAGATGCAGTGGGCCTTGGAACGGGCCGGGGAGATCACCGACCTCGGAATGGGAGAGGCGGACGTGTCCGGGATACCGACGTGGCGGCTGGCGGAGCTGTCGCGGTACGGCGTCGAGGGCAAGGCGTCGCTGTCTCAAGCGGCACGGCGACTCCCGGCGCCCGGCCACGCTGCTGGCCCCCGCGGTCTGCCCGACGTCCCGCGCGGTCGATGACGCCCTGGGCCTGCTGGAGGTGCTGATCGCGACGAAGCTGCTCGCGCGGGCGGAGCGGGAGACGG
>NZ_VOGW01000004.1 GCF_007896895.1 Streptomyces misionensis | reverse complement strand
CGAGGCGTAGTCGGTCTCCTCGCAGCGGCAGACGACCGTGTCGGGGCGCAGCCACTCGGGCCACGCGGGGCCGATGGGGTGTGCGTCGGCCAGCCGTGCGGCGAAGGCGCGGCCCTGGTCCCGGCCGCGCCGCAGGGGGCGCAGCGCGGGGGCGTCCGGGGTGCCGCCGCCGGCCAGCCATCCGGCGAGCGCGCCCTCGGCCCGCGCGGCCGGGGCGCCCGCGACGCCGGTGATCTCACCGGCCGCGTAGACGCCGGGGCAGCTGGTGCGCTGGTCGTCGTCGACGGCCACGAACTCGGCGCCCGGTGTGCCGCGCAGCGCGCATCCGGCGGCCACCGGCAGTTCGAGCCGCGGGCTGAAGCCGTGGCCGACACAGAGCGCGTCGACCGCGACCGCGCGTTCGGTGCCCGGCACCACCGACCAGTCGGGGCGCAGCCGTGCGGTGACGACCTCCTCCACCCGGCCGTCGCCGCGCGCCGCCACGACGGTGCGGCCGACGCGGCAGGGCACCCGGTGCCGGAGCAACAAGGCCGCGTACTCGACGAGTTCACCGGCCTTGCCGCCATGGGCCGCCAGCTGCCAGGGGCGCCGGGCCCAGCCGCCGGCCACGGTGCCCGCGGGGTTGGCCTCCAGCAGTTCCAGGACCCGGGAGCCGGCCTCCAGGAGGGAGGCGGCCACCGGCAGCAGGAAGGGCCCGGTGCCGGCGACCACCACCCGGTCCCCGACGACGACCCGTTCGCCCTTGGCGAGCGCCTGTGCGGCGCCGGCGGTGAACACACCGGGCAACTCCCAGCCGGGGAAGGGCAGTACGCGGTCGTGGGCGCCCACGGCGAGCACCAGCGCGTCGGGATCGAGGACCAGACGGCGGCGGGTGGCGCCGTCGGCCGGGCCGCGCAGCAGGTGCACCCGTGGCACCCCGGGCTCGTCCGGGGCCGGGCGTTCCAGGGCCCAGACCGAGGTCTCGGACCACCAGGCGCAGCGCGGGTGGCCGAGCACCCGGCGGCGGCGCCGGTCGAAGGCCCGCCAGCCGTGGTGCAGCCGCTCGGGGCGGGCGGCCCGGTAGGGCTCGGGCAGCATGCGGTGGTACTGACCGCCGGGCTGGTCGGCCGAGTCCAGCAGCGTGACCCGGGCACCGGCGGCGAGCGCGGCCTCCGCCGCGGCGAGGCCCGCGGGCCCCGCGCCGACCACGACCACATGGCGCGTGCTCAACTCTCCTCCTCTGCCTGGAGGATGGGGTGCGCAAGGCCCGGGCCGCGGGGCTCGGGGCGCCGGCTCTGGGTGGTGACCACGTCGCCGTCGCGGGCCCGGCGGCGGCAGGCGCGGACGTCGCGCTCCTCGCCCACGGTCACCAGGCAGTCGAAACAGACGCCGATGCCGCAGAAGACGCCCCGGGGGGCGCCGGTGCGGCCCTGCCGCCAGGCCAGGCGGCCGGCGGCGAGCAGGGCGCCCGCGATGGTCTGGCCCTGGATGCCGTCGACGGGTTCGCCGTCCACGGTGAAGCGCAGCGGCCTGTCCTGCCGTCCGACGCTGTCGCACTCGGCGCGCACGCGTCTGGGGCTCATGCCGTCTCCTCCCTGGTGATGCGGGTGTGGTCGCCGAGCACGGCCGGGCGGTCCACCCGGAACGGGGTCGGGTCCATGTCCGTCGGCCGGCCGAGCAGCAGTTGGCGCAGCAGCCGTGCGCTGCCCACCGACAGGCCGATGCCGGCGCCCTCGTGACCGCCGACGTGCCACAGGCCGGCCAGCTGCGGGTCGGCGCCGATGACCGGCAGGTGGTCGGGGACGTAGGGGCGGAATCCGCCGTAGGCGCGCATCACCGGGACACCGGCCAGCATCGGGAACAGCCGCAGCGCCTTGGCGGCGACGGCCGAGAGGACCTCGGGGCGCAGCCGGTCGTCGAAGCCTACGCGGCGGCGGGAGGAGCCGATGAGCACGCTGCCGGCGCGGGTGGACTCCACCACGGCCGAGGTCTGCAGATCGGCCGCGCCGCTGCCGACCGCGCCCACGTAGTCCGCGTCGTAGACCTTGTGGAAGACGGTCGGCGGCAGGGGCGTGGTCACCAGGACGTCGCCGCGCCGGGGCCGGATGTCCACGGGGGCGCCCAGCCGCGTGGCCAGCTCGCCGGACCAGGGGCCCGCGGCGTTGACGAAGCAGTCCGCCTCCAGGAGGCCGGCCGAGGTGCGCACCGCGGTGATCCGGCCGCTGCGGGTGACCGCACCGAGCACCTCGCAGTCGGTGCGCAGGGCGGCGCCCGCCGCGAGGGCCTCGGTGAGCAGCGCGGTGGCCGCGGCGGCCGGCTGCACCTGGGCGTCCTGCGGGTAGTGCACCGCCGCGGCGGCCTCGCGGGTGACGTGGGGTTCGGCCGCGGCGAGCGCGTCGGCGTTGAGGTCCTCCGCGTGCACGCCGGCGGAGCGCTGGACGGCGGCGAAGCGGGTCAGCTCGCGGGCGCCGGCGTCGGTCGTCGCCACGACGATGCCGCCCTTGGGCTCCCACTCCACCGCCCGTGCCGCGTGCGCGGAGCGCTCGGCGACGGCTGCCAGCACCTAGGGCCACAACTCCCGGGAAAGCCGGGCGAGTTCCAGTTCGGGGCCCGGTTGCTTGTCGGAGACGAGGATGTTGCCCTCGCCGTGCGCCGTGGTCGCCGAGGCGGCGGCGCCGCGTTCGACGACGGTGACCTCGAACCCGGCCAGCGCCAGTTCGCGGGCACAGGCACAGCCGACGATCCCGGCGCCCAGCACCACAGCCCGTGTTCTGTACATCGAACGGTCTCCGTTCGTTATAGCGAACGACGGAAAACGTAAGACCGGGCAGGGGGTCTGTCAACGGTTCCGGCCCGGGCGGTTGCCCGGCCGCGCCGCGCGGGCTACTCCGCGGCCGGGTGGGAGCCGCCGAGTCCCGGGTCGGACAGGTGGAGCCGCTGCTCCGCCCGGTACTGGAGCAGCAGGACCGAGCGCACCTCGCCGTCGAGCGCCGTGTAGCCGTGCGGCCGCGAGGCGTCGAAGCGCACGTAGTCGCCGGGGCCCAGTTCCACTTCCTCCCGCTCCACCCGCACCCCGAGCCGGCCGGCCTGCACGACGGTGTGCTCGACGCCCACGTGGCCGAGCGACTCCTGGGTGCACCCGGCCCGCACCCGCTGGTCGAAGACCTCGATCACGGCGTCGCCGGACTCGATCCGCTGGAGCGGGCGCAGATCGACGCCCTCGCCGCTGAGCACCTCCGTCTCCGCGGCCCGTACGACGGTCAGCTCGCCGGCCGGGCGGGCGTCCAGCAGGTCCGAGATCGGCACCTCCAGCACCCGGGACAGGCTGAACACCGTCTCGATCGTGGGATTGCCGGTCCCGGACTCCAGTTGCGACAGCGTCGCCTTGCCGATCCTCGACCGCCTGGACAGCTCGGAGAGCGACAGGCCCCGCCGGGTCCTGGCCCGCCTCAGGTTGGCCGCCAGCATGCGCCGGACCGAACCCTCGGAGACGCTCACCATCTCACCCCTACCCTTCCACTTCTGTTCGGTATAGCGTACGGACGTTCTCGGCGTCGCGTTCGCTACACGGATCAGGATCGGGCATTCCCGGGCGACGCACCATCCGCGGCGAGCACGCGCCGCGCCGCGATGGACGCCGAGTGGACGGCCCCCTCGCTGTTGGGGCGCAGGGCGACCCAGTCGCCGGCGTAGTCGACGCGGCGCAGGGGGCGGTCGAGGAAGGAGCGGCGCAGCCGCAGGGCGGCCGGGGTCGCTTCGGGCAGGCCGTTGGGCCAGCGGATCACGAAGGTGGTGCGCGTGGCCTCGGCCAGGCCCGGCAGGTAGCGCTCGGCGTGGGCGCCGACCTCGGCCGCGATCTCGGCGTCGGAGCGGGCCAGCAGCCGCGTCGACGCGTAGGGGGAGGCGAAGAGGCTGACCAGGCCCCGGCCCGGGGGCACGCGGTCGGGGGCCTTGATGTGGTCGAGGATGGCTCCGGCGAACACCCGGTCGTCCACGGCGGGGACCTGGAGGGCGTAGGAGGGGCGCGGGGTCGGGCTCGGCAGCGGGCGGTCCAGCAGGCACAGGACCTTGAGCATCGGGCGGTAGGTGCTCGCCGTCAGGAAGGGGCGTTCGTCGTCGGGGAGTTCGGCGTGCAGCGCGAGGGCGACGGGCGCGGGCACGGCCAGTACCGCGCGGCCGGCGGTCACCGTCGTGCCGTCGGCCAGGTCGATGCGGACCGTGCGCGGACCCGGCTTGAGAGCGGTGACCGCGTTGCCGGTGACGACGTCCAGCCGGCCCGCCAGCTGCCTGGCCAGGGTGTCCATGCCGTCCCGGTAGGCCACCCAGCGTTCCCCGGCACCGCCGACGGCGAGCAGCAGCGCGGCCATCGGGGCGATCGCCGAACGGTCCGGCCGCCAGCCGAAGAACGCGCCCGCCAGCGGCTGCAACAGGCGGTCGTGCAGGTCGGGGTGGTGGCGGCGGGCGTACTCCTCGATGGTCGCGTCGCCCAGGGGGGTCGCCTCCGGGTGGGCCTGGTCGAAGCGGTTCCTGTGCCGGGTGAGCGACGCGGTGAAGCGCAGCCAGGACAGCCGTCCGCGCCAGGACATCCCGGCGCCCGTCAACAGGCCCGCCGGATGGCCGAAGTTGGCGTGGGCGCGGCCGTCGCGCCAGACCGCGATGCGGCCGCCCACCGGCACGACGGCGTCCGCGGCCAGGCCGACCTCCCGGATCAGCCGCCAGGTGGCGTCGTAGCCACGGGTGGCGATCTGCTCGGCGCCCTCGTCCAGGACGTATCCCTCGTGGCGGCGGCCCGCCATGCGTCCGCCGACCCGGGCGCACGCCTCGAACACGCGCACCGTCCTGCCGGCCCGCCCCAGGTGGAAGGCGGTGGCCAGGCCCGAGATCCCGGCCCCGACCACGGCCACGTCGACGTCTGCGTCGGGCATCAGCGGTACTTCCTCGTCTGGGTGTCGTTGCGAACGGGACGGGACGGGGCGGGGCGGGACGGGACGCGACGGGACCGGCTCAGGTCCAGCGGCCGGTGCCGTACGGCGCCGCGTCGTCGAGCAGCCGGTCCCGCAGTTCCTGCCGCCGGACCTTGCCGGTCGCGGTGAGCGGCAGCAGGTCCAGGGGCACGAGGGCGGGCTCGGCGAGCGGCGGCAGATCGGCCACGGCCCGGCACCATGCGTCGCGCGCGAGTGTGCCGTCGCGGGTCGCGAGGACCGGCAGCGGGGGCCCGCTCGCCCGGCCGAGCACCACCGCCTCGACGACCTCCGGCAGCCGGTCGTGCAGCACGTCCTCGATCTCGGCACCGCTGCCGCCCGGGACCGTGTCCACCTCGCGGTCGAGCAGCCGCAGCCGGCCGGAGCGGGTGACCACGCCGAGGTCCCCGGTGGCGAACCAGCGGCCCGCGGACTTGGCCAGCAGCCGCTCCTGTTCCCCGACGTATCCCGCGCACAAGGCGGCGGTGCGGGCCATCACCAGGCCGGGCTCACCGCGCGGCACCGGCCGCAGGGTGGCCGGGTCCACCACCCGCAGCCGCGTCCTGCCGGGCACCGGACGGCCCAGGTCGCGGGTCGTGGGGTGCCGCTCCCCGCGCGTGCGTACCGAGCGGCGGGTGAGGCAGCGGAAGGTGAGCGGGCCGGTCTCGGACTGCCCCCACACCTGCACCCACAGCGGCAGCCGGCGGCGGGTGGCGGCGAGGTAGGTCCGCACCGTGGGCGGGTGGACCGCGTCGAAGGTGCTGATGTAGAGGCGCACGTGGCGAAAGGGGTTGTCCGGCGCGGTCGCGAGCGGCTGCCAGCGCACATAGGCCGAGGGCGTGGCCTCCAGAACGGTCGGGCGGTGGGCGCGCAGGACGGGTCCGGCGCGCCCCGGGTCGAAGCCGTCCAGGAGCACCACCGTGCGCGGGGCGAGCCAGAACGCGCTCAGCGTCCAGGTGAGGGCGCGTCCGTGCGCGTACGACGTCGCCTGGGCGACGGTGTCGCCGGGACGGCTGCTCACCAGCGGCCAGCGCCGCGCCTCGGCCGCCGCGATCCGGTGGACCAGCGAGGCGGTGGTGTGGCCGACCAGCTTGGGGACGCCGGTGGTGCCCGAGGTGTGCATGATGGCCAGCGGGGCGGAGGCGTCCCGGTGCCGGGGTGGCGGCGGCCGGTGTCCGCGCACGTCGGCCACGGGGACGGCGCCGGGGGCCGGGGCGTCGAGGGTGAGGGTGCGGCGGGCGAGGGCGGTCGGATCGGTCCCGGCGGCGCGGGCGGCGGCCAGGGTGTCCGCGGTGGTGACCAGGGCCGTGGCGTCGAGGCGCTTGAGCAGCAGCCGGAGGGTCTCGGGCGGGAGGCTCGCGGAGATCAGCGCGGGCACCGCGCCGATGCGGGCGGCGGCGCAGGCGAGCAGGACGTAGTCCCAGTGGTTGGGCTTGATCACGGCGACCCGGTCGCCCGGCGCGACACCGAGGCCGGCGAGCCAGCCCGCCGCCCGTGTCACCAGCGCGGCGATCTCCTCGATCCGGTACGCCGTCCGGCCGTCGTCGGGGAGGTCCAGCGGGCGGCTCAGGTGCACCCGCGTAGTGCTGCCGCGGTCGGCCAGGGCATCGAAGAGCAGCCCCGGTTCGAGGGTTCTCATCTCACGTTCCCGTCTGTACGGATCAGGCCGCGCCGGCACTCAGCAGATTGGCCGCCACCAGGGCGGCGACCAGCACCCGGTGGGCCCGGATGCCGAGAAGCCGGCCGCGCAGGACGTCGCCGCGCAGCATGCCGACCGTGAACTGCGCGGCGCGGGCCGCCGTCACGGGCAGCAGGGCCAGCGGGAACCACCACGGCGCGGCCCCCAGCAGGGCCGCCGCGACGATCACCGCGGTCTCCAGGGCGGAGAGCGCGGCGATGAAGACGGTGTTGCCACGGCGGGAGAGGAGACAGGCGGCGGTGGGCCGGCCCACGGCGCGGTCACCGGCGATGTCGTTGGTGTTCGAGTACACGCCGAACAGGAGCGGGCCCAGGCCGAACAGAAAGGCCTCGACGGCGGCGAGGCCGGTGGCCGCCCCGGTGAGCAGACCGTACAGCGGCAGGACGAAGGCCCAGCCGACGCCGGCGAGGAACGCCTCCTGGAGTCCGTGGTAGCCGAGCCGCAGGCCCCATGAGTACTGGGGGACGAGGAAGGCGGCGAGCACGACGCCGAGCACGGCCCACATCGGCCGGTGGGGCGCGAGCGCCAGCGCCGCCGCCCAGAGCAGGGCACCTGCGGCGAGCGCCGCGCGGGCGAAGCGGAGGGCGTCCCGCTCGGTCAGCACACCGGCCAGCAGCGGCTTGCGGGCGAGCCTGCGCACCAGTGGGTCCGTGCCGTAGTTGGCGGCGTCGCTGCCGTCCCGGTACCCGGTGACGTCGTCGAACGCGACGGCCGCGCTCACCAGGCACACCTCGCCGAGCAGGAACGCGGCCGACGCCGTCCATGAGGCGGCATCGAATGCCGTACCGCGCAACGGAATCAGCGAGACCACGACGAGCAGGCTCAGGTAGTAGTCGACCATGCCGAGCTTGGCCAGCCGGGCATAGGCGGCCAGTCGCACGCGCGTGTGCCGGCCGGGACGGAGCGCGATGGCGCGGGCCGGGTCCGCGGTGGGGATGCCGGGATGCAGCTCACCGGCCATGGCGGTCTCCTGACTTGGGGAAGTACGTGTCTGTGCGTGTCGGCGAGGCCGGGCGGTGGCCGCTCGGCCTCACCTGTAGCCGGCCCTTCTCAGGAGGAGAAGGCGCCGGAGAACTGCCCGGTGTGCGCCCCGTAACCGGGACGGACGGGGACGCCGGGGGTCAGGCAGAACCGGTCCGCGTGCAGATAGACCGTCCGCGAGGTCTCGTTGACCAGGACGTGCGAGATCGTGGGCAGGGGCTGGCAGCCGTGCGGGTCGCTGTAGACCGTCAGCGGTGTCAGCTCGTTGCTGAAGACGACCACTTGCTCGGTGCCGGCGCGGTCGTCCGCGGCGGTCCGCGCGAGGGCGGAGTTCGCGGAACCGAGGAGGAGGCCGGCGGACAACACGGCGATGAGCGCGCTACGACGCATGGGATGCACCTCTCGGGAAGAGGAGGAGCCGCAGGACCGCTCCGGCGGCTCCCCGACAAGTCGGCTCAGGGCGTCACTTGAAGTTGACGTCGACCTTGTAGACGCCCGGCCGCACGGCGGTGACCTTCGCCTCGCCCCGGGCGCCGTCGTACGCTCCGGTGCCCCCCTCCACCACGGCCTTGAAGGTGTACGGGTAGTCGAACGGGTTGGCGTCGATCATCGCCTGGGTGCGGATGTTCAGTTCGTCCCCGTTGTTGAAGACGACGTACGCGTCGCAGTCGGCGTCCATCTTCGTGGGGCCCTCGATCCCGTCGATGCCGCAGGTGTCGAAGGTCTTGCCGATCTGCTTGCCCGACGCGTCGAGCACCGGGCCGTTGCCGGCGAAGCCCCCGCCCAGATTCGGCGTCTGGGGGATGGAGGTGTTCCGGGTGTAGTCGATGGTGAAGCTCAGCGGCGCGGGCGCCGCCGCCAGGGCCGGTGCCGCACCGGCGACGCCGAGGGCGCCGACCAGGGACGCGGTGGCGACGGCGGAGGCGAGGCGCCTGCCCATAGCAAGTCTGTGCATGAACGCTCCTTGGACATCTCGGGCCCGTTGCCCGAAGACCAGGCACAGTTGATCACACACGGAACGCAATCGATCACTGAGGGTGACCGTTTCGGCGCGGTGTGGTGCGGAGCATCAACGGCGTGATCGCCCCGGTTTCCGCCTCGCCGGACCACATGCGCGCGACACGTCAGGTTCACCTCAGGGGGTGAGGCCCGTCCTCCGATCAGCGGTACGGTCCCGCCACGCGGGGAGCAGGGTGAGGGCGATCAGCGCACCGGTGCAGGCGAAACCCCAGGAGTACCCGGCCCGTTGGGCGAACAGGCCGAAGCCCACGGCGCCGACGCCCATGCCCGCGTCGTAGGCGATGTTCCACAGGGCGCCCACCGTGCCGTACCAGGACGGGGGGACCCGCTGGTACATCAGGGTCAGCGTGGCGTTCTGGGTGACTCCGAAGCCGATGCCGAAGAGGGCGACACCGCAGACGACCGCGACGGCGCTGTGGGTGCCCGCCGTGACGAGCATCCCCGCGGCCGAGAGGGCGAGCCCCGGCACGACCAGCCGGGACGGCCCCTTGCGGTCGCCCTGGCGGCCGGCCACCCAGCGGGCCACGGTCGCGCCGGCCGGCTGCACGAACAGGGCCACGGCCACCACCCCGGCGGACCCCGCGGGCACGGCGAGCGGCAGGAAGGTGACCACGATCCCGGCGGCCAGCGCCGTGCCCGCGAACAGGGCGGCGGGCCGGACCAGGGCGGCGTCGCGCAGGCCGTCGCGGATGCCGATCCGCGGTCCGGCCACGACCTCCCGCTCGGGCAGTCCCGGCACCGACAGGATCGCCAGCAGGGCGCACGCCCCTGCGGCCGCGCCCACCGGTCCGTACCCCAGGCGGGAGACCAGCCAGACGCCCAGGGGCAGTCCCAGCAGCGAGGGCACGCTCGACACGACGCCGACCAGGGCCAGCCCTTCGCCCCGGCGGGCGTCGGGGATCAGGGAGGCGGTCAGCGCCCCGCCCGCCACGACCGTCAGGGCGAAGCCCGCGCCGCGCAGCAGACAGACCGCCGTGATCCAGCCGATGCCGGAGAACAGGGTCAGGGCCGGCGCGGGCGCGCCGAGCAGCAACAGGCCCGCGCCCAGGGTGACTCGGTGCCCGAAGCGTCCGATGAACCAGGGCGCCGCGAACTCCCCGACGACCGTGGCCAGCATCAGGGCGCCCGTGGTCGCCCCGGCGCCGTTGCCGCCGGACCCGGAGCGCGTCGCGTAGAGAGGGACGACCGACAGCAGGAGGTAGTAACTCGCCGACCCCCCGATCAGGCTGACGAAGCGGAGCAGCAACGGACGTGTCACCAGCGGGGGTTGGTCCTTCGGGTGGCCCTTCGGCGCGGCCGGGTGCCGCGGCTCTGTGGTGGTCATGGCGGGACTCTAGGGGCCGGCCGGCTCACCGGTAAGCTCCAATTCCATGTCTGCCGAGTGGTCCAATGCGCCGTCGGAGCTGCTCGTCACGCTCGACCGCGACAGTGGTGAGCCGCTGCGGGCCCAGGTGGAGCGCCAGGTACGCGAGGCGGTGCGCACCGGCCGGCTGCGGGTGGGCGAGCGGCTGCCGCCCTCGCGTGAACTCGCCGCCGCGCTGGGGCTGTCGAGGGGCCTGGTGCAGGAGGCGTACGCCCAGTTGCGGGCCGAGGGCTATCTGGTGGCGCGGGTGGGCTCGGGCACCCGGGTGGCCGCCGGTGCCTGTCCGCCGCCCGCGCCGCCGTCGCCGCCCACCCGACGGCCGTCGCTGCTGGCCGACTTCCGCTGGGGGGTACCGGACCTCGGTGCCTTTCCGCTGCCGGACTGGATGTGGGCGCTGCGGGAGGCGGCCCGGCGGATGCCGGTGGCCGAGTGGGACTACGGCGACCCGCGGGGCAACGCGGTGCTGCGGGAGGTGGTCGCCGGGTACGCGCGCCGGGTGCGCGCGGCGGCGGCCGACCCCGAACACACCCTCGTCTGCTCGGGATACGCCCAGGGCCTGTCGCTGACGCTGCGGGCCCTCGCGCACGACGGGGTGCGCCTGGTCGCCTACGAGGATCCCGGCTCCCCCGCCACCGTACGGGCGGCCGCGGCCGCGGCGGGACTCGACGCGGTACCGGTGCCGGTGGACGAACAAGGCATCGACGTAGGGGCGTTGGCGGCCACCGGCGCGCGTGCGGTCGTCGTCACCCCGGCGCACCAGTGGCCGACCGGGGTGGTGCTCGGGCCCGAGCGGCGGCTGGCCCTGATCGCCTGGGCGGCGGCGCGGGACGGCCTGATCGTCGAGGACGACTACGACGCCGAGTTCCGCTACGACCGGGAGCCGGTCGGGGCTCTTCAGGGGCTCGCGGCGGACCGGGTCGTCTCCATCGGCACGGTCAGCAAGTCCCTGGCGCCGGCGTTGCGGATCGGCTGGCTGCTGAGTCCGCCCGCGCTCACGGACACACTGGTGTCGCTCAAGCACGTCAGCGACCGCGGCTCGCCCGTCCTCGATCAGCTGGCCCTCGCCCGGATGATCGAGTCGGGCCGCTTCGACCGGCATCTGCGCCGGATGCGGACGGCCTACGCGGCACGCCGCGCCGCGCTGCTCGCCGCCCTCGCGGAGCACGCCCCCGGCATGGCCGTCACCGGCCTCGCCGCCGGCTTCCACGCCGTGGCCCATCTCCCGGAGGGGACCGACGAGGACGCGCTCGTCGCCGCCGCCCGCGCCCGGTCCGTCGGCCTCTACGGCATGACGGCCTGCCGTGCCACGCGCGCACCCGCCCCGCCCCGGCTCGTCCTCGGCTTCGGCAACGTGGGCGAACGCGCCGTCACCGCGGGCATCGCCGCGATCGGCGACCTGCTCACCGGCCACCGCGCTCCCGCCGGGGGATGACGCCCGCCGAACAGCTCCCCTGCGGCGCTCGGCCGGACGGCGCGAGCGGGCCCCGCATGCCGAGCCACTGCTCGCTGCCCCAGGCCTCGAACCGTTCCACCTCGGTGAACCCCAGCTTCGCCGCGAGCCGCATCGAACCGGCGTTGGCGCTCTGGGTGGTGAGCACCACCGGCTCGCCGGGCAGCGCGTCGGCGAGCCAGTCCAGTGCCGCCGCGCACGCCTCGGTGGCGTACCCGTGTCCCCACGCCCGCGGCAGGAACAGGTAGCCGAGGTCGGCCTTTCCGGCGGCGGCCGGGCGGCGGTGCCCCGTCGCCCTCCTGAGCAGGAGCTGGCCGATCATCGCCCCGTCGAGCTCGACGACGAAACTCCCGGGCCACCGCTCGGGCACCGCGGGCAGCTCCCGCTCCAGCTCGGCACGGGCCCGGGGACCGCCCAGGTAGGCGTGCACCTCGGGTGAGGCGAGCAGCTCGACGAACGCGGCACGGTCCCGGGCCTCGGACGCACGGAGCACGAGCCGCTCGGTCCTGATCGGTTCGGGCGGCCAGGACACGCTTGCCAGATCTTCCATGCGCGCACGCTAGCAGGGCGTGGTCAAGTCCCTTGGTGCGCTTTGGCGTTGTCGGCCGCCAAGCGCGCGGGGGCGGGTGGGGCGAGGGTGGCGCGGAGACGGCCGAGGCCGGTGACGGCGGCCAGCAGGGCCAGGGCCGCGGCGCCGGCGGGCAGCCAGTAGCCGGAGGTGGCGCCGAAGCGTTCCACCGCCCAGCCCGCCAGCGTGCTGCCGAGGGAGGAGCCGCCGAGGAGGGCGGTCACCGCCAGGGTCATGCCTTCGTTGATCTGGGCACGCGGGATCAGTTCCTGGACCAGGCCCATGCCGGTGATCATGGTCGGTGAGGTGGCCATGCCGGCGACGAACATCAGCGGGACCAGCGAGGCCAGGCCGGTGGCGAGGGTCAGCGGGAGCATCAGCAGCGCCATGCCCCCGACGCCCAGCAGGAACCGCGTCGGTCCCGCGCCGCGCAGGGTGAGCAGCCCGAAGAGCAGTCCGGACAGCGCGGAGCCCACCGCTTGCAGGGCCAGCACCGCACCGGCCGAGGACTTGTGTCCCAGGGAGTCGGTGAAGGCGATCGTGACCACTTCGAGGGAGCCGAAGAGGGAGCCGGTGAAGAGGAAGACGGCCATCATCACCTGGAGGCCCCGGTTGGTGAGCGGGGAGCGCCCGGCCGCCGGGTCGGCGGGCCGGACCGGGGGCTCGGTGCCGCGTTGCAGGCAGAAGAGCACGGTGCCGGCCAGGGTCAGGATCAGCGGCGCCACCCGCCCCGCTTCGGGGGCGACGCCGGTGGCCAGCGCGACCACCACGATGGGGCCGAGGACGAAGCACATCTCGTCCAGCACCTGCTCGAACGAGTTGGCCACGTGCATGCGGTCGTCGTCGCCACCGCACAACTCGGCCCAGCGCGCCCGCGCCATGCCGCCGACGTTCGGCGCGGTGGCGGACAGCACGTTGGTGACGAACAGGGTCCAGGTGGGCGCGTCGGTGGCGAGGCAGACGACCAGCGCCGCCGACATGAGCGAGGACCACAGGGCCGCCGGAACGGCCGTACGGGCCTGTCCGTAGCGGTCGACCAGCCGGCCGAGCAGCGGGATCGTCACCAGGGTGGCCGCGAGGGCGGCGCCGCCCACCGCGCCGGCCAGCGCGTAGGAATGGCGCACGGCGGCGATCATCACCACCGTGCCGACCCCGGACATGGACAGGGCGAGCCGGGCCAGGAAGCCGGTCGCGGTGAATCCGAGGGCTCCCTTGGCGGCGAACAGCCGGCGGTACGGGGCGAACATGTGTCTCCAGTGCGGGCGAGTGAGCGCGGACGCGGTCACCGCTGGGCGAGGAGACGCGGCGACGGTGCGCGACCGCCGTCAACCTCCCTCCCGGAGACCGGAGTTGAGGATAGCCCCGGACTGTCGGCGGACCATGGGCATTTTTTACGGGGCTGGGGCCGGGGCCAGTGGCCGGGGCGAGCGGCAGGGGGCCGGTGTCGGCGGCCGGGACCGGTGGTGCCAGTGGCAGGGGCCAGCGGCCGGGACCGGGACCAGCAGCTGGGACCGGGACAGGGCCAGCGGCCGGGGCCGGCACCGGCGGCCGGGGCCAGGACCAGCGGCCGGGACCGGTGGCCGGGACGGGTGGCCGGGGCCGGCGGCCAGCGGCCGGCGGCCGGGCGGGCTCAGGCCGGGGGTGGTCCCGTGACCTCCACCGTGGCCGGGCGCAGCAGGTGCGGGCCGGTGCGGTAGCCGGGGCGGAGGATCTTGGTGCAGGTCAGCCGGGTGGCGTCCGCGCGGACATGATGGACGAGGGCCTCGTGGCAGGCCGGGTCGAAGGGGTCGCCCTCCTCGCCGAAGGCCTCCAGCCCCAGGGCGCCGAGCTGGGTGCACAGGGTCTCGGTGATGTCCTTCAGGCCCGGCGTCCGCGGCTCGTGCTCGCGGGCGCGGTCCACGGCGTCCAGCACAGGCAGCAGGGTGCGCAGGACGTTGGCCGCCGCGATCTCCCGTACGGCCATCCGGTCCCGGTGCACCCGCTTGCGGTAGTTGTCGTACTCGGCCTTCACCCGTTGCAGGTCGGCCGTGCGTTCCCGGAGCAGGCCGCGCAGCCGCGCGGGCTCCGTGTCCAGCCGGCCCTCGTCCATCGTCAGCCCGCCTCCGGCTTGTCGTCGTCCACGATCTCGGCGTCCACCACGTCGTCGTCCTGGCGCCCGCCGGAGCCGGAGCCGCCCGGGCCGCCGGAGGCGGAGGCGCCCTCCGCCGTTCGATCCTCGGCGCGCGACTGCTCGTACAGCGCCGTGCCGATCTTCTGGGCGGACTGCGCCACCCGGTCGGTGGCCTGGCGGATCGCGGCGGTGTCCGCGTTCTCGTCCTTGAGCTTCGCCTTCAGCTCGGTCAGCGCCTCCTCGGTCTCGTGCCTCGCCTCGGCGGAGATCCGCTCGGGGTTCTCCCGGATCAGCTTCTCGGTGGAGTAGACGAGCTGTTCGGCCTGGTTGCGGGTCTCGGCGGCCTCCCGGCGCCGCCGGTCCTCCTCGGCGTGCTGCTCGGCCTCGCGGACCATCCGGTCGATGTCGTTCTTCGGCAGGGCGGAGCCGCCGGTGACGGTCATCTTCTGTTCCCGGCCGGTGCCGAGGTCCTTGGCGGAGACGTGCATGATCCCGTTGGCGTCGATGTCGAACGCCACCTCGATCTGCGGGACGCCGCGCGGCGCCGGCGGCAGACCGGTCAACTCGAACATGCCGAGCCGCTTGTTGTAGGCCGCGATCTCCCGTTCGCCCTGGAAGACCTGGATCTGCACGGACGGCTGGTTGTCCTCGGCCGTGGTGAAGATCTCGGAACGCTTGGTCGGGATCGTGGTGTTGCGCTCGATCAGCTTGGTCATGATGCCGCCCTTGGTCTCGATGCCGAGGGACAGCGGGGTGACGTCGAGCAGCAGGACGTCCTTGACCTCGCCCTTGAGGACACCGGCCTGGAGCGAGGCGCCGATGGCGACGACCTCGTCCGGGTTGACGCCCTTGTGCGGTTCCTTGCCGGTGAGTTCCCGCACCAGCGCGGAGACGGCGGGCATCCGCGTGGAGCCGCCCACCAGCACCACGTGGTCGATGCCGGACACCTGGATCCCGGCGTCCTTGATCGCGTTGTGGAAGGGCCCCTTGCAGCGGTCCAGCAGATCCGCCGTCAGCTGCTCGAACTGGGCGCGGGTGAGCTTCTCGTCCAGGTGCAGCGGGCCCTCGGCGGACGCGGTGATGTAGGGAAGGTTGATCGTGGTCTCGGTGGAGGAGGACAGCTCGATCTTCGCCTTCTCGGCCGCCTCCCGCAGCCGCTGCACGGCCATCTTGTCCTTGGCGAGGTCGACGCCGTAGTGGTTCTTGAACTGCTGCACCAGGTGGTCGACCACCCGCTGGTCCCAGTCGTCGCCGCCCAGGTGGGTGTCGCCGTTGGTGGCCTTGACCTCGATGACGCCGTCGCCCATCTCCAGCAGCGACACGTCGAAGGTGCCGCCGCCCAGGTCGAAGACGAGGACCGTCTGGTCGTTCTCCTTGTCCAGCCCGTACGCCAGCGCGGCGGCGGTCGGCTCGTTGATGATCCGCATGACGTTCAGGCCGGCGATCTCCCCGGCCTCCTTCGTCGCCTGCCGCTGCGCGTCGTCGAAGTAGGCCGGTACGGTGATCACCGCGTCCGTGACGTCCTCGCCGAGGTACGCCTCCGCGTCCCGCTTCAGCTTCTGGAGCACCCGGGCGGAGATCTCCTGGGCGGTGTAGCGCTTGCCGTCGATGTCGCCCTGGTCGGGGAAGCGCCAGGAGTGATCGCCCATGTACCGCTTGACGGAGCGCGCGGTGCGCTCCACGTTGGTCACGGCCTGCCGCTTGGCGACCTCGCCGACCAGGACCTCGCCGTTCTTGGCGAAGGCCACGACGGACGGCGTGGTCCTCGCGCCCTCCGTGTTGGTGATGACGGTGGGTTCGCCGCCCTCCAGGACCGAGACCACCGAGTTGGTCGTCCCGAGGTCGATACCGACCGAACGCGCCATGGCGGACCTCCTTGTCTCGTCGCTCCCCCACCGTGTTCCCCGAACCCCCTTGCCTATAGAGCCTGAATAAAACTTGAGTCTTACCGTGTCAAGCCCGGCTCGGTTCGGCTGCTCCGTCCGGGGAACCGGCGGTCGCCGTCCGCCAGTCGGCCGCGGCCGCGATCGCCGCGCGCCACGGGCGCAGGGCGCGCGGGGGCATGCCCACGCCGAGCGCTCCGGTGAGCCGGTCCCCCGTGCGGTAGGCGACCAGGAAGCGGCCGTCGGCCGGGGTGCCGTCGACCACCCGGGCCTCGTCGTGGCCCCTCAGGTACCCGAAGGCCTGGACCCGGAGGCCGTACTGGTCCGACCAGAAGTAGGGCACCGGGGCGAACGGCCTGGCCCGCTCGGGGTCGAGGAGGTTGCGGGCGACGGCCATGCCCTGCTCGGCGGCGTTGGTACGGTGCTCGACGCGCATCCTGGTGCCGAACAGCGGGTTGTACCAGCGGGCCACGTCCCCCGCGGCGTAGACGCCCGGCGCGGCGGCGCCGTACCGGTCGCACTCCACGCCGTCGCCCACCGGCAGGCCGCTGCCGCGCAGCCAGTCGGTGTTGGGCGCGGAGCCGACGGCGACCAGCACGTCGTCGGCGACGACCGCGGTGCCGTCGTCGAGCCGGACGCCGGTGGCCCGGCCCGCCCCGGTGGTGATCCCGGTTGCCTTGGTGCCGGTGCGCAGGTCCACGCCGTTGTCGCGGTGGAGCCGGGCCAGCTGTGCGCCCGCCTGCCGCCCGACGGCGTGGGCCAGCGGGACCGGGGACGGCTCGACGAGGGTGACGGCCACGCCGAGGGACCGGGCGGCGGAGGCGACCTCCGCGCCGAGGAACCCGGCGCCCACCACGACCAGCCGGCCCCCGGCCGCCAGCCGCTCACGCAGGGCGAGTGCGTCCTTCAGATCCCGCAGGACGTGCACGCCCGGGGTGCCGCACCCGGGCAGGCGGCGCGGCCGGACCCCGGTGGCGATGATCAGGCCGTCGTAGCCGAGTTCGGTGCCGTCGGCGAGCGTGACCGTGCGCGCGGCCGGGGCGAGGGCGGCGGCGGGGACGCCGAGCCGCAGGTCCAGGCCGAGTGCGTCCAGGTCGGCCGGGCTGCGCAGGCGCACCCGTTCGGGCTCCCAGGTGCCGTCCAGGATCTGCTTGGACAGCGGTGGGCGGTCGTAGGGCGGGTGGGGTTCTCGGCCGACGAGGGTCAGCGACCCGTCGTAGCCCTGGCGGCGCAGGGTCTCGGCGGCCGACAGACCGGCCGCCGAGGCGCCCACGACGACGATGCGGCGCGGGGGCGCGGCCGTCACTCCTGGACCAGCCGGATCGCGGCGGCCGGGCAGATGGCCGCCGACTCCCGTACGGCCTCCTCGTGTTCGGCACCGGGTTCGGTGTCCAGCAGCACCACGATGCCGTCGTCGTCCTGGTCGAAGACCTCGGGGGCCACCAGGACGCACTGCCCGGACGCCACGCACTTGGGCTGGTCGACTTCCACACGCATGGTCTGTTCCTCGTTTCGCTCGGAGTGCGAGTGCTACCAGGTGACGGGGAGTTCGTAGACGCCGTAGACGAACCCGTCGTGCTTGAACTCCAGTTGGTCGATGCCGGTCGCCAGCGCCAGGGTGGGGACACGGGTGTAGAGGGTGTTGTAGACGACCTGGAGCTCGATGCGGGCGAGCGGCTGGCCGAGGCACTGGTGGACGCCGTAACCGAAGGCGACGTGCCGGCGGGCGTCGCGGCCGAGGTCGAGCCGGTCGGGGTCGGGGAAGGCGTCCGGGTCCCGGTTGGCGATGTCGTTGGCGAGGATGACGCCGTCGCCCGCGCGGATCAGCTCGCCGCCGATCTCGATGTCCTCCAGCGCGACCCGGCGCCGCCCGGAGTGGGTGATGTTGAGGTAGCGCAGCAGTTCCTCGACGGCCGCGGCGACCTGCTTGGGCTCGGCCCCGTCGCGCAGCAGGGCGAGTTGGTCCGGGTGCTCCAGCAGTGCGAGGGTGCCCAGCGCGATCATGTTGGCGGTGGTCTCGTGCCCGGCCGCGAGCAACAGCACGCCCATGTCGGCTGCTTGACGACGGGTCAGTTCGCCGGTCGCCACGCGCTGCTCGGCGAGCACGGACAGCAGGTCGTCCTCGGGCTCGGCCTGTTTGGCGGCCAGCAGGTCCTCCAGGTAGGCGGTGAGCGCCTCGTTCGCGGTGCGCACGTCGTCCTCGGTCGAGGTACGGCGCACCAGGACCTGGGTGTTGCGCTGGAAGAAGTCGTGGTCCGCGTAGGGCACACCGAGCAGGGCGCAGATCACCAGACTGGGCACGGGCAGCGCGAACGCCTCGACCAGGTCGACGGGGTTGGGGCCGGCGAGCATCCGGTCGATCAGGTCGTCCACGACGCGCTGCACGGACGGCCGCAGGGCCTCCATCTTCTTGATCGTGAAGGGGGCCGTCACCATGCGGCGCAGCCGGGCGTGCTCGGGGTCGTCGAGGGTGATGAAGCTGCTGCGGACCTGGTCCCGCGCCCTGGTCGCGGCGGTGCGATGGGGGTAGCCGGGGCGCCTGGGGTCGGCGCTGATGCGGGGATCGCCGAGCAGGGCGCGCACGTCCTCGTGGCGGGTGATCAGCCAGGGGCTGCTGCCGTCCCAGATGCGCACCCGGGAGACGGGCCGCCGCGCCTGGAGGTCGCGCAGGGCGGGGAGTGGGTCGAAGGGGCATCCGGTCGCGCGGGGCATGGGGTGCTCGGGGAGCCCGGTCGGCGCGTGCTCGACTGTCTCGGTCATACCTGCCTCCTCGGCAAGGGCCCACCCAACACTCCTCGCAGTGTTAGGTGCTTCAGGCAACTTTATGGACGGTGAGGGGCGCGTCAACGGTGCCGAGGGGTTCGCCGTCGCTATCCGGCCACGATGCGGGCGAGCAGTTCGTCGGCGCGCCGCGCGAGGCCGTCCGGGTCGGCCTCGCCCGGGAGGGCCCTGACGATGGTGCCGATGCCGTGTGGGGCGGACCACCGCGGCAAAGCGTCCCGCCCGCCGTCCACCTGGGCGGGACGCGGGGACGGGAGCGCGGCCGGGGCCTCCTGCCGGGCCCCGAGCACCAGCGTCACCGGGTGCGCGGCCGGCTGTCCGCGGGGGCCGGTGATCCGCCCCACGCCGAACATCAGCCGGTGGCGCCGGGGTTCTCCAGCGCAAAGGCGCAATACCGCCGGCCCTTCGCCCGCAGGGCCTCGCGGGGCCCGTGGACCGCCGCGCGAGCCCGGGTCGCGCGCGGCTGCGTGACGCGTTTCCCGCAGGCCCGGCGCGTCACGGTCGCGACCGGTTCCGAGCGGTCCTCGACGTGCGGACAGGGGCCGGGCGCGCAGATCCCGGTCTCCCGGACGGCCGCCCGCAGCGACAGCGCCCGGGGCCGGCCCGGCTCGGCCGGCAGCCGTGCGGCGGCCGCCGGCATCTCCTCCTTCAGGGCCGCTCCCTCGCCCCACCGGCTCGGCGCGCGGCGCCCGAACGGCTCGGCCACCGGTACTCCCCTCCGGCCGCGCCCGCCGGGGCGAGGCATCACCGGAGCGGGGGTGGCCGGTTCCTGTCCGCCTCTTCGGCGTACCGGTTTCGGCGCCCGGCCGGCGGACCGGGCGCCCGGATCGTCACTCCGGAGCGAAGGAGAAGCTGTTCCACTGGCCGGCCGACCTCGCGACCTGGTCCGTCGCCCCGATGTCCAGGAACACGCTCTGGCCGCCCGCGGGCACGCTGCAATCGGGCGTCGTGTACAGCAGGAGGCTGCTCTGGGTCTGGTTGGTGACCTGGGTGACGCCCTCGGGGAAGCGGTGGCATCCGTGGCTCGGCGGGTTCGTGAGGCTCTGCACGATCCGTCCGTCGCGCCGGGCCACGATCAGGCCGGACGACTGGTCCTGGCAGGCGGTGAGCGCGATGCCGAGCACCGCGATGCCGGCGAGCGCGGCCAGCGACCGTGAAGAGGGCATCCGGGCCTCCTGTGCCGGGACGGGCTGCTGCCTGGGACCTGGTCCCCTCCCCACTATCCGACAGACCGCCCCGGCCCGCCCGGCGACGACACCCGTTGTGGGCGGAGCCCCTGTTCACAGGCGTACGCGCCGGTCGGGGAACCGACGCGACCTCCTCGGCGTCGGCGGAGGCCGGGCGCGGCATCGACGGCCGAGGACGGGGTGGACGCCGCCAGGACGCGCGCCCCGGAGTCGGCACCCTCGGCGGTGACGGCCGGGCCGCGAACCGGGGCACCGCCCGGGACCCCGCGGGCCTCGCCAAGTCCTTCGCGATCCTGGCCGACTTCACCGACCGCGCCGGCAATCTGCCGGACGTGGTCGTGGTGTTGGCCGGGCCGCACGGTGGGGCACGGGCGACCGTCGGTGCGACCCCGCCGTCCTGACACATCCCCCTGCCGCACGAGTGAACCCCCATTCGGGTGATCCGCGGGCCCACCAGGCCCCGAACAGCCAAGGAAAACGGTTCCGTCGGACATTTCCGGCGAGTCGGTCGATTGGTTCGAAATGACAGGCTTACGGTGCCCTGTCCACACTGAATTGGCGGTTGTTGATCAGGTATGTGCATCAGCGATCCACAACGTTCTCCAGGAGATCGAATGGTGGAGCAGTCCTCCGAGATCGATATAAGCGGGCCGGACGCACCTGCCCTCACCGTGAGCGGCGCCGGCCCGGACAGAACAGAGACCGAGAGCAGACTCGCGGATGCGCTGGCCGAGGTCGTCGACGCCGAACACGTCCCACTGGACAGTCACTTCTTCACCGATCTGGGAGCCAACTCCCTGGTCATGGCCCAGTTCTGCGCGCGGCTGCGCAAGCGGCCGGATCTGCCGTCCCCGTCCATGCGGGACATCTACCGGTACCCGACCATCCGCAGCCTGGCCGAGGCCCTGGCCCCGCCCGCTCCCGCACCGGCCGCACCGACGGCCGCGTCCCGGCCGGCACCGGCGGCACCCGTCGTACCGCCCGAGCCGGTCACCCGCGCCGGCCGGCTGACCCATTTCCTCTGCGGGACCTTCCAGTTGCTGGCCTTCCTCGGCTACTCCCTCGTCTCGGGCCTCGCCACCGCCACCGGGTACGAGTGGGTCTCCGACGGTTCGGGGATCGTCGACACCTATCTGCGGTCGCTGCTGTTCGGCGGCGCCGGGTTCCTCGCCCTGTGCGCGTTCCCCGTCCTCGCGAAGTGGGTGCTGGTCGGCCGCTGGAAGGCGGGCGAGTTCCCCGTCTGGGGCCTCGCGTACATGCGCTTCTGGCTGGTCAAGGTACTCCTGCACGCGAACCCGATGGTCTTCCTCGCGGGCACCCCCCTGTACGTGCTGTACCTGCGGGCCCTGGGCGCGCGGATCGGCAAGGGGGTCACGATCCTCTCCCACACCCTCCCGGTCTGCACCGACCTGGTGACGATCGGCGCGGGGACGGTGATCCGCAAGGACTGCTTCCTGCTCGCCTACCGGGCCCATGCCGGACGCATCCAGACCGGCCCGGTCACCATCGGCCGGGACGTGTTCGTCGGGGAGAAGACCACCCTGGACATCGACACCTCGATCGGCGACGGGGCGCAGCTCGGGCACGCCTCGGCGCTGCACCGGGGCCAGTCGGTGCCGGCCGGCGAGCGCTGGCACGGCTCCCCCGCCGAGCCGGCCCGGACCGACTACGTGCGGGTCACTCCCGCCCCGTGCGGCACCTTGCGGCGGGTCTGGTTCGGCTGCGGCACGCTGCTCCAACTCCTTTTCCTCTACGTGCCGTTGGCCGTCGGCGGTATCTACATGCTGTGCATCGAGGTGCCGCTCTTCGACAAGCGGATCGACCCGGACACGGACTCGCTGACGCCGCTGGACCTGCTGTCGGACGCGGCGGTGGTCTCCCTCGTCATGTTCACCGGTTTCCTGGTGCTGGGGCTGGCCGTCCTGTACACCGTGCCGCGGCTGCTGGGGCTGTTCGTCAAGCCCGACCGGGTCTATCCGCTCTACGGCTTCCACTACGCGCTGCACCGGGTGACGGTCCATCTGACGAACATCAAGTTCTTCGCCTGGCTGTTCGGTGACAGCTCGTTCATCGTGCACTATCTGCGCGGCCTCGGATACGACCTGTCGCACGTGGAGCAGACCGGCTCGAACTTCGGGACCGAGGTGCAGCACGAGACCCCGCTGCACGTCTCGGTCGGCAGCGGCACCATGGTGGCCGACGGGCTGTCGATCATGAGCGCGGAGTACTCCGCCACGTCGTTCAAGGTGTCGCGGGTGTCGATCGGCGCGCGCAGCTTCCTGGGCAACAACATCGCCTATCCGCCCGGCGCCAGGATCGGCGAGAACTGCCTGCTGGCGACCAAGGTGATGATCCCGCTGGACGGCGAGGTCCGGCAGGGCGTGGGGCTGCTCGGTTCGCCGTGCTTCGAGATCCCGCGCTCCGTCGACCGCGACGCCCGCTTCGACCATCTGCGCGAGGGTGACGAACTGCGCCGCCGGCTCGGCGCGAAGAACCGCTACAACCTGCGCTCCATGGCCTGGATGCTGTTCGCGCGCTGGCTGCACGTCTTCGGGCTCACCCTGCTCGCGCTCGCCTCGGTGGATCTGTACGGCACGGTCGGGAACGTGGTGATAGCGGGATACCTGGCGCTCACGCTCACCTTCTCCACCGTGTACTACATCGTGCTGGAGCGCTGCCTGACGAAGTTCCGGGGCCTGCGGCCCGAGTTGTGCTCCATCTACGACCGGACCTTCTGGCAGATCGAGCGGCTGTGGAAGGTTCCCTCGCAGTGGCTGAACATCTTCAACGGCACCCCCTTCAAGAGCCTGGTGTGGCGGCTGATGGGCGTGCGCGTGGGCCGCATGGTGTTCGACGACGGCTGCTACGTGACCGACCGGACCCTCGCGGTCATCGGCGACCACTGCACCCTCAACGCGGGCAGCAAGGTCCAGTGCCACTCGCAGGAGGACGGCACCTTCAAGTCCGACTTCATCAGGCTCGGTGCGGGCTGCACGCTAGGCGTCTCCGCCCATGTCCACTACGGCGTGACGATGGGCGAGGGAGCGGTGCTGGCCGCCGACTCCTTCCTCATGAAGGGCGAGGAGGTCCCCGCGCACGCGCGGTGGGGCGGCAATCCGGCGGTGGAGATGCCGGTGGCCGACGGCCCGCCCGCCGCCCCCGTCCCCGCCATGTCCGACGAGAACGCCCCTGCGGCGACCGTGAGTTGAGGAAGGCCATTCGATGGGAACGCGTGTGGAAGCGGACCGGGAGTTCTGGCGACGGGTCCTGACCGCCGGCGGCGCCACCACGGTGCCGCGCTGGGCGGCGAGCCCGGCCCCCGGGACGGCCGAGCACGAGGTGCCGGTGCCGGACGAGGTGGCGACGGCGGTGCGCGGGCTGGCGCGCCGCCAGGGGGTGCCGGTCAGCGCGCTGCTGCTGGCCGCGCACGCCAAGGTGCTGGCCGTGCTGTCCGGCGAGCCGGAGGTGGTGACCGGCCTCGTCACCGGGGCGCCGGGCGAGCCGCTGCCCTGCCGGCTGGCCGTCCGCCCCGGCCCCTGGCGGGAGCTGGCGGCGGCGGCCGGGCAGGCCGAGGCGGAGGTGCTCGCGCACCGGGAGTTCCCGGTGGAGAAGCTGCGCCGGGAACTCGGGCTCGCCGAACCGCCGTACGAGGTGGTGTTCGGGCCGGCCGGCGCCGCCCGGAACCACGCCGACGACGGTGTGCTGCAGGTGCGCTGGTCCGACCGGGACGGGCGGCTGGCGCTGCGCCTGGCGCACCGCACCGACGTCCTGGACGCGGCGGCCGCCGCCCGCATCGGCGGCTACCACCTGACCGCGCTCGGCCTGCTGGCCACCGATCCGGACGCCGACCACGACGCGGGCAGCCTGCTGTCGGCCGACGAGGTGCGCGAGCAGCTGGAGGGGCTGGCCGGACCGTACCGGCCGCTGCCCGACGCCCGGGCGCACGAGCTGTTCGAGCAGCGGGTCCGGGCGCACCCGCAGGCCGTGGCGGCCGTGCAGGGCGAGCGGGAGTGGACGTACGACGAGCTGAACCGGCGCGCCAACCGGCTGGCGCGGGCGCTGCTGGAGCGGGGACTGGGCCGCGAGGACGTGGTCGCCGTCGTCATGGAACGCGATCTCGACTGGCTGGCGGCGACGCTCGCGGTGTTCAAGGCGGGCGGCGTCTACCTGCCGGTCGAGCCGCACTTCCCGGCGGGCCGGATCGCGGCGACGCTGTCGCGCGCCGGCTGCCGGCTGGTGCTCACCGAGTCCGGCAGCACCGGCACCCTGGACGAGGCGCTGGCCGCGGTCCCGGGCGCGCGGCGGCTGCTGGTGACGGAGGCGTACGCGGAGCCGCACGCCGAGGACGACCCGCGGGTGCCGGTGGACGCCGGGCAGTTGGCGTACATCTACTTCACCTCCGGCTCCACCGGCGAGCCGAAGGGCGCGATGTGCGAGCACGCGGGCCTGCTCAACCATCTCTTCGCCAAGATCGACGACCTGGGGATCGGCGAGGGCTCGGTGGTGGCGCAGACCGCGCCCCAGTGCTTCGACATCTCCCTGTGGCAGCTGGTGTCCGCGCTGCTGGTCGGCGGGCGGACCCTGCTGGTCCCGCAGGACGTGATCACGGACGTGGAGCGCTTCGTGGACACGCTGGCCGACGGGCGGGTCGCGGTGGCCCAGCTCGTGCCCTCCTATCTGGAGGTCGTGGTCTCGTACCTGGAGCGGCGTCCGCGCGAACTGCCGGATCTGCGCTGTGTGTCGGTGACCGGCGAGGCGCTCAAACGGGAGCTGGTGCAGCGCTGGTTCGCGATCCGGCCCGGCATCCGGCTGCTCAACGCCTACGGCCTGACCGAGACGTCGGACGACACCAACCACGAGGTCCTGGACCGGGTGCCGGAGCGGGTTCTGCTGGGGCGCGCGGTGAACAACGTACGCGTCCTCGTGGTGGACGAGCGGCTGCGGCTGGTGCCGCTGGGCGCGCCGGGTCTGATCGCGTTCTCCGGTGTCTGTGTGGGCCGCGGGTACGTCAACGACCCCGAGCGGACCCGGGAGGCGTACCGCACGGACCCGTACCGGCCCGGTGAACGGCTCTACCTGGGCGGTGACTGGGGGCGCTGGCACCCGGACGGCAAGCTGGAGTTCCTGGGCCGCCGGGACAACCAGGTGAAGATCCGCGGCTTCCGCATCGAGATCGGCGAGATCGAGAACGCGCTGCTGCGGGTGGCCGGGGTGCGGGACGCGGCGGTGGTGGTCGCCGAGCGGGCCGGCGGGAGCAGGCATCTGATCGCCTTCTGCGCGGGCGCGCCCCGGCCGCCCGAGGAGCTGCGCGAGGCGCTCGGCGCGGTGCTCCCCGCCTATATGGTCCCCTCGGGCTACCACTGGCAGGACGCCCTGCCGCTGACCGCCAACGGCAAGATCGACCGCAAGGCGCTGACCGCCCTGGCCCAGCAGGCCGCCCCCGCCGTGGCAAAGGCCGCGGACGGTCCGCTCGGCGCGGCCGAGCGGCGGCTCGCGGCGGCCTGGGCGCAGGTGCTGGGGGTGCCCGCCGGACAGGTCGGCCGCACCGACCACTTCTTCGACTCCGGCGGCACCTCGCTGACCGCGGTCAAGCTCAGCATCGCGCTGGACCGGGCGGTGTCCCTCAAGGACATCACCCGCAACCCGGTCCTCGGCGATCTGGCCGCCCTGCTGGACGGCACGGTCCGCGAGCACGGGGAGCTGCTGCACCCGCTCGCCGAGGGGGACGGCGGTGAGGACACACTGGTGTGCTTCCCCTACGCGGGCGGCAACGCGGTCAACTTCCAGCCGATGGCGAGCGCGCTCGCCAAGAGCGGGATCACCGTCCTCGCGGTGGACCTGCCGGGCCACGACCTGGCCGCGCACCAGGAGCCGTTCGCCTCGATCGCCCAGGTCGCCGAGCAGGTCACCGCGGAGATCGTCGCGCGCGGACTGACCCGGGTGATGCTGTGGGGCCACTCCTCGGGCGCCGCGCCCGCGATCGAGACCGCCCGGCGCCTCGCGGACCGGGGCGTGCGGGTCAGCCGGGTCTTCGTCGGCGCCCAGCTCCTCGGCACCGCCGAGCAGCGGGAGGCGGCCGTCGCGGAACTCGGCGGCCTCGGCGACGCCGAGATCGCCGCCCGGCTCACCGCGGACGGCGGTTACACCGAACTCGCCGAGCTGACCGAGGCGCACGCCGAGCACATCGGCGCCGCCTACCGGCACGACTGCGTGGCCGCGCACCGCTACTTCCGCGCGGCCCTGGGCACCCCGGCGCCGCCCAGGCTGGCCGCGCCGGTCACGGTGGTCGTCGCGGCCGACGACCCGCACACCGCCGGATCCGCCGGGGACCACCAGGACTGGCTGCGCCTGGCCGAACAGGTGGAGCTGCACGAACTCGCCGACGGGGGCCACTACTTCCCGCGCACCCGGCCGGCCGAGGCGGCGCGGGCCGTGCTGCGGGCCGCCGTGCCCCTGGCCACGTCCTGAGCCGGCCGGAACCTCCCTACGGGCAACGGAAAGGAAACCGAGATGCCGTTCTCATCCCTGGCAGCGCCGCTCGACGTGGAGCTGCGCCCGGACAGACCCGCGCTGCTGCGCGTCGACTCCCCGCCGGACGCCCCGGGCTGGGCGGCCGAGCACCGGGAGGCGCTGCGCGCCGTGGTCACCGAGCACGGGGCGCTGCTCGTCCGCGGTCTCGGACTGCGCGACGCGGACCTCACCGGGGCCGTCTTCCGGCGGCTCGCCGGTGAACTCATGGCGGAGCGCGAGGCGTTCGCGCCCCGCGAGGACTTCGGCGGTGGCCTGTACTCATCCACCCCCTGGCCGGCCAACCAGCCGATGTGCATGCACCACGAGCTGAGCTACACCCTGGACGTGCCGGGCCTGATGATGTTCGCCTGCCCGACCGCGCCCGAGGAGGGCGGGGCGACGGCGGTGGCCGACGCCGCGCAGGTGCTGGAGGCGCTGCCCGCCTCGCTCACCGAGCGGTTCGAGCGCGAGGGCTGGCTGCTGACCCGCAGTTACAACGACGAGATCGGGGCGTCCCTGGCCGAGTCGTTCGGCACCGAGGACCGGGCCGAGATCGAGCGCTACTGCCGGGAGCACGCCATCGAGTTCACCTGGCGGGCGGACGGCTCGCTGCACACCGTGCAGCGCCGCAGCGCGGTCGTACGGCACCCGGTCACGGGCCGGCGCTGCTGGTTCAACCAGATCGCGTTCCTCAACGAGTGGACGCTGGCCCCCGAGGTGCGCGAGTACCTGGTGGACGTGTACGGCGAGGACGGGCTGCCGTTCAACACCCGTCACGGCGACGGAAGTCCGATCGGCGAGGAGGTGGTCGAACTGCTCAACTCGACCTATGAGGCGCACACCCGGCGCGAGCCCTGGCAGTCCGGGGACCTGCTGCTCGTGGACAACATCGGCACCGCGCACAGCCGGGAGCCGTTCACCGGCGAGCGGCAGGTGCTGGTGGGCATGGCCGAGCCGCTGCGGCTCGCCGACGGCCGCCCCACCCCGGAGGCGAGCGCGCGATGACCGATCTGCTGACGACACCCGCCGAGCGGGCCGACGACGGCCGGCCCGCGGTGCCGACGTTCTCCGTGATCTCCGGGCAGCAGGTGCAGCAGGCGCTGAAGGGCCGGGAGAGCGAACTGGTGGCGCTGGTGGAGGCCACCTACCGGCTGCACGGCGCCGGGGAGTCGGTGAACCCCCCGTCGTACTTCCTGCGCTTCCCGGACCGCCCGTCCTCGCGGATCATCGCGCTGCCGGCCTCCGTCGGCGGCTCGGTCGCCGTGGACGGCCTGAAGTGGATCTCCAGTTTCCCGGACAACGTGCGCTCCGGGCTGCCGCGGGCCTCCGCGGTGCTGATCCTCAACGACCCGCGGACCGGCTACCCGTTCGCCTGCCTGGAGAGCTCGATCATCAGCGCCACCCGGACCGCGGCGTCCGCGGCGCTCGCCGCCGACCGGCTCAGCCGCGGCCGGACCCGCCCCACCCGGGTCGGGTTCTTCGGCACCGGGCTGATCGCCCGGTACATCCACACCTTCCTGGCCGGCACCGGCTGGGAGTTCGACGCGATCGGCGTGCACGACCTGTCCGCCGACAGCGCCGAGGGGTTCCGGGGCTATCTCCGCCAGTCCGGCGCCGCCGGGCAGGTCACCGTGCACGACAGCGCCGAGGACCTGATCCGGGCCAGCGACCTCGTGGTCTTCGCCACCGTCGCCGGCACGCCCCACGTCACCGATCCCGCGTGGTTCGGCCACAACCCACTGGTCCTGCACGTGTCCTTGCGGGACCTGGCACCCGAAGTGCTGCTCGACGCCGCCAACTACGTGGACGACGTCGACCACTGTCTGAAGGCGGACACCTCACCGCACCTGGTCGAACAGCTCACCGGCGACCGCGGCTTCCTCAACGGCACGCTCTACGACGTGCTGCTGGGCCGGGCCGCGCCGCCGACCGACCGGCCGGTGATCTTCTCGCCCTTCGGACTCGGTGTCCTCGATCTCGCCGTCGGCAAGTACGTCTACGACGAAGTATCCCGGGCGGGCAGTCTCCGCCTCATCGACGACTTCTTCCACGACCTGCGCCGGTACGGCTGAGGCCCCGGCCTCGGCCCGGCACCAGGAGGTCCGCCGTGCCTGTCATTACCGCTCCCTATGCCTTCAACGAGGGCCAGCTCTTCGTCGACCTGGAGTCGATCTGCGGACGACCCCTCCATCTGAAGTGCGAGGGCTTCAACTTCGCCGGGTCCATCAAGCTGAAGGCCGCGAACGAGATGGTGGAGAGCGCCGAGCGGGACGGACTCCTGACGCCGGAGTCCATCCTCGTCGAGTCCTCCTCCGGGAACCTCGGCGTGGCGCTCAGCATGATCGCCGCCAGCAAGGGCTACCAGTTCCTGTGCGTGACGGACTCCCGTTGCAACCTGTCGACCAGACTCCTGATGGAGGCGCTCGGCAGCGAGGTACACGTGATCGCCGACCAGGACTCCAACGGCGGCTTCCTCGGGACGCGCATCGAGTACGTCCGCCAGCTGTGCGCCTCCGACGACCGGTACCTGTGGCTCAGCCAGTACACCAACGCGGGAAACTGGCGGGCCCACTACCGCACCACGGCCCCGGAGATCGCCGACCAGTTCCCTGGCCTCGACGTGCTGTTCGTCGGGGCCGGCACCACCGGCACCCTGATGGGCTGTGCGCGCTGGTTCCGCCAGTGGCACCGGCCGGTGCGGATCGTCGCCGTGGACAGCGTGGGCTCGGTGGCGTTCGGCGGCGAACCGGGCCGCCGGATGATCCCCGGCCTGGGCATGAGCATGCGCCCGCCGCTGCTGGACGAGTCCTTCGTGGACGAGGTGATCCGGGTGGAGGAGGCGGACACCATCCGCATGTGCCATCGCATGGCGCGGCGCGGGTTCCTGTTCGGCGGCTCCACCGGCACGGTGGTCAGCGGGGCCACGGACTGGCTGGCCCGGCATGACGCCGAAGACCTCACCGCGGTGGCCATCGCACCGGATCTGGGCGAGCGCTACCTCGACACCGTCTACCAGACCAACTGGCTCCAGGACCTGTACGGCGATCACGTCCTGGAGGACGAGGGGCTGGGGCCCGTGACGGAGGAGGTCGAACCCGCGAGCCGGACATCGGAGCGCAGGCGCAGACCGTAGCGGTGCGCTCCGCCCGTGGAAGGGCGCCTGTCCGGGGCCGTTGCCCGGAAGGCGCCCTTCACGGCGCTGAGGGGGGCGCGCGTTTCCCCATGCGCCCGCTTGTGCACCGGGGCCCCGTACCACCGGGGCGGAACAGGCCATTCCGCCCCGGCCCTCATCCACCGGCGGCCCGCAGACCGCCGACAGGAGGCCGTGCATTCCCAGGTGCTCCGCGCTGAACTGCACACCGTCCGCGCACCCCACCGTGGAATCGGTTTTCGGACGGAGTGAAAGTCTCCCCTTCCCTCACAGGCCACACCAGGCGAACTATTTTCAGAAAAGCCATCTCATCGCGCGTTGCCGGCGAGCACGCCGCTCACATTCAGGACCTCATGGCACTGCCGTGCCTGCTGTCCCGTGGCGGGAGTGCCCGGCTTCGCGCAGGTGACGTTCGCGGTGACGGTGGCGTTCGCGGGGATCTCGATGGGGGTGACCCAGTGGTAGTCCTGGTTGCGGAAGGTCTCCAGCGCGATCGTGGTGATCTTCCGGTCGCCGAAGGTGATGGTCATGACCCCCTCGTCGCCCTGGAAGTTGGCGACCACGATGTCCGTGACCCGGAACGTCCTGCCCACCGGCACCGTGTAACTGCCGGTCTTGGTCTGCCCGCCGGACGTCTGCACGTCGATGGTGGTCGAGCTCTGCCCGCCACCGCCCGCCGAGGTGCCGGGACCGGTGCCACCGGGACCGGTGCCGCCGGGGCCGGTACCGCCGGGGCCGCCCGTGGGCACGCCGGGTCCGGTGCCGCCCTGTTCCTTGCCCGTGCCGCTGTCGCCGCCCGTGCCGGGCGACTGTCCGTTCTTGCCGCCCGGTGTCGGCCGGGGCTGGACCACCTCGTCGGCGGCCTGCCGGGCCGCGCTGCGCACCGCCGGCCGGACCAGCGCGAACCACGCCAGCAGCAGCGCGAGCAGCGCCGCGAGCAGCGCCAGCAGCCACTTCGGGAAGATCGGGATCTGGACGAACTCGGCCTCCAGCGGCGGCCGTACGAGCGCCCCCGCCGGGGTGCCCGCCTCCGCCCCCTCCTCGGCCGCGCGGTCGGTGGGGTGCACGGTGAACGGCCAGACGGCGGGCTTGCCGAACCACACCGGCTTGCCGATGCGCACCCGCAGCCGGGTCTCCGCCGACTCCCCCGGCGCCAGGTCGAGGGTGCCCGGCGTGAACCCGAACCGCAGTTCCTCACCGGCCTGTTCGGGCCGGAAGGCGACCTGCGTCGCGGTGTTGCCCTCGTTGCGCACCGCCACCCGGTAGCGGCCGCGCAGCCAGCCGCGCCGGCGCCGCGGGAGGATCTCGGTCCGCAGCTCGTGGAACTCCTCGACGTGCACCGTGGTCTCGGGCACGGTGACCGACTCGGGGTGCTCGGCCGGCAACACCCGTACGCCCAGCGGAACGTCGCCCGCGCGCACCTCCCAGGAGCGCGGCGGGGCCAGCCGGATCGTCACCGTCTCGGAGGTGCCGGGGTAGAGCGAGACGCGCTCGGGTTCCACGACGGCCCAGGGCGCGCAGTCGCCCACGACCTCCAGGGTGTACGCCTCGACGATGTCGCTGTCGTTGCGGACGGTCAGGCTGGTGGCGGCGGTGCCGCCCGGGGCCACCGTCACGGCGGGGATGTCGAGGCCGGGGGCGCCGGGACCGGAAGAGGCTGCAGAAGGCGTCACGCCACGACGGTAGGACCGCTCCCGGCGTACCACGAGAGATGCGGGGGCAACATCCGGGCAGTCGACGTGCCCGCGGCGGCCAAGGTCGTCTCCGATCCACGGCACGGAGGCTGATCGCGGGGCGCCGCCTTGTGCTCCGGCCGACAGTCGACGTGTGCTCGAACCCACCACTCCTGGGCGCCACCGCCGTCGCCCGGGTCGCGTCCTGAATTTCGGAACGCCGCCATGTCCGGCCTTGCGAAAGAAGAACCGCTCATGATCGTCCAGATGCCCGGGGGGACCGTCCCCGCCTCCGTCGGCCGCCCGGACCGGGTGACCGTCGCCGTCTACGCCCAAGACCTGGTCCTGCAGATCGGAATCGTCCAACAGCTGCGCCAGCGGCCCGAACTGGAACTTGTCCCGGACGGCGACACGGACGAGGCGCAGATCTCGCTCGTGGTCGTCGACGGCGTGGACGACGAGGTGACGGCCCTGCTGCAGCGGTTACAGCGCAACACGGGCACCCGTATCGGACTGGTGGTGGGCACGTTCGAGTCGGCGGCGCTGCAAAGGGTGATCGAGTGCGGGGTCGGGGCGGTGCTGCGGCGGGCCGAGGCCGACCAGGACCGGCTGCTGCACCTGGTGCTGGCCCTGGCCAAGGGCGAGGGGGTGCTGCCCGGCGATCTGCTCGGCAAGCTGCTCACCCACGTCGGCAGCCTCCAGCGGTCGGCGCTCGATCCGCGCGGGCTGTCCCTGTCCACGCTGACCGCGCGCGAGGCGGACATGCTGCGTCTGGTGGCGGAGGGGCTGGACACCGCGGAGATCGCGGCGAAGACCTCGTACTCCGAACGGACCGTCAAGAACGTGCTGCACGAGGTCACCACGCGGCTCCAGTTGCGCAACCGGGCCCACGCGGTCGGCTACGCGCTGCGCAACGGACTGATCTGAGGACCGCCCGGGCACCCGACCGCTGCCCGAAAGCGCAAGCCGGGCTTCCCCCAGGTCGGTCCCCGCCGCCCTGCCGCGGCGCGCGCCCGGGGCGCACAGTGACCGGGCACACCCCTGTGTTCCGAGACTGCGAGGTGGACCGTGAACGGCACCGCTGGCCCCGGCGGGCAGCGCCGGCTGGGGAGATTCGGCGCCTCGTTGCTGCTGCTGGTCCCCCTGCTCGCGGTGACCGCGGCCTCGGGACCGAGCGGCGCGCAGACCGCCGCGCCGGCGGCCGCCCCGACCGCCCCCGCCCGGGTGACGTACGCGGGCACCGGCCATCGCAGCCTGGGCCGGGTCACCGGCACCGAGTCCAGCGACCCGCTGTTCGGCACGGGCCCGGCCCACTACGACGTCCAGGCGACGGCGCTCGGGGACACGGTCGTGTTCGCGAGCCGCCGCGACGAGAAGCGGCCGCAGATCTATCTGCGGGCCCCGGACGGTTCGGTGCGCAAGCTGACCAGCGGCCGGGACGCGGCGCATCCGCGGCTGACCCCGGACGGCGGTTCGGTGGTGTTCGACTCGGCGGAGCCGGGCGGCCCGGACGGCAAGAAGCAGCGCGACCTGTGGCTGGTGCACACCGACGGCAGCGGGCTGACCCGGCTGACGGACACGCCGTACAACGAGCAGAGCCCGACCGTGTCGGCGGACGGGCAGCGGCTGGCCTACAGCGCGAACCCGGACACGGCGGCCGGGCCGCAGATCTACGCGCGCCCGCTGGCCGGCGGCTACCCGACCGCGCTCACCGGACCGCTCGGCGGCAAGGCGACCGAGCCGGTGTTCAACCCGGTGAAGGACGCGGCGCACCGGGACCTGCTGGCGTACACGTACACCGCCGACTCCCGGACCGGGCCCCGGCTGCGGCGGCTCGGCGGGCCGGACGGGGACCAGCCGCTGCTCGCGGGCACGGCGGCACAGTGGCAGACCCATGGGGCAGCCTGGATGCCCGACGGGAACGGCGTGCTGTTCCTCAGCGTCGACCACACCTGCAGCTGCGAGGGCGGCTGGAACCATGTGTGGCGGTCCCCGGCGAACCCGGACCAGCACCCGGACCCGGACCTGGTGCTCAGCGAGAACCGCGACGTCTCGTCGGTGACGTGGGTCGGCGCGCAGGACGGCGGCTACCCGGTGGTGGAGCGGCTCTCGGCGCCCGCGCCGGCCGTGGAGGGCGTGGACGCCACGCCCGACCAGCGGGTGGCGACCCTGCAGGACGTACGGATGGACGGCTCCGACCCCCGCGATCTCGGGGTGCCGGTGCTTCAGGAGGACCCGAAGGCCGACACCAACGACGATCCGGCGAAGGACCCGTTGTTCCAGCCGACGGCCGGGTACGACCCGTGGACCGAGCGGCAGAACTACACGCCGGACGGGCGGCGCATCGTGGTGACCCGGTTCGAGAACGGCGGCCGGGGGCGGATCGAGCGGATCTGGACGACGGACGCCGACGGCACCGACGCGGTGGCGATGCCGCTGGCCGATCGGGGACCGAACGACTGGGACACCGATCCGACGTTCTCGCCCGACGGCAAGTACCTCGCCTTCACCCGGACCTCGCCGGGCGGCGTCGGCGACGCGTCCGGCCCCGGACGCATCCTGATCGCCGACGCGAGCACGGGCGCGATCGTGCACCAGGTCGTCCCGCCGAACGGACAGCAGGCCGGGGGCGACGCCCAGCCCGACCCGGGCTATGTCGGCGGCCGGGTCGTGGTGACGTACACCGTGCGCAACGGCCGCAACGCGCTGGCCACCGGGCTCCGGCTGCGGATCGGGCTGCCGGCCGGAATTCCCGGCGGCGGTCCGCCGCCGGGCTGCGACCGCTCGTGGCTGTGCGCGCTGCCGGACCTGACGCCGGGCGACAGCACCGTGGTCCGGGTGGTGCTCGCCCCCGACCACGCGCTGACCGGGCGGGCCACCGGCGTGCTCACCACCACCGGTACGGACGCGAACCCCCGGGACAACAAGGCGAGTACGACCTTGCGCATCCTCCAGCCGAGGATCATCGCCGTGCCGCCGATCGGCAAGCCCGGCTTCGTCACCTCGGTGCGCGGCAAGGACTTCCCGCCGGGAGTGCCGGTGCGGTTCACCTGGAAGCCGGGGATCACCGCCGCCGCCGCGCCGACCAGGCCGGGGCCGGACGGCACCTTCATCGGCCAGTTGCTGATCCTCGCCAAGGACCAGACAGGAACGCGCACCATCATCGCGAGCGGTCCCGGATTCTCCCCGGTGAAGAGGGACCACTTCCTGGTGGTGACGGGCAGTGTGCAGCCGCCCGACGAGGTGACCCGCCGGTGATCCACGAGGTCGACGAGGCGCTGCGCGCGCTGCTCGCCGGGTCCGGGCTGGAGGCGTCCGGGGTCGAGGTGGTCTTCGACGCGCCGACCCGCGACTGGGCGGCCCGCCGCAACGCGCCGACGGTGTGCGTCTTCCTGTACCACATCCAGGAGGACCCCACCCGGCGCGGCAGCGGCGCCGGGGAGGTGCACGACGCCGACGGCCAGGTGGTGGCGCGGCGCTCCCCGCCCCGCTGGTTCGAGCTGACGTACCTCGTCACGGCGTGGGCGAGCCGCCCGCAGGACGAACACCGGCTGCTGTCCCAGGTGCTGGGCACCCTGGTGCACACGGACGTGCTGCCCGCGCCGCTGCTCACCGGGTCGCTCGCGGACCTCGGCCTGACCGTGTCCCTGGACACCGCCGGGGCCGGGCTCGACGCGCCGTCCGCGTCCGACGTGTGGTCGGCGCTCGGCGGCGAGCTGAAGGCATCGCTCGGGGTACGGGTGCGGGCGCCGCTCGCCGGGGTGGAACGCCCGGCCGGACCGCCGGTGACCGAGGGGCTGGTGGTACGCACCGCCGGGCCGGTGCCCGGCGGGGAACCGGCGCCGGGCCGCAGGCTGCGGTACACGGAGGTCGGCGACCCCGGCCCGGAGGGCTTCGCCGGGCCGCGGGAGCGGCCCCCGGTCCCGGCCCGGCGCAGGCGGGGAGGACGTCAGCCCTGATGTACGCCGTCGAGACCGAGGTGGACGTCCTGTGGGCGCGGCTGCGGCTGGTCGAGGAGCGGGTGCGGCAGGCGGTGGCCGCGCGCCGCGCCGCCGACCCGGACCCCGGCGACCCGTACCGCGGCCAGTACCTGACCCCCGAGGCGGTGGAGCGCATCCTCGCCGGGCAGGGCGGCCTCGGGCTGCCCGGTCAGGAGCCGCCGCCCCTGCCGCCCGCGTCCGGACTGGGCGTGCTGGCCGCGCGGTTCGGGCTGACGCCGCTGGACACCGATCTGCTGCTGGTGGCCCTGGCGCCGGATCTCGACCCCCGGTTCGAGCGGCTGTACGGCTATCTCAACGACGATCTGACGCGCCGCCGGCCGACGGTCGCGCTCGCCCTGGAGCTGTGCGGGCTGCCCGCGGCGTCCGCGGCCCGCTTCCGGCTCTGTGCCGGTGCGCCGCTGATCGCGGGCGGACTGGTGGAGGTGGCCGAGCCGGACCGGCCGCCGCTGTCCCGGGTGCTCACGGTCCCGGACCGGGTCACCGCGCGGCTGCTGGGCGGCACGGAGCCGGACGCGCGCCTCGCCCCTCTGCTCGGCGAGGCCGCCGCCGATCCCACCGCCGAACCGGCCGACGTGGACCGGGCGGCCCGGGCGGTCCGCTCCGCGCCGGGCCTGGTGCATCTGCTGGGGCGCGGCGGCGACGCGCCCGGCCTCGCCGCGGCGGCCCTGCGCGCGGCCGGGCTGCGCCCGCTGGTCCTGGACGCGGCGGCGCTCGCCCGGCGCTCCGCCGACGTCCCCGCGCTCGCCCGGGTGGCGGCGCTGGAGGCCCGGCTGTCCGGCGCGGGCGTCGTCCTCGGCCCGCTGGAGGCCCTGCCCCCGGAGCCCGCCCGCCGCGCGGGCGTCCTCGGGGACGTGTGCGCCGCGCTGCGCGGCCTGCCGCTGTTCACCTACGGCACGGACGGCTGGGACCCGGCCTGGGCGGCCGACACCCCGGTGGTCCTCACCGTCGCCCCGCCCTCCCCCGCGCGCGGGACCACGCGCTGGCGGCACGCCCTCGCACAGGCCGGCGCCGACGGCGTCGCGCCGGCCGAGGCGCAGGAGCTCGCGCTGGCGGTGGCCGCGCACCGCCTGGACGGCGGGCAGCTGCGCCGGGCCGCCGCCGGCGCGGTGCGCACGGCCGCGCTGGCGGGCCGCCCGGTCCGCGCCGACGATCTGCGGGCCGCCGTGCGCGCGCAGAACGGCGCGGGGCTCGCCCGGCTGGCCCGCCGGGTGGAGCCGGCCGTCGGCTGGGACGACCTGGTGCTGCCCGCGCCGACCCACCGGCGGCTGCGGGAGCTGGCGGTGCGCGCCCGCCACCGCGAGCAGGTGCTCGGGCAGTGGGGGATGCGGCCGGGCGGCGGTCGCGGGCGGGGCGTGATCGCGCTGTTCGCCGGCGAGTCGGGCACCGGCAAGACCATGTCCGCCGAGGTGGTCGCGGCCGACCTCGGCATGGACCTGTACGTGGTCGATCTGTCCACGGTGGTCGACAAATACGTCGGGGAGACCGAGAAGAACCTGGAGCGGATCTTCACCGAGGCGTCCGCGGTCAACGCGGTGCTGCTGTTCGACGAGGCCGACGCGATCTTCGGCAAGCGTTCGCAGGTCAAGGACGCGCACGACCGGCACGCCAACATCGAGTCGGCGTATCTGCTCCAGCGCATGGAGTCCTTCGACGGGATCGCCGTGCTGACCACCAATCTGCGGGCCAATCTGGACGAGGCGTTCACCCGGCGGCTCGATGTGATCGCGGACTTCCCGGTGCCCGACGCGGACCAGCGGCTCGCCCTGTGGGAACGGTGTCTGGGCGGGCGCCTGCCGCGCGCCGCCGACCTCGATCTCCGGTTCTGCGCCGACCGCTTCGAGCTGGCCGGCGGCTCCATCCGGGCGTGCGCGGTGACCGCCGCGTATCTCGCCGCGGAGTCCGGACAGCCGCTCGCCATGCGGCAGTTGATGACGGCGGTGGCCCAGGAGTACCGCAAGCTGGGCCGGCTGGTGCTGGAGAGCGAGTTCGGGGGGTGGACGCGGGACGTGCTCGCGGACCTCTGAACCGGCCGCCGTCCCGGGGCGGACGCCCCCGGTGGTCCCTGTTGCCCGAAAGGGAAGGCCGGGCCGGGCGCGGGCGCCCGGAAAGGCAGCCGGGTTGCCCCCGCCGAGGTCCGTGCGCCCCTGTCGCCGTGCCGCACCCGCCTCGGAGACTCGACGTCGACGCAGGTGACACCGATGGGACATGAAGGAGCGAGCATGCCGACGTACCTCACCCCGGGCGTGTACGTGGAGGAGGTGCAGTCCGGTGCCCGACCGATCGAGGGGGTCGGCACCGCCGTCGCCGCGTTCGTCGGCTTCGCCCAGACCGGACCCTTCCACGAGCCGACCCTCGTCACCAACTGGGACCAGTACAACCAGCTGTTCGGCGGCTTCACCGAGGGCGCCTACCTGCCGCACGCGGTGTACGGCTACTTCGCCAACGGCGGTGGCGCGGCCTATGTGGTGCGCATCGGCGGGTCCGCCCGGGACTCCTCCGCGCCGGCCGTCGGCGGCGCGGCCCGGCAGAGCCAGGGGCCCGAGCCGGTGGCGCTCGGCGGCTTCCTGGTCACGGCCCGGCCCGGTGTCACCGGGGTCTCGGTGGAGGTCGCCGACCCGGACGGCGAGAACCCGCCCGAGGACCGCTTCCGGCTGCTGGTCCGCCGCGGCGACCAGGTGGCCGAGACGTACGACGTCTCCACCCGCAAGAACGTCAAGGGCTATGTCGTCGGCCAGGTCCGGGCGTCCAAGCTGATCGAGGTCACCGAGCAGCGCGACGCCGCCCAGACCCGCCCCGCCGCGCAGACCGTCGCCGTGCCGGACGCCCCGGCCGCGCCCGCGGCTCCCGAGTCCGGCGAGGTGTCCCGGCTCGATCCCGCCGAGTACGTCGGCGACGCCGGTGCGCGCACCGGGTTCGGCGGTCTGGAGGCCATCGACGAGATCACCATGGTCGCGGTCCCGGACCTGATGGGCGCCTACCAGCGCGGTGACATCGACGCCGAGGGCGTGCGCACCGTGCAGCTCGCGGTGATCTCGCACTGCGAGCAGATGGGCGACCGCGTGGCCGTGCTGGACGCCCCGCCCGGCCTCACCGCCCAGCAGGTGCGCACCTGGCGCAACGACGAGGCCGGTTACGACTCCCGGTACGCCACCCTCTACTACCCCTGGGTGCGCGTCTTCGACCCGGCGAGCGGCCGCAACACCACCGTCCCGCCGAGCGGTCACGTCGCGGGTGTGTGGGCACGCAGCGACGCCGAGCGCGGGGTGCACAAGGCGCCCGCCAACGAGGTGATCCGCGGCGCGGTGGACCTCGAACTCAGGCTCAGCAAGGGCGAGCAGGACCTGCTGAACCCGATCGGCGTGAACTGCGTACGGGCCTTCCCCGGCCGGGGCATCCGGATCTGGGGCGCCCGCACCCTGTCCTCCGACCCGGCCTGGCGCTACCTGAACGTGCGCCGGCTTTTCAACTACCTCGAAGAATCCATCCTGTTGGGCACGCAGTGGGTGGTCTTCGAGCCGAACGACGACCGGCTGTGGTCGAGCATCCGGCGCAATGTCACCGCGTTCCTCACCGAGGAATGGCGGCGGGGCGCGCTGTTCGGGCGTACCGCCGAGGAGGCGTTCTACGTCAAGTGCGACCGCGACAACAACCCGCAGGAGTCCATCGACCAGGGCCGGGTCGTCTGCGAGATCGGTGTCGCACCGGTCAAGCCCGCCGAGTTCGTGGTCTTCCGGCTGGCCCAGTTCTCCGACAGCACCAGCCTCATCGACGAGTGAGACCAGTGACCCGCGGGTCGGTCAAGGAAAGGTGACGAACAGTCATGGCAGAGGGCGATGCTCTTTCCACCCATGTCTTCGGCGTGCAGCTCGGCGGCTACATGGTGGAGTCCATCCAGGAGATCAGCGGCCTGACCGTCGAGGAAGAGGTGGTCGAGGTACGGCAGGTCACCTCGGACGGCAAGCAGATCATCCGCAAGCAGCCGGGTGCCCGGCAGGCGGGCGAGATCACGATCACCCGGGGGCTCGACAAGAGCAGCGAGTTCACCAACTGGATCAAGGAGACCCTGAACAACGGTGCCGTGGACACCGCCCGGCAGAACCTGACCATCGAGATCAAGGACTCCAAGGGCGACACGGTCCGCCGCATCCAGCTGATGCAGGGCTGGGCCTCCCGGTGGGAGGGTCCCTCGCTCAAGGCGGGTGAGTCCGCGGCGGCCACCGAGACCGTCACCATCGTCTTCGAGGAGATCGTCGTCGAATGAGGCGCCGTACGGTGACGGCGGGCAGCCTGGAGGAGATCCTCGACGCGACGGCGCCCGCCCCGGCCCCCGAGCAGTCGCAGGCCCCGGCGCCACCGTCCCATCCCGCGGCCACGCGCGAGAACGGGCTGCGCACCGAGTTCGAGTTCGAGCTGCCGCGCGGGTACGTGGACGAGGCGGGCACGCTGCACCGCAGCGGCTCGATGCGGCTGGCCACGGCCCGCGACGAGCTGCGCCCGCAGATCGACCTGCGGGTCAAGGAGAACCCCGCGTACCTCAGTGTGGTGCTGCTGAGCCAGGTGATCACCCGGCTCGGCACCATCACCGATGTGCACGCGGGCGTCGTGGAACGGATGTACGCCACCGATGTCGCCTTCCTCCAGGACTTCTACCGCCGGGTCAACAGCGAGGGCCACACCCGCGCGGCGGTGACCTGCCCGCACTGCGAGGGCGCCTTCGAGGTGGACCTCTCGGGTGGGCGCCTGGGGGAATCGTGACGTACGCGCTTCCCCGGCTCCGGGAGGAAGTCGCGTACGTCGCCTACCACTTCCACTGGCAGCGCGAGGAGATCCTCGACCTCACCCACGCGGAGCGCCGGCAGTGGGTGGGCGAAATCGCTCGCATCAACGCCCGCATGAACGAGGGTGGTTGAGATCATGGG
>NZ_VOGW01000049.1:75880-112010 GCF_007896895.1 Streptomyces misionensis | reverse complement strand
AATCCCAGGGGCCCTCCTGCCGGATCCGCGAGATGGCGCGGTCGGCGGGCCGGGTTGTTGGCGGCGGCTGGCTGGCGCCGCCTGGCCATGGACACGGTCGCCAGGCGCGCCGGCGTCGGCAAGGTTGTCGGACAGCCCCTCGGCCTGCCGCCGTGGCAGGGGGAGTTGGTGTTCCCGCATCACGCTGAAGACCGCGTCCTCCGAGTCCAGGGTCATCGGGTGCGGCCCGCGTCGTTCTCCTTCCTCCAGTACGTCGATGAGCGCGCCGGTGAGCGCGGTGTGCTCGGACTCCCTCGGGGGAGGGCGAGTTGCTCGGCGGAGCCGATGAAGTACAGGCACCGCGTGGGCTGCGTGCTCAACGCCGGTAACGGAAGCGCCGCGTCCGAGTACCGGGTGGCCGCAGAAGCAGCAGTCCAGGGAAGACGGACGACGCGCGGCTCGCGGTAAGGCCTGGCGCAACGCGGCGAAGGAAAGCGCCTGGTGGGTGCGAGGTCCGGGTGTGCCGATCCTTGGCGCGGGCCGCGAGGTGCAACTCCCCGTCCACATGGAGCAGTTCGTGCCCAACGAAGTGGACGAGCAGCGCGCTGTCCGCCCTTCTGGGCCCCTTCGGCAACCGCCTGGGCCATGAACCTGGCGTCGGGCGGGTCGAGTTCGTCCCGTATGCGCTCGGGCGACACCCTGCAGCGTTCGATCAGGGGGTGCGCAGGGCGCGGCGGGTCGGGGCGGCGGACGGTTCCGGGGGCAGGCCGGGGCCGTCGTGCTCGGCGGCGGCGAGGAGGGGACGCGGCCGCCGGCGCCGGTCAGACCGAGGCTCGGACGCGCCGGGGACGGCTCTGTCATGAAAGCCCGCGGCGTTCGGGGTGCTCGCGGCACTCAGGGTCTTCGTCCCTTTTGTCCAACAGGGCGGCGAGGTCCGCGGCCCGCCGTCGCAGCGCCGCGGCGTCGAGACCGGCCACGCGCTTGCCGGTCGGCTCCAGAGAGCGGCCGCCGCCCTCCAGTGTCACTTTCAGCCCGTACCTCACCGCGCCGGCTGCGCAGCCAGGTGATCACCTCGGTGGCCGGCGCGGTCACCGAACCCCCCGGTGCGAGCGCCACCAACACCGCCTCCAGCACCGGCCCGAGGGCCCCGGCCCCGGCGGCCGCTTACCCAGTTCGAGCCGCCCCCGCGTCGGCTGGTCGTTGCTCAATCAGTCATATAAGTAACGGAGGTGGTCCGCAGCGTCCGGGCCCTTCGCGTCCACCCGTACGTTCACGACGCCCCCGTCAGTCCGCCGATCACGCTCGCCATGCCGGGAGGCCAGCAATGCTTCGGGAGGGATGGACAGGGCGTGAAGGAGTGTGCCACCCCCGACCTCGCTGGAGGCCCATCCGCGGCAGACCGGGACCCGGGCGCCTGCGGCGGAGCGCAGCAGTTCACGCAGTCGCGCGGTGACCTACGCCCGCCGTCGCGCTACGGCCGTGGTGCGGTGCGGTGCGGTGCGGTGCGGGGTGGGCTGTAGAGGATCTCGACCAGGTTGCATCACCCGTGGTCGTAGCGGCGGCGCTCGGCACGCATCTCCTGGCAGGCGGGGCAGCGGTGCGCGCGTTGAACCGAACCTTCGGCCGGTCTGGCCCGCGAGCCCGAACGCCAGCATCTGCCGCCTCGGATCGGTGCACGCCGGGAAGCTGTTCAGGGCCCGGCTCGTGAGCGCCGGACGACCGGCACGGCCTCCCAGGGCCGCCAGGTGATGGCCTCACCCTCGTTTCCGAACAAAACCCCGGCCATGGTGAATTGGCCGATTTCCATACTCTTTGTCAGGGGAGATCGGTCAGTATCGTGTTTCGTGCACAGCCACGCGCAGGCCCAGCCGGCCTGAGCCTGCCTGAGCCCCATGACTGGGAGCCATCTTTGGAGAAGATCTTCGACAGCGATGACTTCCCGGCACGGGATGCTTTTTCAGCGTGGGAGAAGGCAACCGCGGATGCGGTGATGCCGACATCGTTCGAGCTGTGCGGTACAGATATCTTCCGTGGCTGGGTCAGAGCGATGCCGCTCGGAGCGGTCCAGGTATCAGCGATGGCTTACTCGTCCTACGTCACGCGGAGGACTCCAAGGCTGATCCGAGTCTCGGACCCGGAGATCTTTGCCTTCGGCGTCACGAAATCCGGCTCGCATGTGATCGAGCAGAATCGCAATCGCACTGCGGTCCGGCCCGGTGAACTCCTGTTCTTCGAAAGCTCGCGCCCTTTCGAAACCCACGCCGACGGCGAATGCATCCTCATCCAGTTTCCCCGTACGCTGCTTCCTTTACCGGACCGCCATGTCACTCAGCTCATCTGCCGAGCCCTTCCCGGAGACCAAGGCATCGGACAGTTGCTCACGGCCTTCCTCACTCACCTGGCGGAAAGCGGTACGACGTACACGCCGCGTGACGGCGCGCGCCTCGGCACCGTAGGCATGGACTTGGTCACCGCTACACTGGCGCACTTTCTGGAGCGCGAGGACGACATGCCCTCCGAAACCCGTCAACGCGTCCTGTTCACGCAGATCACCTCGTTCATCGAGCGTCACCTCGCCGACTGCACCCTTACTGCGGTTGAGATAGCAGAAGCCCATCACATCTCGGTTCGCTCACTCCATAGAATTTTCCAGCAGCACGGAGTGACGGTCCGTTCCTGGATGCGCGGCCGACGGCTTGAAGGCTGCCGTCGCGACCTCGCTGACCCCCTGAAGCATCACCTGCCCATCCATGCCATCGCGACACGATGGGGATTCTCCCAGCCTTCGGACTTCACACGCGCCTTCCGAGTCCTCCACGGCATCACCCCCAGCGACTACCGGAATCAAGTGCACCGCCACGGCGACCAATGTGGCACACAAAGCCAAGTGCCTGGCGCACCTGGCTAAGGCTCTGCGTTCACCTTGCGGCGATGATCGAGCGACAGCAGCCGATCCGGCATCGATCACCTTGTGACCCGGAAATGCTGCAGTCACCCGGTCACCACGGATCCCGGGAGAACCACAAATGCGACCAGGCACACCTGCGCGCCATGGGATGCCGAGTAGCCAGGGTGCCGGCCAGCCGGGCGGTCCGAGCCGCCGCACCGCATCAACAACGGGAGAAAGCATCGTGCAGATCAGGAGCATCGCCGTCGCAGCAGCCGGAGTCGTCTTGGCTGGGGGTCTGGGCACACTGCCTGCCGCCGCGCACCCCACGGTCGTGCCCGCAGCGGCCGACCGCTGCGCGCAGCAGGCCGCGTGGCAGAACACGCGCACGGGCCTCCACCTCGACGTCACGGGCGGAGACGGTAAGACCTGCGACGGGCGTAGGAACCAGCACTTCGCTTCGGCGCCGGTGGCCGACGTATCGGGCGCCGCGGTCAAGACGATCCGGGTCAAGGGTACGCACGTGGCTCTACGGGAGTGCCCGCGCACGAGCTGCGGGGTCGCCGTCCGGGTGTCCAATGCGACGCTGCGGGCGTACTGCCAGACGGACCGGCACACCAACAAGGTCTCGGGAAACAAGTGGTGGACGAAGGTCTCCCTGCTGTCCGGCAGCGACCCGGCCTGGGTGAGCAACTACTACGTGCGTGGAGCCGCACCCAAGGTGCCCCACCTTCCCACCTGCTGACCATCGCCCACCGACGCCCCCGCCTCCCGCCGGGGCCGCTCTTCACGCCGCTCTTCACGAGGAGACAGACATGCCCAGGCCGTCCTCCCGCACGAGAGTCGTCAGCGTCCTGGCTCTGACCGCCGGACTGCTCGTCGCCGTACCCGCGGCCACCGTCCATGCGGCAGTTGGCCTCCGGACGACCGGTGCGGCGGCTCAGGCCGCCGTGCACTCCTGCACCTACCGTTCCACCGTCGGCTACACCTGCGACTACTACTACGGCACCGCGACCATCAGCGAGGGAAGCGCCAACGCGGACGCCGTCAGGGAGATCCAGGACATCATCGATCGGCACACGGACTACCCCCTGTGGGTTTCGGTCGACGGGAGCTTCGGCCCCGACACCCTCGCGGCGGTCAAGTGGCTGCAGAGCCACCACGACATCGCGGGCGGCGCGGACGGCATCGTCGGCAGCCACACCTGGGACTACCTGCGCCGCTGACTCGAGCGGCCAAGACCTACCACCGTTCGTCCAACCTGCGCCGTTCCCAGGGCAGACGGCGCCGGGCGGCAGCGTCACGCCCGCCGCCGGTGGCCCTCGTACACGGCACCCTCGGACACAACCAGAAAGCACCCAGATGGCCACAAGGGAAGCAGCGGCTCGGGCGCGGGGCACGTCGGCCCTCATGCCCCTGTTCGCAACATCCGGGACCGCGGTGACGGTGGTCGCCGCTCTGCTGCTCGCCACTCCGGCCGGCGCGGCGGCGGCACCTCGGACTCCGCCCGCCCGGCACACGACGGCCGACTCGTGCGGCCCCAGCGTCAATCCCAACTCCTACATCCCCAGCGCCAGGCGACACAACGGCCCGGCGGTGAAGATCGGCAGCACCAAGATCCAGCTGCGCTACGGCAACCGGCCCGGAGGTCCGCGCTACTACTGGGCCACGATCACCCACGCCAGCCGGGGCGACAACGTCGCCCTCCACTGGCACATCGAATCCGACTCCTGGTACGACAGCGGCGTCTGCTCGGCGACCGTGCACTCGGGAGGCAGCCAGAACACCCGAGCCGTCAAGGACGTCCACGGCGGCGGCGTCCACCTGGAGGCCCAAGCGTGCGGCAAACACGCCGGCCACAACAAGTGCGCCCCGCCGCGCCCCTGACACCTCTGGACACGGGACCGGCAAATCCGGTCCCGTCGACGGGCCTGCACTTCACGGATGCGACCTGAACGACGGCCCGTTAGCGGGTGTCGGCCCATGGCGGGATGGACGTGGGTCGAGGTGGGGCTGCCCGGCGAGGGCAGGTCGTGCAGTCGGGCCACGCCGAGGATGGCGTGGTGGACATCGTCGCCGCGTAGGCGGCGATCGCGGACGAACTTGCGGGTCTTCATCCAGAGGAGTCGTGTTCGACACGGGCTCTGGCCCGGCGGTGGACCATGTCGTCGGCTTGCTGCTCAGATGTGAGTGGTCGGTGTGTGCGGGGTGCCGCGACAGCCGCCGTCTCCGAGAACGGGTGCGTCTCTCACGGCGCGGTCCACGCCGGATGTCCGGTAGGTGCGGGCGCCGTGCGAGAAAGTTTCCCGCCGCGGAGGCGACCCGGTCGCGAATATGCTCCTGGTCCGGAGGTTGATCGGTGGGCAGGTCGGACGCCGTCACGAGGCACGTGGCGGGCCCAGGAAACGTGAGGCGGGGGCAGGTGCCCGGCATCGGCTGGTGTTCGTCGACCGGCTGGTCGTCACGCTGATCCATCTGCGGCACGGTCTCCCGCACTCTGTCCTCGCCCTGTTGTTCGATGTCGACCGCTCCACCGTCACCCGCGCGATCGGAGCGATACGCAGGCTCCTGGCCGGACGAGGATGCGCGGTTCCCGACCGGCCATGAAGGCCACCGTCATCGCCGACCGCGAGGGCCGCACGCTCTGGACCGACGCCCTGCGGCCGGGACGGATGCACGATGCGACCGCCGCACGCAACGAAGGCATCGGGATCTGCTTCCAGCACTTCCCAGACGTGGAAGTGCTGGAAGCACGACGGCTACCTCGGGCTCCGGCGCGACCACCCCGGCGAGGCGATCACACCGCCCAGAGGGCCGAGCAAGATCGCTTCGCCGCACGTACACGCCGCCTGAGATGAGGCCCGGCACAGACACCCATCGAAGCGCATCACCGTCGAGCGCGCGCTCGTCGAGCGCCGGGCGAGCGCGGGCAGCGAGCAAGTTCGCCAAGTGCGCCCCCGACGCTCCAGGTTGGCCGAAATCCTGCGATCTGGCCGGAATATTTGATTTCCTCTCTGTGAACCACCAAGTGGTACGGCAGTGGCGCGCGGGGCCCGGTGGTGTGCCGAACCCATGTGGGAGCTGCCGCTGGCATATGGCAGGTGTCTTCCGAAGTGGCGGTGGAGCGATCGCCGCTGCCGGACAATCACCCCAGATCAGGGCCCGGGTTCGGTGATCTGGGCCGAACGTGCCATCCAGTGCCAGGCCTCGCGGTTGCCCCCGGAGTGCGCGCACTGGTGCGGGTCCGGTGGATATTTTTTCGCGGAGCCGGTTTGCGGATGGGGCGCCGGGGCACCCGCGGGCCGATCCGACCGCGCTCCCGTACGCGTGCCCGGGGTGTCGGAGACAGCTTCACGGTGACGCAAAAACACCGGCGGAGTACTCTCCGTTCAACTTCAGGGGGTTGCTTACGTGTGACTCACCGTGAAGACTGTGGCCGAGATCCAGCGAAGCGAAGGTGGCGGGGTGCGCAATCATGCGATTCGTGGGGCGGACTGCTCTTCTATTGCGTATCGTCACGTCGCGTTCCGAGCAGTAGGGGCCCTCGGCCCCGTTGTCCGTATACGAACCGGATAGATCCCGCGCCATCACCGCACGGGAGGTTTCGCCAAGGGGGATGGGCTATGTCGGGATGGTGCGCCGTACGATCGGGCTCGCCTCCGGGTCGTGGCCGACCGCGCAGCCGCCGCGTCCTGCGCCGTATGTGCTGACGTTTCCCGGTCCGTCCCGGCCGCGGGGCCGACGGCATCTGACCCGTCCCGCCGCTCCAGGGCAAATCGTCGGCACGCCACACGGGTCACACGCCGCTCCCGTCCGCAGGGTCGCGCGGCGGTCCCCGGGATCTTCCGCCGGCCGGTGCCGGTTCGCGCCGTTCCGCGCGTGGATGGCTTCTCTGTGCCCGCACGCGCTAGCAAGGAGACAAGGTGATCAGCAGGCAATCGACGGTTGGACAGCGACTCCTGGAGGAGTTACCCGACCGCTGGCGAGGTCTACGCGGGGCCGGTCCGGTACGGCACGACGAGGTCCAGGGCACGTGGCAGGTGCTCGACCACGAGAACGTCGCCGCCGTGCTCGCCGACCCGGCGACGTATTCTTCGGACCTCTCGGCTCTCAGCCCCACCCAGCCCGACTTCGAGACCTTTACCCAAGGCAACTTCGTCGGCATGGACCCCCCGGAGCACCGCAAGCTCCGCGCCCTGGTCAGTCAGGCGTTCACCCCCCGGGTCGTTCAGGGACTCGAACCCCGTATCGAGGCCATCTGTGCCCGGCTGCTGGACGAGGTCGCCGACCACGACCGGTTCGACCTGGTCGACGCGCTGGCCTATCCGCTGCCGATCATCGTGATCGCCGAACTGCTCGGCATCCCCGCCGAGGAACACCGGCTCTTCCAGGAGTGGGCGAGCGTACTGTTCGGCGGCGACCAGCTCGGCGAGGCGCCGGACATGGCCGATCTGGAACGGGCGCTGGAGGCCATCGCTCCGACCGTGCGCGAGATGAACAGCTACATGCTGGACTACATACGCGCCCGCCGCGCCGCCCCCGGTGACGATCTGACCAGCAGACTCATCGCCGCCGAGGTCGACGGGGTGCGCCTGCGGGACCAGGAGATGGTCGGCTTCGTGGCGCTGCTGCTGGTCGCCGGGCACATCACCACCACCGCGCTGCTGGGCAACGCCGTCGTCACCTTCGACCGGTACCCCGAGACGGAGGCGTTGCTCCGCGCCGAGCCGCTGCGCATCCCGGCCGCCGTCGAGGAGGTGCTGCGCTGGCTGCCCCCCTTCCCCGAACTGGGCCGCCGGGTGACCAGGCCCGTCGTGCTCGGCGGCCACGAGATTCCCGCCGACACCCTGCTGATGGCCCATCTCGGCGCCGCCAACCGGGACCCCGCCCGCTTCGACGCGCCCGACGTCTTCGACGTGACCCGCTCGCCCAACCCCCATCTGACCTTCGGGCACGGCATCCACTTCTGTTTCGGCGCGCCACTGGCCCGGCTGGAGGCACGGATCGCTCTGGCTATATTGCATGAACGATTCCGCATGCTGGCGATCCCGTCCCACAAGGACATCACCTACCAGAACCCGGCCGTGATCGTCGGCGTACGGCATCTGCCCATCGAGGTCGGCAGAGCGTAAGCCCCTGCGCCCACGAAGCGCCCCGGCAGGCCCCCGTACCGCTCAGACCCGGGCCGGACCGGAACACCCGCACATGAGACCCATCCAACGGGAGTCCCCTTCTCATGCCGTACACCATCCCCGCCGCTCCGCCCGCCTCCCGGACGCCCTCGCTGTTACGCCGGGAACTGCGGGACCGCCTCGAAGCGCTCGCCCGGACCCACCGGGTACCCGGCGCCCAACTGGTCCTCGACACCGGCACGGACGTCATATCCATACACACCGGCACTGCCGACATATCCGCCGGCACCCTGCTCACGGCCGAGACGGCGGTCCCCCTGGGCTCGCTCACCAAGCCCTTCACCGCGGCCCTCGTCATGCTCCTGGCCGACGACGGTGACGTGGACCTCGACGAGTCCGCGGCCGAACACCTCCAGGAGCTGCGCGGGGTACCCGGGGTGACCATCCGCCAGTTGCTCAGCCACACCGGCGGGCTGCCCACCGGGCCGGACTCCGACACCGCCGCGGCGACCACCGCCGCCCGTTACCTCCTGTCGGTGTGCACCGCCGGTGACCTGCTCTTCCCGCCGGGCACCGACTTCTCCTACTCCAACGCCGCTTACGTCGCCGCCGGACGGCTGGTGGAGTCCGTCACCGGCATGCCGTGGGCCGAGGCGATCCGCTCGCTGCTGCTCGAACCGCTCGGTGTCGTACCGGCGTTCATCGGCGACACCGCGCCCGCGCGGCCTGTGGCCGCGGGACACGCGGTCAACACCGCCACCGGACAGGCCCTCGTGGCCCGCCAGAACCTGGCGCCGCTGGAGGCGCCGGCCGGCGCGCTGCTCGCAAGCGCCGCGGACCTGGCCGCGTTCGGCAATGCGCTGATCGGCCGCAACGTCATCCTGCCCCCCGCCGTCGCCAAGGACATGCGCCGTCCCGAGCCCGCCGCCCGGCCCGGCACCCTGGCCGACGGCTGGAGCCCCGGGCTCGCCTTGTACGAGCAGGGCGAGCGCGTGTGGTACGGCCACGACGGCAACGCCCAGGGCACGTCCTGCCACCTGCGCACCGACCCGGAGAGCGGTGTGGTGGTCGCCTTCACGGGCAACGCGGGCGGAGCGACCGCGCTGTGGCGCGACCTCGCCGGCGAACTCGCCCGGCTGACCGGCATCCGGGTGCCCCCGGGCGGACACCCCGTGGCCGGGGGGCGTCGGGCCGCCCTGCCCGGCTGCGTGGGCACGTACCGCAACGGCACCACAACCTACCGCGTCACGGCCGGGCCGGACGGCGAGCCGGCTCTGTCCGTGGACGGTGACCTGGCACTCCCGCTGATCTGCTACGCCGACCTGTCGTGCGACCTGCGCGATCCGGCCACCGGGAGTCTGGAGCCCGGCGGACGCTTCCATCGCGACCCGGTCACCGGGAGCATCGACCGCATACAGATATCGGGCCGCACGGCGCGCCGCACCGACGACGGCTGAGCCACGGGACGGAGGGGGCAGGCCGGACCGCGTGTCGGTCCGGTTCCGGACCGGGGCGGCCGGGGCCGACGGTGGGTCCCGGGCCGTCGGTCCCGTCTCGGCCCGGCCCAGGCGACGAGCCGGGCGGGACCCGTTGCCCGGTCCGCAGGCCGCTGCCCGGACCCGGCCGGATCCGGGCAGCGGCCTGGCCCGCGCCGGTACGCGCGACCCGTCCGGTGTCGAACCCCCGACCCGGACGCCTCCGTACCCCCGGCACGGCGATGCGGCCGTCGTCCTGCCGTAGACGCCCGTCCGCGCGGGAGTCGGCACCGCCCCGGTCCTCCCACCGTTCGTCGCAACCCCGGTACCGGTCGCCCCCACCGGTACCGGCAAGCCGTTCGTCCAGCACCGTCGCACACGCCCGGTGCGCCCCGCCGTTCCAGCGCGCCGTCCCCGCCGTGGGGACGGGCCGCCCCACGGCCCGTGCCCATCGTTTCGCTCCCCGAAGGACTACACCCATGACGGATCTGCACGACAAGCCCGCATCGGAGCCCTCCCTGCCGCGCCCCGGCTCCGCCGGTACGGCGGAGAGCGGCACGACGGAGACACTCCCGATGCTCGGCGCGCTGTTCACCGCCTGGGTGGCCCGCACTCCGGACGCACCGGCCCTCACGGACGGCCGACGGACCTGGACCTACCGCCAACTGGCCGATCGTGCCGCCCGGTTGGCCGCACACCTGACACGCCGGGGCGCCGGGCCGGACCGGGTGGTCGCGCTGGTCCTGCCGCGCTCCATGGAACTGATCGCCGCTGAACTGGCCGTCGCGCGGGCCGGGGCCGCCTTCCTGCCCGTGGACCCCGCCTACCCTGCGGAGCGCCGGGCCCTGATGCTCGCCGACGCGGCACCCGCCGTCACCCTCGACGACGTCGGCCGGGTCGGCGAGTTGCTCGACGCCGAGGACGCCGAGGACGCCGACGACGCCGTGGAGCCCGCGGGGGGGCGCGACGGCGGGCCGGGCGCCGGGGCCGACGGGGCGGCGTACGTCATTTACACGTCCGGCTCCACGGGCACCCCCAAGGGCGTGACGGTCACCCACCGAGGTATCGCCGGATTCGTCAAGGCCGCGGCCGAGCGTTACGCCGTGGGCCCCGGCGACCGCGTGCTCCAGTTCTCCTCGCCGAGCTTCGACGCCTCCGTGCTGGAACTGTTCATCTCGGTGCTCTCCGGCGCCACCCTGGTCATACCGCCGCACGGTCCCTGGCTGGGCGACGAACTCGCCGGTGTCCTGGACGAACACCGCATCACCCACGCCCTCGTCCCGCCGGCCGCGCTCGCCACCCTGCCGGGGCCCGAGACCGGCGCGGGGCGTCACCTGCGCACGCTGATCGTGGGCGCCGAAGCCTGCCCGGCCGGGCTCGTCGACACCTGGGCGCCCGGCCGCCGCATGATCAACTCCTACGGACCGACCGAGACCACCATCGTCGCCACCTGGACCGGGCCGCTCATCGCCGGCCGGGGCGCCCCGACGATCGGCGACGCCCTGCCGCACACCCGGGCGTACGTCCTGGACACCGCCATGCGGCCCGTACCGCCCGGCACGGAGGGCGAGTTGTTCGTGGGCGGTGATGCGGTGGCCCGCGGCTACCTCGGCCGCCCGGGCCTGACCGCCACCCGCTTCGTCCCCGACCCCTTCGGCCCGCCCGGGGCCCGTCTGTACCGTACCGGGGACCGGGCGCGCCGCACCGCCGACGGGGAACTGGAGTTCCTGGGCCGGCTCGACCGGCAGGTGAAGATCCGCGGCTTCCGGATCGAGCCGGGCGAGATCGAGGCCGTCCTGCGCCGGACCGGCGCCGTCGGCGAGGCCGTGGTGGTCGTACGCGAGGACGAGCCGGGGCACCAGCGTCTCGTCGGCTACGTCACCCCGGCCGGGGCGGCGCCCGCCACCGCCCCGGACCCGGCGGCCCCCTCGTCCCGGCCGGATCACCCGCTGGACCCCGGGGTCCTGCGCGCCGCCGTGGCCGCCCAGTTGCCCGCCCACATGGTGCCGGCCGCAATCGTGGTGCTGGAGCGGATGCCGCTCACCCCGCAGAACAAGATCGACCGGCGGGCCCTGCCCGCGCCGGAGCGGACGGCGGCCGCCGGCCACCTGGCGCCGCGCACCGACGGGGAACGGGCGCTCGCGGCGATCTGGGCGGACGTCCTGGGCCTGACCGAGGTCGGCGTGACGGACGACTTCTTCGACCTGGGCGGCGAATCCATCCTCGCCGCCCGCGCCCTGTCACGGATCCGGGACGAACTGGGTGTCCGGCTGACCGTGCGGGACGTCTTCTCGGCGCGGACGATCGCCGCCCTCGCCCCGCTCCTCCGCGACCCGTCGGCCGCCGCGCCCGCCGAGCCGATACCCCCGGTTCCGTACGAGGACGGTCTGCCGCTGTCCAGCGCGCAACGGCGGCTGTGGTACCTGGACGAACTCGGCGCGGGCGGCACCGAGTATAACACCGGCGTCTCCCTGCGGCTGCGCGGTGCCCTCGACCCGGACGCGCTGCGCCGCTCCCTGCGCCGCCTCGCCGCCCGGCACGCCGCCCTGCGGACCACGTTCGCCACGGCCGACGGGCAGGCCCGCCAGCGCATCGCGGCGGAGCCTGACCTGCCCCTGCGCACCGCCGACGTCAGCGAGCTGCCCGCGGAGCGCCGCGCCGCAGCCGCCGAGGAGCTGCTCACCGAGGAACTGGGGCGCCCCTACGACCTGGCTGCCGGGCCGCTCACCCGCGCCCTGCTGGTGCGGCTCGCCGACGAGGAGCACCTGCTCCTCCTCGCCCAGCACCACATCGTCACCGACGGCTGGTCGGTGGGCATCCTGACCCGCGAACTCGCCGCCCTCTACCACTTCGAGACCACCGGAGAGCCGGACGGTCTTGCGCAGCCGGGCGTGCAGTACCCGGACTTCGCGGTGTGGGACCGGCGGCAGCGGGCCTCCGGTGCGGACGCGGTCGACCTCGCCTACTGGAAACGCCACCTGGCCGGACTCCAGCACCTCGACCTGCCCGCCGACCGGCCGCGCCCGGCGGTGCGCACCACCACCGGAGCCGCCCGCCGGCACCCGCTGCCCGCCGGTCTGGTGACCCGGCTGCGGCAGCTGGCCACGGGCCGCGGCACCACCGTGTTCACCTTGTTCGCGGGCGCCGCCGCGCTGCTGTTCGCCCGCTACTCGGGCCAGCGGGACATCGCCTTCGGCACCGTCACCACCGGGCGCGCCCGGCGTGACCTGGAGGGCGTGGCGGGCTTCTTCGCCAACACGGTGGTGCTCCGCGGCGAAGTGGACGAACGGGCCACTGTCGACCGGTTCGTGGAGAGCATGCGGACGACGATGCTGGACGCCTTCGCCCACGACGGGGTGCCGTTCGACCGCGTCGTGGAGGAACTGGCCCCGCCCCGCGACCCCAGCCGCACCCCGCTGGTGCAGGTGCTCGTCGTGCAGCAGACCGCCCTGCCCGTCCCGGCGTCCGCCGGCGCGCTGCGCCTCGCGGAGCACCCGCTGCCCCGTCCGGCCGCGCGCTTCGACCTGGTCCTGGAGTTCACGCCGGACGCGGACGGCGGCTATGTGCTGACCGCCGAGTTCAACACGGACCTGTTCGAGGCGGCGACCGTGGGCCGCCTGACCGAGCACCTGCACCGCCTGCTCGAGGGCATGGCCGACGGCCCGGGCCGCCCGCTGGCCGAGTTGCCCATGCTCTCGGCCGATGAGCAGCGCGCCCTGGTCGACGCCTGGAACCCGCCCGCCCGACGCTTCGCGAGCACTGGGCACCGCACGCTGCCCGAGCTGTTCCACGCACAGGCGGCCCGCACCCCGGACCGTACCGCCGTCGTCTGCGGCCCCACCCGGCTCGACTACGCCGAGGCCGCCCGGCGCGCCAACCGGCTGGCCCGGCTGCTCGTCGCGCGCGGCGCGGGACCCGAGACCCTGGTCGCGCTCTGCCTGCCGCGCTCCGCCGATCTGGTGCCCGTCCTGTGGGCCGTGCTCACCTCGGGCGCCGCCTACCTCCCCGTCGACCCCGGCTATCCGGCCGAGCGCGTCCGGCTGATGCTCGGCGACGCCCGGCCGGCCCTCGTCGTCGCCACCCGGGAGACCGCCGCCGCCCTGCCCGAGGACTGCGCGCCCCTGCTGCTGGAGGAGTGCGACGACGCGGCCTGGGCCGACACGGAACTCACCGACGCAGACCGGCTCCTGCCGCTGCTGCCGGACCATCCGGCGTACGTCATCTACACCTCGGGTTCCACCGGCCGGCCCAAGGGCGTGGTGGTGACCCACCGCAGCGTCGCCGCCCTGGCCGCGTGGGCGGGGGAGCGGTTCGAGACGGCCGGGCTCGGCCATGTGATCGCCTCCACCTCCCTCAACTTCGACGTCTCGGTCTTCGAGCTGCTCTGCCCCCTGACGGCCGGCGGCACGGTCGAGGTGGTCGCCGATCTGCCCGCCCTCGCCGACGGTTCGGGCCCCCGGCACGCCGGTCTGCTCAGCGGGGTGCCCTCCGTCGTCTCCCGCCTGGTCGCGGGCGGCAGCGCACCGCTGGTCGCGGACACCGTCGTCCTGGCCGGCGAGGCGCTGCCCGCGCAGACCGTGCACGACCTGCGCGCCGCCATGCCCGAGGCCCGCATCGCCAACATCTACGGCCCCACCGAGGCCACCGTGTACGCCACCGCCTGGTTTGCCGGTGACCGGCTGTCCGACCAGGCCCCGCCGATCGGCGAACCGGTCGCGCTCACCCGGACCTACGTGCTGGACGGCCGCCTGCGGCCCCAGCCGGTCGGCGTCACCGGTGAGCTGTACCTCGGCGGTGCCGGTCTGGCCCGCGGCTATCTGCGCCGCCCCGGTCTGACCGCCGCCCGGTTCGTCGCCGACCCGTTCGGCGCGCCCGGGGAGCGCATGTACCGCACCGGCGACCTGGTGCGCCGCGCCGCCGACGGCCGGCTGGAGTACGTGGGCCGGATCGACCAGCAGGTCAAGGTGCGCGGCTTCCGCATCGAACTCGGCGAGGTGGAGGAGGCGCTGCGCGGCTGCGCGGGAGTCGCCGAGGCCGCGGCCACCGCCCTCACCGGCGGGGGCGAGGACCACCGGCGCCTGGTCGGCTACGTCGTCCCGGCCGCCGGGGAGCCGGTGGACCCGGAGGCCGTACGCCGGGAACTCGGCCGCACCCTGCCCGCCTACATGGTCCCGTCGACGGTCGTCGTCCTGGCGGCGCTGCCGCTCAGCCCGAACGGCAAGGTCGACCGCGGCCGGCTCCCCGACCCGGGCCCCGCCGCGCGCGCCTTACGGCATGTCGCGCCCCGCACCCCCACCGAACGGGCCCTCGCCGCGATCTGGGCCCAGGTGCTGCGCGTGGCACGCGTCGGCGTCGACGACAACTTCTTCGAACTCGGCGGCGACTCGATCCTGAGCATCCAGGTCGTGGCCCGCGCCCGGCAGGAGGGCCTGCCGCTGACCTCGCGGGATGTCTACCAGCACCAGACGGTCGCCGCCCTGGCCCGCTGCGCGGACGCCGCGGGGCGGCTCCGCGAGGCCGCCCCCGCACCGGAGGAGGCCACCGGCACCGCCCCGCTGACGCCGATCCAGCACTGGCTGTTCGACGCCGCCGTGCGGGACGCCGGACACTTCTCCCAGGCGCTGTCCGTCCGGATGCCCGACGACCTGGACGCGGCCGCGCTGGAGGACGCGCTGAACGACCTCGCCGGACACCACGACGCCCTGCGCTCCCGGTTCGCCGACACCCGCGGGCAGGGGCGCGCGGCCGTCTGGTTCATCGACGAGCGCATGCCCCGGATCCGGCTGGCCCGGCACACCGGCCCGGACACGGACACCCCCCACTTCGGGCCCTTCGACCTCGCCCGGGGACCGCTGCTGCGCGCCGTGCTGCACGACAGCGGTTCCGGCCGCCCCGCCGTGCTGCACCTCGCGGTCCACCACCTTGTGGTCGACGGCGTGTCCTGGCGGGTGCTGCTCGATGACCTCGACCGCGCCTACCGGGCCCGCCGCATCGGCGCCGACGGCGCGGCGGCGCTGCCCGCGAAGTCCTCGCCCCTGCGCCAGTGGGCCCGCCGGCTGGCCGCCCACGCTGCGGACGGCGGCTTCGAGGACGAGCGGGAGTACTGGCTGCGGGCGGTCCCGGACACCGAACCGCTCGTACCGGCAGGGCCGGAGCGGGGCGCCAACACCTACGCCACTCAGCGGGCGTTCACCGTACGGCTGGCCCCCGAGGACACCTCGGTACTGCTGCACACCCTGCCCGACACCTACCGCACCCAGGTCAACGACGTCCTGCTCAGCGCCCTCGGCCGGGCCCTTTGCGCCTGGAGCGGCCGGGACCGGGTGGTTGTCGACGTCGAGGGACACGGCCGCGAGGAACTCTTCCCCGAGCTGGACATCAGCCGCACCGTCGGCTGGTTCACCACCCGGTACCCGGTCGCGCTCGCGGTCCCCGGGGAGGCCGGCTGGGACGCCGTACTGAAGCAGGTCAAGGAGCAGTTGCGCGCGATACCCCGGCACGGACTGGGGCATGACGTGCTGCGCCACCTGGCCGGCCCCGGTGGCGGTCCCGGTACCCCGGACGCGCAGATCAGCTTCAACTACCTGGGCCGGATGGGGGCGTCGGCCGCGCCCGACGGGCTGTACCGGGGCACCGTCCGGCCGCTGGAGCTGGACGCCGACCCGGACGCCGAGCGCCCGCACGCTCTGGAGGTCGTCGGCCAACTCGTGGACGGACAGCTGGAGTTCACCTGGTTCTACTCGGAGCGGCTGCATGCCGAAGACACGATCGGCGAGCTGGCCTCGGGCTTCGCCGACGCGCTCGCGGACCTGGCCCGGTTCGCCGGCCGGCCCGGGGCCGCCGGGCGCACCCCGTCCGACTTCCCGCTTGCCCGGCTCGACCAGGACACCGTGGACCGCCTCACCGGCACGGACCCGGCGGCCGTCGCGGACATCCTGCCGCTCACCCCGACCCAGGCGGGCATGCTCTTCCACGGCCTGTCCCAGGACGACCGCGGCGTCTACTTCCAGCAGCTCACCTTCGTCCTGGACGGCGTGCCCGACCCGCGCGCTCTCGCTGCCGCCTGGCAGGAGGTGACCGACCGCGCCGAGGTGCTGCGCGGCGGGGTGGTCTGGGAGGACGTGCCCGAGCCGCTGCTCGTGGTGCGGCGGCACGCGGCCGTGCCGGTCACCCACGTGGACTGGCGGGAGCTGACGGAGCAGGAGCGGCGCACCCGGCTGGACGACGTCCTGGCCCGCGACCGCGCCGAGGGCATCGACCTCGGGCGCGCCCCGCTCCAGCGTCTGCTCCTCGCCCGGGTCTCCGACACCGCGGTGCGCGTGGTGTGGTCCTTCCACCATCTGCTCCTGGACGGCTGGAGCCTGTTCCAGGTCCTCTCGGACGTCTTCACCCTCTACGGCGGTGCCGGACCGGACGCCCTCGCTGACCGCCCGCCCTACCGCGACTACGTCGCCTGGCTGCGCGACCGCGACACCGCGGAGGCCGAACGGCACTGGCAGCGCCGGCTGTCGGACCTGGCCGAGGCCACCCCGCTGCCCTACGACCGCGAGCCGCGCGAGAGCCACCGCGCCGAGTCCACGCACGCCGTACGGGCCACCCTGTCCGCGGCCGCCGGCCGCGCCCTGGAGGAGCTGGCGCGGACCTCCGGACTGACCCTCAACACCCTGGTGCAGGGCGCCTGGGCGCTGCTGCTGGCCCGCCAGTCCGGCCGCGACGAGGTGGTGTTCGGCACCACCGTGTCCGGCCGCCCGCCGGAGCTGCCCGGCGCCGACGCCATGACCGGCCTGTTCATCACCACTCTGCCGACCCGGGCCGCCGTCCCTGGCCAGGGGACCCTCCTCGACTGGCTGCGCGCCCTGCAGCACGACCAGAGCGAGGACCGGCGGTTCGACCACGTGCCGCTCACCCGGCTGCGCGCCCTCACCGGACTGCCGGAACGTGTCAGCCTGTTCGACAGCATCGTCGTCTTCGAGAACTACCCGGTGGACGACGACCTCGCCGCCGCCCACGGGCTGCGCCTGAGCGGCCTGGAGGGCATCGAGACCACCAACTACCCGCTGAGCCTGACCGCTTACCCAGGCGAGGCACTGACCTTGCGGCTGGGCTACGACCCCGACCTGTTCGACACGGGGACCGCCGAGCGGCTGGCCGAGTACCTGACCGTGCTGCTCGAGGGAATGCCCGACGGCATCCGGCACGCGCCGGCCCGGCTCCCGCTGCTCACCCCGGACCGCCGCGAGCAGGTGCTGCGCGCCTGGAACGACACCGCCACCGGCCTGCCCCCCGCCACCGTCGCGGACCTCTTCGCCGCACAGGTGCGCCGCACCCCCGGCGCCGTCGCCCTGGAGGCGGGTGACGAGCGCCTCACCTACGCCGAACTCGACGCGCGCGCCGCTCGGTTGGCGGACCGGCTCACCGCCCTCGGGGTCCGGCCGGAACGCCCGGTCGGCGTGCTGATGGACCGGTCCGTGCCACTGGTCGTCGCCCAGCTGGCCCTCGTCCGAACCGGCGGGGTGTACGTGCCGCTGGACGGCAGGGCGCCCGCCGAACGGCTGCGCCGGACGCTGGCCGAGGCCGGCGCCGGCCTGCTGCTCACGGACGCGGCCTGGGCGGAGACGGCCCACGAAGTGCTGCCCGGGGGCGGTGTGCTGCGCGCCGACGGCGCCCCGGGCGCGGGTGGCACCGCGCCCACCGGCCCCGTGCCCGCCGTCCACCCCGACCACGTGCAGTACCTGATGTTCACCTCGGGCTCCACCGGCACTCCCAAGGGTGTCGCGGTGCGCCAGCGGGACGTCGCCGCCCTCGCCCTGGACCGGGCCTTCGAAGGACACGACCGGGTCCTCGTGCACTCGCCGCACGCCTTCGACGCCGCCACCTACGAGCTGTGGGTGCCGCTGCTGCGCGGCGGCACGGCCGTGCTCGCCCCGCCCGCCGACCTGGACACCGCGCTGGTCCGCAGAGCCGTCACGGAATGGCGGGTGAGCTGCCTGTGGCTGACCGCCGGACTGTTCCGGCTCCTCGCCCAGGAGGACCCCGGCTGCCTGCGCGGCGCGCGCGAGGTGTGGACCGGCGGCGAGGCGGTGCCGGGCGCGGTCGTGCGCCGGGTGCTGGAGGCCTGCCCCGGCCTGACCGTCGTCGACGGCTACGGCCCCACCGAGACGACCACCTTCGCCACCCGCCGCGCCTTCCGCTCCGGCGACCCGCTGCCCGCCGTACTTCCCATCGGCCGCCCGCTGGACGACACCCGCGCCTACGTCCTGGACGCCGCCCTCCAGCCGCAGCCGCCGGGCATCCCCGGCGAGCTGTACCTCGCCGGCGCCGGCCTGGCCCGGGGCTACGCGGGCCGGCCCGGGGCGACCGCCGCCCGCTATCTCGCCGACCCCTTCGGGCCGCCCGGGGAACGGATGTACCGCACCGGCGACATCGTGCGTTGGAGCGCCGACGGCGAGCTGCACTTCGTGGGCCGCGTGGACGACCAGATCAAGATCCGCGGCTTCCGTGTGGAACCCGCCGAGATCGAGGCACGGCTCACCGCCCACCCCGCCGTGGCCGAGGCCGTCGTCTCCCTCTACCAGGACGCCGGGCGCAAGCGGCTGGCCGCCCACCTCGTCCCGGCCCCCGGCGCCGGGGTGCCGGCCGCCGCCGAGCTGCGCGCGCACCTCGCGGACGGCCTGCCCGACTACATGCTGCCCGCCGCGTTCGTGGTCGTGCCCGAACTGCCGCTGACCGGCAACGGCAAGGTCGACCGGCGTCGGCTGCCCGCACCCGACTGGTCGGCCGGCGGCGAGCGGGACCACCGAGCCCCGAGCACCGACACCGAGCGGCTGCTGGCCGGGATCTGGGCCGAGCTGCTGGGCGTGGCACGGGTCGGTGTCGACGACAACTTCTTCATGCTGGGCGGCGACTCCATCCTCAGCATCCAGGTCGTCTCCCGGGCCCGGGCCGCCGGGCTCACGCTCACCCCGCGCGACCTCTTCCGGCATCCCACGGTGGCCGAGCTGGCCGCCGCGGACGGCTGCACCGCCGTCGCCGTCGCCGGTACCGGACCGGTCGGCGGGGCGGCCGACCTCACCCCGATCCAGCACTGGTTCCTCGACCCGGGGCCCGCGCACGCCGACTTCTTCGACCAGTCCGTCGTCATCGAGGCGGCCGGACCGGTGGACGAGGACGCGCTGCACCGCGCCCTCACCGCCCTGTGGACCCACCACGACGCCCTGCGCGCCCGGTTCACCGCCGAAGCCGACGGCACCTGGCGGCAGGACGTCCCCGCCGTCGACGCCCCGGTGCCCGAGCTGCTCGAAGTCCACGACCCACGGGCCGAAGAGTCCGTCACGGCGGCGGCCCACGCCGGACTCCGGCCGGCGACGGGACCGCTGTTCAAGGCCCGCCTGTTCACCGCCGACGGCACCCGGCCCGCCCGGCTGCTGCTGGTCGCCCACCACCTGGTGGTCGACGGCGTCTCCTGGCGCATCCTGCTGGAGGACCTGGAGACCGCCTACCGGCAGGCCCTGACCGGACAGCCCGTACGGCTGCCCGCCCGCACCACCTCCGTGCACACATGGGTGCGCAGGCTGCGCGAGCACGCCGACACCTTCGCCGCCCGGCTCGACCACTGGGAGCGGGCCGCCCGGGCCTGCGCCGACCCGCTGCCCGTGGACGGCACCGGCGGCAACACCATGGCCGACGTCCGCGAGGTCACCGTCCGGCTCGACCGCGACCGCACCGACGCCCTGCTGCGCCGCGTCCCCGGTGTCTACCGCACCCGCGTCGACGACGTCCTGCTCACCGCGCTGGGCCGGGTCCTCGCCGACTGGACCGGCAACGGAACCGTCGCCGTCGGCCTGGAGGGCCACGGCCGCGAGGACCAGCTGTTCGAGGACATCGACCTGTCCCGCACCGTCGGCTGGCTCACCTCGCTCTTCCCGGTCGCCCTGACCGTCCCGGCCGGCGACTGGGGCACCGCCCTGAAGGCCGTCAAGGAGCAGGTGCGCGCCGTACCCGACCGCGGCCTCGGCTACGGCGTGCTGCGCCACCTCCTCCACGAGGCCCGGCTCACCGGCACGCCCGAGCCCGCCATCAGCTTCAACTACCTGGGCCGCTTCGACTGGTCCGGGGTCGGCGGCACCCTGGTCGGGGCGGTGCCCGGCGGTCTGGGCGGCGCCGAAGCGCCCGGCACCGAACGTCCGCACCTGCTGGACGTGGTGGCCCGGGTCGAGGACGACCAACTGGAGATCACCTGGTACCACAGCGCCCAACGGCACCACGAGGAGACCGTCACCGCGCTCGCCGAGGGCATGCTGCGGGCGCTGGGCGACATCGTCGCGCACTGCGCCCGCCCCGAGGCCGGCGGCCGCACCCCCTCGGACTTCCCGCTGGCCCGCCTGGACCAGGCCGCCGTCGACCGGGTCGCCGGCACCGGCCGGGACGTCGCGGACATCTACCCGCTCACGCCGATGCAAGCGGGCATGCTCTTCCACAGCCTGCTCGACCCGGCCGGCCGCACCTACCTCAACCAGGTGCAGCTGGTGCTGAACGGGGTCACCGACCCGCGGGCGCTCGCCGAGGCGTGGCAGCACACCGCGGACGCCAACCCCGTGCTGCGCACCCGGCTCGTGTGGCAGGAAACCCCGGAACCGCTCCAGGTCGTCCGGCACCGCGCCGCCGTACCCGTCACCCACCACGACTGGTCCGGCCGGCCCGCGGACACCTGCGCGGACGACCTGGAACGACTGCTCGCCGAGGACCGGGAGCAGGGCATCGACCTGGGCGCCGCGCCGCTGATGCGGCTGACCCTGATCCGGCTGGCCCCCGACCGGGTCCGCCTGGTGTGGACGTTCCACCACGTCCTGCTCGACGGCTGGAGCGCCGCGCAGGTCTTCGACGAGGTCTGCGAGCGCTACGCCGCGCTGACTTCGGGGCGCCGTCCGCGGCTGACCGAACGCAGGCCGTTCGCCGAGTATCTGCGCTGGCTCGCCGAACAGGACACCGACCGCGCCGAGCGGCACTGGCGGGCCGCCCTCGCCGGCTTCCAGGCCCCCACCGAACTGCCCCGGGACCGGCGGCCCGCCGAGGCCCACCGCGCCTCCTCCTGCGGAACGGTGCGGATGACCCTCACCCCGGACGTCTCGGCACGGCTGCGCGAGACGGCCCAGCGCTCCGGCCTCACCCTGAACACGGTCCTCCAGGGTGCCTGGGCACTGCTGCTGTCCCGCTACGGCGGCGGCACCGACGTGGTCTTCGGTACCACCGTCTCCGGACGGCCCTCCGAACTGCCCGGCGTCACCTCGATGGTCGGCCTGTTCATCAACACCCTGCCCACCCGCGCCCGCGCCGACGGGGAGCGCCCGCTGCTGGACTGGCTGCGCGAACTCCAGACCGCCCAGTCCGAGGCCCGCCGCCACGACTTCGTCTCGCTCGCCCAGTTGCAGTCCTGGAGCGAAGTGCCCGGCGGCACCGCCCTGTTCGACTCCATCGTCGTCTTCGAGAACTACCCGTTCGACGAGAACGCGCTCGCCCGCCACGGCCTGTCCATGGAGCAGGAACGGGACCTGGAACCGACCAACTACCCGCTCAGCGTGGTCGTCGCGCCCGGCGACACCCTGGCCGTGAACCTGGACTACGACCCCGACGCCTTCGACGCCACGACGGTACGGGCGCTCGGCGAGAGCCTGCGCACCCTGCTGACCGGCATGGCCGACGACCCCGACCGCACCCTCGCCGAACTCCCCCTGCTGGACGCGGCCGGGGCACGGGCGCTGGTGGACCGTCTGGGCGGGCCGCTGACCGCGCTCCCGCACGACACCCTGCCCGAGGCGTTCCGGCGGCAGGCCGAGCGGACACCGGACGCCATCGCCGTCCGCCACGGCGACCAGTGCCTCACCTACGCCGAACTCGACGCCCGCGCGAACCGGCTGGCCCGGCGGCTCATCGCCGCCGGCGCCGGACCCGAGCGCTTCGTCGCCCTGTGCCTGCCCCGCACCGCCGACCTGATCGTGGCGCTCCTCGCGGTGCTCAAGAGCGGCGCCGGATACCTGCCGGTCGACCCCCAGTACCCGGCCGAGCGCGTCGCGTTCCTCTTCGAGGACGTACAGCCCGATGCCGTGATCACGGCCACCGCGACCGCCGGCCGGCTGCCCGAGGGACCGTTCACCCGCGTCCTGCTCGACGAGGAGCCGGACCCCCGGGTGCCGGACACCCCGGTCGGCGACGACGAACGCCGCACCGCCCTGCTGCCCGGCCACCCCGCCTATGTGATCCACACCTCCGGCTCGACCGGCCGCCCCAAGGGCGTGGTCGTCAGCCACGCCTCCGTCCTCGTCCTGACCGACTGGGCGGCGGCCGAGTTCAGCGGCCGGGGCCTGGCCCACGTGATCGCCTCCACCTCGCTCAATTTCGACGTGTCGGTCTTCGAGATCTTCTCCCCGCTGCTCTCCGGCGGCTGCGTCGAGGTCGTCCGCGACCTGCTGGCCCTCGCCGAGCGCCCCGGTCCCTGGCGGGCCGGGCTGCTCAGTGCGGTGCCCTCCGCCCTTGACCGGCTGCTCGCCGAGGACGCCGTACGGCTCACCGCCGACACCGTCGTCCTCGCGGGGGAGGGGCTGCCCGCCCGGACCGTGCGCCGGGTCCGCGCCGCCGTCCCCGGCAGCGAGGTGCGCAACATCTACGGGCCCACCGAGGCCACCGTCTACGCCACCGCCTTCACCTGCGACCCGGCCGACCCCGACCGCGACCCGCCGATCGGCCGCCCGCTCGGCGGTGCCCGCGCCTACGTGCTGGACGAGCGGATGCGCCCGGTGCCGATCGGCGCGCCCGGCGAACTCTTCCTCGCCGGTACCGGCGTCGCCCGCGGGTATCTGCGCCGCCCCGGCCTGACCGCGTCCCGCTTCCTGCCCGACCCGTTCGGCCCCGCGGGCAGCCGCATGTACCGCACCGGCGACCAGGTCCGCTGGAGTGCCGACGGCGACCTCGTCTACCTCGGCCGCGGCGACGACCAGGTGAAGGTGCGCGGCTTCCGCATCGAACTCGGCGAAGTGGAGGCCGCGCTGGCCCGCCACCCGGCCGTGGCGGCGGCAGCGGCCCGGGTGATGGAGCAGGACGGCCACCGTCGGCTCATCGGTTACGCGGTGCCCCGCGCGGCCGGTCTGCCGGACCCCGCCGAACTGCGCGCCTTCCTCGCCGGCAGTCTCCCCGACCACCTCGTCCCCGCCCTCGTCGTACCGCTGGAGCGGCTGCCGCTCGGCGCCACCGGCAAGCTCGACCGGCGCGCCCTGCCCGCCCCCGAGCGGGCCGCGCCCGGCGTCGGCACGGGAGCGGGCCGGCCGCCGCGCACCGAGGCCGAGCACACCCTCGCGGCCATCTGGGCCGAGGTGCTGGGCGTGCCCGAAGTGGGCGCGGACGACAACTACTTCATGCTCGGCGGCGACTCCATCCTCGGCATCCAGATCGTCTCGGCCGCCCGCCGGGCCGGTCTCGCCCTGACCCCTCGGCACCTGTTCACCCACCAGACCCTCGCCGAACTCGCCGCCGCGGCCGAAAAGGTACCGGACAGCGCCGCGTCCGTCGGTGCCGAGCAGGGCCCGGTGACCGGCGAGGCCCCGCTCACCCCCGTACAGCACTGGCTGCTCGACACGCTCACGGGGGACCCCGCGCACTTCAGCCAGACCGTCTCCTACGAACTGGCCGAGGACCCCGACGAGACGGTGCTGCGGGCCGCCCTGGCCGCCGTACTGGAGCACCACGACGCGCTGCGGAACCGCTTCGAGGCGGCTGGGGACGGCCGGTGGCGGCAGTACGGCACCGCGCCCGGCGACACCGCCGCGCACCTGGAGGTGCACCGGGACGCGGAGCCGCGCGAGGTGGCCGCCGCCCTCGGCGCCGGGTTCGACCTGGCCCGTGGGCCGCTGCTGCGCGCGGCCCTGTGCCTGCCGGGCGGCACCGGACGGCCGGTGCTGCTGCTCGCCGCCCACCACCTCGTCGTGGACGCCGTGTCGTGGCGGCTGATCCTGGAGGACCTGGAGAGTGCCTACCGCGCCCTGCGGGACGGGGAGCGGCCGGAACTCGGGGCCAAGAGCACCTCGTTCAAGGCGTGGGCCAGGCGGCTCGCCGAGCACGCCGCGGCGGGCGGCTTCGACGCCGAACTCGCCCACTGGCGGGGTGTCGACACCGGGACCGCCCTGCCGGCCGACCACACCGGCGGCGCCAACACCGTCGCCGTCGAGGAGAGCCTGACCGCCGGACTCGACGCCGAGGAGACCCGACGCCTGCTCCAGGACGTCCCGGACGCGTACCGCACCCGCGTCAACGAGGTCCTGCTCACCGCGCTGGGCCGGGTGCTGGCCCGCTGGACGGGCCGGGACCGGGTGGCAGTCACCCTGGAAGGCCACGGCCGCGAGGAACTCCTCGACGGCACGGACCTCGCCCGCACCGTCGGCTGGTTCACCACCATGTACCCGCTCACCCTGGACGTGCCCCGGGACGCCGGCACCGGCGCCGTGCTGAAGTCCGTCAAGGAGAACGTGCGGGCCGTACCGAACGGCGGCCTCGGCTACGGCGCGCTGCGCCATCTGCACCCCACGGCGGGCGCCGCGCTACCCGCCCTGCCGCAGGTCTGCTTCAACTACCTCGGCCGGCAGGACCGGACGCCCGCGGCGGGCGGCCTGCTGGGCGCCCCACACGGAGACGGCCTCACCGGCGGCATGGACCGCGCGGCGGACCGCCCCCACCTGCTGGACGTTCTCGGCCGGGTCACCGGCGACCAGCTGGAGTTCACCTGGTCGTATTCCCGCGAGGTGTACCGGCGCGAGACCGTCGCCAGGCTGGCGGCCGAACTGGCCGAGGAACTGCGCGTGATCGTCCGGCACTGCGCCGAACCCGGCGCCGGCGGCCGCACCCCTTCCGACTTCCCGCTCGCGCCACTGGACCAGACCGCTGTCGACCGGCTCGTCGGCAGCGGCACCGACGTCACGGACGTGTATCCGCTCACCCCCACCCAGACCGGCATGGTGATGCATGGCCTGGACGAGGCCGAACACGGCCTGTACATCGAGCAGATCACCTTCGTGGCGGCCGGCGCCCGCGACCTCGGCACGCTGGCGGCTGCCTGGCAGCACGTCATCGACCACACCCCCGTGCTGCGCACGTCCGTCGCCCTGCACGGCGTGCCCGTGCCGCTCCAGATCGTCCACCGCCAGGCGGTCCTGCCGATCACCGAGCACGATTGGAGCGCACTGCCGGCAAGGCGGCGGGAGGCGGAGCTGGAGCGGCTGCTCGCGGACGAGCGGGCCCGGGGCCTGGCCCTGGAGCACGCCCCGCTGCTGCGGCTCGCCCTGGTCCGGCTCGGTCCGGACACGGTGCGCATCGTGTGGACCTTCCACCACGTCCTGCTGGACGGCTGGAGCGTCTTCCACGTCCTTTCCGACGTGATGGCCGCCCACGAGGCCCTGGTGCGGGGCGAGCGGCCCCGGCTGCCCGAGCGCCGCCCGTTCGCGGACTACGCCGCCTGGCTGGCCGCCCGCGGCACCGGCCCCGCCGAGGAGCACTGGCGCGGGGTCCTGTCCGGGCTGCGCATGCCCACTCCGCTGCCGTACGACCGCAGGCCCGCCCCCGGCACCACGGCCCGCTCGGGCACCTGGCTGTCGCAGCGGCTCGGCACCGAGGAGACCCGCCGGCTGCAAGAGTTCGCCCGTCGGCACCGGCTCACCCTGAACACCGTGGTGCAGGGCGCCTGGGCGCTGCTGCTGGCCCGGTGGAGCGGGGAGGCGGAGGTCTGCTTCGGCACCACCGTCTCCGGACGGCCCGGGGACCTGCCCGGCGCCGACACCATCACCGGCCTGTTCATCACCACCCTGCCCGCCCGGATCGCCGTCGACGGCGGCGCGCCCGCGGCCGGCTGGCTGCGCGCGGTGCAGGAGGCCCGGGCGGAGGACCGGCGCCACGACCACCTCCCCCTCAACGCGCTGCGCGCCCTCACCGAACTCCCCTCCGGCACGGATCTGTTCGACAGCCTGGTGGTGTTCGAGAACTATCCGGTCGGCGACGCCACCGCCGGCGCCCACGGGCTCGCCCTGCAGGACCTGGACGCCCGGGAGGCCACCAACTACCCGCTCACCGTGGTGGTCTCGCCCGGCGACCGGCTTGCCGTCGAACTCGGCTACGACCCCAGGTGCTTCGACGCGGGCACCGCCGACTCGCTGGCCGCGCAGCTGCTGCACACCCTGCACACCCTGGCCGGCACGGACGGCACCACCCGCCTCGACGACCTCGACGTGCTGCCGCCCGCACAGCGCGAGCGGCTGCTGCGCGGACCCTCCCGCCCGGAGCCCGTCCCGGTGCCGCCCGCCACCCTGCCCGACCTGGTGGAGGCGGCCGTCGACCGCGGGCCGGACGCCCCCGCGCTGGCCGCGCCCGGCTCGCTGCTCACCTTCGCCGAGGCGGAGGCGCGGGCCAACCGGCTGGCACACCGGCTCATCGCCCGGGGCGCCGGACCCGGCGACGTCGTCGCGCTGCTGCTGCCTCGCTCCGTGGACATGGTGCTGGCCCAGCTGGCGGTGACCAAGGCGGGTGCCGCGTTCCTGCCCGTGGACCCCGCCTACCCCGAGGAGCGGATCGCGCTGATGCTCCGCGACGCGGCTCCCGCCCTGACCCTCGACGCCAAGGAGATCGCCGGGCTGCTCGCGGCGCCGCCGCACGAGGTTCCCGGACACCGACCCGGCGACGCCGACCGCAGGCGCCCGCTGGACCTGGACGACCCGGCGTACGTCATCTACACCTCCGGGTCCACCGGCACCCCGAAGGGGGTCGTCGTCACCCACCGCGGGCTCGCCGCGTTCTCCGCCGCCGAGGCCGCCCACTACCAGGTGGCCGAGGGCGACCGCGTGCTGGCCTTCGCCACGCCGAGCTTCGACGCCTCCGTGCTGGAGCTGTGCATGTCCCTGCCGCACGGCGCCCGGCTCGTCGTTCCCCGGCCCGGACCGCTGCTCGGCGCCGAACTGGCCGACGAGCTGCGGGCCGAGCGCATCACCCACACCCTGCTGCCCCCGGCCGCGCTCGCCACCCTGCCCGCCGGCACCCCCGGTACCCTGCCGGACCTGAAGACCCTGATCGTCGGCGCCGAGGCGTGCGGGGCCGACCTCGTGGCCCGCTGGGCGCCGCACCACCGCATGGTCAACTCCTACGGCCCCACCGAGGCCACCGTCGTCGCCACCTGGTCGGCGCCGCTGGCGGCGGACGGCGGCGCACCGCCCATCGGCCGCCCGCTACCCGCCACCGGCGCCTACGTCCTCGACGCCCGGCTGCGGCCGGTACCCGATGGAGTTCCCGGCGAACTCTGGCTCGCCGGACCCGCGTTGGCCCGCGGTTACCTCGGCCGCCCCGGGCTTACAGCGGCCCGTTTCCGTGCCGACCCATTCGGGCCGCCCGGCAGCCGCATGTACCGCACCGGCGACCTGGTGCGCCGCGACGGCGCGGGCGAACTGCACTACCTCGGCCGCACCGACCACCAGCTCACGCTGCGTGGCCACCGCATCGAGGCGGGCGAGGTCGAGGCCACCCTCGTGCGTCACCCGGACGTGCTGGACGCGGTGGTCACCGTGCGCGAGGACGAACCCGGCCTGCCGCGCCTGGTCGCCCACCTGCTCACGGCCCCCGGCGCCGAACCCCCCGCCGCGACCGAACTGCGTGCCCTGGCCGCCCGGTTCCTGCCGGGCCACATGGTCCCGTCGGCGTTCGCGGCACTGGAACGCTTCCCGCTCACCGAGAACGGCAAGACCGACCGGGCGGCCCTGCCCGCACCGGCACCGGCCGAGGAGCGGGACCGGCCCGAGTACGTGGCACCGCGCACCCCCACCGAGGAAGCGCTCGCGGAGATCTGGCAGGAGACCCTGGGAACGCCCGTCGGCGCCGAGGACGACTACTTCCTGATCGGCGGCGACTCCATGCGCGCCCTGCTCATCGCCTCCCGCGCCAACGACGCGTTCGCCATCACGCTGACCCCCCGCGACGTCCTGGTCTCCCGCACCGTCGCCGCCCTGGCGCACCTGGTGGAGGAGCAGATCCTCAGCGAATTCGAGGACGCCACCTACGGCGACGCCGACGACCCCGGCACGGGCCTCGACGGCCCCGACGACGAAGACGCCGCGCTCGGCGGCAACGACCACGAACGGTGAGGACCCGACGACCATGACGTCTTCGACCCCTTCGAACCCCTCCGGCCCCGCCCGTCCCTCCAAGCGGGACCGTGTCGAGGCACTTCCCGAGCAGATGCGCGAGGCGCTGCGCCGACGGCTCGCCGGCCGGGCCGGCCACGCCGCCCCGGCCGCCCGCCAGGGCATCCCGCGCGCCGACCGGGACCGCCCGCTGCCGCTGTCCTTCGCCCAGCAGCGCCTGTGGTTCCTGGACCGGCTACGGCCCGGCGACCCTCGCTACAACAGCGCGGTCGCCGTCCGCTTCACCGGCCCGCTGGACCAGGAGGCGCTGGGCTCGGCCCTGGCCGCCGTCGTGTCCCGGCACGAGGCCCTGCGCACCACCTTCGAGGAGACCGACGGCCGCCCGGCGCAGCGGGTGCACCCGGCGGGCCCGGTGCCGCTCCCGGTCCGGGACACCGCCGACCTGGACGCGGACCTGAGAGCGGAGTACGCCCGGCCCTTCGACCTGCGCCACGGACCGCTGCTGCGCGCCCTGCTGCTGCGCGAGTCCGCCACCGCGCACGTCCTGCTGCTGACGGCCCATCACATCGTCACCGACGGCTGGTCCATGGGCGTCGTCCTGGACGAGCTGTGCACCGCCTACGACGCCCTCGCCCAAGGTGCCGCGCCGCAGTTGCCGCCGGTGGCCACGCAGTACCCGGACTTCGCGGCGTGGCAGCGCGATCAGCTCTCGGGCGCCCGGCTCGACGGCCAACTCGCGCACTGGAAAGCGCGCTTGACCGGCGCTGTGGCACCAGAGCTGCCCCTGGACCGGCCGCGGCGCGGCGAGGAGGCGGGCACCGGCGCCGTCCACGGCTTCACCGTCCCCGCCGCACTCACCACCCGGCTGCGCGCCCTCGCGCGGGAGCAGCACAGCACCCTGCACACCGCCCTGGTCGCGGCGACTCAGGCACTGCTGGCCCGCTGGTCGGGACAGGACGACATCACCGTCGGCTCCCTGACCCCCGGCCGCTCCCGCACCGAGCTGGAACGCACCGTCGGCTTCTTCGTGAACACCGTCGTCCTGCGCACTCCGGTGGACCGCTCGGCTTCGTTCCGCGAGCTGCTGGAGCGGGTCGCCGACACCGTCAATGACGCCTTCGCGTACGGCGACACGCCGTTCGAGCGGGTCGTGGAGGCGGTCGGCGCACCCCGCGAGGCCGGCCGCAATCCGTTGTTCGACGTCCTCGTCCTGCTGCACCCCGAACCGCCCGCCGCGACCGCCCCGCACGGCCTCGCCACCACCCCGGTCGGCGTGCCCCGCCAGGCGGCCACCTTCGACCTGAGCGTGGAGTTCGTACCCGAGGGCGAGAGCCTGACCGGGCTGCTGGAGTACCGCACCGACCTGTTCGACACGGCCACGGCCGAACGGCTGGCCGGACAGCTGCTGCGCCTGCTGGAGAGCGCGACCGCCACCCCGGACCGCCCGCTGGGCACCCTCCCGCTGCTGTCCGAGGCGGAGACACGCCGGGTCCTCGCCTTCGGGGACCCCGGCACGCATCGCCCGGAGCCCGACACCCCGCACGCGGAGCTGTTCGAGCGCCGCGCCGCCCGCACCCCGGACGCCCTCGCCCTCGTCGCGGGCGGTGAACGGCTCGATTACGGCACGCTCAACGCCCGCGCCAACCGGCTCGCCCACCACCTCATCGCACTCGGCGCGGGCCCCGAACGGCTGGTCGCGCTGCGGCTTCCGCGCACCGCCGACATGATCACCGCGATTCTCGCCGTCTGGAAGTCCGGCGCCGGCTACCTGCCGCTCGACCCGGCCCTGCCGGAGGAACGCGTCCGGTACCTGCTGGACGATGCCCGGCCGGCCCTGGTGCTGGACGAGAACGCCCTGCGCGCCGTACCCGCGACCGCCCCGGACACCGACCCGACCGACGCCGAGCGGCGCGCCCCGCTGGACCCAGAGCACACCGCGTACGTCATCCACACCTCCGGCTCCACCGGCCGCCCCAAGGGCGTCGCGGTGTCGCACCGTTCGGCTGCGCACCTGCTCGCCGCGCACCGGGCGGGCTTCGTCGCCGAGGCGGGCGGCGGCCCGCTCAGGGTCGCGCTCACCGCCTCGTTCTCCTTCGACACCTCCCTGGAGGGCGTGCTGCTGATGGCCGACGGCCACCCGCTGCACCTGGTCGACGAGGTGACCCGGATGGACCCGGCCGCCCTGGTCGAGTACGTCGTCGAGCACCGCGTCGACTTCCTCGACGTCACCCCCTCCTACCTGCGGCAGCTGCTGCCCGCCGGGCTGCTCACCGATCCCCGGCACCACCCCCGGATCCTCATGCTCGGCGGCGAGGCGGTCGGGCCCGCGCTCTGGCGGGAACTGGCCGCCCACCCGGACGTGGCCGCCCACAACTTCTACGGCCCCACCGAGTGCACCGTCGACGCGCTGTCCTGCCGCATCGACGGCGGGGACCGCCCGCTGGTGGGCCGGCCGCTGCTCGGCGTGCGCGCCTACGTACTGGACGACCGGCTCCAGCCGGTACCGCCCGGGGTCGGCGGCGAGCTGTACCTCGCGGGCGGCCAGCTGGCCCGCGGTTACACCGGCCGCCCGGGCCTGACCGCCACCCGGTTCCTGCCCGACCCCCACGGCCCGGCCGGGACCCGCATGTACCGCACCGGCGACCTGGCCCGCTGGACCGCCGACGGCCGCCTCGACTACCTCGGGCGCGCCGACGACCAGGTCAAGGTGCGCGGCCATCGCATCGAGCCCGGCGAGATCGAGGCCGCGCTGCTCGCGCTGGACGGCATCACCGACGCCGCGGTCGTGGCCGTACCCGACGCGCAAGGCCACACCCGCCTCGCGGCCTACGTCGTGCCCGCACCCGGCGCGCCCCGGCCCGCAGGTCGGCGGGGGCGGGCCGCCCTGCGCCGTGTGCTCCCCGACGCCTGGGTGCCGTCCTCCTTCACCCCCCTGGACACGCTGCCGCTGACCACCAGCGGCAAGCTGGACCGCCGCGCCCTGCCCGCCCCGGAAACCCCGGAGACGGAACGGGAGTTCGTCGCCCCCCGCACCCCGGACGAGGAAACCCTGGCGGCCGTCTGGGCCGAGGTGCTCGGGGTTTCCCGGGTGGGCGTCACGGACAACTTCTTCGAACTGGGCGGCGACTCCATCCTGAGCATCCAGGCCGTCTCCCGGGCCCGCGCCGCCGGGCTGCGGATCGGCTCGCAGGACGTCTTCCGGCACCAGACGGTCGCCGACCTGGCCGCCGCCGCGCGCCCGCGCACCGCCGGCGTGCCGGCGCCCCGTCGCCCCCGGCAGGAGGGGCCCGTCCCGCTCACCCCGGTGCAGGAGTGGTTCTTCGCCACGCACGGCCCGCTGCGGCACTTCACCATGTCGATGCTGCTCGACCTGCCGCACGACCTCGACGAGCGGGCACTGGAACAGGCGCTGGCCGCCCTGGTGGCGCGGCACCCGGCCCTGCGCACCCGCTTCATCCGCTCGGGGGACACCTGGCTCCAGCAGCCGGGTGCCGCCCCGGCCACCGCGCCGCTGACCCGCCATGCCCCCGGCACCCCGCCCGTCGAGGCCGCCCAGGAGGCCCGCGCGGCGCTCGACCCGGCCACCGGGACCCTGCTGCGCGCCGCCCTGCTCACCGGCGGCCGGCGCCCGCGACTCTTCCTCACCGCCCACCACCTGGCGGTCGACAGCGTCTCCTGGCGGGTCCTCCTCACCGGTCTGGCGGACGCCTACCGGCAGGCGGCGGCGGGGGAGGAGCCCCGGCCCGAGCCCGAGCACACCGCGTTCGCCGACTGGGCGCGCGAACTGGCCGACCGGGTCAGGGCCGGCGACCTCGACGACGACCTGCCCTACTGGACGCGGGAGGCGGCTCAGTCCCGCGCCCCGCTCCCCGTGGACCTGCCCGGCACCCCGCTCGCCGGGTCCGTGCGCACCGTCCGCACCCGGGTGGCCCGCGCCACCACCGAGGCGCTGCTGCGGCGCGTGCCCGGGGCGTACCGCACCCAGGCCAACGACGTACTGTTGAGCGCGCTCGGCCGGGTGCTGGCGGACTGGACGGGCACCGACCGGGTGACCGTCGCGCTGGAGGGGCACGGCCGTGAGGAGGACCTGGTCGAGGGCGCCGATCTGTCCCGCACGGTGGGCTGGTTCACCACCCAGTACCCGGTCACCCTGACTCCGGCCGCACCGGACGACTGGGGGAGCACCCTCAAGGCCGTGAAGGAACAGCTGCGGGCGGTGCCCCGGCGCGGCCTCGGCTACCAGGCGCTGGCCCACCTCGGCTCACCCCGCCCGGAGGCCCGCGCCCTCGCCGAACTGCCGCTTCCCCAGGTGTGCTTCACCTACCACGGCCAGTGGGAGGCGCCCGGCGGCGGCGACTTCGCCCCCGTCGCCGACGTGCCCGGCCGGGACACCGACCCCGGCGAGCCGCTCGACCACCTGCTGGACGTGTCCGCCCTGGTCGCCGACGGCGAGCTCGAGATCACCTGGCACTACAGCGACCAGGTGCACCGGGCCGGAACCGTGGAGCGGCTGGCCGACGGTATGGTGCAGGCCCTCGGCGCCATCGCCGAGCACTGCGCGAGCGCCGGCGCGGGCGGCCGTACGCCCTCCGACTTCCCGCTGGCCCGCCTCGACCAGGCCGCCGTGGACCGGATCGCCGGCGACGGCCGGGACACCGAGGACCTGCTGCCGCTCACCCCGCTCCAGGAAGGCATGCTCTTCCACCGGCTGGTCGGCGGACCCGACGACGTGTACATCGACCAGGCCGCGCTGCTCCTGGAGGGCGTCACCGATCCCGGTGCGCTCGCACTGGCCTGGCAGCGGGTCACCGACCGCACCCCCGCCCTGCGTACCTCCGTGGTCTGGGAGGGCGTGCCAGTCCCGCTCCAGGTCGTGCACCGACGGGTCACCGTGCCCGTCGAGCAGGTGGACTGGCGGGAGCTGGACCCGGCGGAGCGGGACGCGCGCTGGGACCGGCTGCGCGCCGACGACCTCGCGCGCGGGCTGGACCTCACGGCCGCCCCGCTGATGCGGCTCACCCTCGTCCGGCTGCCCGGTGACCGGCTGCACCTGCTGTGGACCTCCCACCACCTCATCCTGGACGGCTGGAGCCTGGCCCAGGTCCTCACCGAGGTGTTCGCCGAGTACACGGCGCTGACCACCGGCGCCACGCCCCGGCCTGTGGCCCGCCGGCCGTTCGGCGACTACGTGCGCTGGCTGGCCGGGCAGGACGGCGGTGCGGCCCGCGCGCACTGGCGGGACGTCCTCGCCGGGTTCGCCACCCCCACCCCGCTGCCCGCCGACCGGGCCCGGCGCCCCGGGCACGAAACCCGCTCCACGGGCCTGCACACGGCCGGCCTGTCCGACGAGGTCTCCGCGCGGCTGGCCCGCACCGCCCGTGCCGCCGGGCTCACCCTCGGCACCGTGGTGCAGGGCGCCTGGGCGCTGCTGCTGTCCCGCTACAGCGCCGAACCGGACGTGCTGTTCGGCACCACCGTCTCCGGGCGCCCCGACGACCTGCCCGGCGTCGAGTCCATGGTCGGCATGTTCATCAACACCCTGCCCACCCGCGTCCGGGTGGACGGCCGCCGTACCGCCACCGACTGGCTCAGGGAGCTCCAGGAAGCACAGGCCGACGGACGGCGATTCGCGGCGGTGTCCCTCGCCGAGCTCACCGCGCTGAGCGACGTGCCGTCCGGCAGCCCGCTGTTCGACAGCATGGTCGCCTTCGAGAACTACCCCTTCGACGAGGCTCGTTCCGCCGACGCAGGGATACGCCTGGCGGACGTCTGCGCCCGCGACGCCACCAACTACGCGCTCGTGCTGCGCGCCTACCAGGGCGACCGGTTCGGCTTCGACCTCGCCTACGACCCGGAACTGTTCGAGGCCGAGACCGTACGGGACCTCGCCGGCCGGCTGTGCCTGCTGCTCACCGAGCTGGCCGACGACCCCGAGCGGCCCGTGCGCGACCTCGCCTGGATCACCGCCGAGGAAAGGCGGCGCCTCCCGGTCGAGTGGAACGGCACCGAGGAGGGCCGGCCCGCCGACACCCTGGACGGCCTCTTCTCCGCCCAGGCCGCCCGCACCCCCGGCGCCGAAGCCGTCAGCTGCGGCAACGACCGGCTCGACTACGCCACCCTCGACGCCCATTCCGGACGGCTCGCCCACCGGCTCGCCGAACTCGGCGCGGGTCCCGAGACGTTCGTGGCCCTCGCGCTGCCCCGCTCCACCGACCTGGTGGTGGCCGTGCTCGCCGTGCTGAAGACCGGAGCGGCCTACCTGCCCATCGATCCCCGGCTGCCCGCCGAGCGGGTACGGCAGCTGCTCGCCGACGCCGCCCCGGTGGCGCTGGTGACCACCAGCGGAGCCGAGGCAGACCAGGCCGTACCGATCCTGCCGCTGGACGACCCCGGCGTCCGCGCCGACCTGGCCCGCCGCCCGGCCACCGGACCGGCCCGCCGCGCGCTGCCCGAAAGCCCCGCCTACGCCATCTACACCTCCGGCTCCACCGGCCGCCCCAAAGGCGTGGTCATCCCGCACGCCAACGTGGTCCGGCTGTTCGACCGCACCAGGCACTGGTTCGGCTTCGGCCCCGACGACGTGTGGACGCTGTTCCACTCCTACGCCTTCGACTTCTCCGTGTGGGAACTGTGGGGCCCGCTGCTGCACGGAGGCCGGCTGGTGATCGTCCCCGAGGACACCGCGCGCTCCCCGGAGGACTTCCTGCGGCTGCTCGCCGACGAACGGGTCACCGTCCTCAACCAGACCCCCTCCGCGTTCCACCCGCTGGTGCGGGCAGACGCCGAACTCCCCGACGTCAGCGCCCGACTGGCCCTGCGCACGGTGGTGTTCGGCGGTGAGGCGCTGGACGTGGACCGGCTCGCCGACTGGTACCTGCGCCACCCGGACACCGCGCCGCGCCTGGTGAACATGTACGGCATCACCGAGACCACCGTGCACGTCACCTACGCGCCGCTGGACCGCTCGACGGCCCGCACCGGTGCCGCGAGCCCCATCGGCACCGGCATCCCGGACCTGCGGGTGCATGTGCTGGACGACCTGCTGCGTCCCGTGCCGCCCGGCGCCGTCGGCGAGTTGTTCGTCGCCGGCGAGGGCCTGGCGCGCGGTTACCTGAACCGGCCCGGCCTCACGGCTACCCGGTTCCTCGCCGACCCGTTCGGGCGGCCCGGCACCCGCATGTACCGCACCGGGGACCGAGCCCGCCGCCGGGCCGACGGCTCCCTGGAGTACTTGGACCGCGCAGACCAGCAGGTGAAGATCCGCGGCTACCGCATCGAACCCGGCGAGATCGAGGCCGCCCTGCACAGCCACCCCGGCGTGGGCGCGGCCGCGGTCGGCGTGTACGAGGACGCCGCCGGGACCCGCCGCCTCGTCGCCCACGTCGTCGGCACCGGCACCGGCCGGCGCACCGCGCCGCCCCCGCCCGCCGCCGACCTGCGGGCCCACCTGGAGAGCCTGCTGCCCGCGCACATGGTGCCCGCGGCCTACGTGCCGAT
>NZ_VOGW01000049.1:63984-75600 GCF_007896895.1 Streptomyces misionensis | reverse complement strand
CGGCCCCGCAGGTCGCGGCCGGTCTCGGCCTCGGAACGCCGCCCGCGTACGACGTGACGGCGGCCTGTGCCGGCTTCGTCTACGGACTCTCGGTGGCCGCCGGCGTGATCGCGGCCCAGCTCGCGGACCGGGTCCTGGTGATCGGCGCGGACCTGTGGTCCACCCGGCTCAACCCCGAGGATCGGGCCACCCCCGTCCACCTTCGGCGACGGCGCGGGGGCCGCCGTACTGGAGGCGGGACGGGAGTCCGAACCCGGCGCGCTGCTCGGCTTCGACCTCGGCAGCGACGGTCTCCACCGCGAAGTCGCCCGGGTGCCGGGTGGCGGCTCGCTCCCACTGGCCGATCCGGCCGCGGGGTTCCAGCAGAGCGACCACTCCCTGGCCATGCGCGGCAAGGAGATCTTCACCCACACCGTCGGCCGGATGAGCGGGTCGTCAGGGCGGCTGCTCAAGCAGGTCGGCTGGGAGGCCGGGACGTGGACTGGTTCGCCGGCCTGGGCGCTCGCCGCGGTCGGCGATCGAACGAGCTGCCGCCCGCACTGCGGAACGCGGCGAATCCACACAGCGGGACCTTTGCGGAGACTCACCGCCGCCGACTGAATCCGGCGTCCGGGGATATCCGCAGAGGCAGGCCACCAACCCGGGAGGAAGCATGACTTTGGTGAAGGCGGGACTCGTGGTCCTCGACTGCGCCGAGCCCGAAAAACTCTCCTTGTTCTACAGGGAGTTGCTGGGAGGCGAGCAGACGGGCGCGTCCGCCAACCTCGTGGAGATCCGCGGTGCCGACGGCATCCGGCTGGCCTTCCGCCGCGACGTGAACGCCACCTCGCCCAGCTGGCCGCGCCCGGAGAACTCCCTCCAGGCCCATCTCGTCTTCCTGGTCGAGGACATGGACGAGGCCGAACGACGGGTGGTGGGACTCGGAGGCCGGCCGACCGACACCAAGGACCCGGCGGGGCCGTACGAGGAACGCGGATACGCCGATCCGGCCGGTCACTCCTTCACCCTGCGCCTGGTGCCCATCACGGCGCCCAAGCAGGGCTGAACCACTGGCGCCCCGCCACGACCGGGCGGGTCACCCCCGTCGCGGGGCGATCCCCGGAGCGAGGACGACCAGCCGGCACCACGCGTGCCGGTGACGCACCGAGGCCCGGATGACGACCACCCCGCCACCCTCGCCGTGGGCCGACGACCCGACGGCGGGCCCCCGTTGGGGAGAACGATCTGCTGCGGGCGCCCCCGTGCAGTGCAGGGGGGCGCCTGTGTGGGCGGGGTGCGGATCAGAGCTGGGAGCCGCCGCCGTCCACGGGGAGTTCCGCGCCGGTGGGAAAGGTGGCCTCGAAGGCGAGGAAGGCCATCGTCCGGGCGACCTCCTCCGGGGTGCCCATCCGCCGCATCGGGTTCTCGGCGGCCACCTGCGCGTTGGTCTTCGGGCAGGTAGCAGCTGGTGGCCGGCTCGGCCGCCAGCACGAGTGCCTGCGCACCGTTCTCGTCAACGGTGATCACACCAGCCAGATCGTCCACCGCGCAGGCCCGGTCGTAGTCGTCTGCAGCGGTGGCGTCTCCCGCCATGACCCCGGTCTCCGTGCATCCGCGCCATGCAGCCAGAGCGGAGGCGGGGATGACGATCAAAGGTCCGCCCATCGACTCCACCCAGACAGGAGAGGTGTGGGACGCGTTGGCTGCGGTGGACGAAGAGGAACTCATGCCGTCACTGTGCCCTCGCCCACTGACAACGCCCACGCCGCTCAATCGTGCCCGGCACAGGGAGACAGACCGGCGCTTGCCGCAATCAGCGGTTACGGGGCAGCCTTTAGCATAGCCAGGGCGTGGCGCTGGCACATCGGCCACGCAGTCACCGAGTCGCGCGGCTTAGTCCTCCCAAACGGTGCACTTGGTCTTCCCGGCGTGATGCCCACAGGCACGGAAGAAGCGCTCTGCTCCTTGGTTGTAGGTCCAGTTGAGGGCCAGTGTGTGAGTATCGTGGCCGCTCCGGATCTTGTATGGGCCGCATACTTCACTGGGCGCAACGCGGACAATCTGCCGCAGCTTTGCATGTCGCCCAGCCGGTAAGCAACGGCTTCTCTGCGCGAGCGAACAAATCTGGATAAGCAGCGAGGAAACGAGCCTCCTCCAGCCAGACCTGTCGCCTCTCACCTTTCGTTCGGCCTCCCCCCTGCAGGTGGCTGTGCACTTGCCGGCTCCACCTACTACTTGGCAGCGAGAACCTGCACAGCTTCCACCCACGCCTTCGGCTCGGCGCGGGCCTGATCGGCGAGGAATGCGCTGCGGGCGAGCGCCGCCGCGGTGGCCTCGTCGCGGCGGTCGCCAGCTCGCGGCAGAGCCGGACCACGCCGGCAGCCGGCCGGGCAGAAGAATCAGCGCCTGCTCGACGGCGACCGTCTTGCCCAGGCCCGTGTCCCCGTACACACAGCACGTCCCGCGGGCCGCGACCGTATGCCCCGCCACCTCCGCCACACCGGCCACCTGCCGTGTGGGCACCAGCCGGGCCCCCGGCACATACAACCGCACACCGCCGCCCCGCGCCCCCGCATCCGCGGCGCTCTCCGGAACCGGCACGTCGGCGGGCGGCCCGGTCGGCGCCCGAGCGGTGTCACTGAGTGAAAGTGCGTCGGTAGGCGGTGGGGGTGGTGCCAAGGGTCCGCCGGAAGTGCAGACGCAGGTTCGCCGCTGTGCCGAGGCCGCATTCCCGGGCCACCTGCTCCACCGAGTGGTCCGTGGTCTCCAGTAGTTCGCGTGCCTTGCCGAGGCGGGCGCCCAGCAGCCACTGGAGGGGTGTTGTACCCGTTTCCGTGGCGAACCGGCGCATGAAGGTGCGCGGTGAGACACCACTGTGCCGGGCGAGGACCTGGAGTGTGAGCGGCTCGTCGAGGTGGCGCAGCGCCCAGCTCCGGGTTTCGGAGAGGGAGGCCTCCCCGGCTTCGGTGACCGGAGCCGGTATGTACTGGGCCTGCCCGCCGTCGCGGTGCGGCGGGGCCACCAGGCTGCGGGCGATCCGGTTGGCCGCGGTCGCCCCCAGGTCGCGGCGCACGAGGTGCAGGCACAGGTCGATGCCGCAGCACACGCCGGCCGACGTGAGCACGTCTCCCTCGTCGACGTAGAGCACGTCGCGGTCGACCGTGATGGACGGGAAGTTCCGCTCGAGTTCGCCGGTGTGCAGCCAGTGTGTCGTGGCATGCAGTCCGTCCAGGATGCCTGCCTCGGCCAGCGCGAAGGCGCCGGTGCAGATCGACACCACGCGTCGGCCCCGCTCGCGCGCCTGGACCAGCGCGTCGAGCGCCTCCTCCGACGGCCGTACCAGCGGCTCCCTCCCCGGCTCGTACCCCGGCACGATCACGGTGTCGGCGGCGCGCACGTGGTCCATGCCGCCTTCGGTCACGAGGGAGAAGCCGGTGGAGGTCGTCACCGTGGAGCCGAGCCCGCACACGGTCATCTCGTAGGGGGTCTCCGGGCGGGTGTTGAAGATCTGTGCCGGGATCGCCAGGTCGAGCGGAGTGACACCGTCCAACGCCAGGATCGCGACTCGGTGGGGCGTCATGGCAATATTCTATCGATAGCTGTCAAGGTTGCCACTCACCTGGTCAGGGGGGTGCGTGCCAGCCTGGTGGACATGACCGGATCGACTCGCAGCCAGGTGGACCCCGAGACGGTCACCGACCTGATCGCGCTGCCCGACACACCGCTCACCGGTGCTGTCGTACAACTGATCAAGCCGGTGGAATCGCCCTCGGTGTTCAACCACAGCATTCGCACCTACCTGTTCGCCCGGCTCGTGGCCGCGCGCCTCGGACTGGCCGCGGGCAGAGACTACGAAGACGACCTGCTGTTCGCGGCCTGCACGATGCACGACCTCGGTGTGGCGCCGGACGGTCCGCACACCCAGCGGTTCGAGGTCGAGGGCGCCGACCGGGCTGCCGCCTTCCTCCGCGCGAACGGACGGTCCGAGGCAGACGCCGACGAGGTCTGGCAGGCCATCGCCCTGCACACCTCCTCGGGCATCGCGGAGCGCCGCGGGACGCTGTGCGTGCTCGTACGCGAAGGCGTCGCGCTCGACTTCGGCGGCCCGATGGGCAATACCTACGCCGACGTCCTCAGCGATGAGCAGGCTGACGTCGTCCACGCCGCCTACCCGCGGCTGGAGATGATCCGTTCGCTCACCGACGCGATCGTCGCGCAAGCCGCCAAGAACCCAAGGAACGCCCCGCGTTACGCGATACCCGGTGAATTCCTTCGGGAACGCGAGGCCTACGGCCGGACCCGGATGGAGCACGCCTGCAGCTCCTCCCGGTGGGGGAACTGACCGGCCCCGCCCGGTCCGCCACCCGGTCGAAGAAGACGACTCGGAAGTGGGCTCACAGGCCGGCGCAGAAGCCGGCTCTGAAGTCGCCCCACACGTCGGCACACCAGTCAGCACCGAAGTCGTCACACACTCGGCGCAGACACCAGAGAGAAGGACACACCGCAATGCCCATCCACCACGTAGAGGTCCCCGACAACTCGCCGGTCTTCGGAGGGACCACCAGCGCCTTCGCGCGCTTCGGCCATGCCCCCGCGGTCCGTTCGCACAGCCACCTGTTCATCTCGGGCCAGATCGGCCGTCGCCCCGACGGCGTCCCGGGGGAGACCGTCGAGGAGCAGACAGAGCTCGCCATCCGGCGCCTCGAGGAGATCCTGCGGCTGGAGAACCTCGACCTCGGCGATCTGGTGGACGTGACCAGCTATCACGTCGACATCCGCGAGAACATGTCCGGCTTCCTCGCGGCCAAGCAGCGCCTCATCAAGGCTCCCTATCCCGCCTGGACGATCATCGGAGTCAGTGGCCTCGCCAGCCCGGAACTCCTCGTCGAGATCCAGGCGACCGCCGCCTACCCCGATGACGCGGCCCGATAGAGCACTGCTCCGGGGCCCGGTCCGCCCCGGGCCCAGGAGCAGTGCCGTGAGGTGTGTGATGAAGACCACGACGCCACCGAGTGACGTCCCCTTGGCCGTCCGGCGTACGGGCGGCGCAGGCCTGGCGCTGTTCGCGTCGATCATCGTCTCGTTCCTCGCCGCGTCGAGCGCGCCGACGCCGGTCTACGCCCTCTACGCGACCCGGTGGCATTTCTCCCCGATCACCACCACCGTTGTCTTCGGCGTGTACGCCGTCGTCGTCCTGGCCGCGCTGCTCGTGCTCGGCCGGGCGTCCGGCCACCTCGGCAGCAAGCCGGTGCTGCTGACCGCGCTGGCCCTCCAAGCCATCGCCATGGTGGTGTTCAGCGAGGCCGGCGGCGTCGGCGCGCTGATCGCCGGGCGAGTGCTGCAAGGCATCGCCACCGGCGGCGCCCTGGGCACGCTGGGCGCGGCGATGCTGGACATCGACCGGGAGCGCGGCACCCGTGCCAACGCCATCGCCCCGGGGCTGGGGTCCGGCGTCGGCGCACTGGTGTCGGGTCTGGTCGTCCAGTACCTGCCGGCCCCCACGCACCTCGTCTACCTCGTATTCCTCGGTGTCTTCGCCCTTCAGGCCGCCGGGGTCGCCGTGCTGCCGGACACCGGGGACCGGGCACCCGGGCTGCGCTCCTCCCTCGTGCCCGAACTCGCGGTGCCACGACATCTGCGCGCTCCGTTGCTCGCGGTGGCCCCGGTGATCTTCGCGGTGTGGTCGCTCGGTGGCTTCTACGGCTCGCTCGCCCCGGCGCTGGCCCGCGAACTCTCGGGCTCGGGCTCCGCGGTGATCGGCGGTCTCGGCCTGTTCGTCCTGACCGTGGTCTCGTCCGCCACCGCCGTCTCGCTCGGGCGCACGCCCCCCAGGACCCTGATGTTCTTCGGCATCACGCTGCTCGTGGTGGGATCGCTCGTGACCCTCACGGCCGTCGGACTCTCCTCGTTCGCCGGATTCTTCGCCGGTGCCTTCGTGTCCGGGGTCGGATTCGGAGCCGGGTTCCAGGGAGGGATGCGTACCGTCGTGCCCCTGGTCGCCGAGCACGAGCGTGCCGGTGTTCTGTCGACGGTCTACGTGGTCTGCTACCTGGGCATGGGCCTGCCCGCCGTCATCGCCGGGGTCCTCGTCGTGCACGGCGGCGGCCTCGCGGCCGCGACCCGGGACTATGCGTGGTTCGTGGTGGCGCTCGCCCTCATGACGCTGATCGCCCTGCCACGCCTCAAAGCGCCGGCCGCGACCGGATGCCAGGACACACCAGGCTGAGGGGCGGGTGGCCGGGAGCCTTCAGGCGCCGGAGTCCCCACGTGTGGAGGACGGGTCCGAGGCGCCGTCCCGGTCGGTCACGGACGCCGGTGTGACCAGCACGGTCAGGAGAAGTCCGAGCGTGTCGGCGAGCAGGTGCCGCTTGCGACCGTTGATCTTCCTGCCCGCGTCGAAGCCCCCGTGAGCCGAAGGTGACGATGACGTCCGCCTTCATCGCCTGCGAGTCCACGACCCCCGCCCTCGGCTCGGCGCTGCGACCTTCACCGGCGCGGACGGCTTCCCGCAGCCGATCGTGCAGCTCGGTGACCAGTCCCGTATCTCGTGACCAGTCCCGTATCCGGCCAGCGGGCGAAGAAGGCGTAGACGCGCGGCCAGGGCGGGAAGTCCGGGACAGCTGATCAGCTGGAAGCCCTCACGCGGAGAACGGGGGGCGCGCGCCGGACCACGGAGCGGCTCGCTCCAGCTGGGAGGCCAATCGGATCAGCACGTCCTCCCGGCCGTGCGCGGCGACGAGCTGCACGCCGATGGGGAGTCCGTCGGAAGTGCGGTGCAGGGGCAGGGAGACGGCGGGCTGGCCGGTGACGTTGAACGGCAGGGTGAAGGCGATACTTCCTGCGACATCGGCCACCAGGTCCATCGGGGCTTTCGCGTCCGGGGCGAGCTCACCGAGGCGCGGCGGCGGAGTGGGCAGCGTCGGCGTGAGCAGGACGTCGACCTCGGTCTCCCACAGGCCGGCCACACCTCGTGCCCACTTCTGCCACGCCTGTATGCCGGAGAGCCACTGCGCGGCCGTGACCGAGCGGCCCGCCTCCGCGAGCGCCCCGTTCATCGGCTCCAGGTCGGCGGGTTCGAGCTGTTCGCCGAGACGCTGCGACCACTGCTCCAACTCCCAGGCGAGTATGGCCGAGAAGAGGGTGGGCAGGGCCTGGAACAGCTCGGGTGCGTCCAGCGCCGCCGCCGGTGTCGGCTCGACGTGGTGGCCGAGGCCGTCGAGCAGCCGGGCCGCGTGCTCGACCGCCGCCACACATTCCTTGTGGGCCGGGTCGGTGGCACCCGGCGGGATCGAGCGGAACCCGATCCGCAGTGCGCCCGGATCGACTCCGACCTCCTCGCGGTAGGGCCGCGTCGGGGGTGCCGCCGCGTACGGGTCGCCGACTGCCGCACCGGCTGTCACGTCGAGCACGGCGGCGGTGTCCCGCACCGACCGGGTCAGCACGTGCTCGTGTGTCACCCCTCCCCAGTACTCGCCGTACTGTGGCCCCAACGAGGACCGTGCCCGAGTGGGCTTCAGTCCGACGACGCCGCAGGCGCTGGCGGGCATCCGTATCGAGCCGGCCATGTCGTTGCCGTGCGCCACCGGGACCATGCCGGCGGCGACCGCCGCCGCCGACCCACCGCTCGAGCCGCCAGGCGATCGATCGAGGTCCCACGGGTTGCGCGTCGCCCCGTGGGCCAACGGCTCCGTGGTCACACTGGTGGCCAGCTCGGGAAGGTTCGTCCGGCCGCAGAAGACGAAACCGGCCGACCGGAACCGTGCCGCCAGGGTGGAGTCCTCATGAGCCCGCCAGTCGCGGTCCCGCAGCGCGCGCATCCCCCCGTAGTACGGATCACCCGCGGTCTGGCACAGGGCGTCCTTCAGCAGCATCGGCACGCCGCGGAACGGGCCATGGGGCAGCCCGGACGCCTCCGCATCGGCGAGGGCCTTCTCATACAGGGGCGTGATGACGGCGTTGAGTGTGCCGTTGAGCCGCTCTATCCGTTCGATGGCGGCCTCGACGAGTTCACGCGGCGTCAGCAGACCGCGCCGCACCAGGTCGGCCTGCGCCGTCGCGTCCAGCCAAGCGAGTTCCTCGCTCGACACGGGGTTCTCCGTCATGTGCCCGCCTTCCCTCGGTTCTGCCTCTGCCGCGAAACGTCACAAAGCACCGTCGTGGCCACCGCGTTCGGAGCCCATTGTTCCTGAACTGGTGGGCAGCAGTCCGTCCTGTCACCGATCATGGTGGTCCTGCCGGTGGACCGATCCGGTCGCGGGGCGGAAGACTCGCGGGCATGGCGCCTCTGCGGTTCTCACGGCAGACGGCCTGCCGTTGTGGCGAGCACTCCGCCGTGTGGTGCTGACCGATGCGCACGAAACAAGCGCCCGCCTGGCAGGCACCAGGAACCGAGCATCAATCGGCGGGGCTGGGGACTTCGTCAGCACGTGCGCCGGAGCCGAGGGTTCGCCGCGGGGCCGAAGGCGCCGCCGCGTGAGCGCCGAGGACGCCACGGGTCCGCAGCTCCTCCACGTCGGGCAGACGGACTCCGGGAAGGGCGTCGAGCAGGTCGGTCTGGGCGGCGCGAATGCTGTGCGGGGCCTGAGGGCCGACGCCAAGAGTGCGGCGGGCAGTCACGCGGCCATCGTACGGGGGCTGTGCCGCCATCAGGCCCCTTACGTGGGCGGCGGGTTCGGCAACTGGGCTCCAGCGCGCACGGCCTGCGCGCCGGTGCGTACCGAGGTGCGGTGTCCGGCCGTCACCGGCGTACTGCCGGCGGCGGCCCGGTACCCGGTTGCCGGCGCTGCTTCTCGTGCTCCCGGCGGTGCGGGCCGGGCAGGGCCGCCGCCGGGCGGAGCCCAAAGCGGCCGGGCCTCGTTGGCGCGGCATGGGGCCGGGCCTCGCTGGCTCGGCGTGGGGCGCCGGCCGGCCCCCTCCGGCTGCTCCGGAGTCGCGGCCGGCCGGCTCGGTACTACCGGCCAGGGTCACGGTGATGGGGTGTTGGGGCACTTGCAGAGCTGGTCGGCCCGGGCGTCGTGCTCGGCGGCGTCGATGGTCAGGCCCCGGCGGGTCTTGTCCGCCACCCAGTCGGTCACGTACGTGCACCGGTAGCCGGCAGCCGGGGGGAGCCACGTGGTGGGGTCCTGGTCCGCCTTCGACCGGTTCGACGCGGCCGACACCGCGATCAACGCCCGGTCGTCCCCGAGGTCGTTGGCGTAGGCCTCCCGCACCGCCGCGGTCCAGGCGGAGGCGCCCGAGTCCCAGGCCTCGGCGAGCGGGACCAGGTGGTCGATGTCCAGGCCCCTGGGGCCGCTGATGCAGCGGTCGTCGTCGGGCGGGTACCACTCCCCCTCCGTCGGCGTGCACCTCTCCCCCTGCACCGGAGTCGCCAAGTGAACACCACGGTCCGGGGCATCGGCCCCGGACCATGACGTATCTCCCAGGTGACGTGAACTGCTCACAGCAACCCGAAGCGGCAGGGCCGCGTCGGGGCCGTCAGGCGGCCACCGGCTGCTCGCGGTCGGCCGATCCGGCCCGCGCCGCCTGCTCGTGCTCGTCCTTCTCCCGCTCGCCGCCCGGGGCGCCCGGGGCGGAGCCGCGCAGACTCTTGAGGACGACCACCAGGGCCGTCGAGGCGCACACGCCGGCCGCGACGGCGATCAGGTAGAGGAAGGGGTTGCCGATCAGCGGGACCACGAAGACGCCGCCGTGCGGGGCGCGCAGGGTGGCGCCGAAGGCCATCGACAGGGCTCCGGTGAGCGCGCCGCCCACCATCGCCGACGGGATGACCCGCAGCGGGTCGGCCGCGGCGAACGGGATCGCGCCCTCGGAGATGAAGGAGGCGCCCAGGACCCAGGCGGCCTTGCCGTTCTCCCGCTCGGTCTCGGTGAACAGCCGGCCGCGCACGGTGGTGGCCAGGGCCATCGCCAGCGGCGGCACCATGCCCGCCGCCATCACCGCGGCCATGATCTTCATCGCCGAGTCGCTCGGGTCGGAGACCGCGATCCCGGCGGTGGCGAAGGTGTAGGCGACCTTGTTGACCGGGCCGCCGAGGTCGAAGCACATCATCAGGCCGAGCAGCGCGCCGAGCAGCACGGCGTTGGCGCCGCTGAGCCCGGACAGCCAGTCCGTCATGCCCTTCTGCGCGGTGGCGATGGGCTTGCCGATGACGACGAACATCAGGAACCCGACGACGGCCGAGGAGATCAGCGGGATCACCACCACCGGCATGATGCCGCGCAGCGCCTGCGGTATCCGCACTCGCTGGATCGCCGTCACCACCGCGCCGGAGATCAGTCCGGCCGCCAGGCCGCCGAGGAAGCCGGCGTTGATGGTCAGCGCGATCGAACCGCCGACGAAGCCAGGGACCAGGCCGGGGCGGTCGGCGATGCCGTAGGCGATGTAGCCGGCCAGGACCGGGACGAGGAAGGCGAAGGCCACCCCGCCGATCTGGAACATCAGCGCGGCCCAGCTGTCGGTCTGGGTCCAGACGAAGTGGTCCATGACCGAGGGGGCCTTGTTGACCTTGTAGCCGCCGAGCGCGAAGCCGATCGCGATCAGCAGACCGCCGGCCGCGACGAACGGGACCATGTAACTGACGCCCGACATGAGCCACTTGCGCAGCTTGGTGCCGTAGCCCTCGCCGGGTTCGCCGGTGCGTTCGACCGGGGTGCCGGCGGCGGCCGGGGCGGTCGTCTCACCCCGGGCGGCCTTCTGCCGGACCTCGGTGATCAGTTCGCCGGGGCGGTTGATGCCGGCCTTCACGCCGACGTCCACGGTCGGTTTCCCGGCGAAGCGGTCCTTGTCCCGTACGGGGACGTCGTGGGCGAGGATCACGCCGTCCGCCGCGGCGATCAGCGCCGGGTCGAGGCGGGTGAAGCCGGCCGAGCCCTGGGTCTCGACGACGAGTTCGACGCCCGCCTCCCGGCCGGCGTTCTCCAGCGACTCGGCGGCCATGTAGGTGTGCGCGATGCCGGTGGGACAGGAGGTGACGGCGACGATCCTGAAGGGGTGCTCGGGGGTGGGATCGGCGGTGGCGGGGTCCGTGGTGTCCTTCGGGGCAGGTGCTTCCGAGGGGGCGCGGGCCGCGTCCGGCGTGCCCGCCTCCGCCGGGGCGGCGTCGTCGGCCGGGGAGGTCTGCGCGGAGCCCGAGGCCGCCTCACCCGAGGGCGGGGCCGCCTCCGTCTGCGCCGCTGCGGCCTCCTGCGGAGTCACCTCCCCCCGGATCAGCGCCGCCGCCGTCGCCGTGTCGGCGACCGAGCGCAGCGCGGCCGTGAACTCGGCGTTCATCAACTGGCGGGCCAGGGCGGACAGGATCGTCAGGTGGGCGTCGTCCGCACCCGCCGGTGCGGCGATCAGGAAGACCAGGTCGGCGGGGCCGTCCGCGGCGCCGAAGTCGATCCCGGCGGCGCTGCGCCCGAAGGCGAGCGTCGGCTCGGTGACGTGCGCGCTGCGGCAGTGCGGGATGCCGATGCCGCCGTCCAGGCCGGTCGGCATCTGCGCCTCGCGGGTGGCCACGTCGGCGAGGAAGCCCGCCAGGTCGGTCACCCGGCCCAGGGCCGCCATCCGCTCGGCGAGGGCGTGCGCCGCCGCTTCCTTGGTGTCGGCGGACAGGTCGAGGTCGACCAGGTCCGCGGTGATCATCTCGCTCATCGCGGG
>NZ_VOGW01000049.1:7251-63718 GCF_007896895.1 Streptomyces misionensis | reverse complement strand
GGCGGCGTAGTTCCGCGAGTACATCGTCCATCTCTCGCGCGTGGTGAGCGTGGATCTGCTCGGTGATGACGTAGCCGGCAGCGGATCCGATGACTGCTGGGATGGCAGCCCAGCCGATCAGGGACAGAGGCCAGGAGCACCACTGGTGGCGTACGGCCGCAGGTGAGGTGATGCCGATCATCACGTCATAGGCGTTTGCCCAGCCGATCAGGAACCCGTCGAGCACATACAGTGCCCCGCACGCCCCCAGCACGATGACGCCGCGGCTGAGCAACCAAAGTCCGAACCTGGGAAGGGCATGCCGGTCGGCCCAGCGCGCCCGCAGCCGTTGGCGACGGCCTGGCTGGGGCGGTCCGGCGGGTGTCGGCGCGGATACGGAAGACACCCTACTGAGGGTAGGGGTCGGGCCGTGATACCGGGAGGTCAAAGGCAGTCGCAGCAGGCCGAGTTGTCCGAGGGCCGTAGCTTTGACCGGATGAGTTGTCGTACCACTCGATGGTGGTCCCGATGAGACTCGCGGCGACGATCCTGCCGAGCCCGGCGGAGGGCGGGAGAGCGGCGTTTCCGGATGCCATGTGCGCCACGTCCTCGTGGGCGATGGGGACGGGTACGTGTCGGCGCACGGTAGAAACACGCAGGTCAGGCGCACACATGGTGGGGCAACATGGTGGCCACCATGCCGACTCACGGAAGCGCGGTCTCCCAGGCGATGCCTGCCCTCGCCGAGGGGCGACGGTTCCGGCCGGCTGCAAGGCCACGCTCACCTCGCAGACCGGCTTCGTCGTGGACGACACCGCCCTGACGACCGGCTGACCGGTAGGAATTGAGCGCTCGACCCCGCACGCGGAAGCCGTCCGCGTGCGGGGTTGGGCCGCACCCGCCTGGTCGTGGCAGATCGTCACGAGCAGGTGCCGCCGCCTGCCGTTCAAGGTGGCGGAAGGCGCGTTCGAAACCGGGCACGGATTCGGGCCGTGTCGCCGACGCGCCGTTGTGAGCCCCTGGTGTGCCGGGTTACCAGCTGCTGTTGGTCACACCAGGGAGCTCGCCCGCGTGGGCCATCTCGCGTACGCGGATGCGGGACAGGCCGAAGGCGCGCAGATAACCGCGGGGGCGGCCGTCCACGGAGTCGCGATTGCGCAGGCGGGTGGCGCTGGCGTCACGGGGATGCCGGCGTAGTTCCCGCTGGGCGGCGGCGCGGTCCTCGCCGGAGCTTCCGGGGAACGCGATGATCGCCTTCAACGCGGCGCGGCGCGCGGCGTATCGGGCCACGACGAGGCGCCGCTGCTCATTCTTGGCGATCTTGCTCTTCTTCGCCATCAGACCTTCCCTCCCCGGGCGCGGACACGGGCCACCGCGGCCTCGATACCGATCGTGTCGACCGTCTTGATGCCCTTGGCCGAGAGCGTGAGTCGGACGTGGCGGCCTTCGCTCGGCAGCCAGTAGCGCTTGCGCTGGATGTTGGGGTCGAAGCGGCGCTTGGTGCGCCGGTGCGAGTGGGAGATGTGGTGGCCGAAGCCGGGCTGTCGGCCGGTGAGTTGGCAGTGGGCGGACATGGCTGTTCCTCCTCGGGGTGGATGAAGCAGCACACTAGCGCCAGATGAAAATGAAAACCAATCTCATGTATGGTGCTGGTCATGGCCCGTAACGAACTGCGCCCGATCATCAAGCTGAGGTCCACCGCCGGCACCGGCTACACCTACGTGACCCGCAAGAACCGCCGTAACGACCCCGACCGGCTCACCCTGCGCAAGTACGACCCGGTCGCCGGCCGCCACGTCGACTTCCGTGAGGAGCGCTGAGAGCCCGTGAAGCCCGGAATCCACCCCGAGTACCGGCCCGTCGTCTTCCGTGACCGCGCCGCCGACTACGCCTTCCTCACCCGGTCCACGGCCACGAGCGCCAAGACCGTCGAATGGGAGGACGGCAACACCTACCCGGTCATCGACGTCGAGATCTCCTCCGCGAGCCACCCCTTCTACACCGGCACCCAGCGGGTCCTGGACACCGCGGGGCGGGTCGAGCGCTTCGAGCGCCGGTACGGACGCGGACGGAGCAAGCCGTGAACCGGGACGAGGCACGGCTGCGGGTCGCGATCGTCGCCGGGTTGCACGCCGACGCCCGCCGGGCCGCCGTGGAGCAGCTCCTGCGTACGGTCCCCGGCTCGGTCGCGCTGCACCACGACCTGACGTCCGCGGTCGACAGCACGGTGCACCGGACGGTGCGTGACGCCCGCGGCCTGCTGGGCAGTGGCGACGCGCCCCTGGTGAACGACTGCGCGTGCTGCGCGCTGCGCGAGGATCTCGTCCCCGAACTGCTACGTCTCGCGCAGGAGGGCAGGCACCGGCTGGCCGTCGTGGAACTGTGGGACTCCGTCGAACCCCAGGCCATGGCCGCGGTCGTCGCCGCCGCGGGCGCGCCGCTGGCCCTGACCGGGGTCGCCACCGCGGTCGACCCCGCACTCGTCCTGCCGTACCTGTCCAACGGCGACGACCTGGCCGACATCGGCCTCGCCGCCGCGCCGACCGACCAGCGCACGGTCGCCGGCACCTTCGCCCGGCAGCTGGAGTACCCCACGGTCATCGCCCTCGCTGACGACGATTCGTGCGACGAGGTCGCCGACGACACCGACCACGCGCTGCTCGCCCAGCTCACACCAGGCGCACGAAGCGTACGGGTGGAGAGCGGCGGTGCCCTGGGGGCAGCGCTGTCGGCGGGCTTCGACGTGGCAGCGGCCGCCGCTCGTGTGCATCCTGCGTGCGCGCTGCTGCCGCAGTCGTGCGACGAGCACGGTGTGGGCACCTTCGTCTGGCGGCGCGAACGGCCCTTCCATCCGCAGCGCCTGTACGCGGCGCTCGAGGACCTCACCTGCGCCGCCGCGCGCAGCCGTGGGCGGTTCTGGCTGGCGGACCGCCCCGACACCCTCTTGTCCTGGGACGCCGCAGGCGGCGCGCTGTGCGTGGAGCCGGCCGGCCCCTGGCTGGCGGCTCTGCCCGACGCCGCCTGGGACATGGTGCCCGCCGAGCGCCGTCTCGCCGCCTCCGTGGACTGGCACCCGGAACACGGTGACCGCTGCCAGCACCTCACCTTCACCTCGCCCGGCCTGGACCGCGACGGCCTGCAGGCCCTGCTCGACTCATGCCTGCTCACCGACGACGAGTACGCGGCGGGCAGGGACTGCTGGCGGCAACTCCCGCACGCCTTCGACGACTTGCTCGACCCCGTGACCTGAGAAGAGAGGACCGACCCCACCATGTCCCGACGCACCGGCATCCGGCGTCAGACCGCCAAGCCCCAGCGCATCAACCCGCTGGACGCCGCCGGCATCACCTACATCGACTACAAGGACACCGACTTGCTGCGGAAGTTCATCTCCGACCGCGGCAAGATCCGCAGTCGTCGGGTGACCCACGTGACGCGGCAGCAGCAGCGGCAGATAGCGCAGGCCATCAAGAACGCACGCGAGATGGCGCTCCTGCCCTACCGCTCCCGATAGGACGATGACCCCGTGCGGAGGCAGCGGAACCACCGCGCCTTCCGACTGCCCTACCGGGTGATCTCGGAGGCGCCGGCTCCTTCCGCTACGCCCGGTACCGGTAGCGGATCCGGCCGCGGGTGAGGTCGTAGGGGCTGAGTTCCACGAGCACCCGGTCGTACGGGAGGATCTTGATGCGGTTCTTCCGGATCTTCCCGCTGATGTGGGCCAGCACCGTGTGCCCGTTCTGGAGCTCCACCTTGAAGGTGGCGTTGCGCAGGCACTCGACGACGGTGCCCTCGGCTTCCACGCCCCCTGCTGTCTTCGTCATGGTCTCTCACTTCTTTCGTAGTGCGACGGTGTCTTGGGGTTCGCCCGGTGTGATGTGGCGGTGCGTCAGCAGTAGACCAGCTCCAGGGTGCTGGCCGTGCGCCGGGCACCGATGCTCTCGAACAGGGCGGTGGCCGCCGCGTTGGACTCGTCCACCTCGGCCCATGCCGAGGCGGTCCCGGAGTGGTGCAGCGAACCCAGGGCGTGGGCCAGCAGCGTCCGGGCGATGCCGCGGCGGTGTCTGTCGGCCCGGACGGCGATCAGCCCGATCCGTGGCTCGCGGGTCAGCGGTGTCACCCGGATGAGTCCCACGTACTGATCCATGTGCCGGGCCACCGCGTACTTCGACGGGTCGAGCAGGGTGGCGCCTGCCGGGCGGGGCAGCACCTCGGCCGGCATCGTCTGCCATCCGACGGTGGCCTCGACCTCGTCGCGGATGAGGCGGTCCAGGGCGCGCAGCGGGCCCTCCCCTCCGCCTCACCGGCGGGCACGATCGTCACGCCGGACGGGGGACGCACCGAGCCGAGACCGGTGATGTGCGGGTCGGTGGGCACGAGATGGCCCCACTCGCGACGTGCGGTGGCGAAGCCGGCCCGCTCCCAGGCGGACCTCGAGTCGTGGTCGGTCTCGTCGACGAGGGTGTACAGCGGAGTCGGCAGGTCCGTCAGCATGGCGTCGGCGATGCGGTCGAAGACCGCGCCGTGCCACGCGTCGATGCTGACGAAGAGCCGTCCGTCGGGTCGACGCGAAGCGACGCCGCGGCCGACCGTCAGGTCGTCCTCCACGGCGTGCCACTGCGTGTCCGAGACCCGCGTGACCACGACCGGATGGCTGTCCGTGCCCGGAGTGGATTGCACAGAGTTCACAGGTGTTGCCTTTCAGAAGTGCCTTGTCCGAGGCGCTCCCGGCGACACCTACGTCAATCGCCCACCGTGACGACATGGGGGAGCACCCACATGGATACAGCCTTCATGGGTCTCACCTCCTCGCGTTCTCCCACGGCTGCCCAGACGCTATCAGCGGGGGCCGGGCCAGCCCAACGCATTTGTCCGGAGCTCTTGGTGTCCATACCGGGCCGGGCGGCGCCGTGGCTGTGTTCGCCGCCCGGCCCGGGGTCCTCAGGGGCCCGCCACGAGTCCGGGATGCTCGTGGTCGCAGGTGTCGTCGATGCCGTAGGTGTCCCAGACGGGGAACGGGTCCGTGGGCGGCAGGCTCTCGCCGGCGGCCATGAGGCAGCCGGTCAGTGCCGCGTGCAGTGCGTCCGCGCGCAGGTGCGTGCCGATGAAGACCAGTTCCTGGCACTCGTGGCTGTCCGTGGTACGTGCGGCGGAGGGCTCGAAGCGCGCGACGGAACCGGCCTGTGACCACATGCCCGTCACGTGCGGGCGGCCGGCGAGGATGAAGAAGCCCTTGGAGCGCAGGATCTGTCCGTATGCGCCGCTGTCGAGTCCCTCGGTCACGAACGTCCACAACCGGCCCGGATGGAACGGCACTCCGGAGCGGAAGACGGTGGAGGAGATGCCGTACTCCTCCGTCTCGGGGACGTGGTCGCCGTTGAGCTCCCGCACCCAGCCGGGGGCCTGTTGGGCGCGTTCCAGGTCGAACAGCCGGGTGCCCAGCACGTCGCTCACCTGCACGCGGCCGTGCACGGCCGGGACGAGACGCGCGGCCGGGTTGAGGCGGGTGAGCGTCGCCCGCAGCCGGTCGGCGGACTCCTCGTCGACAAGGTCGAGCTTGTTCAGGACGATGACGTCGGCGAACTCGACCTGGTCGTGGTCATCTCGACCAGGCGTTCCTCGGTACGCGACAGGGCCGCCTTGCCGCCCCGCACCAGGGCGGCGTCGATGTTGACCTCGCTCATGTCATTGACGATCACCGCGACACGCAGTCCCTCGCGGTTGCCGAGAATGTGGTTGAGGAGGGTGGTCTTGCCCGCACCGAGGAATCCGGACAGGACGGTGACGGGCAGGCGGCCGGCGGGGGCGGACGGCATCAACGCTCAGCCCTCGGGGCGCAGCAGCCCGCGCTCGTACGCCTTCACCAGCCGCTGCGGCACCAGGTATGACACTCCGTCGACAGTGACCGGCACGAGCGCCGGCGTGGTCGCCTTCCACCGGGCGCGGCGGTGACGGGTGTTGCTGCGGGACATCTTCCGCTTGGGAACAGCCATGGGAGTCCTCCTCGTCGGGGTGGCGAGTAGAGGCTACATGAAAATGAACACCATTACGAAGTTACTGACCGCCGCCGCCCGGCAGTTCTCCGGCCGCGAGCACGCGGTGCACGAGGCCGGGGAGGAGACCGCGTTGCGGATTAACGAGCTGTCGTTTTCGCGCTCGCCGCCTACCTCACCGTCGACGCGGGCCCTGGCCCGGTCGGACGAGTCGTCGTACCGCTCGACGGTGGCCCCGATGAGACGCGCGGCGACGATCCTGCCGAGCCCGGCGCGCGTCCACCGCGCGAGGGCGTCGCACGAGAGGGTGGGCGAGGCTTCTCAGCGTGTCGTCCGCTCCGCGGGGAAGTCGGCGCCGAGCGTCACCTCCCGCCAGTCGTCGAAGGTGGCTTTAAGAGAGTCGAGTTTGGCGGTGGCGATGTCGTACGCGGCTTTGCCCAGGAGCAGGCGGAGCGGCGGCTCTTCGGCTGTGACGGCGTCGATGACGGCCCGGGCGGCGCGTGCGGGGTCTCCGGGCTGGTGGCCGTAGGTGGCCAGGGTGTGGGCGCGTCGTGCGCCCGCGGTGGGGGCGTAGTCGTCGATGGCCGTGGCGGACTGCCGCATGGAGGGGCCGGACCAGTTGGTGCGGAACGCGGCGGGTTCGACGATCGTCACGTTGATGCCCAGCGGGGCGACCTCGGCGGCCAGGGATTCGGAGAGTCCCTCCACGGCGAATTTGGTGGCGTGGTAGTAACCGGTGGCGCCGAAGCCGACGAGTCCGCCGAGGGAGGACATGTTCACGATGTGGCCGCGGCGACGGGCTCGCATGCCGGGCAGGACGGCCTTGGTGGTGTCGACCAGGCCGAAGACGTTGGTGTCGAACAGGGCGCGGACCTCGTCGTCCTCACCCTCCTCGACGGCGGCGAGGTAGCCGTGGCCGGCGTTGTTGACCAGGACGTCGATGCGTCCGAAGGCCGTCTGTGCCCGGGCGACCGCGCTCGATATCTGCTCGGCTTCGGTGACGTCCAGCGACAGGGCGAGGGCGCGCTCCTCGTGCCCGGCGACCACGTCGGCGACCTGGTCGGCGTCCCGGGCGGTGACCACTGCGCGCCAGCCCTGTTCCAGCACGGTGCGGGCGAGTGCCCGGCCCAGGCCGGAGGAGCAGCCGGTGATGAACCACACGGGGGAGTCAGGGGAGTTCATGCAGGATGTGTCCTTCGTCTGAGATGTCGTGGATCTCGGTGAGAGCGAGGCTGCCCAGCAGGGTCAGTGACTGTGCCGCGGCGCTGCCGGGTTCGGCCCGGTAGACCACCAGGTGCTGGCCGGGGGCGCTGTTGACCGAGAAGGTCTCGAAGTCCAGGGTGAGGTCGCCGACCAGCGGGTGCCGGAACCGCTTGGCCGAGGCCGTCTTGGCCCCTACGTCGTGGCGCTCCCACATGCGGGCGAAATCGGGGCTGCGCACCGACAGTTCGCCGACGAGTTCCCGCAGTCGCCGGTCGTCGGCGGCGGGATTGGCGGCCCGCAGCGCGGCCACGCACCCCTGCGCCACGACGGCCCAGTCGCGGTAGAAGTCTCGGGCTGCCGGGTTGAGGAACATGGCCGTGATGAGGCTGGTCCGGCCGCCGAGCCAGGAGAACAAGGCATCGCCGAGGGGGTTGACGGCCAGCAGGTCGAGGTACCGGCCGTAGACCAGAGCCGGGGTGTCCGTCCAGGCGTCCAGCAGCGACAGCAGTTGGGGGCCGGCGTACTCCCGGGCGGGCCGGGGCCGCGGCAGCTGTGGCGGATCGACCGTGGCACGCAGGTAGGCGGCTTCCTCGTCCGTCAGCAGGAGCGCGGCCGCCAGGCCCCGCAAGACCTGGGGGGAGGGGTTGCGTTCCCGTCCCTGTTCCAGCCGCACGTAGTAGTCGGTACTCACCCCGGCGAGGACGGCGACCTCCTCCCGGCGCAGGCCGGGAGTACGGCGCGCCCCGCAGGGCATCCCGTGGTCCTCGGGGCGCACCCGTGCGCGGCGGGCCCGCAGGAACTCACTCAGCCGGTTGTTGTCCATGCCGTCCAACGTATCGGCCGGCAACGGGGAGATGGTGGCCCTGTCACACCCACCCGCGGGAGTTGCCGCAGGCCGGCCCGGACGGGTGCGGCGTCGGGGACCGGCCCGGGATCGGTCTCCCGTCGGCGGCACGCTGCCGTGACCCGGTCGCCCGGCTGAGCAGTGCCTGTTCAGGCACCCTGCGGCGGGAGGATGTCGTCCAAGACCTTTGCGCACTCCCGGGCGGCTTGAGCCGAGCGGGGAAGCATGACGCTTTCGTAGGCCCGGACCGCGTCCTCGACGGTGGACTCGGCGACGAGGGCGTGGGCCAGGTCGGCGCCGTCGAGCATGGCGAGGTTCGCGCCGAGCCCCACGGGCGGCATCAGGTGCGCGGCGTCGCCCAGCAGGGTGATGCCGGGGGCGTGTTCCCAGGTGTGCGGTACGGGCAGCACGAACACGGGCCGTGCGATGAATCCGCCCTCGTTGCGGCGTACGAGGTCGAGCAGGCTCTCGTCCCAGCCCTCGAACAGGTCCACCAGGTGCCCGCGTACGGCCTCGGCGTGATCGAGGGCCACGCCCGCCGCCACGTGCCAGTCCTGCGGGGCGCGGAAGGCGACGTAGACGCGGATGTGGCCGTGGCTGTCGCGCTGGGCCAGCAGAGCCTGGCCACCGGTGCTCGCCAGCATGGTGCCGTGGCCGACGAGGGCGGCCAGGGAGGGATGGCGGGTGTCGCAGTCGGCGAAGCCGGCTTCCATGAAGGTGACGCCGTTGTAGGTGGGCGTGGCCTCCGACACGGACGGACGGACCCGGGACCAGGCCCCGTCGGCACCGATCACCAGGTCGACCGTCTCCGTGCTCCCGTCATCGAACAGGAGCCGCCGGGTGCCGTCCTTGTCGTCGGGCGGGGTGACAGCGGTCACCGCACGGTTCCACCGGACCGTGTCCGCGGCGAGGGAGTCAAGGAGCAGGGCGCGCAGCTGGCCGCGGTCGATCTCGGGGCTGTCGTCATCGTGACTGGGCGGCCCCGGGACGGGCAGAACGGCGGCGGTGGCGGGGTCGAGCATGCGCCACTCCTGGCTCTCCGGTCGGGCCAGGGCACGGAACTCGTCGCTCAGCCCCGCCGCCCGCAGCGCCGCCTGTCCGGTACCGCCATGGATGTCGAGGCTGCCGCCCTGGGGGCGGGCGTCGGGGGTGGCCTCGCGTTCGTGGACGGTGACGGACCGGCCGTGGCGTTGCAGGACGCGGGCACAGGCGAGGCCGCCGAGGCCGGCGCCGACGACGGCGATGCGGGCGTTGGCTGTGGAGGGCATGGGATGGACCGCCTCTCAGCAGGTCGATGGGATGGTGCCGGGAGATCCGGCGCTCCGCCACGAAAGCACAGCCATGCCGGACGCAGCTAACGATTAATCAGTTCCGGGCACGAACACGGGGCGCCTGGAGAGTCGGTGGCATTATCCCGTTGAAACCTGTCATCAGTGCCACTGGGCGATCACGGTGGCAGCCGGTTGACTTCGGGACGTCCTTGGAAACCGATCCCCGAAGGAACAGCGATGCACACCCAGGTCGTCCTGTTCGACGGCTTCGACCCGCTCGATGCCGTCGCCCCCTACGAGACGCTGTACGCCGGCGGCTCGGCGTCGGACGGCGCGGTGACCGTCGAACGGGCCTGCTCGAGCACTGCGGGCAGCTCTGACGGTCGTCCGCCCCGGCTCCACCACGGGGTGTGACCATGCACCCGCGGCCTGCGCGCCACGTGCGCATCGCGGCTCACGCCGAGCTGATCTCCCTGATCGTCATGCTGGCCAACCTGTTCACCGTCCACCTCAAGCCCGTCTCGTCGCTGATGGGCCCCACCCACGGCTGCGCCTACCTGTTCGTCGTGATCGCGACCTGGCGCCTGGAGGAGGCGACGACCGCCGCCAAGTCGCTGGCCGTCGTCCCGGGAGTCGGTGGGCTGCTCGCACTGCGACGGCTCGACACCGCCGGTGCGCGCCGGGCCCGACTGAAAGAGGTCATTCCGTCATGATCTACGTGTCGCCGATCATCGTCGGTATCGCCTACTGCCTGCTGATGTCCCTGATCAAGGAGCCGCACCGGCGCCGCTTCAACGCGATCATGGTGGCGGGAGCGGGCGCCGCCTATCTGAGCGGGGGCGGCTTCGGCCCGTGGGAGCTGCCGTTCACCGCGCTCACGGCCTACGTCGCCTACCGAGGTCTGGAGTCCTGGACCTTCATCGGCATCGGCTGGCTGCTGCACACCGTCTGGGACGTGGCCCACTGGCTCAAAGGTCATCCGATCCTGCACTTCGCGCACGACTCATCCATGGGCTGCGCCATCTGCGACCCCGTCATCGCCCTGTGGTGCCTCCGCGGCGGACCTTCGCTGATCGCGCTCGTCCGCCGCTGGTTCGGCCCCACCCGAACCGCGGATCACGATCACGTCTCTGCGTCCTCTGCGTCCTCTGCGCCCTCCTGACCGACTGCTCCACGCCTGCCCGCAGCGCCGTGCACGGGACAGGCCTTCTCGGGTGGGGCGGGCAGGCCCGTACGCGGCGGACCTGCTTGCTCGTCGACGCCACGGCCCGACCGGTCGCCTCCGCCGGCGGCGGACCGGGTGGGCCGAGCGGGGCGCGCGCCGGTCCCGTGGCTGACGATGGCCACCGCCGCGAGACCGGCGGCCAGCCCGAGGGCGGTCTGCACGCCGAAGGGCTCACCGAACGCGAGGGTGCCCCACAGGGCTGTGACCGGGGCCATGAGGAACATGAGGGTGTTGACCTGGGTGATGCCCCTCCGGCGCAGGATCAGCCAGTACAGTCCGTACCCGCCGAAGGTGGGCAGCACGACGAGCCAGGCGGTCGCCGCCCAGAACGAGAAGGAGACCGGCGGGGCACCCTCACCCCTGCCGACCGCCAGCCCGGAGAAGAGGACGGCGCTGGTCGCGCAATGGATCGTCAGCGCCGCCCGGGGTGCGACCGGTACGTGCGAGCGGCCCTCCAGAAGGGTGGCCGCCACCAGTGACAGCATGCCGAGGAAGGGGACGAGGTACACCCACCAGGCGACTGCGGAGCCTGACGCCGCCGCGTCGGCGGAGGTGACCGTGGCGACCCCGGCCAGCCCCAGCCACAACCCGGCCCACTGCCGGCGTGAGACGTACTGTCGCAGCAGGGGTCCGGCCAACGCACCGGCGACGAGCGGCTGTACTCCGTCGATCAGTGCGGTGGTGCCGGTGGAGACGCCGAGCTGGATGGCGTGGTAGACGCTGAGCAGGTACCCGCTCTGCGACAGCGCGCCGACGGCGATCTGCCGGCCGAGATCCCGTGGTCCCAGCCCGCGCCACGCTGCCCGGGAGAAGGGCGCGACGGCGAGGAGGACCAGCGCGAGCGGCAGGAAGCGCCACATCAGGAGCGTGGCCACGCTCGATGTGCCCGCGCCGAGCTTCGCTCCGATGAAGCCGGAGCTCCAGCACAGGACGAAGGCGACCGACAGCAGGGCGTTCACTTGACCACATCCCGCGGACACTTGCGATTGCACGGACGGTAGACCTCCGGCGGGTGCCCACTATACAGATCGGTATACTCGGGGGTATGGAGTCCGAGGCAGTACCGCACCGCGTCCGCATGACGCCCGGCGCTCTACGCGTGGTGGAAGCCGCCGACCGGCTGTTCTACGAGCGAGGCATCCACGCCGTGGGCGTGGACCTGATCGCCGCCGAGGCGGGAGTGACCAAGAAGACGCTGTACGACCGGTTCGGTTCGAAGGAGCAGCTCGTCGTGGAGTACTTGGCCCGACGCGACGCGCGCTGGCGGGAACTGCTCGGCTCCCACCTGGACGCGGCCGCGGGGCAGGCGCCGGCGGACCTGGTCCTGGCCGTCTTCCGGGCCGCGCGCGTATGGGCGGGGGAGCACGGCTCCAGAGGGTGCAGCATGATCAATGCCCATGTGGAGATCGGGGACCCGGCGCATCCGGCGTACCCGGTGATCACGGGGCAGAAGCGGTGGATGCTCGACCTGTTCACCCGACTCGCGGGAGAGGTCGACCCGGCGGGAGCGGAACGGCTGGCTCAAGCGCTGATGCTGCTGCACGAGGGGGCGGTGGTCGCCCACGGGCTGGGCGTCTTCCCCGACCCGTTCGGCCAGGCCCTCGAGCGGGCCCGCGAGCTGCTGGACCAGGCGGCCGACGCTTGTCCGGGCCTGCCGCCGCGGTAAGCCCGCCTACCAGGATCGTCCGGCGTGCGACACCGGCCTGGTCTCGTCACACATCCTGGACAACCGCGGCCGATCCGGCAGAGCGCCCACGGGCGGTGGCCGGCGGGCGCGTGCGGCGGTCATGGACCGGTTCTGCTCTCGTCAGTCCTCGCGTACCGCAACTCCGGCCCGGTCGGTGGTGTCCGCCGAGTCCGGGATGTCGGCCGGAGTGATCGGCAGCCCGGCCGCCTCCCATGCCTCAAGGCCGCCCGCCACTGCGTGGACCGAAGTACGGCCTGCGCGGATCGCCCTCGCGCCGCCCCGCACACTGCGCGCGCCGGTGCGGCAGATGAAGGCCAGCGGGCCGTCCGGTAGTTCGGGCAGCGCGGCCGGCAACGCGCCGAGCGCGACGTGGATGGCACCGGCCGGGTGACCCGCTTCCCATTCCTCGTCCTCGCGGACGTCGACCAGCGTGAGGTCGCCGGCCAGGACGCGGCGACGTGCCTCGGCGGGAGACAGATCAGCGGGCGTCTGCCCCCCGCCGGAGCCGGTCTTCCGCTGTGTGGCGGGCAGGACCGTCCGGATCGCCCGGTAGTTGGAGGCATGGGTGACGGCCATCTGCTGTCCCAGCATCGGGCAGACGTTCATCGCCTCTTCCCAGTGAGCGGCGGACTCCCATTCCGCCACGTTGACGAGGGAGAACTCGCTCCCCGGAACGGTCGTGCGGAACATGCGCGCCCGGATGAAACCGGGCTGCTCCGCCATCAGGTCCGCGGCGTCCTGCCAAGCGTCCAGATAGGAGCTTTCCCTCTCCGCGTCGATCTCGATCGGAATGATCACGACATGACGATCTTCCATCTGCCGCCTCCCTTGTCTGCAAGGGGGCTGCGACTCCTGACACCCTGGGAGCCGCGACCCCGTCCGTCTTGCGCTCCGGGTGCCGGCTCCGCGTGGTGAGCCGGCACCTTCTGAACGCAGTCTGCGTGCACTTGCTCGATGCAGCAATCGACCTTGCGGAACCGGCAAACGGACCCGGCCAAGGGCCGGTCCTCCGGGTACGCCTACGGCAGTAAGCCCCGGCTGCACCTGGCGCGAGCCCTCGACACGGTGCACGTGGCGCCGCACCGGCACCACGGCTGACGGACGTGGCGCTCTGACAACAGTCCCTCTGCACCAGGAGGAAATTCGCCGGGCGACCAGGTGCCTACGATCGGCCGCACCGGACCGGCGACGCCCGGCCTGACGGACGTCAGCATGCGCGCCGCGCGGCTGGGACTTCCGTCGGAGCGGACGGTCGCGGTCGGGGCCGGTGCGTCGATCCGGTGCGGTACCTGCTTGCGGGAATGGGAGTTCTTCAATGGCCGATGGACCGATCCTGGTGCTCGCGGCGACCGGCGGGCAGGGCGGGGCGGTGACCGGTGCGCTGCTGGGCCGCGGGGCCCGGCTCCGGGCCATGGTGCGAGACCCCCGGCGGAAAGCCGCACGGGAGTTGGCCGACCAGGGCGTCGAGGTGGTGGCTGGATCGCTGAGCGACCACGGGTCGCTCGTCGCGGCGATGAGAGGGGCGGCGGGCGTCTTCGCGTTCACCACTCCCTTCGAGGCGGGCGTGGACGCGGAGGTGGCCCAGGGGCGGGCGATCCTGTCCGCCGCCAGGGAGACGGGCGTGCCCCACCTGGTGTTCAGCTCGGTCGCCGGTGCCGACCGGCGAAGCGGTGTGCCGCATTTCGACAGCAAGGCGCACATCGAGGCCGAGTTGGTCTCCGGGGACGTTCCTTACACCATCCTGGGGCCGTCGTATTTCTTCGACAACGCGCTGGGCGGCGCGCGGCGCATCCTGGGCGGCGTTCTCGATCTGCCGCTGCCCCCCGACCGGCCGTTGCAGCAGCTGGCCCGCCCCGACCTCGGTGCGTTCGCGGCGGAAGTCCTCGTCAACCCCGCCCCCTACGTGGGGCGGCGTATCGAACTGGCCGGCGACGCGCCCACTCCCGCCCAGATGGCGGCCGTGCTCAGCGAGGTGCTGGAACGGGAGGTCCGCCATGAGGAGGTGCCACTTGCGGCGATCGGCGACCCGGACATGCATGCGATGTGGACGTTTCTGAACGGACCCGGCTATAGCGTCGACATTCCCGCACTGCATCAGGCGCACCCGGAGATCCACTGGACCGGCTTCGCGGACTGGGCGTACCGCACGTTCGCCGCGGCCCGCTGACGGACTGGGCGGCGCCCGGCACCGCGCGCTGCCGCGCGAGCCGGAGGAAGGGGTCCTGAGCGGAACGTGCCGAAGCGATCCGGGGGCATCGCTTGGCCGAGGGCGGTCCGGAGGCGTGGTGGCGAACGCCGCTCAGCCGATCCGCGTGCGCAGGTGCTCCAGCGCCGTCTTCAGCGGGTCCCCGGCCGCGACGGCCAGGTCGGGCTCGACGCCGACGCCCTCCCAGTTGGTGCCGGTCACCGGGTTGATCGAGCGGGCGGCGGGAACGGTCACGGTGACGTGCGGGGCGACCGGAACACGGTCCGTGGGGTGGGCGCCGCCGCGGGTGGCCTGGCCGATCAGGGTGGCGCGCCCCAGCACCTTGAGGTTGTACGCCAGTTCCTCTCCGCCGGAGAAGGTGAGGTCGCTGGTCAGCACGGTGACCGGGCGGTCCAGGTAGCGCGGTGCGGCGAGGTGCCCGAGGGTCCAGTACTGGCGGGTCAGGCCGGTGGCCCGGTGGTGGATGTCGTTCAGGTGCACCCCGTCGTCGGCGAAGAAGTAGCTGCACCACAACTGCACGCCTTCCGGCGAGCCGCCCCGGCACTGCCTCAGGTCGATGACCAACCCATCGGTGGCGGCGAGCAGTTGCATGGCGGCGGCGGTCGCGGGTCCACCCAGGTCGGCGGGGGCGATCATGCGCAGGTCGAGGTAGCCGATGTTGCCGTCGAGCTGTTCCACCCGCCGGACGCCGTAGTTGTTCTCCCGCGCGTACCGCGCGAAACGGGCGCGAGCGACGTCCTCCGGCTCCTCGTCCATCGACTGTGGCTCCTCGGCCCACAACAACCGCAGATGCTTGTCGGGACAGGCCTCCTGGAGGTCGGCCGTGACCCGCTCGCACAACTCCCGCGGGTCCAGGTCCTGATACGCGCCCTCGTCCAGCCGGCGCCGGATCGCCGCGTCGATGCCGGCCGTCTTCTCCGGGAACACGTAACCGGCGGTGATGCGGGCCAGCGCGGCTTCGATTATCTCGTGATGAGTCGTCACGGGCGGATCGTAGGGCCGGGCCGAACGGGGCGCCCAGCGGATTTCACGGCCGTCCCTTCGCCGTATCCGCACGGGGACGACCTCACGGAGGCTGCCGGTCACCGCTCACCGGCGGACGAACCTGACGCCGCGCCGGCTCGCCCCTCGTCCGGGGTGCCACCGATCCATTCGGGGAAGCCGGGACCCTCGTCCGGGAAATACGATGTCCGAAAAAGAGATTCCGGGACAAGGGACTGGTGCATTTCGGTGAGTCGGGGGGAAATCGCCACGGAAAGCAGTCCGTCTTCCGGCGCCACTCGGCCGTCGCGAAGCATCGCATGGCGGATCGCCGCGGTCGCCCTGCCTCTCTACGTGACGATGGCGGCCGCCTCGGCCGGTGCCCTGGTGGACACCGCCGTACTCGGCCGGCACGCCACCGCCGCGCTCGCCGCCTTCGCCGTCACCATGGCGGTGTACAGCCCGGCGGCGGCGGCCGTGGCCGGCGCCATGCGCGGAGTCATGCCCTTCGTCGCCACCCACCGCGAGAACCCCGACGCGCTGCTGCCGATGATCCGGGACGCCAAGTGGCTGGGCCTGGGCGTGGGCCTCACCGGCGCGGGGGCGGTCGCGGCGGTACCGCTCGTCGGCCGGGTCGGCGGGGTCCCGGACCCGACCCTGGCGCAGCTCGGCGTCTTCCCGTTCCTGCTGGCCGCGAGCCTCGTCGTGACCTCGCTCGGCTCGGCGTCGACCTCCGCGCTCGTCGGCCTGGGCCGGGGCAAGGACGTCATGCGGGCCGGACTGGCCGGCACGGGCGCCGCCGTCGTCCTGTCGCTGCTGCTGGTGGGCGGCGTCGGCGACTTCGCGGGACTCGGTCTGCCCGGCGCGGCGCTGGCCATGCTGACGTCCGCGTTCGTCAGCGCTTCCTGGGCGCACCTCGCGCTGCGCGGATCGCCGCAGCTCGGCGGCGGCTCCCTCGCCTTCGGCCGGCCTCGCCCGCGCGAGGTGCTGAGGCTGGCCGCCGTCGGCATCCCGCTGGCCGCCACCGTACTGATCAAGTTCGCCGTGCTCGGGGTCCTCGCCTTCGCGGCGGCCCGAGGGGGCACCGAGAGCGCCGCGAGCCACAGCATCGCGATCTCCCTGGTCAACCTGATGTTCACCGCGGCCGTCGCGGTCGGGCAGGCGACGATACCGCTGCTGGCCGAACCCGTGCGGGCCGCGGCGACCGGGCGGATCCGTCGGGTACTGGTGTCCGGGGTGCTCGTGGCCCTGTGCGCGGTGGTCGTGCCGGCGGCGGTCCTGCTCGCCCTGCGCGACCCGGTGGTTTCCGTGTACACGCAGGACGCGGGGCTGCACCGCCGGGTCGTCGCGCTGCTGCCGCTGGTCCTGCTGGTCGTGGCCGCCGACGCGGCGCAGGCCGTCTTCGGGTTCGGCCTCATCAGCCTGCGCCGGACCACCTCCAGCCTGGGAGTCTTCGCCGTCGCCTACGGGGCGCTGATCGTCACCACCTTGGTCATCACCGCCCGGGGCGGCGGACTCGGGGCCCTGTGGACCGCGCTGACCTGCGCCAACCTGGTGCTGCTCGCGGGGCAGGCGTTCTTCTTCCACCGGCACAGCGCCCGGACGGCCGCGTACGAGGGGTGAGGGGGCACGTGGCCGGCGGTGCCGCACATCGCGGGCTGGAGATCCGGGGGCCGGCCGGACCGGGCGGCCCGTCGGTTCGTACGTCAGTCGATGCTGAGTTCGCCCATCGCGCTCCAGCCGTCCGCTCCCTCGATCGTGGTGCTCACGATGTCGGGGGTGCGGCGCAGCAGGGGGCGCATCGCTTCGAGGCCGGCGCGGAAGTGGTCGGAATTGACGTGCGCCTCGCCGGTGCCGTCGCGGAAGGCCTCGACGAGGACGTAGGTGTGGGGGTCCTCCAGGCTGCGGGACCACTCGAACCACAGGTTGCCGGGTTCGGCGCGGGTGGCCCGGGTGAAGGCCTCGACGTGCTTCGGCCACTCTTCGGCGTGCTCGGGCTTCACGGGGAACTTGACGACGATGAAGATCATCCGTCGATGATAGGTCATTCGGTCCGAATCGCCGCGAGACGGGCGAGCTCGCGGATGCCGGTCGCGGCGTTGTCCGAGAGCCGGCCGCGTATGGCGTCGGCGGCCGTGAGGAGGGCACGGGCCTCCTCGCGGCGGCCCGCGTCGGCCAGGGCGAGGGTGAGCCGGTAGTGCTCCTCGGCGATGAAGCGGCCGAGGCCGAGCCGCTGCCAGCCGCGCAGTGAGTCGTCGCCCGGGGTGGCCAGGGCATCGCGCACGGCGGCCAGGCTGTCCGCCGCCTGCGGCAGCCGGCCCGCCTCCCGTTCCAGGCGGGCCAGGGTGTGCAGGGCCGAGGCCCGGTCCCACGCCGTCTCCTGGAGGGCGGCGTACAGGCGCTGGGCGCGCAGCGCCTGCCGGAGGTCGCCGAGTTCCTCGAAGTCCCGGGCGAGCCCGCTCAGCGGAGCCGTGGCCAGGGCGCGGGGAGCCCCGGGGCGGCGGAGTCCGCTCCGGTCCATGAAGAGGTCGTCGAGTTCGCGGATCAGCGTCACCCGCGCCAGGTTCGTCATCCCCTGGTCCCGCGCCAGGTCGGTCCATGTGGAGACCGGCTCGTCCGACGGGTCCGCCCCGAACATCGACTCGTCGAGCGCCCGCGCCCACTGCCGCAACTCGTCCGCGCTCGCACCCGGTTCCGGCATGCCGCCCAGGCCGCACGCCGTGTCGAAGTCCGTCTCCCGCACCTCGAGCAGCAGGGGCAGATCCCCGGTGTCGCCGTGCAGCCCCACCAGTACGGCCGCGAGCCGCAGTTCGTCCGTCATCGACGACCGTGTCTCGTGCCGCAGCAGATGCCGCAGCAGCTCCAGATCGCCCTCGGCACGGTCGAACTGCGCGGCCCGCAGGGTGACCCGGCGCCGCACCGGGTCCTCGGCGACTTCACGCCATGCCGTGCGATCGCCCTCCCGCAACCGGGCGAGGTCGGCGCGGCCCGCCGCGAGCACCGGCTCCCACAGCGGGGGACCGGCCGGGCCCAACCGGTCGTACGCGCACCCCTCGTCCGCGTTGAGGAGCACGAAGTCCGGTTCCGTGCGCAGCAGCGCGGCATGCAGCCTGCCCACCAGCTCGACCGGGGAGCGTTCCGGGAAGCCCAGCGCCGCCCGGAGTTCGGCCCGTTCCTCGTCGATTCCGTAGTGCTCACGGATCTCGTCCTCGGTCTTCGCGACGCAGGCCAGGATCTTCTCCGCGCCGTCGTCCGGCGACAGATGTGTGTAGTCCCGCCAGCCGGGCAGGCCGATCACGAGTTCCAGGGCCTCGTCGACACCGGAGCCGATGATCCTCGCGGCGCCCTCCGAGTCGGCGTAGAGCACCGAGCCGTCCGCGCACACGAAGTACGTACCGCCGGTGTCGTCACCGGCCACTGTCTCCAGCGGACCACCCGAGGCGAGGCGGACCTCCTCGACATGGCCGCGGGCGGCGCGGTCCAGATCGAAGTCGAAGGGGAAAGCGGCCAGTTCGGCCAGGCGGCGGTCCTGCCGCAGCAGCCGAAGCGCGTGATCGGTCATGTCACAGAAAGTAACACCGCCCACTGACAACGGACCCGCGGCCTTCGCGGGACCCGATGCGGCAGCGCGGCCCGAAACCGGCGGCGTTGTGACCGGCGGTGCTCCCGCTGCCGTCCGGTGGTCAGTCGGCGACGGTGAGGACGATCTTGCCGCGGGTGCGGCCGGCCTCGACGCGGGCGTGGGCCGTGCCGGCCTGCTCCAGCGGGAAGGTCTCCTCCACCTCGACCCTGACCTCGCCGGCGTCGATCAGGCCCGCGATCGTGGCCAGCGCCGTGCCGTCCGGCTCGACCAGGTACGGAGTGACCCGCACGCCGGCCGCCTCGCCGGCCCGGGCCAGGTCCGGGGAGACACCGGAGGGAACGGCGACCAGCAGGCCGCCCGGGCGCAGGACCTCGAGCGAGCGGGTGCTGGTCCGGTCGTGGGCGTCGCCCACCAGGTCGATGACGACGTCGACGTCCCGGACGACGTCCTCGAAGCGGGTGGTGGTGTAGTCGATGGTCTCCTCGGCGCCCAGCTCCTTGAGCCACGAGTGGCGTGCGGCACTGGCGGTGGCGATCACATGGGCGCCCAGGTGCCGGGCGAACTGGACCGCGAAGTGGCCGACTCCGCCGGCGGCGGCCGTGATCAGGACGCGCCGGCCGGCCCGCACGTGGGCGGTGTCGACCAAGGTCTGCCAGGCGGTCAGCGCCGCCAGCGGCACGGCGGCCGCGTGCACGTGGTCCAGGGTGGCCGGCTTGCGGGCCCACTGGCGGGCGGGTGCGGTCACGTACTCGGCGTAGCCGCCGGCGGCGCGCGGGAACCACGGCATGGCGTACACCTCGTCGCCGGGCGCGAGCGTGGTGACACCGAAGCCGACCTCCTCGACGACCCCGGAGACGTCCCAGCCCAGGATCAGCGGGAACGTCTGGAGCCCGGCCATGCCCTGGCCTTCGCGGGTCTTCCAGTCCACCGGGTTGACGCCGGCCGCGTGCACACGCACCAGCACCTCCGTCGGCAACGGCTCGGGGCGCGAGACCTCCTCGACGCTCAGCACCTCCGGCCCGCCGAACCCGGTGACGGTGACGGCCCGCATGGTGTGCTCGCTCATGTTGTCGTTGTCCTCACTCATGTCTGTCCCACTCTGTTTCCTCTGCCGGGGCCGCGACCCCGGCAGAGGAAACAGTGGCGTGCGCGCGCCGGGACGGGTGAGTGGCCGGAGGGTCACCTGTCGTACCATTCCGGCCATGCCGCATCGTGTCGCCGTACTCGCCCTCGACGGAGTCCTGCCCCTGGACCTGGGCATCCCGGCCCGGGTGTTCAACGAGGCCTGTGAACCGGACGGGACCCGTCTGTACTCCGTCGTCACCTGCTCCCTCGGCGGCCGGCCGGTACGCACCCACGAGGACTACCGGATCGTGGTCGACCACGACGAGTCGGCGCTGGAGACCGCGGACACCGTCGTGCTCGCCACGCAGGAGCCCACCGAGCATCTGCTCGCGACCGGCACGCTCCCCGGGGAACTCGCCGCGGCGCTGGCCCGGATACGGCCGCGGACCCGCATCGTCAGCCTGTGCACCTCGGCCTTCCTGCTCGCGGCGGCCGGTCTGCTGGACGGCCGGCGGGCCACCACGCACTGGGCGCTGTGCGACGCGCTGGCGCGGCTGTTCCCCGACGTCGAGGTCGATCCGGACGTGCTCTTCGTCGACAACGGACGCATCCTCACGTCCGCCGGCGGAGCGGCCGGCATCGACCTGTGCCTGCACCTGGTCCGTCTGGACCACGGGGCGGCGGTGGCCTCCGCCGCCGCGCGGCGCTGTGTGGTGGCGCCGTGGCGCGAGGGCGGGCAGGCGCAGTTCATCGAGCACCCGGTGCCGCAGGACACCGACCGTTCGACTTCGGCGACCCGGCAGTGGGCGCTGGAGCGGCTGGCCGAGCCGATCGCCCTGGAGGACATGGCCCGGCACGCGCACATGAGCGTGCGCACCTTCACCCGGCGGTTCCGCGGCGAGGTGGGCACCAGCCCGCTGAAGTGGCTGGCGCAGCGGCGACTGGAGCACGCGCGCCTGCTGCTGGAGTCCACCGACCTGCCCGTCGCGCGGATCGCCACCGCCTGCGGCTTCGGCGACCCCGTGGCCCTGCGCAAGCACTTCTACACGTACCTGGGCCTGTCACCCCTGGCCTACCGCCGCACCCACCACGCACCGGAGCCGGAGCTCGCCCCCGCCGGCGCGCCGGGACGGCATCGGTCACGACGTCCGGGTGACGCGATGTGAGGGGCCGCGATCCGGTCCGGTGCTCGGCTCGCCGACGGCGGTCGTCGCCCTCGTACCGATCGGGGCAGAGCATGGCGGCGGCCGACGCGGTTCCGGCTTCGGCGGGCGCCGCCGGAGGGGAGCGCGCTGAGCGGCCCCCGAAGGGTGCGGCGGGGCGGCCTCTCGGCCACCCGAGTGGCCGCCCCGCGCGGACGCCGGCGTGCGGGACGCGTGACCGGCTCGTCAGGGGGAGGCCGCGGGCCGCAGGCGCATGTCGGCGGGGCCGGTCCCCGGGGTGTTGGTGCAGGAGTAGCTGCCGGGGGACCGGTCGAGCTGGAGGCCGAGGCAGGTACCCAGGGCTTGCTGGCCGTAGTAGTCGGGGTGCAGGGACTCCTGCCGCTGGCCCTGTCCGGCGCCGGTGGTCACGAAGCGGACCCATTCACTGGTGCGGCCGGAGGGCGGCCGGCCGGGGCCGGCCTGGGCGGTGGTGGTGGAGCAGACCTCCCGGCCGTCGAAGGCGCGGGACAGGTCGAGGAATTCCGCTCCGGCCGTGCGGGCGGCCGAGGCCAGGGTGGTGCTGATCTCCGGGACGAGTTCGTCGTGGGCCCAGGTGAGGTCCTTGTCGAAGAAGGGACAGCCGCCTTGCGTCAGGCGGTCGTAACCGTCTCCCGGGTAGCGCATCCGCTCGCCGTCGGGCAGGGGGGAGGGGTACGACTGGAGGATCAGGCGGTAGCTGCCCTTCGGGTGGCCCGCCCGGGCCATGGCGGTGGTGATGTCGGCCAGTGCCTTTTCGGCCGCCGTGCGCATCGCGGGCAGCCGGTCCCGCACCAGCGGCCCCTCGGTCGGAGCACAGGGGGTGGCGCCGATCGGCTTGAGGAAGCTCTTCGCGCAGGAGGTGATGACGCTCTCGAAGCCGAGGTCGTTGCCCCCGACGGACACGACGACCGCGCGCACGGCGTGACCGGTGACGGCGTCCTGGAGCTGCTTCGCCTGGGACGGTTCCGTCTTGAAGGGGCTTCCGCCGTGCTCGGGCAGCAGAATCGCGGTGGAGGTGGCGCCCGAGCAGGCGAGGTTGAGACGACGGTTCTGGACGGGCGCGGAGTTGACCTCGGCGCTGTCGGAACGGTTGCAGCCGTCGTCGTAGGAGGTGCCGTACACCCGATGCGCATCGGTCGTGGCCGTCGCGGCGTCGAAGGCCCGATCGGTGTGCGCGTGGCCGTCGGCGCGGTCGTTGCTGTTGCCGGCCCATCGGCCCGCCTCGCCCGAGATGAAGCTGTCGCCCAGCGACACCACCCACGGCGTCTCGGCCCTGCTCTGCGCCTGTACCGCACCGGCCGGCGCGAACCCCGCCATACACAGGGCGGCCCCTGCCGCGGCGGCCGCGACCGCGATCCCCGTTTTACGCCTGTAAGGACTCATGCCTGTTGGATCGGCGGCGAGAGCAGCGGCCATGTCTCCACGGCGGCAAGATCACTCCAACGAGCGCAGCAGGCGTTGACGCCGCATCGCCATGGCCCGGGTGCGGCGGGCCCGGTGGAGGACCGGCCGTCGCCTCGGCCGCGCGGCGGTCCGGCAGCGGGCGCGGGGCCGGCCGGTCGCCGGAAGTCCGCTCTCGCGGTCGCGGACCGGCGTGCGCCGCAGTGAAAGGCGGACGGGTCGCACCCGCCCCGGATGGCTCCAATGGGCGGACCCAGGCGTTTCGTTCCGCGGTCTTCCGTCAAGAACAGGGGCCATGACTGGCAATCTGCCTCCTCGGCCGAGCGGTCCGGCCTGCCGGGCCGAGCGGGCGCACACGGTGGTGGCGGAGCCACGGCTCGGCGCCGGTCCGGAAGCCGTGGCCGTGGACACCGCGGCGCGCCGCGCCTATGTGGCCTGCTCCCGCGACGACGCGGTCGTCGCCGTGGACCTGGACCGCTGCGTTCCGGTGTGGCGGGCCGGCGTGGGAAGAGAACCGATCCCCGTCGTGCTGGATCTGCCGAGCAGACGGCTGTTCACGGCCGACGCCCGCTCCGACACCGTCACCGTCCTCGATGCCGACACCGCCGTTCGGGTCGCACAGATCCCCGTCGGGAAGGACGCCTATCCGGCAGGGCTGGGGCACGACCCGGCGCGACGGCGAATCTTCTGCGGCAACACCGCGGCCGGCACGATCACGGCCATCGACGCCGACCGCCTGGAGGTGATCGGGACCATCCCCGCCGAGCTCGGCGCGGGAAGCATCGCCGTGGACGGTGAACGGGGACGCGGTTACTGCGCGAACTTCATGTCCGCCTCACTGACCGTGTTCGACACGGAGACCCTGCGCCCGCTGGGGCGGATCGCCGTCGGCGAAGGACCGTGCAAGACCGTCGTCAACCCGGTGACCGACCAGCTCTACGTGGCCGGTTCCCTGCACAGCACGGTGCTGCGGCTGTCCCTGGCGACGGGCCGCCCACTGGACGAAGTCCGGGTGGAGCGGGCGCCCGTGGGCATGTGCGTGGCACCGGACGGAAGCCGGCTCTACGTCTGCAACCGGGGCGCGGGGACCGTCAGCGTCGTCGATGCCGTCGGCGGGACGGAGACGCACCGCGTCACCGTCGGCAACGGCCCCGGCGACTGCCAGATCGACGCCGCCTCGGGGCGGCTGCTGGTCTCGAACGCCGGGAGCGGCACGCTCACCGTGGTGGACAGGCCGTGGCTGCCCGGCGCCGAACGGCCGCCCGTGCACGCGGCGGTCGGCAAGAGGGTCCCCGAGTTCGCCCTGGTGGACGCCCGCACCGGCGAGGTGCGCACGACGAGGGAATGGGCGGAGAAGAGATACCTGATCAACTTCTTCGCGAGCTGGTGAGGCCCCTGCAACGCGGAGGCGCCGGTCATCGAGGAACTGCGCCTGCGTACCGCCCGGTCCGGGCTGGACTTCATCCATGTCAACGTGTGGGAGACGCGCGACGCGCGCGCCGAGGCGCTCGCCTTCGCCGACGTGTGGAACGTCGCGGGGCCGATCCTGCTGGACGAGACCGGCGACTACGCCGCCGCGCTCGGCATCACCGGAGTTCCCACGAACGTCCTGGTCGACGCGCGGGGGATCGTGCGGGCGGTCGGTGCGGTGACCCCCGCCGAACTGGAACAGGCCGTGCGCGAGCTGCTGTCGGAGTGACACCGTGCCCCGGGCGCCGCCGCGGCCGGGGCACGGTGGGCAGCGGTTGCCGTGGCGTTCCCGGTGCATCCGGGGCTGGTCGTCCTGGAGGCGTCGTACGGGAACCGCGCCGGCCGCTCGGGGAGGGCGGACAGCCCGGACATCGTCACGTGCGGCTGCCGTACGCCCCCGGCACACGGCGGGCGCGCATCCGGCCTCCCAGCGGGGCGTCCCCGACAGCCGGTCAGGCTACCGCGAGGTGGGAGCGTGGGGGGAGCGGAGTACGAGCAGGGTGATCTCGCTCGGGGCGAAGACGCGGAAGGGCGGGCCCCAGAAGCCGGTGCCGCGGCTGGTGTAGAGGAGGGTGCGGGTGCCGTGCCGGCTGAGGCCGGCGAGGGCGGGCTGGTCGATGCGGACCAGGTGGTGGAAGGGCCAGATCTGGCCGCCGTGGGTGTGGCCGGAGAGCTGGAGGTCGATGCCGGCGGCCGCCGCCCGGTCGACGAACGCGGGCTGGTGGGCCAGGAGCAGCACGGGCAGGTCGGGGTCGGCGCCGTCCAGGGCGCCGGCGAGGTGGGCGCGGTGGCCCGCCAGGCCGGAGGACTCGGCGGTGACGTCGTCGACGCCCGCGACCACGAGGGTGTCGCCACCGCGTTCCAGCAGCAGATGGCGGTTGCGCAGCGGCTCCCAGCCCAGCTCGTCCATCAGATCGACCCAGCCCTGGGCCTCGCTGTAGTACTCGTGGTTGCCGGTGACGTACACGCGGGCCCGGGTGGCCCGCACGGTCGCGAGCGGGGCGGCCTGCGCGCGGCGGCGCTCGGCCGTGCCGTCCGCGATGTCGCCGGTGTGGCAGACCAGGTCGGCCTCCAGCGTGTTCACCGTCTCGCATACCCGTGCCGACCAGCGGGCGCGATCGAGCGGGCCGTAGTGGGTGTCGGTGACGAGGACCACGCGGAGGCCGTCCAACCCGGCGCCCAGCCGGGGAAGTCGCACGTCGAGCCGGCGCACGCGCGGCACGCGGCGGGCCTCGGTGTACCCCCAGGCGAGCAGTACGGCGGTCGTGCCGAGGACGGCCCAGGTGACGATCCGGGCCCGGTCCTGGCTCTCGCCGACGCCGGCCACGGTCAGGGCGAGCCGCAACAGGACGCCGAGCAGCACGGACCAGGTGAACAGGATCCAGCTGGTGCCCAGCAGGGTGTCACCGATGATCGCCGCCCGGTCCTGCCGGCGCCGGCCGTGGCCGCGCACCATCGCGAGCGGCATGACGATGAGGCCGAGGGCGAACAGGGCGGTGCCGGCGAGGGTGACGGGCAGCGGCCAGTGCTGCCCGGTGTACAGGAGCACCCCACAGGGCACGGCCCACAGCAGGACGGGGGCGATCAGGGGGATGAAGCGCACCAGGCGGTGCAGTCGGCTCCGCCGCGTCGCTTGCGCTTCTCCCTCGGCGGGCCGGGTGTCACTGGTGTCGGTCACGCTTCCCCTCCCTGACCGGGCTGCCGTCTCGCGCACTGTATCCGGTCGCGCTGAGACCGGCCGGACCGGTGTTAAGGGGCACGGCACGTCGGGGGGAGGGGTACTTCGCGGGACGGCACGGTCGCGCCGCAAGCCGGCGGGGGTGCCAGGACCGAGGTCGGCCGTCCGCCGGTCAGGCGGCCCTTCCGTGGGAGCAGTCGATGTCGTGCAGCCCGGTCGACCTCTTCTTCCAGTACCTTCGCTGCTCGTAGTCGTAAGCCCAGTACACCACCGTGAAACGCCCCCTGGTGTACGGGGTGTAGTCCTCCCTCCTCTTCTCCCAGGACCATGCCCAACTCCTCCAGCCCAGAGGGTTGGTGTAGTTGACCATGCCGGTGTAGAAGCTGTCCGGGAAAGCGCTCGGTTCTTCCCAGTAAAGCCCGTACCAGTCCCAGTCGGTTTCCGGGTCGCCGTTGTAGCCGAATGCCACGGTGCCGTCCTCATTGCACCGCATATAGGGCTCGACCCAGTATTCGTTGTCGGACTTGACGGCGGTGGATCGCACCGGAACGCGTTCCGGTGCACGGGACGCTGCCGCCGACGGAATCTGGAATGCGCCCAGAACGGCGAAAGCCGCGATCACGACGGCGAATTGCTTGCGCATGGTCCTCCCTTTCATCGGCCTCTCATAAGAAAAGTAGGCGTCAGCCGGCAGTCGTGTACATGCCTCGAAAGGATGGTCCACCGTGCGTGAAATCAGTTGTTCGAGAAAGCCTCTCATCGGAAGAACCGAGGGCGGTCGAACCGCCTCCGCTGGGGGGATCGAGCGGCGGGCGGGGCACCCTCGGGCGACCCGCCGGGTGAAGGCGCTGCCCGGTGCGACATACTCGCCCGATGGGTTCACGCAATTCTCCGGTCAGCCGGCAGATCACGATACGGAGGACCGTCGCGCGGGACGCCAAACGGCTCACGCGGCTCGTGCGCGGGTCGGGTGCCTACAAGGGGCAGTACGCGGCCGCGGTCGCGGGCTACCGGGTCGGTCCCGACTACCTGGAGGCCCACCGCGCCTTCGTCGCCGTCGGCGCCGGGGAGCACGGGGACCAGGTCCTCGGGTTCTACTCGCTCGTCCTCGCGCCACCGGAGCTCGACCTGCTGTTCGTCGCCGACGAGGCGCAAGGACGGGGAATCGGGCGCATGCTCGTCGCGCACATGCGGTCCGAGGCCCGAGCCGCCGGGATCGACCGTGTCAAGGTCGTGTCGCATGTTCCCGCCGAGGACTTCTACCACCGCGTCGGCGCGGTGCGGACGGGGACCGCGCGCGCGAACCCGCCCGCCGTGCCGTGGGACCGTCCCGAATTCGAGTTCCGCATCCCTGCCGAATGAGGCACGACGGCGAAAGAAGACGCCCGGGCAGGTGAGATCGATCGAGCGGCACGGCATACATCCACCGTGTAGCCGCCGAGCACCTGCGTAAGGACCCCTGTGCAAGCCGTCACTGTGCGAGACCGCCACGCCGGTCCGTCCGGGATGTCCCTGACCGACATGCCCTACCCCCACGCGGCCGAGAACGACGTCGTCGTGCGGGTGCACGCCGCCGGGTTCACCCGGGGCGAGCTGGACTGGCCCGCCACGTGGACCGATCGGGCCGGCCGCGACCGGACGCCGAGCGTGCCCGGGCACGAACTGTCCGGTGTCGTCGCGGAGCTGGGGTACGGCACCACCGGACTGAGCGTCGGACAGCGGGTGTTCGGGCTGGCCGACTGGGCCCGAAACGGCACGCTCGCCGAGTACACCAGCGGACGTCGACCACACCGTGGCCGCCGTGCTGCCGGTCTCCGGGCTGACCGCCTGGCAGGGCCTGTTCGACCACGGCCGCCTCACCACGGGCCAGACCGTCCTGATCCATGGTGCCGCCGGCGGCGTCGGCTCGATCGCGGTACAGCTCGCCCGCGAGGCCGGCGCCCGCGTCATCGGCACCGGCCGGGCCTCCGGCCGGGACCGGGCACTCGCACTCGGCGTCGACACCTTCATCGACCTGGAGACCGACGAGCTGGAGGACGCCGGTGACGTCGACGTCGTGTTCGACGTGATCGGCGGCGACGTCCTCGACCGCTCGGCCGCCCTGGTCAGGCCCGGTGGCACGCTGGTCACCATCGTCATGCCGCCCAGGGTCCGGCCCAGGGACGGACGGGCGGTCTTCTTCGTCGTCGAACCCGATCGCGCCCGGCTCGCCGACCTCGCCACGCGGCTGCGGGACGGCCGGCTCAAGCCGTTCATCGGCGCTGTGCGTCCGCTCGCCGAAGCCCCCTGCGCCTTCGCCCCCGGCGAGCACACCTCGGGCAGGACGATCATCCGCGTCGCCGAGGACTGAACGCCTCAGCCCTCCGCGTCCGCCGCGACCGCGCCCGGGATCATCCGGGCGGTCGGCCAGAACCGTTCGCTGAAGGCGGCCGCGAGGAGCCGCTGGCCCACCGGGGGCAGCCGTTCGGTGCCCCGCTCGGTCGGGCTGACCGCATAGGTGAGTCGGCGCCGCAGGTCACGGGTGGTGACCATGCCGGCGAGGGCACCGTGCACCACCCCGGCCATGCCCCAGACCTCGACCCCGTCGGGCAGCACCAGCCGGTCGAGGCCCGCCGCCGCGTACCCGGCGTGCCCCCGCACGTGCGGGACACCGGGCAGCCGGAACAGCTCCTCGGTCTGCGCGGCGGGCAGCAGCTCACCGCCCACCAGGGCGACCAGGAAGCGGTCCAGGTCGGGCAGGTTCGAGATCATCTCACCGGTCGGCCCGTGGATGCTGGGGTTGTGCTCGGTGACGTCGACACCCAGGTCGTACCCCCGCAGGTGCGGGCGCGGCAGCGTGGGATCGGTGCCCGGCAGCGAGGTCGCCGACAGCCCCAGCGGGCGCAGCACGCGGTCCTCGATCTCCTGCGCGTGGCCGCGGCCGGTGATCCGCTCGATGACCAGCGCGACGACCTCGTGGTTGGCCCGCGTCAGCTGCTGCCGGGTGCCCGGTGCGAAGGAGAGCGGCAGTGCCCGCGGCAGGGCCAGGCGTTCGTGCGCGGTGAAGGTGTCGTACCGGTGCTTCAGGAACCACGCGGTGTCGTTGTAGCGGACGTCGCTCTCGTCGGCGAGGCCGCTGGTGTGGTCCAGCAGCTGGCGGACGGTGATGTCCGGGTGGAGCAGGCCCGGCAGCAGCCGCTCGACCGGGTCGGACAGGTCGAGCGCGCCCTCGCCCACCAGGCCGAGCAGCACCGTGGTGACGAAGACCTTGGTGACTCCGCCGATCCGGAACCGGTGCAGGGGCCCGGCCGGCTCCCCGGTGCCGGGATCGGCCACGCCTTCGGCGGCCGTCCAGACGCCACCCGGCACGTCCGGGCCGGTGAGCCGCACGAGGACCGCGTACGCGTCGGCGTCGGGGCGCCGGCCCACCGCCCGCAGCAGGTGCTCATTCATCCGCGGCACCCCGGTCGGAGCCACGCACCGGGAGGTCCGCCGGGACGCCTTCGGGGGCCTCCACGGGGACGTCGGGCGCGGACAGCCACTGGCCGCTCATCCGGCCGGCGAGGACCCGGCCGTCGGCCCGGCGCACGGCATCGGCGACGAAGGCCTGGATGCGCCGGCCCGACTCTCCGTTGGCGAGCACGATCAGGCCCTCGCCGCTGCCCAGCTGGGTGAAGGTGGCGACGCGGAAACCGACGGTGCGGCCGCCGTGCCCGAACTCCACGTCGCCGCCCGTGTCGTCCAGCACCGTGCCCAGGCCGTAGAAGCTGCCCGGATGCCAGACGGTGAGCATCTGCTGCGCCAGCGGCCGGGTGATCAGTGTGCCCGGCTCTCCGCGGTGGGCCCGCCGGATCTCCCGCGCCACCTTGGCCAGGTCGACGGCGCTGGCCCACAGCCCGCCCGCCGCCACCTCGTTGCGGACGCGCCAGCGCCCGGCGATCGGGGCGCCCTGCGGGTCGTGCCCGATGGCGACCGGAACAGCGCAACGGTGCGGGTAGGACTGGTCGAAGCTGCTGTCCGTCATCTTCAGCGGGTCGAGTACGAGGCGCCGCATCAGCGCCTCGAACGGCTCGCCCGTCACATCCTCCAGCAGGGTCTGGAGCACCGAGTAGTTGATGTTGGTCTTGCGGAACCGGGCACCGGCCGGGTGTTCCGCGCGCACCGGCTCGTTGCCGGCCGGCGGCCGCCCGGTCAGCACGTCGAGCACGCTCGGCATCGTCTCGGTGGGCAGGAAGTTGGTCGGGCGGACATGGCTGAGGCCCGCCTGGTGGCTCAGCAGCTCGCGCAGTGTGATGCCCGAACTGTCCGGAACCTGCCAGGAGGTGAGCATGCGGTTGATGTCGGTGTCCAGGTTGAGCAGGCCCTCGGAGACCAGTTGCAGGACCGCCAGCACGGTGACGTGCTTGCTGACCGAGGCCACCTGGAAGGGCGTGCGGGCGGTGACCGGCTCGGGCCGGTCGGCGGCGGTCACCCCGTAGCCCTCGGCGGAGACGATCTCCCCGTCCTCCAGGAGGGCGAGGGCGACGCCGGGCACCCGGGCCCGCCGCATCGCCTCCAGCATCTCCTCCGCCGCCACCCGGACCTCCCGCACGCCCCGCATGCGCCGTGTCTCCTCGACTGGCATGTCCCGTCCTTCCGTCCGGTCCGTCCGGACCGTCGTGTCTGTCGCGTCCGCCGCCGGTCCGAGTGCCGCCGCGAGGGCCGCGAGGGTGTCGTACTCGTAGAGCATGCGCAGGGTCAGCGGGAGCGCCCGCCGTCGTGCCGCGGCGATCACCTTGATGATCAGCAGTGAGTCCGCGCCGTAGTCGAAGAAGTGGTCGTGGGCGCCGACCCGGTCCAGCCCGAGGACGCTCCCGTAGATCTCCGCGAGCGCCCGTTCGGTCGGGGTGCCCGGCGCCACGAACTCCCGGCTCGCGCCGGGCTCGGGGTCGGGCAGGGCACGCCGGTCGAGCTTGCCGCTCGCGGTCAGCGGCAGCCGGTCCAGCACGACGACGGCGGCCGGGACCATGGCGGCGGGCAGTTCGGCCGCGAGCCGGCGGCGCACCTCCCCCGCATCGAGCGGGTCGGGGCCGGCCGGTACGACGTAACCGACCAGCCGCTTCCCGCCGTCGTCGGTCCGCCGGGGCACGACGGCGGCGGCCCGGACGTCCGGCCGGGCGAGGAGGCAGGCGGTGACCTCGGCGGGTTCGACGCGGACGCCGTTCACCTTCACCTGGTCGTCGGCGCGGCCCCGGAACTCGACGGTCCCGTCGGGACGGACGCGGGCCAGGTCACCCGTGCGGTACAGCCGCGCACCGGCGGGGCCCGCCGGGTCCGGCAGGAACCGTTCGGCCGTCAGGCCCGGGCGGCCGAGGTAGCCGCGGGCCACCCCGCTGCCGCCGGCGTACAGCTCGCCGGTGACCCCGACCGGCACCGGCCGCATCCGCGCGTCCAGCACCCGCAGCACGGTGCCGGGCAGCGGGCGGCCGATCGGCACCGGGCCGGCCGCGTCCGGCGGCACGGGGTGGGCGGTGACGTCGATGGTGCACTCGGTGGGCCCGTAGGTGTTCCACAGCTCGGGGCCCGGCCGGGACAGCAGACGTCGGGCGAGGTCGCCGTCCAGCGGTTCGCCCGCCGAGAACAGCAGCCGGAGGGAGGTGCACCGCTCCCAGCCCGGGGTGTCCACGAGCAGCCGCCACACGGACGGCACCGCCTGCAACACCGTCACCCGGTGCTCGGCGACCGCCCGCAGCACGGCGCCCGGATCGCGCTCGGCGCCGGGCGGGGCGCAGACCACCGTGCCGCCGCAGACCAGCGGGGCGAACAGCTCCCAGCCCGCCGCGTCGAAGCCGATCGAGGTCTTCTGCAACACCCGGTCGCCCGCCCCCAGGCGGTGCTGCCGCACGGTCCAGGCGACCCGGGCGGCGAGGCCGCCGTGGGTGATCTGCACCCCCTTGGGCCGGCCCGTCGATCCCGACGTGTGGATGACGCAGGCCGGGCCGGCGGGTTCCGCGACCACGGGCAGGGGAGTGGCCGGGGCGTCGTCGAAGGGGTGCTCGTCGGTCCGCAGGGTGCCGGGGCGGTCCAGGCCCGGGGCGGTGTCCCGGCGGGTGAGCGTGATCGGGACGCCCGCGTCGTCCAGCAGCCGGCGGACGCGCTCGACGGGCTGGTCCGGGTCGACGGGCAGATAGGCCGCGCCCGCCTTCCAGACGCCGAGCAGACAGGCCACCAGTTCGGCACCCCGCTCCAGCACCACGCCGACCACCGACTCGGGGCCCGCCCCCAGCTCGCGCAGCCGGTGCGCCACCTGATCGGAGCGGGCGTCCAGCTCGGCGTAGCTCATGCGGTCGGCGCCGTCGAGGACGGCGACCGCCTGCGGCGTGCGGCGCGCCTGCCGGGCGAACAGCGCCGGCAGCAGGTCCGGCCGGTCGGCCTCCCGCACCGCGGCCGTGCGGTCCAGCCCGGTCAGCACCTCGTGGTCGCCGTCCGGCAGCAGCCGCGCGTCGGCGTCCCCCTCCGGGTCCGCCACCATGGCCTCCAGCACGGCCCGGTACAGCCCGCCCAGCCGCTCCGCGTGCGCCCGGCCGAGCACCGAGGTGCGGCTGCTCAGCCCGATGTGGCCGGCGAGGGTGGTCACGGCGAGCGCGAACTCGGTGTTGCCGTCGGCCAACGCCGAGGCGACGTCCACGCGTTCGGTGTCGACCTGGTGGAAGTCCAGGTAGTTGAAGGAGACGTCGACGAGCCGTCCGCCGCCCGCGATGCGCTGGATCTCGGGCATCGGGAAGTGCCGGTGCGGCCACAGCTCCACCTCGCGGTCGTGGACCGTGCGCACCAGCTCCCGCCAGGTGCGCCGCCCCTGCTCGAAGACGAAGGGCAGGGTGTTGAGGTACATGCCGTGCACCCGGTCGGCGCCGGCCGCCTCCGGACGCGCGTCGCACACCAGCCCGGTGAACAGGGAGTTCTCCGCGCTCAGGCCGCTCATCACCGTCAGGTGGGCGGACAGCAGCACGTTCTTGAGGGAGACCTCGGCGCGGGCCGCGAAGGCCCGCAGCCCGTCCTCCAGGTCGTGCACCGGCACCCGCAGCACGTACCGCTCGCCCGGCGCCGCTGGATCGCCCCAGTCCTCGGGCAGGGTGAACCGGGGGTGCCGTTCGACGACGTCCGTCCAGTAGGCGCGGTCCTCGTCGGAGGCCAGGGCGCGCAGTTCCCCGGCGACGAAGTCGGCGTAGCGGACCTGCGGAGGATCGGCCCGCTCCGGCTCGGTGCCGTCGCGTGCGGCGCGGTAGCCGTCGAGCAGTTCCATCAGCAGGTTGTAGTTGCTCCAGCCCTCGGTGATGGCGTGGCATCGGACCATCGTCAGCCACCAGCCGTCGTCGGCGAGGTGCGCCCTGATCCGCAGCATCGGGGCCCTCGACACGTCGAGGACGTCGGCCCGTTCGCGGGCCTGGAACTCCCGCAGCGCCTCGCGGAGCCGTTCGGGCGGGAGCCCGCGCAGATCGCCGACCTCGACGGGGACGGTCGCCTCGGCGTGCACCAACTGCATCGGCGCGGAGTAGCCGCCGAGGTCGAAGGAGGTACGCAGCACCTCGTGCCGTTCGACGGCGGCGCGGACCGCCGCGGTCAGCGCGTCCGCACAAAACGGCTGCTCGTCGCGGATGCGGAACGAGGCCACCCCGTGGTAGCGGTGCAACTCCCGGTCGGCCAGCATCTCGGCGACCATGCCGAGCTGCGTCTGCGCCATCGGGTAGGCGTCGGTCACGTCCGCCGGCAGCTTCGCCCGGTCCGCTTCGTCGATCAGCTCGAACGGCGCGACGGCCCGGGTCGTCGCCGCGGGCCGGGACGCGGCCAGTTCGGCCAGGGCCGCAACGGTGCGCACGGCGAACACGTCCCGTACCGTCACGTCGAACCCGGCCGCCCGTGCCGCGCCGACCAGGGCGACCGCCCGGATCGAGTCCCCGCCCAGCTCGAAGAAGCCGTCCCGCACGCCCACCCGGGACAGCCCCAGGGTCTTCGCCCACACCTCGGCGAGCCGCCGTTCGACGGCCGTACGGGGGGCCACGTACCGCTCGCGGGCGAGGGACTGCGGGTTTGGCGCGGGCAGGGCGGCCCGGTCCACCTTGCCGTTCGCCGTCAGGGGCAGCGACGCCAGCTCCACGAAGAACGACGGGACCATGTACGCGGGCAGGGACCGCCCGAGCGCCTCGCGCAGCTCCGCGGCCGGCGGCAGCACCCCCTCGGGGTCCGGCACCACGTAACCGACCAGCTGTCCCCCGGCGGCCACCACCACCGCCTCCCGCACACCGGGCCGGGCGCTCAGGGCCGCCGCCACCTCTCCCGGCTCGACGCGGTGCCCGCGCACCTTCACCTGGTCGTCGACGCGGCCCACGAAGGCGACGTTGCCGTCGGGCCGTATCCGGGCCAGGTCACCGGAGCGGTACATCCGGGCCCCGGGCGGGCCGCAGGGGTCGGGCAGGAACCGTTCGGCGGTCAGCGCGGGGCGGCCCAGATACCCGCGGGCCACGCCGGCGCCGCCGATGTGGAGTTCGCCGACGACACCGACCGGTACCGGGCACCGGTCCGCGTCCAGGACCTGCATGCTCATCCCGGGCAGCGGCCGGCCGATCGGCACGGTCTCCTCGCCCTGCGCGCCGTCGACGCCGTACACACAGGTGCCGACGGTGGCCTCGGTGGGGCCGTACTCGTTGATCAGCCGGCCCGGTCCGAGCAGGGCGCGCCAGTGGTCGGCCAGCGGTCCCGGGAACGCCTCGCCGGCGACCAGCACCGTCCGGGCCAGGGCGGCGGCCCGCTCCGCGTCCAGCTGCCGGCTCAGCACCTCCAGGTGGCCGGGGGTCAGCTTGAGGAAGCTGAAGGGGCCGGCCGCCGACAGCCGGGCGCCCAGCTCGGACAGATCGGCGTCCGGCTCCAGCAGCCAGAGCCGCTGCCCGACCGTCAGCGGCGCCCAGACGCTGGGGACGACGAGGTCGAAGGCGTACGAGGAGAACAGCGCGGAGCCGCCTCCGCCCCCGGCGCCGCCCGCCGGCCGGTCGGCCGCCCAGGCGATGTGCCCGGCCAGGGCCCCGTGGGTGACCTGCACGCCCTTGGGACGGCCGGTGGAGCCCGAGGTGTAGACGACGTACGCGAGCCGGTCCGGGTCGGCGGGCGGCTCCGGGAACCCGGCGGGTGCGGCGGGGGCGTCGGCGAACAGGTCCGTGTCGACCGCGAGTACACCCGGGTGGTCCAGCTCGGCGGCGGACTTCTCCTGGGTGAGGACCAGCCGGGCACCGGCGTCGGCGAGTGTCCCGAGGGCCCGTGCGGCGGGCTGGTCCGGGTCGAGCGGCAGATAGGCCGCGCCGGTCCGCCAGATGCCGAGCAGGCAGCAGATCAGGTCCGTGCCGCGGTCCAGCCGTACCCCGACCACGGTCTCGGGTCCGGCGCCGCGGGCGCGCAGCCGGTGGGCCACCTGGTCGGCGCGGGCGTCGAGTTCGGCGTAGGTCAGGGTGCGTTCCCCGGCGGACACGGCGGGCGCGTGCGGGGTGCGGGCCGCCTGTTCGGCGATCAGCCGGGGGAGCAGGGGACCGGTGTACGCGCCGGCGGGCCGCCGCAGTTCCTCGATCACCCGCAGGTCGCCGGCGGGCAGCCGGATGCCGCGCGCGTCGCCGTCGGGGTCGGCCGCCATCGCCTCCAGCACGGACCGGTACATCCCCGCCACCCGGGCCGCGTTCACCCGGCTCAGCACCCGGGTGCTGGTCTTCAGCCCGATGTTCTTGTTGAGGGTGGTCACCGCCAGCTGGAACTCCGTGGTGCCGGGCGCGATGATGCTGTCCCGGTCGAAGGCCGCGTTGTCGAGCCGGTCGAAGTCGACGTGGTTGATCAGCACGTCGACGACCCGTCCGCCGCCCGCGAGCCGCTGGATCTCCGGCATGGGGAAGCGCCGGTGCGGCCACATCTCCACCTCGCGGTCGAAGACCGACCGCACCAGTTCCCGCCAGGTGCGGGCGCGGCGGTCGAAGGCGAGGGGCACGGTGTTGAGGTGCATGCCGTAGACACGGTCGGCCCCGGCCGTCTCGGGCCGGATGTGGGTGACCACGCCGCTGGTGAACTCCGGCTGGTCGGTGAGCGCGCTCAGCACCTTGCCGTGCGCGGCGACCAGCACGCTCTTGAACGAGACGCCGGCGGCGGAGGCCAGCGCGCGCAGCCCGTCCTCCAGGTCGGCGAAGGGCACCGACTCCCAGAAGTCCTCGTACGGGCCCTCGCCGTCGCCCCATCCGGCGGGCAGCGAGAACGGGGGACGGTCCGTGACCACGCCCGTCCAGTAGGCGCGGTCCTCGTCCGAGGCCAGGGCGCGCAGCTCGCCGGCGATCGCGTCGGCGTAGCGGACCGGGGCCTGCGGCCGGGACGCGGGGCCCTGGCCGTCGCGGAACGCGAAGTACAGCTCGGTCAGTTCGCGCAGCAGCGAGTGGTAGCTCCAGCCCTCCACGATCCCGTGGAACTCGGTGACGGACAGCCACCAGCCCCCGTCCGTGCGGTGCGCGGCGATCCGCAGCAGCGGGGCGCGGGAGAGGTCGAGGAGGTCGGTCCGCTCCCGCTCGTGGAACTCCGCGAGCCGCGCCCGTACCTCGTCCGGGCCGAGACCGGGCAGCGCGTGCACCTCGACGGGTATGTCGGCGTCCTCGTGCACCAGTTGCAGGGGCACGGAGTAGCTGTCCAGGTCGAAGGAGGTGCGCAGCACGTCGTGCCGGTCCGCGAGGTACCGGGCCGCCTCGCGCAGCGCGGCCGCGTCGAAGGGCCGTGCGTCGCGGATGCGCCCGGAGGCGACGTTCTGGTAGTTGCTGCGGCCCTCGCCCGTGAGGAGGTCGACGGCCATGCCGGTCTGTGTCTGCGACATCGGGTAGGCGTCGCTCAGCCCGGCCGGGAGCCGCGGCCTGTCCTCGGCGGGGACCAGCTCGAACGGCCGGACCGCGGGTTCCGTCCCGGCGGCCGTCCGGCCGGCGGCCAGTGCGGCCAGACCGGCCACGGTGCGTTCCGCGAACACATCGCGGACGGCGACGTCGACCCCGGCGGCGCGCAGCTCCCCGACGAGTTCCACGGCTCGGATCGAGTCGCCGCCCAGGTCGAAGAAGTTGTCCCGCACGCCGATCCGGGGCAGGCCGAGGACGTCCCGCCACACCGCGGCGATCCGCTCCTCGGCGGGGGTGCGCGGCGCGACGCCGCCTTCCCCCGCGTGGTCCGCGCCGGGGGCGGGCAGGGCGGCCCGGTCCACCTTGCCGTTCGTCGTCAGCGGTATGGAGTCGATCGCCACGACGTGGGCGGGCACCATGTACGCGGGCAGGGTCCGGCCGAGCAGGCCGCGCAGTTCACCGCCGCCGGGCGGGGCCGCGCCCTCCGGGACGACGTAGGCGACGAGCCGCCCGTCCCGTACCAGCACCACCGCCTCCCGGACGCCGTCCACCGCGGTCAGGGCGGCGCTCACCTCGCCGGGTTCGATCCGGTAGCCGCGGACCTTGACCTGGTCGTCGGCGCGGCCCAGGAACTCCAGGGTGCCGTCGGCCCGGCGGCGGGCCAGGTCGCCCGAGCGGTACAGGCGGGCGCCGGGCGGGCCGAAGGGATCGGGCACGAACCGTTCGGCGGTCAGCGCGGGCCGGCCGAGGTAGCCGCGGGCCACCCCGGGCCCGCCGACATGGATCTCTCCCCGGGCCCCGGCCGGCACGGGACGGCCGTGGGCGTCGAGCAGGTGCAGCGCGAGGTCGGCCAGCGGCCGGCCGACGGGGTTGCCCGCGCGGGGGTCGAGATCGGCCCCGGTGACCCGGTGCGCGGTGGCGTGCACGGTCGTCTCGGTGATGCCGTACATGTTCACCAGGCGGGGCGCGTCGAGGCCCATCCTGCTCACCCACGGGGCGAGTTCCGGGACGTCCAGGCGCTCCCCGGCGAAGACGACGGTGCGCAGCGCGAGCCCGGTCAGCCGCGGGTCGTCCGCCGCGGCGGCGGCGACCAGGCCCCGGAAGGCGGACGGTGTCTGGCTGAGCACGGTCACCCGCTCGGCGGCCAGCAGCGCGATGAGGTCGTCCGGTGAACGGGTGACCTCGGCGGGGACCACGACCAGGGTGCCGCCGTGCAGCAGCGCGCCCCACATCTCGAAGACGGAGACGTCGAAGGCGTGGCTGTGGCACATCGACCACACGTCACCGGCCCCGAAGCCCAGCCGCGGGCGGGCCGTGGCGAGCAGCCGTACGACATTGCGGTGGGTGACCGCGACGCCCTTGGGGCGGCCGGTGGAACCCGAGGTGTAGATGACGTAGACGAGCCCGTCGGGTCCGGCGTCCGCGGCGGGGGCCGTGCGCGGCCGGGCCGCGATCGAGCGCCGTTCGTCCGGGGCGTCCAGGACGACGAGCCGGGCCGGACGCGGACCGGCCAGCCGGCCGGTGTGCGCCCGGTCGGTGACCACCGTGGTGACGCCGGCGTCGCGCAGCATGAACGCGATCCGGTCGTCCGGCAGGGCCGGGTCGAGCGCGACGTACGCCCCGCCCGCCTTCAGCACGCCGAGCAGGGTGGGCAGCAGCTCGGCGCCCCGCTCCAGGCAGATGCCGACCCTGCTCTCCGGTCCCACGCCGAGCGCGGCGAGGTGGTGGGCCAACCGATTGGCCCGGGCGTCGAGTTCGCCGTACGTCAGCCGTTGTCCGCCCGCGACGACGGCGACGGCGCCGGGGGTGCGGGCCGCCTGCGCGGCGAAGAGTTCCGGCACGGTGCGGAGGTCGCCGGCCGGCGGACGGGGCACCGCGGTGAGTTCGGCCCGCTCCGCCGCGTCCAGCAGCTCCAGCGCCGAGACCGGGGTGTCCGGGGCGGCCACGGCACCGGTCACCAGGCGGACGAAGTGGTCCAGGAAACGCTGGGCGGTGGTCCGGTCGTACAGCTCGGTGGCGTATTCGAGGCGCAGGGCGTAACCGTCGAGGTCCGCCTCCGCGACGAGGGCCAGGTCGAACCGGGCGCGCGGCCGGGCCGGGGCCAGGTGTTCCACGCGCAGGCCCGGCAGCCGGTCGTCGGTGACGGTCGGCTCCCGCAGGGTGAAGAGCGTCTGGAAGAGCGGGGTGCGGGAGCGGTCGCGTTCCGGCTCCAGTTCGGCGACGAGCAGCGGGAACGGGACCGACTGGTGGTCGAAGGCGTCGAGCACGGTCGCCCGGACGCTGTCGAGCAGGGTGGCGAAGGCCGGGTCGCCGTCCCAACGGGTACGCAGCACCAGGCTGTTGATGCCGTAGCCGATCATCCGCTGCAATTCGGGCCGGCCGCGCCCGGAGACCACCGTGCCGACCGGGATGTCGGTGGCGCCGGTGTACCGGGACAGCAGGGCCTGGTACGCGGTGAGCAGCACGGCGAACGGGGTGGTGGAGTGGTCGTCGGCGAGGGCGCGCACCGCCCGGGCCGGGCCGGCCGGCAGCCGGGCGGTGACCGCGTCGCCGTCGTGGCCGCGTACCGCGGGACGGCGCCGGTCGGACGGCAGGTCCAGCGGGGCGAGCCCGGACAGCCGCTCGCGCCAGTGGTCCAGTCGGCGGCGCAGTGCCGGGCTCGCGGACCGGGCGTGCTCCCAGGCGGCGTAGTCCGCGTACTGGAGCGCCGTCCGGTCCGCCTCGGCCGCCGCCTCCCCGTCGCCGCCCGCGGCGAACCCCCGGTAGCCCGTCGCGAGTTCGTCCGCGAGCAGCTGCGTCGACCAGGCGTCGCAGGCGATGTGGTGCACGACGACGAGGAGCACGTGGTCGTCGTCCGCGCACCGCAACAGCAGCCCCCGGACCGGCCATTCGTGCTCCAGGTCGATCGGCCGCCCGCTCTCGCGCGCCAAGCGCCGCCGCACCTCCGCCTCGCGCTCCGTCACGGGAAGCGCCGACAGGTCGTGCACGGCCGGGACGGCGTCGTCGGGCGCGGCGTCGACGAGCTGTACCGGCTCGCCCCCGTCCATCGCGTAGCGGGTGCGCAGGATCTCGTGCCGGGCGATCAGCCGGTTCCAGGCCCGGTCCAGGGCGCCGCGGTCCAGGGCGCCGCGCAGCCGCAGGGCCAGCGGCACCAGGTATTCGGGGCTCTGGGGCTCCAGCCGGTTCAGGAACCACATCTGCCGCTGGCCGGAGGAGAGCGGCAGCGGCCGGCCGCGGTCCGCGCGCGCGATGACCGTCCGCCGCCCGCTCGCCTCCCCCGCGAGCCGGCGGCGCAGGAACTCGGCGCGCAGCGCGTCCCGGCCGGCTGCTCCGGCCTCGGTACCAGTCATCCTGCGACATCTCCTCGGAGGTTCTCGGTGCGGTGGTCGGTGTGCGTGCGGTGACGGGGCGCGTGGATCGGCCGCCGTCAGCCGCCGTCGTACGACTCGGCCATGGCGACGGCGATCCTGCGGGGCCCGGTGAACGGCTCCCGGCCGTGCGCGGCGAGCATGTTGTCCACGATCAGCACGTCGTCCCGCCGCCAGTCGAAGCGGGTGGACTCGGCGCGGTACACGGCCCGCAGTTCCGCGACGACCTCGTCGGGGATGCGTCCGCCGTCGCCGTAGTACGTGTGCGTCGGCAGGTCCTCCTCCGGGAACATCTCCCGCAGCCCCTGCCGGATCTCGTCGGCGAGCGTGGTGACGTGGAAGAACGTCACGTGGTTGAACCACACTTCCTCGCCGGTTTCCGGGTGCACCCGGATCGCGGACCGCACGGCGGTGGTGCGCAGCCCTCCGCCGGGCCGCCATTCCGCGGCGATGCCGCGCCGCCGGCAGTACGCCTCCACGGCGGCCCGGTCCTCGGTCCGGAAGGCGTCCTGCCAGCGGCTGCCCAGGTCCGGGTGGAAGTTGCGCACGACGCGCCAGCCGCGCTCGCGGAACTCCTCGCGCACCTCGGGCGGGATCGCCGCGTGGATGCGCCGGGTGTCGGCGAGCGGCGTCGCGCCCCGGGTGTGCGCGGGGCGCGCGCAGTGGAAGAACAGGGTGCGGGGCCAGGAGGCCTGGTAGGAGTTCTCGTTGTGCAGGAAGATCTCCTCGCCCGGCGGATAGTCGGTCGAGGTGTAGACCCGGCCCTTGATGGTGCTGCGCGGCGAGGAACGCTCGGCGTATTCGAGGGGCGCGGAGCCCGTGAAGGCGTGCACCGCCTGCTCGAACCCGTCGATCCCGCCGGTGTCGAAGCCGCGCAGCAGCAGCGCTCCGTGCTCCAGGAGGCGGCCGCGCAAGGCGGCGCGGTGCCGGGTGAGGTGCTCCACGAGATCGTCGGGGCCCGCGGCCTCCACGATCGCGCTGAGGGTCGTGCCGGGCGTCATGCTGATCACTCCCTGCTGCGGGGCGTACCGGGAACGGGGTCGTCGTCGTGGTGCAGGGCGCGGCTGAGCGCGGCGGCGACGGCGAGCACGGCCAGGAGGCCGCCGATCACCACCAGGGTCGGTGTGCCGCCCCAGGCCTGGAGGGTCAGCCCGCCGAGCAGCGGGCCGAGGACGTTGGCGCCCGAACCGAGGAGGTAGACGGTGCCGACCACCCGGCCCTGCAAGGCGTCGGGGGTGATGCGCACCTGGTGGACGGCGCCGACCACGTTGAAGACGGAGCCGACGAAGCCCGTGCCCGCGAACAGCGCGCCGAGCGCCACGGGCGCATGGGTCCGGGCCATGGCGAGCACGAGCACGGCCCAGGTCGTCAGGCCGCCGACGAAGACGGTCCGCAGCCGGAAGCGGCGCTCCCACCAGCCGCCGCTCAGCGCGCCGAGCACACCGCCGAGCCCGCCGAGGCCCACGACCACGGCGAGCAGCGCCTTGTCGTGGCCGTCGTCCTTGATCAGCACGACCAGGGCCAGCGGCACCACCTGGAGCAGCAGGTTGCCGACGGACAGATAGCCCAGCGCGGCCCGCAGGAAGCGCTGCGCGAGCAGCCACCCGAGGCCGTGCGCGACCTCGTGGCGCAGGTCCGGGCGCGCCGGGGTCCGCCGCTCCTGGAAGTCCTTCCTGATCAGCAGCAGCGCGATCAGGGAGGCCAGATAGCCGAGGGCGGTGAAGGCGAACGGCGCCCAGCGGGCCAGTGCCTGCAGCAGCACCCCGCCCGGCTGCCCGAACAGCCCTGCGGCCCTGCCCCTGGCCTCGTTGCGCGAGAGCGCGGTCCGCAGCTGCGCGGGGTGCACCACATTGCGTACGGCCCCGCGTTCGGCGAGCCGGTAGAAGACGGCGAGCGTCGACTCGGTGCAGGCCACCAGGACCAGGTGGGCCAGGGAGAAGCCGCCCGCGACGAGCACCACGGCCACGCTGCCGAGGGCGAGGAAGCGGCCCGCCTCGCACAGCACCATCACCCTGCGCCGGTCCCAGCGGTCCACCAGCGCCCCGGCCGGCAACTGCACCAGGAGCTGGGGCAGCAGGGCGGCGATGGACACCGTGGACATGGCGAGGGGCGAGTCCGTGTGCCAGAGCACCAGCAGCGGGTACGACAGCGCGTTGACGCGGCTGCCGAGGAAGGACACGGCGGCCCCGGACCACAGCAGCAGGAAGTCCCGGTTCCGGCGCAGGGGCAGGACGTCCTCGGCACGCACCGCCGCCCCGCTGCCGCTCACAGCCGGTCGGCTATCTCGTCGTCGGACAGCGCGCCGGCCTCCGCCACGATGATGTCCTCGACGGCGGAGGCGAGTCCGGCGACCGTGGGGGTCTCGAAGAGGGCGCGCACCGGCAGGTCGATCTCGAAGGCTTCCTGGATCCGGGCGACGAGGCGGATGCCGGTGATCGAGTTGCCGCCTTCCGCGAAGAAGCTGTCGTGGGCGCCGGGTTCGCTGCCCAGCAGCTCGGCCCAGATGGCGGCGAGGCGCTCCTGCACGGGACCGCTGGGCGCGATCCGGCCGGCGCCGGCGGCCCGGCCGGGCGCGGGCAGGGCCCGCCGGTCGACCTTGCCGTTGGCGTTGAGCGGAATGGCGGGCACCGGGACGAAGGCGGACGGGACCCATGCCGCCGGCAGCGACCGGGCGCAGTGCTCGGCCAGCCCGGCCGCCCGCGGCGCCGGTCCGGCGGGCACGTAGTGGGCGACCAGGCGCGGCTCGCCGCCCTCGGACCGGTGGAGGCCGACGACCGCGTCGCGCACGTCCGGATGCCCGCTCAGGACGGCGCGGATCTCGCCGGGTTCGATCCGGTGGCCGCGGAGCTTGATCTGGTCGTCGGCCCGGCCGATGAACACCACGGTCCCGTCGTCGCGTTGGCGCACCAGGTCACCGGAGCGGTACAGCCGGGCGCCGGGCCGGGCGGCGAACGGGTCGGGCACGAAACGGTCGGCGGTCCACCGGGGCCGCCCGGTGTAGCCGCGGGCGACGCCGCTGCCCCCGATGCACAGCTCGCCGGTCACCCCGGTGGGCACCGGCCGCAGCTCGGCGTCCAGGACGTACTGGGTGACATTGGGCAGGGGCCGGCCGATCGGCAGGACGTCGGTGCCGATCGGGTCGGGGACGGGGTGGACGCTCGTGCCGACGGTGGCTTCGGTGGGCCCGTACTCGTTGATCAGCTCGGTGCCGGGTGCGAGGGCACGCCAGCGTTCGGCACCGGCCCGGGTGAACGGTTCCCCGGCCACCACCAGGACCGGCGCGAGCGCGGCGGCCTCGGCGGGGGTGAGCTGGTCGGCCAGCACGTCGAGGTGGCCCGGTGTCAGCTTCACGAAGGCGTAGGGTGCCGACGCGCCGAGCGCCCGGCCCAGCCCGGACAGGTCGGTGCCGGGCGGGACGACCGTGACGGCGCCACCGGTGACCAGCGGCGCCCACAGGGTGGGAACGACCAGGTCGTAGGCGACCGAGGAGAACAGCGGGGCGCCGCCCGGCCCGCGGGAGGCCAGTTCTCGGGCGGCCCAGTCCACATGGTTGGCCAGGCCCCGGTGGGTGACCTCGACCCCTTTGGCCCGGCCGGTCGAACCCGAGGTGAAGACCACGTACGCCAGCCGGTCGGGGCCCGGGTCCGCCCGCGGTGCCGCCGGGGCGGTGGCGGGCTGCCGGGCAGGCGCGCACGCCCCCTCGTCCTCGTCGAGCAGGACGGGCACCACCCCCGGGGGCGTCTCCACCAGCAGGTCCCGCACGGTGATCAGGGCCGTCACCCGTGCCTCGTCGAGCAGCGCGGTGATCCGCCCGGCCGGGTGCTCGGGATCGAGCGGCACATAGGCGGCGCCCGCCTTCCAGACCGCCGACAAAGCGGTGATCAGCTCCGGGCCGCGGTCGAGCAGCACGCCCACCCGGGACTCCGCCGCCACGCCGAGGGCGCGCAGCTGCCGGGCGAGGCGGTCGGCGCGGGCGTTCAGTTCGCCGTAGCGGAGGGTCTGTCCGCCGAGGACCACGGCGGGTGCCCGCGGGGTGCGGGCGGCCTGGTCCTCGAACCAGTCGAGGACCGTGCCGGGCCGGGTGTCGGCGGCCGTGGCGTTCCAGTCCAGCAGTTGCCGCCGCCGCTGTGCCGCCGGGATCAGCCCGATTTGTGCGAGCGGCTGATCCGGGCGGTCGGCCACCGCGCGCAGCAGCAGGGTGAAGCGGTCCGCCAGCCGTGCCACGGTGGCCTCGTCGAAGAGCCCGGTCGCGTACTCCAGCGCGGCGCCGAAGGAGCCGTCGGGCAGCAGGCGCACGAACAGCGACAGATCGGTCTTGGCGACCCGCCAGGCCCGTGCGAGGGCGGCGGCGTCCTCGGGGCGGGCGGCGACGCTGGTCGCGCCCTCGCTGTGCAGGTCGAAGGCGACCTGGTACAGGGGGGTGCGGGACAGGTCGCGCTCGGGGCTCAGTTCCTCCACCAGCCGCTCGAAGGGCAGGTCCTGGTGCGCGAAGGCGTCCCGTGCGGTGTCCCGCACCCGTTCCAGGGCCTGCCGGAAGCCGGCCGTGGCGTCCAGTCGGCAGCGCACCACCAGCGAGTTCAGGAAGAAGCCGACCGTGGACGCCGTCTCCGGCCGGTCGCGTCCCGGTACCGGGGTGCCGACCGGCACGTCCCACCGGCCGGTGTGCCGGGCCAGCAGCGCCGCGAAGGCCGTCAGCAGCGTCATGAAGGGGGTGGCGCCCTGAGCCCTGCCGAGGTCGGTCAGGCGCCGGGACACCTCGGGGTCGATCGCGAAGGACACGACCGCGCCCCGCGCGTCCCGCTCGGGCGGCCGCGGCCGGTCGGCGGGCAGTTCCAGCGGTTCGAGCCTGTCCAACTCCCGCCGCCAATGGTCGAGTTCGGCCCGGGTGTACTCCTCGGTCAGCCGCCGCCGCTGCCATGCCGCGTAGTCGGCGTACTGCACCTCGGGCACGGCGAGTACGGGCGCGCGGCCCGCCTCGTGGGCGGCGCACAGCTCGTGCAGCTCGCGCTCGATGACCGTGGTGGACCAGCCGTCGCAGCCGATGTGATGCACCGTCAACAACAGCACGTGGTCCTCACCGGTGATCCTGGCGAGCAGGGCGCGCCACAGCGGGCCGCGCTCCAGGTCGAAACCGCGCCGGAACTCCTCGCCGAACAGCGCGGCCAGCGCGCCCCGTTCGGTGTCCACGGTCCGCAACCGGGGTTCGGCGGCACTGTCGTGGGGCGCCGCGATCCGCTGCCGTGGCTCGCCGTCGACGGCCGGGTAGCGGGTGCGCAACGCCTCGTGCCGGGCGGTCAGTTCGCGCAGTGCGGCCCGGACCGCGGCCTCGCCCGTGGTGGCCGGCAACCGCAGCAGGACGGGAGCGACCCACTCGGTGCTCTTGGGGGTGAGCCGGTCCAGGAACCAGAGCCTGCGCTGCCCCGGGGAAAGCGGCAGGTCCCCGTCCCGCGGCACCGGGCGGATCGGTTCGTCGCCCGCGGACTCGGGTGCGGGCGCCGGGCCGAGCAGCCGGGCCTGGGCCTCGACCGTGGCGGCCGTGAACAGCCCGCGCAGCGGCACCCGTCCGCCCGACGCGGCGCGCAGCCGGGCGGCGAGCCGGGCGAGATGGAGCGAGGTGCCGCCGAGGGCGAAGAAGTCGTCGTGCGCGCCGATCCGCTCCCGGCCGAGCAGCTCGGTCCAGACCCCGGCGACCAGTTCCTCGGCCGCGCCGCGCGGGGCGACGTACGGCGCGCCGCCGTCACCGCGCCGTTCCTCGGCCGCGAGCAGCGCGGCCCGGTCCGCCTTGCCGCCGACCGTGAGCGGGAAGCCGTCCACCGTGCGGAAGACCGCCGGCACATGGCTCTCGGGCAGCCGGTCGGCGAGGAAGGCGCGCAGGGCCTCGTCGGCGACCGGCTCGCGGGTGGTCAGATGGGCGGCCAGCCGGTGGGCGGCGTCGCCCTCGCGGGCGCACGGCGTGACGACGGCGCCGCTGACGGCGGGGTGCTTGATCAGCACCGACTCGATCTCGCCCGGCTCGATCCGGACGCCGTTCACCTTGATCTGGTGGTCCCTCCGGCCGAGGTACTCCAGGGTCAGGTCGTCCCGCCACTGGACCAGGTCGCCGGTGCGGTACAGACGCGCGCCGGGCGGGCCGTAGGGGTCGGGCACGAAGCGCTCGGCGGTCAGGGCGGGGCGGCCCAGGTAGCCGCGGGCGACACCGGGGCCGCCCGCGTACAGCTCGCCGGGCACGCCCACCGGCACCGGTTCGCCGGACGGGCCGAGGACCAGGACCCGCATGCCGGTGATGGCGCGGCCGATGGGGACGGCCCCGGTGGTCTGCTCGGGGTCGACCCGCTGGGCGGTGACGTCGATGCTGCACTCGGTGGGCCCGTAGGTGTTCCACAGCTCGACCCGCCCCTCCGTCAACTCCTCTAGCCGGACGGCGAGTTCCGCGTACAGAGGCTCCCCGGCGGAGCACAGCAGCCGCAGCGCGCCGCAGCCGTCCCAGCCCCGGCCGTCCTCGGCCAGCAGCCGCAGCACGGACGGCACGGCCTGGAGCACGGTCACCCGGTGCCGGGCGACGGCGCCGAGCAGGGCCGCCGGGTCCCGCTCCGCGCCGGGCGGGGCGAGGACGACGGCACCGCCGCTGGTCAGGGGAGCGAAGACTTCCCAGCCGGCGGCGTCGAAGGCCATGGAGGTCTTCAGCAGCACCCGGTCCCCTGGGCCGATGCGGTGGGCGGCGACGCCCCAGCCGACCCGGCCCGCGATCCCGGCGTGGGTGACGGCGACCGCCTTGGGCCGGCCGGTCGAGCCCGAGGTGAAGACCGCGTAGGCGAGCTCGTCCGGGTCCGCCGGGCCCGCGGGCGCCGTGGCGGGCAGCCGGGCGGCCTCGGCGCGGACCCGGGCCGGCGACAGCGCCGTGGCGCCCGCGTCGCGCACCGGTCCGGCCAGCGGCTCCTCGGCGAGCACCAGGGCCGCGCCGGAGTCCCGGATCATGCCGGCCAGCCGGGCCGGCGGCTGGCCGGGGTCGAACGGGACGTAGGCCGCCGACGCCTTCCAGACCGCGAGCAGGGCGACGATCAGGTCCGGCCCGCGCTCCAGGGCCACGCCGACGAGGGTGCCGGGCCCGGCCCCGCGTCCGCGCAGCAGGTGGGCCATGCGGTTGGCCGCGCGGTCCAGGTCCCGGTAGTCGAGGGTGTGCGCGCCGTCGACGACGGCGACCGCGTGCGGCGTGCGCCGCGCTTGCTCGGCGAATCGTTCCGGCAGCAATACGGCGTTCACTACGGCTCCATGATCGCGAGAGGGGGCGGCACGAACGGACGTGAGCGGGGGCGGGTGCGGGGTGCCTCGGATGCGGCTCGTCGGTTCATCCCGGGCGACCTGCCTCGACCTCGTACAGGACCGTCCCCGTCAGCAGCGGGTCCTGTGACACGGTCACCTCGAAGCCCTTCGACCGCAGCAGCCGCGCGCACTCCGCGAGCCGCCCGCCCTCGTCGTGGGCCTCCGCGACCACCCGGTCGACGCGTGGCCAGTCCTCGTCGGCCACTCCGCGCAGCACATCGAGTTCGGCCCGCTCCACGTCCACCTTGAGCAGGTCCACCCGCGCCACCCGGTGCCGGCGGATCAGCTCGGAGACGGTGACGGCCGGGACCCGGTAGGCGACGCCCTCGTGCAGACCCTCGGTCAGCTCGGCGGCGTCCTCGGGGTCGAGTCCGGTGTTGGTGAGATAGCGCCGGGTGATCTCCCGGTCGGCCACCGGGTCGGCGAACAGCCCGGAGTTGCCCGGTGCCTGCGGGTAGTAGGTGAAGGGCAGTTCACCCGGCCGGTCGGCGACCGCCACGCACTCCGCCTCCCAAGTGGCGCAGTGCAGTTCGAGGTTGAGGCGCAGACAGGCGAACAGCTCGGGCGCCGGTTCGGCGGCGATCACCCGTACCGCCGGTGCCCCGCGGGCGCACAGCACCGACAGCAAGCCGATGTTGGCCCCGATGTCGAGGACGGTGGCGCCCGCCGGGAGCGACGCGGCCACCCGGTCGTACATTCCGGGCGGCGTCATCTCGCGCCACATCGTGGTGGCCGCGGGCACGCTGGTGCACCAGACCTCCGGCCCGTCGGGCAGGGCGACCCTGCGGGGCCGCGGTGCGCCGGGGCCGCCGGTCACGAACCGGCTCCCAGGGAGAGCAGGAAGGCCAGTTCACCGGGGTCGGTCAGGGGAACCCCGGCGATCCGGGCGCCGGGGTCGTCGAGCGAGGCCTCGACCAGCCGGAGCAGCGTGTCGCCGAGCCGCTCGATCGTGCTCGCCTCCGACACCGCGGTGTCGTGGCGGAGCATGACGGCGAAACCGCCGCCGCTCTGCACGATCTCCACGGCGAGGTCCGTCTGCCCCTCCTGCTGCGGGACGTCGAGGAGCGAGAGCCGCAGCCCCGCGTACTCGGTGTCGCCGTCCAGAAGCCCGGGGACGGGCAGCCGGTCGGCCCGGATCAACGTGATGATCGTCCGGAACAGCCGGGCCTCGTCCGGCAGTTCGACCGGGCAGCCCAGGTACCGCATGCCCGTCCCCAGCCCGCTGTGCGCGGCCCGGGCCGCCGCCCGGAAGGAGGTGCCCGCGTCGAACCGGGACACCACCGGGAAGGTGTCGATGAGGTAGCCGACGGCCTCCCGGGTCCCGGGCAGCCACCGCGTGGTGGCGGGCACGCCGACCAGCGCGTGCGCCGCGCCGCCCGAGCGGTACAGGGCGGCCTGGAAGGCGGCGAGCAGCCAGGCGAAGGGCGTCACCCCCGCGGACGCGCTCACGGCGGCCAGCCGCCCGGCGGTGTCCGGCGGCAGCAGCCGGCGCGCGGTCGCCCCGGCCGCGGGACCGCGTGCCGCCCCGCGCCGGGCGGAGGGCAGCCCGGCCGCCGGGACCCCGGCGCAGACCTGCGGCCAGTGCGCGCGGGCCAGCCGCCCGCGCGCCGATCCGGCCCGCTCCTGCTCGGCCCGTACGTACGCGTCCCACGGGACGGGCCGGGGCCGCGGCGGGGCCGGCCGCCCGTCGCGGGCCGCGGCGTAGCCGTCGAGCAGGTCCCGCAGCAGCAGGACCTGGGAGGTGGCGTCGCTGACGAGGTGGTGCGCCACCAGGACGAGGACGGTGTCGTCGTGCCGGTGGCGCAGCACGACCAGCCGGAAGACCTCCCGCGCGGGGTCCAGGCGCTCCTGTCCGACCCGGCGGGCGAGGCCGAACAGGTCGTCCTCGCCGTCCTCGACGCGCCGTTCGTCCGGTTCCGGCGCGTACCCGGTGCGCGGCTCGCGCACCGGGAGGCCGTCGGCTCCGGTGACGAAACGGGAGCGCAGCAGTTCGTGCCGCGCCACCAGGGCGGTCAGCGCACGGGCCAGCGGGGCCGCCGCCAGCTCACCGCGCACCCGCACGGCCAGGACGACGTTGAGGGCCGCGCTGTCGGGGGCGAGTTGGTGGGCGAGCCACAGCTGCCGCTGGCCCGCGGTCATCAGTGCGGGCACGGCCCCGCGAGCGCCGGTCACCCGCGCTCCAGCGCGGCCAGGAGGTGGGCGGTGAGGGCGTCGAGCGTCGGATGGTCCCAGGCGGCGGACGGTTCGAGGACCAGCCCGTATCTGTCCTCGACATCACCGCACAGGGTGAGCGCGTAGACGGAGTCCAGCCCCAGCTCGGCCAGCGGCGCGCCCGGGTCCAGCTCCTCGACCGGGCGCTCCAGGTAGTAGGCGGCCCGCTCGGACAGCCACCGCCGGATCTCGTCCGGCTCGACACGCGCGGTCGGTTCGGGCACGGGGTCTCCTGTTCGGTTCGGCGAGGGACCGTTCGGGTGTGCCCGGACGGGGGCCGGGCGCGGGCATCCGGCCTGCACGATCACCGCGGCTGCCGCACCGGGGCGAGCACGGTGCGCAGCTCGGGGTCCAGCACGGCGTGGAAGGCCTGCGGGGTCCCCGCCCGGAACAGCGTGCGCATCAGGGTCCGCTGCACCTTGCCGCTGGTGGTGCGGCGCACCTGGCCGAGGCGTACGAGGACCACCCCGCCGACCCGCACCCCCAGGCGGGCGGACAGCGCGGCCCGGGCGCGGCGCGCCAGCGCCTCGGGCCCCTCGTCCCCGAGGTCGCGGGCCCGCACCTCCTGGACGACGACGATCTCCTCGCGCGCGCCCACCGGCACCCCGAAGGCCGCGCTCGGCAGTCCGTGGAACGCGGGCTCCAGGGACCGCAGTTCCCTCTCGATGTCCTGGGGGTACAGGTTCCGCCCCCGGACGCTGATCATTTCCTTGAGCCGTCCGGTGACGAACAGCTCCCCGCCCACCCGTGCGCCCAGATCGCCGGTGCGCAGGAACCCGCCCTCGCCGGCCGCGGTGACCGCCTCGAAGACACGGGCCGTCTCCTCGGGCCGCCGCCAGTAGCCGAGCGCGACGCTGCCGCCGCGCACCCACACCTCACCGATCGTGCCCTCGGGACGCTCCCGGCCCGAGTCGGGGCCGACGATCCTGACGTCGAGCCCCCGGGCCGCCCCGCAGCCGACGAGCGGCACCGTCGCCGCGTCCGGCCCGGGTGGCCGCAGCACCCCGCCGGCCAGTCCGGCCGCGTCGAAGAGCCGTACGTCGGGCGGTTCGTCCACGGCGGCCGACGACACACAGAGCGTGGCCTCCGCCAGTCCGTACCCGGGGGTCAGCGCCTCGCGCCGGAACCCGGCGGACTCGAACCGTTCGGCGAAGCGGGCCAGGGTGGCCGGGTCGATCGGCTCGGCACCGTTGAGCGCCTGCCGCCAGCGCGACAGGTCGAGGTCCGCCGTCTGCTCCTCGCCGAGCTTGCGCGCGCACAGGTCGTACGCGAAGTCGGGCGCACAGCTGACCTCGGCGCCGTACCGGTCGATCAGCCGCAGCCAGCTCACCGGACGCTTCAGGAAGTCGGTCGGCGACATCAGCACCACCGTGCCGCCGAGGTGCAGCGGTGCCAGCAGCATGGCGATGAGGCCCATGTCGTGGTGGGCCGGCAGCCAGCTGCACCAGGTCATCCCGGAGTGCCAGCCCTGGTTGCGGGCCAGCAGCCGGATGTTGTGCACCAGCGCGCCGTGCGAGACCATCACGCCCTTCGGGTCGTCGGTGGACCCGGAGGTGTACTGGAGAAAGGCGACGGTCCGCGGTGCCACGGCCGCGGGGGTGCCGCCCCCGCCGTCGGCCGGCAGCTGCGCGCTCTCGACCAGGTCGTCGTCGAGCACGAGTGCGGCACCGCAGTCGGCCGCGATCGCGGCGATCCGCGCCTCCTGCCGCGCGTAAGTGCCCCGCGCGGGCACCGGAACCGGCAGGACACCGGCGTACAGGCAGCCGAGGAACGCCTTGGCGAACCCGGTGCCGGGGGAGAGGGAGAGCAGCACGCGCTCCCCGGGAGCGCAGCGTCCGCCGATCCACCGGCCGACCGCACGGGCGGTGGCCTCCAACGCGCCGTAGGTGACGGCCTCTTCGCGCTCTGCGGTGCAGAACCGGACGGCGACGCGCTCCGGTTGCTCCTCGGCCGTTGCCCGGAAACCGTCGGCGAAGGACCGGAACCCCGCCCCGGCCGGACCGCCCTGGACTTCCTCCGTCGCACCCACGATCCACGCCTCCTCGTCCCACCTCGCGGACGCACCCCCGGCTCCACCGGCCGGGGCCCCGCCTGCCGCAACACGACTCGGGCCGGGCGGGCGACAGCATGGTTCGGCCCGCTATACGGGCCCTATACACGTACGAGGGCCGGCGGCGGGGCGTGGCAGGGGAGCTGGACGGGTCCCGGCCGGGTTCAGGCCGGGTCGGCGGGGGAGCCGGTGGGGCGGGTGACGGCCCAGGCCGCCTCGATCATCGGGAAGATCTCGTCGAGCGCGGCCTGGGGGTCGGCCGCCTCACGGGCCACCGTGTAGGCGTCGATCACGAACCGCGCCAGCGTCCGGCAGGCGGTCGTGGTCCGGGACAGGCCGGGATCGGCGGCGAGGGCGTCCGCCAGCAGCTCCGCGTGGCGCAGCCGCATCGAGTCCTCGTAACTCCGCAGGGCGGGCGACGCGTCGATCATGCGCCAGACCGGGGCGGCCTCGTCCGCGGTGCAGTGGCGCACCAGGGCCTCGATCTCGCGCCGCAGCGCGGGGACGAGCGGCTCGTGCGGGGCCCGTTCGGTGACCGCCCGGACCAGGCTCCGCGCGAAGTGCTGGTCCTGCTCGAAGACCAGGGCCTCTTTCGAGGCGAAGTGGGAGAAGAGCGTGGTGACCGCCACGTCGGCCTCGGCGGCCACCTCGCGGATGCCCACCGCGTCATAGCCGCGTTCCAGGAACAGCCGCAGGGCGGTGTCGGCGATCTTCTGGCGGGTCGCGGCCTTCTTGCGTTCCCGGCGTCCGGTCGGCACGGTCATGCCCGCACGCTATCAAATGCGAAACTGAAACGGTTCCAAAAAGCTAACCGTTAGTGTTACTGTCGCGGCATGAAGAAAGTGAGCTTCGCCGAGTTCGGCGGTCCAGAGGTCCTGCGACTCATCGATGCCGAGGAGCCCCACGCGGGCCCCGGCCGGATACGCATCGCCGTGCGGGCGGCGGGGGTGAACCCCGTCGACTGGCGGATCCGCGAAGGCCAGGTCCTGGGGGCCCATCCGACCACGCTGCCCTCCGGGGTCGGGCTGGACGCCTCCGGGGTGGTGGACGAGGTCGGCGAGGGCGTCGAAGGAGTCGAGGTCGGCGATCACGTGTTCGGCGAAGGCTCCTGCACCTACGCCGAGTTCGCCGTGCTGTCGGCCTGGGCCCGGATGCCCGAGGGCCTGACGTTCGAGGAGGCGGCCGGCTACCCCTCCGTGGTGGAGACCGCGCTGCGCATCCTCCGGGAGGTCGGTGTGCGCTCCGGTCAGACGCTGCTGGTCAGCGGCGCGTCCGGAGGGGTCGGATCGGCGGTGCTGCAGATCGCCCGCGAGCGCGGCGTCACGGTGATCGGCACGGCCGGCGCCGCGAACCAGGACTATCTGCGTGGACTGGGAGCCCAGCCCACGACCTACGGCGAGGGCTGGGTCGAGCGGGTCCGGCGGCTCGGCCGGATCGACGCGGCCCTCGACCTGGCCGGTTCGGGCGTGATCCCCGAACTCGTCGAGCTGACCGGCGATCCGCGCAAGGTGGTCTCCATCGCCGATCTGCGCGCGCCGGAGCACGGCGTCCGGTTCTCCGGCGTGGCCGGGAGCGTCCCGGAAGCGCTCGCCGAGGCCGTCGACCTCATCTCGCGCGGCAGGCTCCACATCCCGGTCGAGAAGGCGTACCCGCTCGCCGAGGCCGCGGCGGCGCACGTCGACAGCCAGGCCGGCCACACGCGCGGGCGGCGGGTCCTGATCGTCTGAGCGGCGGCCCGCGCCGAAGCTCCCGGTGACCGGGGGGCGTTGCTCGTCACCCCGTCCGCCAGGAGCTTCATCGCCGCGTACCGCCGGGGAAGCCTCGACAGCGCCCGCGCGGGCTCACCTCGCAGAGAGCCGCCCGCACCGGCTGTTCGCGGCCGGGCCTTCAGCAGGGGAAGGTGCCGCTGTAGAGGGCGTGTCCGTACGAGGAGCTTCCGGAGCCGAAGCCGTAGACGCCGTCGTCGGTCCAGACCGCTTCGCGCGAGCCGTCGGCGCAGGCCGAGGGCGGCGCGATGGCGAAGCCCTCCAGGTTGTCGACCGGCATGACGGCCGGGTTCGTGTACGTCACGTCCGGAACGATCGCTCCGGCGGCGTCGATCTTCATCAAGGTGTGCGTCTCCCCACAGGTGTTGTCGCAGGTCGCGATGATGCGCCGGGTTCCGGCGTCGAACGTCACGTCCATCACCGAGGCCTTGCCGGTCGGGATCGTGCCGAACGTGGTGAACGTGCCGTCGGAGTTCAGGCCGTAGACGTGCAGCGTGCCGTCCCACTCCAGGCCGGCGAAGAACAGGCCCGACCCGTGCAGCGGGTAGTTCGCCGGGTCGTAGGCGGCACCGGTGAGCGGGTCGATCCAGCCGCCCGCGGTCAGCCAGCTGTCCGGCACGTAGGAGACACCCTCGAAGCCCAGGTTGGCGTCGTCCTTGCTGCCGGTGTCGAGCTGCGGGAACTGAGAGGTCATGTCCCACTGGTGGATCGGCGCGAGCGTCGATCCGGGGGCGGACGGATCGAACTCCATGATCGTGTCCTTGGGGACCGTGTTCTTGGTGTTGTCGCGCTCCGAGGTGACGTAGACGTGGCCGTTGCCGCCGACCGTCAGCCCCTCGGAGTCCGGCTCGCCGGAGCCACCGAGGAAGCGGATCTGCTTGCCGGTCGCGCTCCACGACGGGTCCGCAACCCATTTGCCGCCGCTCTTGACCAGCTTGAACAGCCAGTTCTTGTTCTTGGCCGCCCACAGCACCGACGGGTTCGACGGGTCGAACGCCAGGCCGCTCAGATCACGGCCCTCGGGGCCGGTGGAGGTGGTGAAGGCGCAGACGTCGTCGGCGATCGTGACGTCCTTTCCGCCCGGCCACACCAGGGTGCCCGCCGGGGCGGGACCGGTTCCGGTGGGTGCCTCGGGGGCGCAGCCACCGGTGAGCGAGCCGCCGCCGCCCAGCAGCCGGCCGCCGTCACCGCCGCTGCCCGCGCTGCCGCCCGAGCAGGAGTTCGCGGCCCCGAACGTCGCGGTGGCGGAGGTCCGGAACCGGCCGGTGCCGTTGGCGCAGCGCTCGCTGGACGGCTTGGCGCCGCCGGTCGCCCAGGTCACCGAGTCGATCGTGGTGCCGTTGCCGTCGGTGAGGAAGAGCGAGTCGTTGTCGCCCAGGCCGAGGGCGGAGTCGAACGTGACATAGCCGCCCGCGGGGATGCTGGTCGCGCTCGGCGAGGAGGACGAGAGGGAGACGGGGGAGTGGGTGGTGTCGTCGTCGACGTACTTCCACGCCCCGATACCGACCGCGCTGGTACCGCCGTTGTACAGCTCCACGGTGTCCGCGTCGGCCGAGGTGACCTCGTTGATCCGCACCCGGCTCGCCGCCGGGACCGACGCGGGGCAGCCAGGGGCGTTCGCGGCGCCGAACGTGGTCGCCGTGGTCGTGGTGACCCACGCGCCGGTGCCGTCGCCGCCGCAGCGCGCCATCGCCGGCTTCGCCTTGCCGGTGGCCCACCCGACGCGGTCGACCACCGTGCCGCCGGACGTGTAGAGCACCAGTTCGTCCGAGTCGCCCAGTCCCTTGGGCGAGTCGAAGGTGACGAAGCCCCCGGCCGGGATCGTGCCGGAGGACGGGCTGAACGACTGCGGCGAGAAGCTGTCGTCGGACACCTTCCAGCCGCTGACGCTCACCGCGGTCGAACCGGCGTTGAACAGCTCCACCGTGTCGTTGTTCGACGAGGTGACTTCGTTGATCCGGACGTTCTGGTAGTCGGCCGAGTCCGCGGCGGCCGCGGGCCCGGCGGCGAGCACCCCGGTGACGAGCAGTCCCGAAAACGTCAGAGCCGCGGCGCACACGGAGGCGACGCCGGCACGCGAGTGTGAGGTAGGCACGAGGCGGGACTCTCGCGACACGCCCTTGAAACAGCGTGAACTCCGGCCGAACTCCAGCTGCTGGCCGACGGAACGTCAGGCGCCCGTCGCCGTGCCGGACAGCCGGCTCACGACGTCCCGTTCTTCCACAGCACCCGGACCTTGAGATGGACCGCCCCCTCGCCCTTGGTGATGACCGCCGCCCCCACCTGCGCGGACAGGTTCACCCCGAACTCAACCTCGACCTCTTCCGGCCCCGCCTGACGCAACTGCTCCAGCACCGCACGCGCGGTCTCCCGCACCGGGACCAGCGCCTCCTGCATCGTGTGCGGCAGCTCCCGCACCGCGTCCGACACGCGCCCCGCCTTCACCGGTCCGCCCGGCTCCGGCGCGCCGGACTCCGGCACCGCCTCGAACAAGATCGTCCCGCCACCCTCGAGCGGCACCTGTGCGAATCGCATCGGCGACTCCCCCTTCGAAGAACCTCATCTTGCCCTGCCCACCACGGGGACCGGCAAGGTTCGGGGCACCTTCTCGGATCGCGGTTCCCCGGCCGCGACGGGGGACGCCGGGCCGCCACGCGCCCGCGAACGACACCGCCGTCCCCGCCGGCGGTCTCGGCCGCACCGGGTCCCCGAGCAGCCGGACGTCCGGAGCGCGACGGTGGCGGCGGCGCCGGTGGCGAGTGTCCGCGGACGGTTCCGGTCGGGCTTGATCATGTTCCCGGGGCTGGGCAGGGGGCGAGCGGCGGGGTGGCGCGATTCCGACGGGCCGTACGGCGTCACGGGGCCCGCGCGGCTGCGGATACACTAGTGGCATGTACACGCTGGGGCGGAGCCTCAAGGTCACAGCGGTGTCGGCGACGGTGGTGCTGGCCCTCACAGGGTTCTCATCAAGCCATGGTCACCGGAGCGGCAGCGGCGACGGTGGCGGCTGCAGCAACACTCGCCAGGACCACGACGGTTCATCGGCGTCGAACGACAGTGGCTCGTCCGGCAGCGACTCGTCCGGCACCGACTCGTCCGGCTCCGCGGCGAGTGGCGGTGGCGGCGGCG
>NZ_VOGW01000049.1:0-6971 GCF_007896895.1 Streptomyces misionensis | reverse complement strand
GCTCGTACAGTGCGCGAGCACGGACGATCCGTACGCGAGCGTCGAGGTCAGGAACCCCAACGGACGCGACGGCGTCTTCACCGTGACGATGCGCTTCAAGAACCGGTACGGCTTCACCCTCATGGACACGGGCAATCAGGTGCAGGTGCCCGCGAAGGGCAGAACCACCCTCCGGGTACCGGCCGCGAGTTCCGGGCACGTGGAGGAGATCGCTCACTGCGAGGTCGACTCCAGGGCCGTCGCGGACCGGTGACCGCTCTCGGCACCGGCGCGCCGCTCACCGGGTGCTCCCCGGTGAGCGGCGCGCCGCGGGATGCGGAGAGGGCAGGATTCGAACCTGCGTGGACCCCCTGAGGGATCCGACCCCGAGACGTGCTCGCTGGTCCCCGATCAACCGCTCCGGGCACCTCTCCTCGCTCCCGGCCCCGTGGTGACCGGAGCCGTTCACGTGAAAGAGAATGGCACGGGCCCCTGACGCGGCACTGACACCTCGACGACCGGTGCCGGGCCGCTGGTCGGCGGCCGCCGTGTTCACCCGCCCGCGTCACCGGCGACCTCGACCGCCGCGAAGCCCTCGCGACGCGCCCGCTGTGTTCCCCAGGCGCCGAGCGGCACCAGCGCCTGGTTGAGCGTGCGCCCGTGTCCGGTCAGGGAGTACTCCACCCGCGGCGGCACCTCGGCGTAGACCTCCCGGTGCACGAGACCGTCCTCCTCCATCTCGCGCAGGTGCTGCGTCAGCATCTTCTCGCTCACTCCCGGCAGGGCGCGCCGGAGTTCCGCGAAGCGGCGGACGCCATGGGTGTCGAGTTCCCAGAGGATCAGCCCCTTCCACTTGCCGCTCACCACGTCGAGCGCGGCGTCGATGCCGCAGATGTAAGGCCCGCGTCTCGGCGCCCTGGCCATCCTCGTTCCCCCTTACGAAAAGGTGAGTACCCCAGTAAAAAGTAGGTACTTCCGAGCGTACCGACGCTCTCCGAGCATGGAGGGGTGAACGAACAACAGCACCACCCCACCAGGCAGGACAGCGCCGTCACCGTGCTCGGACTCGGCCCGATGGGCCGGGCGATGTCCCGCGCCCTCCTCGCCGCCGGCCACCCGGTCACGGTCTGGAACCGCACCGCCGGCCGGGCCGACGTCGTCGTCGCCGACGGAGCGACGCTCGCGGCGACACCCGGCGAAGCCGTACGGGCCGGTGACCTCGTGATCCTCAGCCTCACCGACTATCAGGCGATGTACGACGTCCTCGACGGCGCCACCGCAGCGCTCGCCGGCCGGACCCTGGTCAACCTGAGCTCCGACACTCCCGACCGCTCACGCGAGGCGGCGACCTGGGCGGTGGGCCACGGCGCCGCCTTCCTCACCGGAGGCGTCATGGTCCCCGCGCCGATGGTCGGCACCGAGGCGGCCCACGTCTACTACAGCGGCCCTCACCATGTGCTGGAACGCCACCTGGCGACGCTGGCCCTGCTCGGCACACCGAAGCACCTGGGCGCGGACCCGGGCCTCGCCCAGCTGATGTACCAGGCCCAGCTCGCGGTGTTCCTCACCACCCTGTCGGGGCTGATGCACGCCACCGCGATGCTCGGCACCGCGGGGATGAAGGCCCGCGAAGCGCTGCCTGAGCTGCTCGCCTCCGCCGACTCGATCGGCGACATCCTCCGGGCGGGCGAGGAGCACCCCGGCACCGCCCTCGACGCCGGGGAACACCCGGGCGACCTCAGCACGGTCACCATGATGGGCGCGACCTCCGACCACATCGTCGAGACCAGCACGTCACTCGGCCTCGATCTCGCACTGCCCCTGGCCGTGCAGGCCCACTACCGGCGCGCGATCGAGAACGGCCACGGCGGCGACAACTGGACGCGCATCATCGACAGCATCCGGGGCGGGGCGAGCTGACCCGCCGTCGACGGACCCGCGAGCCGGGCCGACCCGCCGTCAACGCGCCGTCCAGCCTCCGTCCACGGGGATCGAGCCGCCGGTGATGTAGCCGCTGCGCGCGCTGCACAGCCACAGGGCGGCCTCGGCGACCTCCTCCGGTTCGATCAGGCGCTTGATCGCGGTGCGGTCGAGGAACACCCGGTCCAGCACCTCCGCCGCCGGGATGCCGTGGGCGCGTGCCTGGTCGGCGACCTGCTCCTCGACCAGCGCCGTGCGGACGTACCCCGGGTTGACGCAGTTGCTGGTCACGCCGTGTGCGGCGCCCTCCAGGGCGACCACCTTGCTCAGGCCCTCCAGCGCGTGCTTGGCCGCGACGTACGCCGACTTGTAGGCGCTGGCCCGAAGCCCGTGCACGGACGAGATGTTGACGACCCTGCCCCACTTCTGCGCGTACATGTGGGGCAGGGTGCGGCGCAGGATGCGGAACGGCGCCTCCACCATGACGCGTTGGATCAGCGCGAAGCGCTCGGGGGGAAACTCGTGCACGGGGGCGACATGCTGCAGGCCCGCGTTGTTGACCACGATGTCCGCGTCGTCCGGCAGCGCGTCCACGGCGTCGGCCTCCGAGAGGTCGGCCACGACCGCGATGCCACCGACCGCCGTGGCCACCTCCTTGGCGGCCTCGGCGGCCCGGTCCACCACGTAGACCTCGGCACCGGCCGCGGCGAAGCCCTCGGCACACGCCCGGCCGATCCCGGCGGCCGCACCGGTGATCAGAACCTTGCGGCCGGTGAGGAACCGGGTCGGGGCCGGAGCGGACGCGCGGGCGTCACCGGGCCCGGGATGCTGGGGCGAGCCCTCGTCGGAGCTCTTGGTGCTGTCCATGGCCGACCACCGTAGGGACGAACCAGGACGTGAGGCACATCGGTCGCCGACATATTTTCGGCGGACGGGGTGGGGCCCGCCACCATGTGCCGACGACCGGCGGACGCCCGCGCCTGCCGGCCCGCCGGGTGCGCCCGGCAGGCGCGGGCGCACCGGTTCGTGCCGCCCTCGCGGACACAGCGCCACCGCCGACACCATGGGGGTGCGAGCCACCCCGTCCTCCGCCGTCCTGGCTGTCGCCCACATGTCGCGGAGGGACCGGCCGGTCGTACGGTCCGCTTCCAGCGAGCCGGTACGACAGCGGGCCGGACGCGGCCGGGTGCCGCGACGGCCGCCACGACGGGCGCGGGGCGGAGCCGGGCGGGGTGGGACCGCCGGGCGGCGCGCCACGCCCGCGCTCCCCCTCACCCCACCACTCATCGGAGTCGCAGCATGCTTCACTCCATCCGGCGTGGATTCGTCCGGCGCACCGCGCTGGCCGCCGCACTGGCCGCCTGCGTCGCGGGCCTGACCGTCGCCGGCCCCCTCGCGTCGAGCGCGGCGGCCGCCGGCACTCTCACCCAGGTCACCGACTTCGGTTCGAACCCCGGCAACCTGGCCATGTACGAGTACGCCCCGTCCAACCTGCCCGCCCACGCGCCGCTGGTGGTGGCCCTGCACGGGTGCACCCAGTCGGCGAGCGACTACCACACGCACTCCGGCTGGCAGAAGTTCGCCGACCAGTGGGGCTTCGCCGTGGTCTACCCGCAGACCGGCTCGGCCAACAACAGTCTGTCCTGCTTCAACTGGTTCGACTCCACCAAGGACACCCGGGGCAAGGGCGAGGCGGCCTCGGTGATGCAGATGGTCGACACCGCCGTGGCACAGTACGGCTCGGACCGCGGCCGTATCTTCGTCACCGGCCTGTCCGCCGGCGGCGGCATGGCCGCGGACCTGCTCGCCGACTACCCGGACGTGTTCGCCGGCGGCTCCGTCGACTCGGGCCTGCCCGCGCAGTGCGCCACCACGCTGACGGCCGCCTCCGGGTGCCAGTCCGGCAGCCAGAACCTCACCCCGAAGCAGTGGGGCGACAAGGTCCGCAACTCCTACCCGGGCTACTCCGGGCCCTGGCCGCGGGTCGCCATCTGGCAGGGGACCTCCGACACCACCGTCAACCAGGTCAACGGCACCGAGCTGCGCGACCAGTGGACCGACGTCCGGGGCATCGGCCAGACCGCCTCCAGCACCCGGAGCCTGACCGGCGGCACCACCGAGAGCCTCTACGACGACAGCAGCGGCAAGCCCGCCGTCGCCCTGTTCTCGATCTCCGGCATGACCCACGGCCTCGCCGTGGACCCCGGTTCGGGCGCCGACCAGTGCGGCAGCACGGGGAGCTACTACCTCGACTACATCTGCTCCAGCTACCACACCGCGCTGTTCTGGGGCCTGGACGGCGGCGGCCAGGGCGGCACCGGTTCCCTGCCCGCCCCGTCCGGCCTCACGGTGACCGGCACCACCGACGCCGGGGCCTCCTTGTCCTGGAACGCCGTCAGCGGCGCCGCCTCCTACGCCGTCTACCGCAACGGCACCAGGGCCGGCTCCGTGACGGGCACCTCCTACACCGACACCGGCCTGTCCGCCGGCACCTCCTACACCTACACCGTCGCCGCGGTGGACTCCTCCGGAGCCGTCGGCGCGTCATCGGCCTCGGTGACGGCGACGACCACGGGCGCCGCGCCCAAGTGCTACACCGACAACAACTACAACCAGGTCCAGGCCGGCCGCGCCCACCAGAGCCTCGGCTACACCTACGCCAACGGCTCCGACCAGAACATGGGCCTGTACACCCTCGCCGTCACCCACACGCTGAAGGAGACGTCCCCGGGCTACTTCGTGCTCGCGGATGCGGGCTGCTGACGAAGACAGCGGCTACGGGCCGCCGGTCAGGCCCGGTCGAGCGGTACGGGCACCCTTCTCCGGCCCGCCGACCGTGCAGGTCGGCGGGCACTCCGCCCGCAGGACCCCCGCGAATGTAACGACCCACCCCATCAAGATCGCCCGAATTGCGCCGTATTCCGGACCCTGTGCTACGACGACATGTCGACCTCGTGGCAGCGCCGGGCAAAACCTGGTGTCACGGCGCGGTGCGGACCAGGCTGGTGTGCACATCCCCACGTCACCCTTCCGTACCCGCAGAAAGCAACACCGCGCATGCAATCCACCTGTCTCCCCGGTGCTCCCGAGGCGCACATCCCGTGTGTGATGAGGAGGTGCCGCGCGTGGTGCGCTATGTGACACGCAAGGCGGTCGGCTGGCTCCTGATGATCGTCGTGGCGACGAACGCCACCTACTTCCTGGCCAGTTGGTTTCTGGACCCGCGGTCGAACTTCAAGGAACTGCGGCCCGTCCGCAGCGAGGCGCAGATCGACCGGGCCCTCGCGCCGTACAACCTGGACCCCAGGGTGCCGTTGGTGCACCGCTGGTGGGACTGGCTGACCTCGGTGATCCTGCGCTTCGACTGGGGGAAGTCCCCCACGGGCGTCTCCGTCAACGGAGAAGTGGGCTACCGGGCCCTGGTCAGCGCGGAGTTGGTGATCATCGCGACCGTGCTGTCCGTCGTGATCGGGGTCGCGCTCGGCGTCTACACCGCCGCCCGGCAGTACGGCTGGGCCGACCGGGTGGCGCAGGCCGTGTCCATCGTGGTGTTCAACATCCCCACGTCCGTCGCCGCCCTCGCCGTGGTCTTCGTCGCCATCTGGCTGAACCAGCACACCGGGCTGCACTTCCTCTACGTCGCCGGGGAGAACTCACCTGGCGTCGAAGGGCTGTTCCCCACGATCGGCGACCGCCTCCTGCACCTGATCCTGCCCACCGTGTCGCTCACGCTGATGGGCTACGTCGGCTACCACCTGACGCAGCGTTCCCTGCTGCTCGACACCCTCCACGCCGACTTCGTGCGCACCGCCCGGGCCACCGGGCTCACCCGCGGCCAGGCCATCCGCAGGCACGCCCTGAGGGCGGCGCTCATCCCGACCGCGGCTTCCGTGGCGTTCAGCGTCCCGGCCGTCTTCACCGGTGCCGTCATCACGGAGACGATCTTCGGCTGGAACGGCATGGGCCGCTACTTCGTCCAGACCATCGGCAAGAACGACGTGCACGGCGTCGTCGCGACGGCCGCCTTCGCCGCGGCGCTGACGGCGATCGGCGCGATCCTCGCGGACATCGCCACGGTCTTCCTCGACCCGAGAGTGCGGGTGAGCTGACGTGACCACCGACGCGACGACCGCCGCGTCCCCCCGCCCCACCGGGGAGCGGCCCCCCGAGGCGGCGACGACCACGTCCCCGCACCTCGGACTCGGCCGGCTCTACCTGCGGCGCTTCCTGCGCAACCGCCTCGCCGTCGTGGGAGTGGTGATCTTCCTGCTGCTGGTGCTCTTCGGAGCGTTCGGCGGCCGGTTCACCTCCTACGCCTACACCGACGCCGACTTCGCCGCGCTCACCCAACCGCCCAGCGGTGCCCACTGGTTCGGCACCAACCAGGGGGGCAACGACATCTACGCCTGCGCCGTGCACGGGCTCCAGCGCTCCCTGGTGATCGCCGTGAGCGTGTCGGTACTGACGATCGTGCTGGCCGCCGTCATCGGCTCCGGCGCCGCCTACTTCGGGGGCCGGGTCGAGCGGGTGACCCTCGCCGTCATCCACTTCCTCCTGATCGTCCCCTCGTTCCTCATCCTCGCCCTGGTCTCCCACCGGCTGGCCGGCGACTGGCGTGTGCTGATCGTCGTGCTGACCGTGTTCGGCTGGATGTCCACGGCGCGGGTGATCTGGTCCGTGTCGACCTCACTGCGCGAACGGGACTACGTGCGGGCGGCCGAGTTCATGGGCGTCGGCCCGCTGCGCATCATCCTCCGCCACATCATCCCCAACCTCGGCTCCCTGCTGATCGTCAACCTGACCCTCGGTGTCGTCGCGACCGTGCTCAGCGAAACCGCCCTGTCCTTCCTGGGGTTCGGCGTCCAGACCCCGGACGTCTCCCTCGGCACCATGCTCGCGGACGGCGCGAGCACCATCACCAGCGCCCCCTGGCTCTTCGCCTTCCCCGCGGGGCTGGTCGTGCTGCTCACCGTGTCGATGACCTTCATCGGCGACGGCCTGCGCGACGCCCTCGACCCCACGTCGGTGACCGGCTCGGCAGGAGGCCGACGATGACCCTCGCGACCCCGCTG
>NZ_VOGW01000048.1 GCF_007896895.1 Streptomyces misionensis | reverse complement strand
GCCCCCGTCCTGTCCGTGCGGGACCTGCGGATCTCCTTCCCCTCCGAGGCGGGCACCGTCGAGGCGGTGCGCGGCGTCGACTTCGACCTGCTGCCCGGCCGTACCCTCTGCGTCGTCGGCGAGTCCGGATCGGGCAAGTCGGCGACCGCGATGGGCATCATGGGCCTCCTGCCCCCCACCGCCGACGTGCGCGGCCGGGTGCTGCTCAACGGCGAGGACCTCGTCGGTCTCGACGACAAGGCGCTCTCCGGGATCCGCGGCAACTCCATCGGCATGGTCTTCCAGGACCCCCTGTCCGCCCTCACGCCGATCTTCTCCGTGGGCAGGCTGCTCTCCGACGCCCTGCGGGCCCACCAGGACCTCACCAAGCGGGCGGCCTGGGACCAGGCCGTGCAACTGCTCGACCTCGTCGGCATCCCCGACCCGCGCGGCCGGGCCGCGTCCTTCCCGCACGAGTTCTCCGGCGGCATGCGCCAGCGGGTGGTCATCGCCATGGCCATCGCCAACCGGCCCTCCGTGCTCGTGGCCGACGAACCCACCACCGCCCTCGACGTCACCGTACAGGCCCAGATCCTGGACGTGCTGCGGCTGGCGCAGCAGGAGACCGGCGCCGGTCTCCTGCTGATCACACACGACCTCGGGGTCGTCGCGGGCCATGCCGACGACGTCGCCGTCATGTACGCGGGCCGGTTCGTGGAACACGCGGGCGTCGGCGAGCTCTTCCGCCGCCCGACGATGCCGTACACCGCGCGGCTGCTGGCCGCCGTGCCGACCGTGGACAGCGGCGTCCGCCGTCCCCTGGTCCCGATCGGCGGCGAACCACCCGCCCTGGTGGGCCTCCCGGACGGGTGCCCCTTCGCGCCCCGCTGCGCGGTCGCCCTCGACGCGTGCCGCTCCGGCGAACCGGAACTGCGCCATGTCACCGGACACGGACACGTGGCCTGCCTGCGCGCCGCCGAGATCGCCGACGGAACCCTGGACCTGACGGGCGGTGCCGCGGCCGCCGACCGGCCGGCGCCACCGGAGCGTGCCGAAGCCGGCGAGGTGGTGCTCCGTGTCGAGGACCTCGTCAAGACCTTCCCGGTCACCAAGGGGGCCCTCCTCAAGCGCCGCGTCGGCACGCTGCACGCCGTCAACCGGGTCGGTTTCGAACTGCGCGCCGGCGAAACGCTCGGCCTGGTGGGCGAGTCCGGCAGCGGCAAGACGACGACCCTCATGGAGATCCTGCGGCTCAGGCGGCCCGAGGGCGGCCGGATCGAGATCTCCGGCACCGACGTCGGCACGGCCGCGTCCGGCGCACGCACACGGGAGCTGCGGCAGGACGTACAGATCGTCATGCAGGACCCCCTGGGCGCGCTGGACCCCCGGATGCCCGTCTTCCACTCGCTGGCCGAACCCCTGCGGGTACTCGGACGCGACCGCGAGTCGATCCGCGCCCGGGTCCGCGAACTGCTCACCCTGGTGGGCCTGGACCACTCGGTCGGCGACCGCTTCCCGGCCCAGCTCTCCGGCGGCCAACGCCAGCGGATCGGCATCGCCCGGGCGCTGGCCACGGAACCGAGGCTGCTCGCGCTCGACGAGCCGCTCTCCGCCCTGGACGTGTCGGTACAGGCCGGGGTGATCAACCTGCTGGCACGGCTGAAACGGGAACTCGGGCTCGCCTACCTCGTGGTGGCCCACGATCTGGCCGTGATCCGGTACATCTCCGATCGCATCGCGGTGATGTACCTGGGGCACATCGTCGAGACCGGGGACACCGAGACGATCTTCTCCGACCCCAGGCACCCCTACACACGTGCGCTGCTGTCGGCGATCCCGATACCCGACCCCGAGCGGGAACGCACCCGCGAACGCGTCGTGCTGGAGGGCGAACAGCCGACCGCCACGCGCCTGCCCGCGGGGTGCGTCTTCGTCGACCGCTGCCCGCTGTACCGCGACGCCGACGACGAACTGCGGCACCGCTGCCGCACCCAGCCACCCGTGCCGACCCCGGCGGCCGGACACCCCGGCCACCAATACGCCTGCCACGGCGTCTGAGCACCGGCCCGGCGATGTTGTCCCTCACCCTTCCTTAAGGAACCCTCCACCATGCGCACGAGACCGGCCCTGCCCGTCGCCCTGACCGCCGCCGTCCTTGTCGCCGCCACCGCGTGCCAGTCCTCCTCGGGCAAGGACTCCGCGCGGTCGGACGCGAAGAACGCCCCCTCGGCCGCGTCGTCCGCCGCCGACTACAACCCCACGCCGTACGACCGGATCAAGGACGGGGGCACGTACACCACGGTCGGGACCTTCGACGACCAGGGCAACCCGTTCAACGTCAACGCCACGCTGACCGCGTCCCGCGTCTGGTCCTGGTACAACGCCGACGCGATCACCTACTCGCCGACCGGCGACGTGCAGTACAACCCGGACTACTTCAGCGACGTGAAGGTCTCCGTGGAGGGGGGCGACCAGCGGGTCACGCTGACCATCAACCCCAAGGCCGTCTTCAACGACGGCACCCCCATCGACTGGACCGCGATCAGGGCCACCTGGAAGGCCAACAACGGCTCCGACAAGGCCTACGCCGCCTCCTCCACCGACGGCTACGACCAGATCACCTCGGTGACGAAGGGCAAGGACGCCAAGCAGGCCGTGATCACGTTCCGCGGAGTGAACCCCTCCTGGTCGAGCCTGTTCACCACCTTCCTGCACCCCAAGGCCGCGACGGTCGGCAACTTCAACAACGCCTACGTCAAGAAGGCCCACCCCGAGTGGGGCACCGGGCCGTACACCGTCGGCACGTGGGACACCCACTCCGGCGACATCACGTTCGTCCGCAACCCGAAGTGGTGGGGCCGGAAGGGCAAGCTCGACAAGCGCGTCTACGTCAACCTGGAATCGACCGCCGCGATCAACGCCTTCAAGAACGGGCAGATCGACTACGTCTCCGCGGTCGACGCCGAGAGCCTCAAGCAGATCAAGGGGCTCCCGGGCACGGAGATCCGCAGCGGCGGAAGCCCCTTCGAGTACTCGCTGTACTTCAACACCAAGTCCTCCGTCCTCGCCGACAGGACCGTGCGCAAGGCCGTCGAGGAGAGCGTCGACCGCACGCAGATCGCGAAGATCCGGTTCCAGGGCCTGGACTACAAGGAGCCGCTGCCCGGTTCCGCCATCCTCTACAGCTTCCAGAAGGGCTACGAGGACAACGTCTCCGCCGTGCTGAAGTACGCGCCGGACGACGCCGAGAAGGCACTGGACGCGGCGGGCTGGAAGCCCGGGGGCGACGGCATACGCGTCAAGAACGGCAAGAAGCTCGAAGTCGGCTACACGCTCCTCGGCGACGACCCGTTGGACAAGGCGACCGCCGGCGCCCTCGCGGCGATGCTGAAGCCGGTGGGCGTCCGCCTCGACGTCAGGAAGGCCGACGAGGCGGACTTCTCCAAGATCCTCAGCGACCGCAAGTTCGACCTGCTCCTGTCGGGCAACCGCTCCATGGACCCGTTCGGCGCCCGCTACCTGTGCGACTTCTACTGCTCCGACCGCGACTCCAACCTCACCGGTGCGGGCTCGCCCGCGCTGGACCAGGAGATCCGGGCCACCGGCAGGATCGCCGACCTGGGCAAGCAGGCCGCGGCGGCCAACGAGGTCGAGCGGAAGGCGCTCCAGGAGTACGCCTTCCTCCCGCTGTTCAGCGGACCCTCGACCTACGGGGTGAAGAAGGGACTCGCCAACGTCGGCGCGACCATCTTCTACAACCCGCTCCCGGAGACGGTCGGCTGGCAGAAGTGACCGCCCCGGGCGGGGGGACGGCGGCCGGAGTTCCGCGCCCGTCCGTCCCCCCGCCCGGCCCGCTCCGAGGAGCGCCCGCCGCGGCCGGCGCGCCGGCTCAGGACCCGCCGCGCTCGCGGGGAATCCGCAGACCCGCTTCGATCGCCACCGGCAGCCGGTTCTCGGCCGGCGGCAGCGGGCAGGTGGCCAGATCCGTGTAGGCGCACGGCAGGTTCGCGGCGCGGTTGAAGTCCAGGACGAGCGTGCCGTCGGCGGCGGGCGGCCCGACGGTCAGCACCCGGTTGGCGGCATAGGTGGTGACCCCGGAGGTCGCGTCGGTGAACAGCACCATCAGCCGGCCGGCGCCGTGCCCGGGGAACGCGGTCAGGGACAGCCGGCGCCCGAGCAGGTCGAACTCGATCCTGCCCGGGGCGTCGTAGACGTGTTCGAGACCCTCGACGGCCGCGCCCACGGTGGTCGGCCGCGGTTCGTCGAAGGGGACGTACCGGCCCGTCACGGCCCAGCGCGGATCGGGGGCGTAGGCGGGGGTACCGGTGAAGGCCGTGCGCAGCGGCGCGTCCGGGTGCCGGGGGCGCACGATGTCATGGCCGCCCCGCTTGGCGACCTCGATGACGGCGTCACCCCAGACCGCCTCGACGCCGCCGCGTTCGGCGAGCACGCCGAAGCGGTGCTCGCCGCGCACCGGCGCTTCGCCGACGACCAGTTCCTCCCCGTCGTCGAGGTCCACCACGACCCCGTCGGGGCCGGTGCGCCATGCGCCGGGCGCGTCGGGGAAGCGCCGCGGCCGCTCATCGAGCCAGTGCAGGTTGGTGATGGCCAGGAACCCGTGCGGGTCGGCGATCCTGGCCTCCTGGGCGCGGTACCACTCCAGCCAGTTCTCGGTGAACTCCTGGAGGTCCGTCGTGGTGGCCTCGGTGGTCATCGGTTCTCCTTCGTCACGCGAGGCCCGGCCTCGCACAGGGGGACAGGACGTCCGGCGGGGCCGGTGCCGACGGGCCCGCTCATCCGGCCAGTTCGCCGAGGAGCGCCCAGGTGCGACGGCGGTCCGCGTCTCCGGCGATCTCGGTACCGGTGAACACGACCTCGGTGGCCCCGGCGTCGCGGTAGCGCCGCACTTCGGCTTCGACGGCCTTCTCGTCGCCGATCACGGCCAGGTCGGCGGCCCGGCGGCCACCGGAGAGCTCGATGACCCGCGCGTAGGACGGGATCTGTTCGTAGAACGCGAGGGTTTCGGTGGCCTTCGCCCGCACCGCGTCCACGTCGTCCGTGACCACGCCGGGCACCAGGGCCACGATCCGGGGAGCGGGACGGCCGGCGGCCTGCGCCGCCGCGGTCAGGGCGGGCACGATGTGTTCCGCGAGGGCGCGCGGCCCCGCCAGATACGGCAGGATGCCGTCCGCCAGCTCACCGCTGACCCGCAGCGCCTGCGGCCCCATCGCGGCGACCAGCACGGGGACGCCGCCCTCGGCGCCCGGTACCCGCGCCGGCACCGGCGTGGCGGCGGTGAGCAGCTCGCCGTGGAAGTCGGCCGTGCCGGTCTCGGTCAGCTGCCGCAGTGCGACGAGGAATTCGCGGAGGCGGGCGACGGGGCGCTCGAAGGGGAGGCCGAAGCCCGTCTCCGTCAGCAGTTTGGTGCCCAGGGCCAGCCCGAGGTGGTAGCGGCCGTGCGTCGCGGCCTGGGCGGTCTGGGCCTGGCTGGAGACCAGCAGGGGGTGCCGGCCGAAGACGGGGATCGCGGAGGTGCCCACGTGCAGTCCGGGTACCGCGCGCCCGACGAGCGCGGCGAGCTGGGGCGAGTCCGCGCCGAAGGTCTGGCCGAACCAGGCCGACCGCAGACCGGCGGCCGCGGCCTCCTGGGCCAGCTGCACGGTGGCGTCGACCTGGTTGTGCGCGTGGGAGGCGTCGAGTGCTACTCCAACAGTCATACCCATCAGAACGGGCCCCCGCCGGACCGGCATTCCGGTCGAGTGTGACAGCTTCTTGTCAGTCGTGTGTACGGGCGCCGTCCCGCGCGCCCGTACCCCACTCACGGCGACGGCGTCACCGGCTCGCCGTGCCCCCGTCCGCCGCCGCACGGTTCCGGCGCTCGGTGCCCCAGTAGAGCAGGGCCACGAGGGAGAGGGCGGTGCCGAGGACGGTCAGGCCGGTCCAGCCCCCGGCGTGGTAGACGGCGGAGCCGAGCTGGGAACCGGCGGCGCCGCCGGCGAAGAACATGGCGATGAAGGCGCTGTTGAGGCGGGCGCGGGCGGTGGGGTCGAGCTGGTAGACGGTGTGCTGGCCGAGGATGAGGCTGGTCTGGACGGCCATGTCGATGAGGATCGCGGCCAGGGCGAGCAGGACGACGCTGTGTCCGCCGAACCCGGCGAGCGCGAACGCCAGGGCCGCCACCACGAAGGCGATGCCGGTCACGGGGCGGACGAGTCCGCGGTCGGCCCAGTGCCCGGCGAACGGTGCGACGGCCGCGCCGGCCGCGCCGACGAGCGCGAAGACACCCACTCCGATCGACGAGTAGTGGAAGCGGGGGCCGGTCAGGACGAAGGAGACCGTGGTCCAGAACGCGCTGAACGCGCCGAACATGGCCGCCTGGTAAAGGCCGCGGCGCACCAGCGCCGGGTGCGTGCGCACCATCCGGAAGGTGGAGCGCAGCACCTCGGGGTAGGGGAGGGTGGTGGTGGGCGCGTGCTGCGGCAGGGCCGCGCGCAGGGCCACGGCGAGCACCGCCATCAGGACGGCGGACCCGAGGAAGACGACGCGCCAGCCCGCGAGGTCCGAGACCAGACTGCTCAGCGTGCGGGAGAGCAGGATGCCGGTGAGCAGGCCGCTCATCACCCGGCCGACGATGCGGCCCCGGGCGTGGTCGGGCGCGAGGCTCGCGGCGAAGGGCACCAGTATCTGCGCGACGACCGAGGTGGCGCCGCTGACCAGCGACGCGATCAGCAGCATGGGGAAGTCGACGGCCAGCCCCGCCGCCAGCAGGGAGATGGTGGTCACCGCCAGCATCACGGCGATCAGATTGCGCTTCTCCAGCCGGTCCCCGAGCGGGACCAGGAAGAGCATGCCGATCACGTAGCCGACCTGGGTGAGGGTGATCAAGGTGCCGGCCGCGGCCGTGCCGGTGTGGAACACGTCGCTCAGCGTGGACAGCAGGGGCTGGGCGTAGTAGAGGTTGGCGACCGTCATGCCGGAGGCGACCGCCAGAAGCGCGACCAGCCAGCCCGGCACGGCGTCAGGGGCCTCGGCGGTCTCGGGCCGGCGGTGGCTGTGGGCATCGGTTGACGCGGAAGACATGTGCACCTTCTTGACGGGTGAGCCGTGAGCCGGCTCGGAACGGAGTCGTGCGGTGGGCCGGCAGCTTCTTCGGTGCCGTCACGCAGGTGTAAGCGTCTGGCCGGGCTCGGCTCTTCCGCTCCCGGCGCGATGGTTCGCGAAGTCAGTCATCTTGATCGGAGATGACGCCGACCAGGTGGGAAGCGTAGCCCCGGGCCCCGCCGCAGAGCGGGCGCGACCGGACAGAAGTGCTTCCCCGGGCAACGGTCTGTGCGTTCGCCGACAAGTTCCCCGGCCGCCGGAACCTACGGTAATGACGAGGGATTGCGCTTCGGTAGAGCCGGCGGCCATTGCCGACCGTACGTCCGGTTGTCCTGACACATGCATGGCCGAAAGAAATCAAGGTTGAACCGACATGAACCAGCACCCGCTTCCGGAGGAGGGGGTACGAGAACCGGATGGCGCCATCGCCATGACCGTCGCGGCCACCCTGGTGAGGGGCCGGACCGAGACGGTGCCGGTCACCGTGCACTTGTCCTACGACCGGCTCCAGCCCTTCGCCGTGCTGCTGGACCTGCCCACGCCCGACGGCCGGCGCCGCGCCCGGTGGTCCTTCGCCCGGGATCTCCTCCAGTCGGGTCTGCACCGGGCGTCCGGAGAAGGCGACGTGCGCATCTGGCCGCCGTGCCGCTGCAACGACAGGCCCGACGCCCGGCTCTTCCTGCGTGACGGCACCGCGTCGGTCCTGCTGGACGTCCCCAGCCAGCCGCTGCGCGAATGGCTGGTGCGCACCTGGGTGGCGGTCCCGCCCGGCGAGGAGAACCGGTGGATCGACTGGGACACCGTCGTGGGGCGCCTGCTCGACGGCTGCTGAGCGGCCCGCCCGCCGAACCCGCCGACCCGCATGTCCGAGCGGCCGGCCTGGTCGCCCTCCGGCCCGTGTGCCGGCGCCTGGAAGCATGCCGACGCGACCTGCCGCGCCGACGAGGGGCCTCACGATCGCCGCGCCGGCCCATCGGGGCGGCTTCGCCGGCGCCGCTCACTCCCGCCGGACGTTCCGAGCCGTCCACGGCGTGCCCCCGGTGGGTGGCGCCGGACCCAGCGGGCCCCGCAGGCCGGTCCCCGTGCGCAAGCCACGCCGTAGGCCCCGGGAGACCGTTCCGGAGGAGGCCCTGCGGCTCCCGCGCCGCAACCGCCGGGCGGGCGACGACGGCACCGGGGCCTCCTTGTCCCGCAGGCGGTCCGCCGCCCGTACCCGCTTACGATGCAGCGGTGACGGCCGTCTTCGCACCGGGCGAAGCGCTGGGTGAGCGGGAGCTGATGATGGATCTGCGACAGATGGAAGTCATCGTCGCGGTGGCCGACACGGGGGGCTTCACGGCGGCGGCGCGGCGCCTGCACGTCGTCCAGTCCGCGGTGTCCGGCACAGTCCGGGCCCTGGAACGCGAGTTGGGCACCCCCCTCTTCGACCGCACCACGCACCGCGTCGCCCTGACCCCGGCGGGCGAGGCCTTCGTCCCCGCCGCCCGGGCCACCCTCCGCGCCGCCGAACTCACCCGGGAAGCGGTCGACGCCGTCAAGGGACAGCTCCGCGGACGGGTCACGGTCGGCACCATGCAAGGCGTATGGGCGGGACTGCACCACGCCCTGGCGGCGCTGCGCACCGAGCACCCGGGCGTGGTCGTGCAACTGCGGCAGGCCGCGGTCGCCGACATCCGCCAGGCGCTGCGCGACGGCACCGTGGACCTGGCGGTCGTGGCACTGGACCGGCAACAGCAACGCGGACTGACCACGCGCCTGCTGTCCCGCGAGGACATGGTGCTCGTGGCGTCGTCCCACCGGGAGCTCCCCGGTATGAATCCGGAGCAGGAGGTCGACCTCGCCGACATCGCCCGGTTGCCCATGGTCGACTTCTCGCCGGGCTGGGCCATCCGCTACGCGGTCGACCGGGCGTTCCGCGCCGCCGGCGTCGAACGCGGCACGACGTTCGAGGTGAACGACATCGTCGCGGCGGCCGAACTGGTCCGCAACGACCTGGGCGTGTGCATCATGCCCAGATCGATCGCCGACCGGTTCGGCGACCTGCGCCAGCACCCGTTCCGGCGGCACGCCCCGAACTGGAAGGTCATGGTGGTACGGCCGCCGGGCGAGGCGCCCCCCGCGGTCGCGGCGCTGCTGAAGCACATCATGTGACGGCATCCGGGTCCGGACGGCGGCCACCGTCCGCCCACGCGGGCCGTCCACGCGCGGAGAGGGCAGGATTCGAACCTGCGTGGGTCCTCGCGGACCCGACCTCCGAGCCGTGCTCGCCGGTCCCCGTTCAACCACTCCGGGCACCTCTCCCTGCGCCCGGCCGGACCTTCGCGAGGCCCGTGCCGTTCACGACGACCACGGTGCCAGGCACTGCTGACCCGCCGCTGACGGCGCGATGACATGGCTCGCCGCGGAAGACCCGCGGACACGAGGAGGGCGGCTCCCGGGGGAGCCGCCCTCCTCGTCCACGCGGTCAGCGCGAGCGTCCCGTCACCAGGCGGTAGAGCAGCAGCACGATCACGGAACCCACGATCGCGGCGATCCACGTAGAGAGACTGAAGAAACCGTTGATCGAGTGCACCCCGAAGATCACCTTGCCCAGCCACCCGCCGAGCAGCCCGCCCACGATGCCGATCAGCATCGTCACCAGGCAGCCGCCGGGGTCCTTGCCGGGGGTCAGTGCCTTCGCGATGGCACCCGCGATGAGGCCGATCAGGATCCAGGCGATGATGCCCACGAGGTCTTCCTTCCGTTCCGCTGTGTCACCCCGGATCGGGGCTCCCACGTAGATGCGGATATCCCTCTCGGGGCGGCATATGCAGGACCGGGATCGTGCCGTTGTCGCGAGACCCGACCCACCAGCGGTCACGCGACCCGCTGTAGAGTGTGAAAATGTCGCTTGACCTGCAAGAACGCAGACAGGGAGCCTGAGCGTCGCGGCGCACTGACGCCGCGTACCGAGAAGCCCGGCGGTACCGCTGTCCGGGTGGCGCGCAGCCCGGCTGCCGTGAAGGCGGCGGCGACCGCGAGGTCCACGCAGGCCGCCGCGCGCCACCGCTCGCTGTCCAGCGCCGGCCCGGCCACCGTGGCCGCGTGCAGTCCGTGGGAAACGCGGCGAGGGCGGCACCCCAGGCGATGCGGACCGCGGTCGTGGCGGCCGTCGCCGGCTTCCTCGGGCGGGCGAGTGTGCGATGAGGTCCGCGGCGGACCCCTTCCGGCCGGAGGGTGCGGCTGCCGCAGTACCCGCGAAACCGGAATTACCCATTCCGATCGCGGGTCCACCCGGACTCCTCGCCGGGCGGGTGATCTCGGCGTGAACCGTAGGAATCGGGAAACCCATGGTGCAGCCCAGCAAGCCCGCCAGCGCAGAGGCTGACATGAACGCCCTGACCCCCCTCCGCCCGCCGGGGCGGCCTGAGACCGACGACGCGCTCACGTCCTCGCGGATCGACGAAATCGTCGGGCGGATCGGCAGGCGCCCTCCGGGGCGCGAGCGGGACGCGGCCCGGGAGCGGGGCATCCGTACCCTGATCCCCGTGGCCCACCGGATCGCCGCCGAGTACCGCGGCACCGGCTCGGGTCCGGGCGCCGACTGGTGGGCGCGGCACCTGAAACCGCGCCAGGGCATGCGGGCGTCGCCGTCGGGGACACCGGCGACGATGGGCCCGGGGACGCCGTACGCGATCGCCGCTCGCTTGGCCTGTCCGGACCGGCGGGTGATCGCGTTCCCCAAGGCCGACCAGGAGATCGCGCCCATCGCGCCGCACACCATGCTCGCTCAGGGCGAGATGGCCGCCAAGGCGGCCGTCCACGACCCAGGGCGGGTGGGCATCGCCACCAGGGGCGTACGGCAGAAACTCGCCGAGGTCGCCGAGCACCTGCCCGGACGGCACCGATGAGCGGCGCGCGGACCGGCGCCGGACCGGATCCGGTGGCGTGCCGGATCGACGGGGTGGACGTGCACGCCTTCGAGGTGCCGACCGACGGCCCGGACGGCAAGGAGCAGGACGGCACCCTGGAATGGGACTCCACCACCATGGTCCTGGTCCGGGTGCACGCCGGCGGTCGTACGGGCCTCGGGTACACCTACGGGGACGTCTCGGTCGCCTCGTTCGTCGACTCCGCACTCGCGCCGCTGATCGACGGCCAGGCCGCCACGGCACCTGCCGCCCTGTGGGAGCTGATGGGGCGCCGGATCCGCAATGCCGGCCGCCCCGGCGTCGGCGCCATGGCCCGCTCCGCCGTGGACGTGGCGCTGTGGGACCTCAAGGCCCGGCTCCTCGGCCTGCCGCTGGTCCACCTGCTCCCGGCGTACCACGACCGGGTGCCGGTGTACGGCAGCGGCGGCTTCACGAACTACCCCCTGGACCGCCTCGCCGACCAGCTCACCGGCTGGGTGGAGCAGGGCATCCCGCGCGTGAAGCTGAAGACCTCCCGGCACCCAGAGGACGACCCGCAGCGCTTGGCGGCGGTCCGCAGGGCCATCGGCGACGAACCGGAGATCTTCACCGACGCCAATGGGGCGCTGGGCCGCAAGCAGGCGTTGTACTGGGCACGCAGGTTCCACGAGGAGTGGGACGTGCGGTGGTTCGAGGAACCGGTCAGCTCCGCCGACCTCAAGGGTCTGCGCCTGCTGTGCGAGCGGGGCCCCGACCGGCTGGAGATCGCGGCCGGCGAATACGCCTACACCACGCAGGACTTCGTCAATCTCGTCGGCGGCCTCGCCGTGGACTGCCTCCAGGCCGACGTCACCCGCTGCGGAGGCATCACCGGTCTACTGGAGGCGGCCGGCCTCGCGGCGGCCCACCACCTGGACCTGTCCGCCCACTGCGCCCCGGCCGTCTCGGCCCACGCCTTCTGCGCCGTGCGCCGGCTGCGGCACCTGGAGTACTTCCACGACCATGTGCGGTTCGAGAACCTGCTGTTCGACGGCACGCTGTCGCCCGACGGGGGTGCCCTGCGCCCGGACACCTCGCGGCCCGGCCTCGGCCTGGAGGTCAGGTGGCCCGACGCCGAGCGCTACCGCGTCTACGGAAACCGGACCACCTGACCTGGCCTTCCCCGCCGGCGGGCGGTCCCCACGGACGGCCGGTTGGACTCCCCACCGGTGGGCTGGCCTGTACGCAGGGTGTCGTCGCCGAGGGATGACCCGAACCGTGTGGCGAGGGACCCGGACTGCGGTTACCCGGCGGTCGGCTCGGGATGGACCTGCTCGATGCGGTCGCGCTTGGTGTACAGGTCCCAGTAGTGCTCGGCGAGGTCGTCGGGGCCGACGAGCGGGCCGACGCTTTCCGGCAGTGATGCGGCGGCGATCTCTCCCATCTCGCTGCGGGCGATGAAGGCCGCGATGGAAAGGGTGCCGGCGTAGGCGCCGATGTCGGCGAGTTCGCCGTTGAGGGAGTGCAGCCAGTTGCGGGCGGCGGACATCAGCGGGCCCACGCCGCTCATGTACGGCCGCGGCTCCACGGCGGTGTGGCCGGTGGTCATCAGGAACGCGCCGTCGCCGCGCTCGGCCCACTCGGGCAGCACCGCGCGGACCACCTCGACCGGCGTGAACAGGAGAAGAGGGCTGTCCTTCTGCAGGGTGACGGCGTCCAGCTTGGTGGCGGGGGCGAAGCTCTGCTCACCGCTGATCGGCCCGTACTCGATGACGTCGATCCGGCCGAACCGTCCGCGGATGACGTCGATGAGGGCGGGTACCTCGGCGGGCTTGGAGAGGTCGGCGGTGAATCCGGCCGCGTCGATGCCCTCGCCGATGAGCTGTTCGACGAGTGCGTCGAGGCGGTCCTTGCGGCGGGCGACGAGGGCGACGCGGAAGCCTTCGCGGGCGAAGCGGCGGGCGACGGAGGCGCCGAGCCCGGTGCCGGCTCCGAAGACGGCGATGACCTTGGACGTGTCGGGCATGGGGATGTCTCCTCGGGCTTTTTGGGGTGTTCTGGCTGTTCGGCAGGGGTTCGAGGTGGGCTGGGTCAGCCGCGGGCGTTCCACACCAGCGGGGCGCGGCGGATCCAGGTCTCCTCGTCGACGGAGTCGAGGAGGAAGCGGGCGAGGTCGGCCCGGTTGATCCGGCGTCCGGGCGTGGTGGCGGTGGCGTCGCCGGCGCGCAGGGGGCCGGTGGCGGGCCTGTCGCTGAGGGCGACGGCGCGGGCGAGGGTCCAGTCGGTGTCGGAGGCGCGCACGACCTGGTCGACGCCGGTGTGGTCGGTGAAGCCGACCTTGATGTTCGACAGGTTGATGAACGCCTTCACCAGCGGGTTGAGGCGGGCCCAGTCGTCGCCTGCGCCCTGTGTGGAGGTCAGGACGATCCGGCGGATGCCCTGTTCGGCCATCACGGTCAGGGTGTTGCGGGCGGCGTCGGTCATGAACATCGGCGGGCTGACCGGCTTGGCCCAGGGGTTGTCGGAGGCGCGGGCGTTGTTCAGCACGCTGATCACCGCCCGGGTGCCCTGGGCGGCCCGGCGGATGTCGTCGATGTTCGCGGGCGTGCCCTGGATCAGCTCGACACCGGTCGGGGCGTGGACGGCGGAGGGGTCGCGGACGAGGGCGCGGACGCGGTGGCCGCGTTCGGCGGCCTGCGCCAGGACGTGGGTGCCGGTGCGGCCACTGCCGCCAAGGACGAGCAGGTCGGTCATGGGAAGTCATCGCCTTTCGTGGGCGGAGGGCCGGGCGGCGGGAGCCGGCCGGGGACGGATTCGGAGGGATCAGGAGGAGGACGTACATCGGACTCCCGGCTTCCGGATCACGGGGGCTACGGGGATTCAGCCGTGTGCCGGGACGGCACAGCCGTCCGAGCCGCAGACCGGGGCGTCACCGCCACCCGCGACGGGGGTGAGGGGGTGGGTGTCGTCCCAAGCGGTGCGGAGCAGGTGCAGCAGGGTGCCGCTGTCCTGGGCACCGGGGACGCCGTAGCGGCCGTCGACGACGATGAACGGGGCACCGGTCGCGCCCAGGCGCTGAGCGCGGGCCGCGTCGTCGCGGACCTGCTCGCGGTAGCGTCGCTGAGCGAGGGCCTGCCGGGTCTGCTCGCGGTCCAGGCCCAGGGTGTCGGACAGCGCCAGCAGGTCGTCCGGGGAGAAGACGGGCTCGGCCTTGCCGAAGTAGGTGTCGAAGATCGCGTCCCACGCTTCGCGGTTCTTGCCCCGGGCGGAGGCGTGGGCGAGGAACTCGTGGGCCAGGTCGGTGTTGCCGACCTGGTTGTCCAGCACCCGGTAGGGGCTCAGGCCCTCGGCCTCGGCCAGTGCCTCGATCCGCCGGGTCGACGCCTCGGCCTGACCGCCGCCCACACCGTGCCGTCGCAGCAGAGCCTCGCGGACGGAGAAGGTGCGGTCCTCGGGGAAGCTGCTGCTGAGCGGGAACGAGTGGTGGACCACCTCCACCCCGCCCGCGTGCTCGAACCGCTCGACGGCCTGCTCCAGGCGGTGATGGCCCAGCCCGCACCAGGGGCACGTCACCTCGGACCAGATGTCCACCCTCACGGCGCACCTCCAATTCTTACGACTTGTTCGTAACGCCATGGTGGACCAGTATGGAAGGCGGTACAAAAGGCACACCCGTGTGCGTGCCGGAGAGGAATGTGCGTCATGGAACAGACCCGCGCAGCGAAGGCGGCCGGTGGGGCGAAGGCGGTCGGGGCGGCGGCGATCGGGCCGTGCGCGGCGATCCCCGCCGAGCACATGGCCTTCATCCGCGAGGTCCTGGACCGCGTCGGCGACAAGTGGAGCCTGCTGCTGATCGCCGTCCTGGAGCCGGGCCCGCTGCGCTACACCGAGCTGCAGCGCCAAGTCCCCGGGATCTCCCAGCGCATGCTCACCCTCACCCTGCGCCAACTCCAGCAGGACGGCCTGGTCGCCCGTACCGCCTACGCCGAAGTTCCCCCGCGCGTCGAGTACGCCCTGACCCCGCTCGGCCGCGGCCTCCACGAGATCGCCACGTCCCTGGTCGGCTGGGCCGCCGCCCACCACGACGAGATCCGTGAGAACCGGGCCCGCACGATCTCAGCGCAGCCGGGTGCGGGTGCACACGCCTGAGCTACCGGAGACCGTGACCGACGGTGGCGAAACACGCGGCCACCCGACTCCCCATCGCTGGCCGCGGGTGGAGGATCCCCGCTGGTCACCGACATGGTGAGCAGGGATTCGGCACCCAATGATCACTCGGAGGCCGTGCCTGCCTCCGTTCCAGCCAGATCGTTCCCGGGCGCCTCGGCGGTGCCGTGCCCGGGGCTGAGCCCTTCCACGGCGAGGCGGAAGAGGCGGCCGGCCTGGGTGTCGGGGTCCTCGTGATGCTCGGTGGCCAGGGCGATACCGACGGCGAGGGTCAGCAGGTCGTGGAAGGTGACATGCGGTGCGACCGCCTTGTCGCGAATGGCTCGCTGCAGCAGGGGATTCCCGGCCGCCTCGATCCTCTTGCCACAGGAGTGCGGGGAGACTCCTTCGGTGGGGGGCTCGTAGCTGAGGACGTCGGCGAATCCGCGGGCCGAGATCGCATAGTCAACGAGAGCACGGAGCCACTCCAAGAGGGCGGTGCGGCCGTCCTCGGCCGCGCTCAGCCGGTGGGCGTGCTCGCACAGAACTTCGATGCGCTCCTGGAAGACGGCTTCGAGGAGGGCCCGACGGGTGGGGAAGTGGCGGCGTACGGTCGCCGATCCGACGCCTGCGAGCCGGGCGATCTGCTCCAGGGATGCGTCGGCACCGTGCGCGGCGACCTCGGCTTCGGCCACAGCGAGGATGAGCCGGTAATTGCGTCGGGCGTCTGAGCGTTGGCCGGTCATGATCTCCCCATTGCTAATCGGCGGGCCCCGCCATATCGTAGCGGCAGACGAAACGGCGGGCCCCGCCGTTTTCTTTCTCCGGTTCGTGAGGAGCAGTACCATGCCCGTCGACAGAGATACCGTCCTGGTCACTGGAGCCACCGGCCGGCAGGGCGGCGCCACAGCTCGCGCCCTCCTGGCCGCCGGGATACCCGTACGTGCACTCGTACGCGATCCGCGGTCGAAGCCCGCACGGGCGATCGAGGCGCTGGGCGCCGAGCTGGTGCGAGCGGACCTCTCCGACCGGGCCACCCTCGGCCCGGCGGTCGAGGGGGTCCGCGCCGTGTTCTCCGTGCAGATGCCGCCGATGACCGAGACCAGTGTGGACTTCGCGGGCGAGCTCACCCAGGCCACCAACCTGATCGATGCGGCGAAGGCCGAGGGCGTGCGGCAGTTCGTGCAGTCCTCGACCAGTGGAGTCGGTGAGCACACCCAGGCCCCCGGTTGGGCCGAAGGCCGCTGGACGGCGATGGCCGACTACTTCCACACCAAGCAGGCGATCATGGAGGCGGTACGCGCTGCGGGCTTTGCCCGCTGGACGGTGATCAAGCCCGCCTTCTTCATGGAGAATCTGCCCCTGCTGGCGCCCCGGGGGCCCCGCGGCGGCCTGCTGACGGTACTGAAGCCGGATACCGAACTGGCCCTGGCGGCCGTGCGGGACGTCGGCACGGCCGTGGCGCACGCCCTCCGAGACCCCGACCGGTTCCACCAGGTGGAACTGGAACTGGCCGGTGACCTGCGCACGATGGAACAGATCGCGCAGACCTTGTCCGCCGCCTGGGGCGTGCCGGTGAGCGCGCCTTCCATGAGCCTGGAAGAGGCCCTCGACGCGGGCATGCCGATGTGGGGAGCCGGACACGAGTGGAACAACGTGGTCCTCCAGCCCGCCCGGCCCGAATTCGCCCGGGAGTTGGGCATCCCGGTCACCACCCTCGCCGAGTGGGCGGACGAGGAGTTGACAGCCGTGTCCGGCCATGGGCATCCGGCGCCGTGACCTTCGGCAGCGCCCACCGGGGCGGATGCCGGAATCGCCGGGCGCCCACTGGCCCGCCTGCCTCAACTCCCGAATCTCGATCAACGTCTGCCGCTTACTCGGTGCCGTCCTCAGTGGATCGGGAACGGATCTGAGGGAACGGAACCTCGCGACGTGCTCACGGCAGGCGCTCTTCGCCACCAACGGTGACGGTCGCATGGGGGACCACATGTACTCCTACGAGAGCCAGGTGAAGAGCGCCAGGGGCAGTGATCGACATCACGGCCCGGGGTACCGTGCCCGACGGTTCCCCCGGCATCTCTTTCAGCCGGCCCGTCCCGAACTCGATCCACAGCCCGCCGCAGGGAATGAAGAACGTCGTGCGGCTGTCGGCCGGCGGACACGCACCCAGGCGGAAGGCGGTTGACCGCCCCGCGCGTCCGGGTAGGCATGGTGCCGGGACCGGTGCCGGTGGGCGGCCGGGCATCGTATGAGGAAGGGCGGACAGCGCATGACGGCGTCGCCTCAGCCGCACACCCGTGTCATGGTCGAACTCGGCGAGCGCTCCTACCCCGTCGACATCGGGCCGGGCGTCCGGCACTCGTTGGCCGGAATCCTCGCCGGGCTCGGTGTGCGGCGGGTGGCGATGGTGTCCGCGCGGCCGGAGGAGTGGCTGCCGGACCCGGGGGTGCCGTCGATGGTGCTGCGAGCCCGGGACGGCGAGGCGGACAAGACCCTGGCCACCGTGGAGGAACTGGGCCGTGCCTTCGTGCGGTTCGGGCTGACCCGCTCCGACGCGGTCGTCTCCTGCGGCGGCGGCACCACCACCGACGTCGTGGGACTGGCCGCAGCGCTGTACCACCGGGGGGTGCCCGTGGTGCACCTGCCGACGTCACTGCTCGCCCAGGTGGACGCCAGCGTGGGCGGCAAGACGGCCGTCAACCTCCCCGAGGGAAAGAACCTGCTGGGCGCCTACTGGCAGCCGGCCGCCGTGCTGTGCGACACCGACCATCTGCGCACGCTGCCCGAGCGGGAGATGCTCAACGGATACGGGGAGATAGCCCGCTGTCACTTCATCGGCGCCGGCGACCTGCGTGGGCTGCCGCTGCCGGAGCAGATCGCGGCGAGCGTGGCACTCAAGGCGTCGGTGGTCGCAGCCGACGAACGGGACTCGGGACGCCGGCACATCCTCAACTACGGCCACACGCTGGGACACGCCCTGGAGATCGTGACCGGCTTCACGCTGAAGCACGGCGAGGGGGTGGCGGTCGGCACGGTGTTCGCGGGCCGTCTCGCGCTGGCGCTCGGCCGGATCGACGCGGCACGCGCGGCTGAACACCTCGCGGTGGTGCGGAGTTACGGCCTGCCGACCGCGCTGCCGGCCGGGGTCGACGCGCGGCGCCTGATCGAGGTGATGCGGCTGGACAAGAAGGCGACGCACGGGCTGACCTTCGTCCTGGACGGCCCGGACGGCCCCGGGCTGGTGTCCGGGGTGCCCGAGGAGACCGTTGCCGCGACACTGACCGAGATGGATCGGACACCTGGCTGAACTACCCCGCCGGCAGGCCCCGGGCCAGCAGCACCGCGCCATGCAGGGAGGACAGCCCGCCCAGCAGCGCGGGACGTACCGGGGGCAGCGGGTGCCCTGGGCGTTGAAGGACCGCGGTCCGCTCGGCCACCATCGGCACCAGGTCCGGCACGGCCGCGGCGAAGCCGCCGCCGATGAGGACCAGCGCGGGGCGCGTCAGTTCGCAGATGCCGACCACGGCCACGGCGAGCGCGGCGCAGCTCTCCCGCAACGCGGCCACGGCCCACGGCTCGCCGTCGGCCACGGCCTGACGGAAGGGGGTGAACCGCACCTCCGCTCCCCGGTTCCGGGCCGCGCGGCGCAGTGTCGCCGGGCCCGAGGCCGTCGCCTGCACACAGCCGCGCCGTCCGCAGTCGCACAGGGGTCCGTCGCGGTCGACGACGAGGTGGCCGACCTCGCAGGAACCGCGCCCCACGCCGGGAACGGGGCGCCCGGCCAGCACGAGACCGCCACCGACACCGGTGCCGACGCCGAGGTAGAGGAGGTCCGCGCAGCCGGCCGCGTCCGCCTCGGCGAGGGCGGCCAGGTCACCGTCGTCGGCGCATGCCACCTCGGCGGCACCGAAGAGCGCGGACAGGGCGGCGCCCAGGCCGAACCCGGTCCAGGCGGGGCGGCCCGGCCAGGCGGTGACCGTGCCGGCGGCGTCGAGCGTGGCCGGAAGGGCGACCCCGACGCCGCGCAGCCCCTGCGGACGCCCCGCGCACAACTCCCCGACGTGCCGGGCCAGCAGGCCGAGATCGTCGTCGGGGCGGGAGGCTTGGCCGGCCCACCGGAAGGACGACTCCTCCACGCCACCTTGGTCGTGCTCGACGCGCAACGCCACCTTCGTGCCGCCGATGTCGATGCCCAGCCGGCCGGCGGCTCCGGCGGTCAGGCCGGCACCTTCTCGAGCAGGGCGCGGGCGGCGAGCCGGTACCCCAGCGCGCCGAGCCCGAAGACGACGCCGGACGCCAGCGGCCCGGTCACCGACTCGTGGCGGAACTGCTCACGGGCCCACACATTCGACAGATGCACTTCTATCCACGGCCGCGGATAGTTCGCCAGGGCATCACGGAGACCCCAGCCGGCCATCATCAGGGCGGCCGGATTGATGATTGCGCCGACGGTGTCGTAGTTCCCCTGAATGGTGCGGATGATTTCCGCCTCACCATCGAACTGATAGGAGTCAACTTTCCAGCCGCGCTCCGCGACCTCTTCTCCCACCCAGTGTTCGATGTCCTGCAGGGTATCGGTTCCGTATATCTCGGGCTGGCGGGTTCCGAGTATTCCGAGATTGGGACCGTTCACCAACAACAGCCTGCTCACAGCGCACCTCACCTGGTTCGTCACGGACTTCCATCTATAGCACGGGCCTCGCGGCGCGCGCCCCGACGAATCCGCGGGAGCCGTTTTAAGGGGCTTCTAGGGGGGTGTTGAGGGGGAATGACGTGGCTGCCGTCGGCGGGTTAGCGTGCTGAATCGATCTCCTCTGCATATCGCGTCGAGGGAAGTGTCGAGGGAAGTGGGGAAAACATGAGCAAGGGTGTGCGTCTGGAATCCGAGCTGCCCGGCTGGCCGCAGTACGACGACGCGGAACGCGAGGGACTGATACGGGCGCTGGAGCAGGGCCAGTGGTGGCGGATCGGCGGCGGCGAGGTGGACGCCTTCGAGGCCGAGTTCGCCGCCGCCCACGGCAGCCCGCACGCCCTGGCGGTCACCAACGGCACACACGCGCTGGAACTCGCCCTCGAAGTGCTCGGCGTCGGCGCCGGCTCCGAGGTCATCGTCCCGGCGTTCACCTTCATCTCCTCCTCGCAGGCCGCGCAGCGGCTGGGCGCGGTGGCCGTGCCGGTCGACGTCGACCCGGGCACGTACTGCGTCGACCCGGCGGCGGTCGAGGCCGCGATCGGACCGCGGACCGCAGCCATCATGCCGGTGCACATGGCGGGCCAGATGTGCGACATGGACGCGCTGGGCAAGCTGTCCGCCGACTCGGGCGTACCACTGGTCCAGGACGCGGCCCACGCGCAGGGCGCGCGGTGGCGCGGCCAGCGGGTCGGGGAGCTGGGCTCTGTCGCGGCGTTCAGCTTCCAGAACGGCAAGCTGATGACCGCCGGTGAGGGCGGCGCGGTGCTCTTCCCCGACGCGGAAGGGTACGAGAAGGGCTTCGTGCGGCACAGTTGCGGCCGACCGCGCACCGACCGCGGCTACTTCCACCGTACGTCCGGTTCCAACTTCCGCCTCAACGAGTTCTCCGCGTCGGTGCTGCGCGCCCAGCTCGCCCGGCTCGATGCACAGATCGACACACGCGAGGCGCGCTGGCCGGTGCTGAGCCGGCTGCTGGCCGAGATCCCCGGCGTCGTCCCGCAGGCCCTCGACGAGCGCGGTGACCGCAATCCGCACTACATGGCGATGTTCCGGGTGCCGGGCATCACCGAGGAACGGCGCGCACGGGTCGTCGACACCCTCATCGAGCGGGGGCTGCCCGCGTTCGTCGGGTTCCGCGCGGTCTACCGTACCGACGCCTTCTGGGAGGTCGCGGCGCCGGAGCTGACCGTGGAGGAACTGGCCCGCCGCTGCCCGCACTCCGAGGCCCTCACCCGGGACTCCGTGTGGCTGCACCACCGTACGCTGCTGGGCGGCGAGGAGCAGATGCACGAGATCGCCGCCGTCATCGCCGACGTGCTCGCGAGCGCATGAGCGCCCCGTCCCCGGCCCTGCCGCCCGTCCGCACCGCCGTGATCGGCCTGGGCTGGGCCGCCCGCTCGGTCTGGCTGCCCCGGCTGCTCCGCAGCCCCGCCTTCACCGTGACCGCCGCCGTCGACCCCGACGAGCGCGGCCGGGCCGCCGTCGCCGACTCCCAGGGGGCGGACGCGACCGGGCTGTCGGTGCTGACGTCCCTCGCCGACCTCGACCCCGCCGAGGTGGACCTCGCGGTCGTCGCGGTCCCCAACCACCTGCACTGCGCCGTCGCCTGCGAACTGCTCACCAAGGGCATCCCGGTGTTCCTGGAGAAGCCGGTCTGCCTGACCTCCGAGGAGGCGGAACGGCTGGCCGCCGCGGAACGCGCGGGCGGCGCGATACTGCTGGCCGGCAGCGCGGCCCGCCACCGCGCCGACGTAACCGGCCTGTACCGGGCCACCGAACGCCTGGGCGAGGTCCGGCACGTCGAACTGGCCTGGGTACGGGCGCGCGGGGTGCCCGACCGGGGCGGCTGGTTCACCCAGCGGTCGCTCGCGGGAGGCGGGGCGCTGGTCGACCTCGGATGGCACCTCCTCGACATCGCCGTACCGCTGCTGGGCACCGCCGCCTTCCGGCACGCCATCGGCACCGTCTCCGCCGACTTCATCACCCAGGCATCCTCCCGGGCCGCCTGGCGCGACGACGACAACGATGCCGAAGGCGATGGCGACGCGACCGGGGGCGGCGGCACCGACGTCGAGGACACCGCGCGCGGCTTCCTCGTCACCGACGACGGCCGGTCCGTCGTCCTGCACGCGAGCTGGGCCTCGCACGAGGCGGTGGACACCACCCGCGTCACCGTCGAGGGCAGCGCGGGCAGCGCGACCCTGCGCTGCACCTTCGGGTTCAGCCCCAACCGCCTCGGGAAGTCCGTGCTGACCCGCACCGCCGACGGCACCACGCGCGAGCTCGCTGTGCCCACGGAACGGGTCGGCGCCGAGTACGACCGGCAGCTCGCCCTGCTGCCCGGCCTGTTGCACGACCCGGCCGCACGAGGCCGGGCGATCGCCGAGGCGCGCCGCACCATCGGCGCCATCGAGCGGGTCTACTCCTCGGCCCGCACCGTCCAGGAGGTCCGGGAGTCCGCCCCGGTGTGACCGCACCGGTTGCGCGCCGTGACCACGTTCCACGGGAGTCCCCGATGATCAGCCAGTCCGTTCCTTCCGTCCCTTCCCCTTCCGGCGTCACCTCGGTGGTCTTCGACCTCGACGGCGTCCTCGTCAACAGCTTCGCGGTGATGCGCGAGGCGTTCACCCTCGCCTACGCGGAGGTCGTCGGGCCGGGCGAGCCGCCGTTCGAGGAGTACAACCGGCATCTGGGCCGCTACTTCCCCGACATCATGCGCATCATGGGGCTGCCGCTGGAGATGGAGGAACCCTTTGTCCGCGAGAGCTACCGGCTCGCCCACCTGGTGGAGGTGTTCGACGGCGTGCCGGAGCTGCTGGGGGAGCTGCGCCGCCGGGGGGTCCGGCTGGCCGTGGCCACCGGCAAGAGCGGCCCGCGGGCCCGTTCGCTGCTGGACACGATCGGTATCCGCGACCGGTTCGACGCTGTCCTCGGCTCGGACGAGGTGCCGCGGGCCAAGCCGGCGCCCGACATCGTGCTCAAGGCGATGGAGCTGCTGGGCGCCGACCCCGGGCGGACGGTGATGGTCGGCGACGCCGTCACCGACCTCGCCAGCGCCCGCGGCGCGGGTGTCACCGCGGTGGCCGCGCTGTGGGGCGAGACGGACGAGGCGACGCTGCTCGCCGCGGACCCCGATGTCGTCCTGCGTCACCCGGCGGAACTCCTGGCGCTGTGCCCGGCGGTGCCGGTGCCCTGACACTCAGGGGCGTCCGGCACCCCGGATGCGTCGACGGCGGTGCGGAGGGCGGCCGGGACCGGCAGCGTTCCGCACCGCCGTCTCCTCTGCTCACCGGGGAGCGAACTCCACCGGCAGGGACGTCAGGGAGCGGATGAACGGGTTGGGCTTGGCGCCGACCTCGGCGACCGGTACGGCCAGGCGCAGGTCGGGGAAGCGCAGGAACAGGCTCTCCAGCGCGGTCTGCGCCTCCACGCGGGCCAGCGGCGCGCCGATGCAGTAGTGCACGCCCTGGCCGAACTGGAGGTGCATCACGTTGCCCCGCGTGAGGTCCAGCCGCTCTCCGTCGGTGACGTGCGCGGGGTCGCAGTGGGCGGCGTCCATGTCCAGCAGCACCTGCTCGCCCGCGGCTATCGTGACGCCGCCGATCTCGACGTCCTCGTCGGCGAAGCGCACGACGAGGATGCCGGGCCCGGCGTGCCGCAGCAGCTCGTCCAGGTTCCGGCCGGCCAGCTCGGGGTCCGCGCGCAGCAGGTCGAGCTGGTCCGGCCGGGTCAGCAGCGAGAAGACGGCGTTGCTGATGAAGCTGCCGGTCAGTTCGTAGCCGGCGATCAGCATCATGCGGGCGGTGGCGACCACCTCGCGGTGGCTGAGCCGGTCGTCCTCGTGCGCCGACATCAGCGCGCTGATCAGGTCGTCCTTGGGGTCCTCGCGCCGCTCCTCGGCCAGGTTCTCCACGTAGGACCACAGTTTCGCGGAGGCATCCGCGGAGCGGGCGGCGGCCTCCGGGTCGAACGGCGGCAGCAGCATCAGGTCGGCCCACTGGTGGAACTCGGTGCGGTCGGCGATGGGCACGCCGAGCAGCTCGCAGATCACCTGCATGGGCAGCGGGACGGCCAGCGCGGAGACCAGGTCCGCCCGGCCGTCGGCGGCGACGGCGTCCAGCAGACTGTCGGTGATCTCCCGCACGCGCGGCCGCAGGGCTTCCACCCGGCGCGCGGTGAACGCCGTGCCCAGCAGTCGGCGCAGCCGGGTGTGCTCGGGCGGGTTGGTGCCCATCAGCGTGTCCTCGAACAGCCCGCTCACCGGGGTCTTCTGCCCCCGTGAGGCGGCGTAGGCGGCGGCCGGGCTCATCCTGGGGTGCGCGAGGCACTCACGTACCTCGTCGAACCGGGACACGAGCCACGCGGCGGTGCCGTGCATCTCGATCCGCCGCGGCGGGCCGTTCTTGCGCAGCTCCTCGGCGACGCTCTGCGGGTCGAGGACGCGCATCTCTTCTTCGGATGTCTGAGCCATGGTGACGCGATCTCCTTGCGAGTAAGCGGGTCGGTAAGCGGGTCAGGGGGCCGGGTTCGGGCTGCGGGCGGGGATGACGTAGGCGGGATCGGCTGTGCGGGGCGGTTCACGCCGGGCCAGGGCGGCGTCGAGGGCGGGCTGAAGCCGGGCGGCCTTCGCCTGCGCGGCCCGCTCGTGCCGCTCCTTGAACTCGGGCATCACCTCGCGGGCGAACAGCTCCAGCGACTCGCAGACGTGCTCGTGCCGGGTCCCGCCGCCCTGCACCAGGAAGATCGCCTGGTCGAGGCCGGCCTCCTCGTGCTGCCGCAGGAACCGCCGGATCTGCTCCGGGGTGCCCACCGCGCCGCGCGCCGGGTTGCCCAGCGGCATACCGGGCCTGCCGAAGGCGGCACGGCCCATGCCGTAGCGGTCGCGGTCGCGCTGGAACGTCTCCCACAGCCGGGTCCGGCCGGGGGCGGCGGCGCCGAAACCGGCGTAGAAACCGAGTCCGAAGTTGAAGAACTGGACGCCGTCGGCGCCGCGTTCCACGGCGGTCGCCTCGTCCTGGTGGCAGAACATCGGGATGGTCGCGGCGACCTGCGCGTTGACCGCGAACCCGGCGGGCACGCAGTCCGCGGACTCGAGGCCCTCGTAATAGGCGTCGACCCACTTCCTGGTCTCGGCCGGGCCGAAGAAGGAGAAGTTGAGCGCGCCGAGCCCCTTGGCGGCAGCGAGCCGGATGGCATCCCGGTTGCCGCAGGCCATCCACATCGGCGGGTGCGGCTTCTGCCGGGTCTTGGGCAACACGTTGCGGACCGGCGCCGAGACGTACTTGCCCTCGTACCCGGCGAACGGCTCCTCCACGAACATGCGGGCCACGGCGTCCACCGCCTCCGCCCACTGGTCCCGTTTGACGGCACGCTCCACACCGAACCCCGCCAGCTCGGTGGGGGTGGTGGACTCGCCGGTGCCGAACTCCACGCGTCCCCCGGACAACAGGTCCAGCGTGGCGATCCGCTCGGCGATCCGCGCGGTCGGGTTGAAACCCGGCGGCATCAGGGCGACGGCGTGCCCGATCCGGATACGGCTGGTGCGCTGGCTGACCGCGCCGAGGAACACCTCCGGCCCGGACATGTGCGAGTACTCCTCCAAGAAGTGGTGCTCGGGACACCACACATGGTCGAAGCCCAACTGGTCGGCCAGTTCTATCTCCGCCAGCATGTCGTGGAAGAGCCGGTATTCGGAGTCCTCGGTCCAGGGGCGGGGCAGCTGGGCACCGTACAACAGGCCGAACTTCATGGGCGCATCACTTTCCGCTGGCGGCGGTCGGCCGGGAACGGGGACGGGGGCGGGGCTGGGGGGCGACGGCCCCGGACGGGTCAGTCGCGGCCGTCCCAGTAGGTGGCGATCACCTCGGCACGCTGTGCGGGGTCGACGAGGACGGAGACCTTCTCGTGGCCGTCCTCGACGGTCGTGAACATGTTGCTGGTGAGGAACACCTGTCCCCGCTCGGTGGCACGCCGGCGCCGGCGCATCGCGGCGAGGATGGCCGGCCCGTTGCCGCCGCCGACGCCCTCCCAGGCGTCGTAGGTCCGGGGCGCGGTGGTGAAACGGTAGGTGGTGCGCCAGTCGTGTCCCAGCGTCTTGGCCTGGAGCACGAGGAACCCGTCCCGCCGCACCAGCCGGAACGCGCAGCCGTACTGCCACTGCGGCTCGTCCTCCACCAGCCGCAGCGGCTCGGTGAAGCAGAGCCCGGCGTGTCCGACGTCGGCCAGCCACTCCTCGCCGTCGATCCGGACGAGCATCAGCATGTGCTCCGGGTCGGGTGCGAAGGTGTTACCGGGCAGGTAGGTGCCGCCGCTGAGCACGTCCAGGTCGTAGCCCAGTTCGCGCAGGAGCCGGGCGAACAGGGTGTTGAGCTCCAGGCACATGCCGCCGGCGCCGGTCGGCACGATGGCCTCGAAGGCCTTGTCGACGTCGATGTCCGCCATGTTCACCGCGCTGAGCCGGTGGGTGTGCGCGGTGTCGTAGGGGACGGACGTGAGGTGACTGCGGTGCAGCCGCCGCAGGTTCACCAGGGTCGGCGCGGGTGGCCGGTCGAATCCCAGGCGTGCCAGGTAGGCATCGGTGCTGAACATGTGCCATCCCTTTCTCGTTCGCATCGCGCTCGCTATGAGTTGGCGTCCGTGTCCGCGTTCGGAACGCTCAGTTCGTCCCGCAACTGCCGGGCCAGCATCCGCAGAGTCGGGTGGTCGAAGACGAAGCTGGGCGGCAGCCGCAGCGCCGTGTGCCGGGCCAGGCGGTCGCGGAGTTCCACCGCCATCAGGGAGTCCAGGCCGATCTCGGTGAACACCACGTCCGGGTCGAGGGCGGTGGACGCCGTGTGCCCGAGGACCTGCCCGGCCTCCTGTAGCACCAGGCCGAGCAGTACGCCCTCCCGCTCCTCCGCGTCCAGACCGGCCAGCCGCGCGGACACCGGCTCCTCCTCGGCCGCGAGCGCCGGCGCCCGTCGTGCCGGGGGCACCAGGGTCCGCATCGGCGGAACGACGGGTCCGGCGGCGGCCTGGGCGCGCAGGGCGGCGAGGTCCAGTTTCATCGGCACCACCACGGGCAGGCCGGTGCGCAGCGCGGCGTCGAAGAGCTGCATGCCCTCGGCGGGTGCCAGTGCGGCGACGCCGCCCCGTGTCGTCCGGTGCCGCTCGGTGGCCGCGAGCCGCCCGGTCATACCGGTACCTGCGGCCTGTTCCCACATGCCCCACGCCAGCGACACGGCGGGCAGGCCCGCGGCGCGGCGCCGGTGCGCGAGCGCGTCGAGGTAGGCGTTGGCGGCGGCGTAGTTGCCCTGCCCCGGGTTGCCCAGGACACCGGCGGCGGAGGAGAACAGGACGAACGCGGCGAGTCCGGAGTCCCGGGTCAGCTCGTCCAGGTGACGCGCGCCGTCGGCCTTGGCCCGCAGCACTGTGTCGAGCCGCTCCGGCGTCAGGGCGGTCAGCACCCCGTCGTCCAGCACACCCGCCGCGTGCACTACGGCGGTCAGCGGTGCGTCGGCGGGCACCTCGCCCAGCAGCGCCGCCACGGCGTCCCGATCCGCGACATCGCACGCCGCGATGCGTACCCGGGCTCCCGTCGCCGCCAGTTCCGCCGCCAGTCCGGCGGCACCGGGGGCCTTCTCCCCGCGCCGTCCGGCCAGCACCAGACTCCGCACCCCGTGCACCGCCACCAGGTGCCGGGCCACGACCGCGCCGAGGGCACCGGTACCGCCGGTGACGAGGACGGTGCCGTCGCCCAGGCCGCCGTACGGCACGTCACCCGCCGCCGCTCGGACGAGCCGCCGGGTGAACCACTGACCGTCACGCAGGGCCAACTGCGGCTCGTCGGCGGCAGGGAGCTGAGCGAGCGCTCCGGTGCCCCAGTCGGTGTCGGTACCTGTGTCGGCGTCGACGAGGAGGACACGCCCCGGGTTCTCCGCCTGCGCGGAGGCCATCAGACCCCACACCGCGGCCGTTGCCGGGTCGGCCGACTCGCCCTCCCGGACGGTGACGGCGCCCCGCGTCACCACGACCAGTCGGCTGGACAGCAGCGACGGCTCGGCCAGCCACGCCCGTGCCACCCGCAACGCCCGTCCGGTCACCTCCCGCACATCGGCTGCCGCACCGCGGAGGTCCAGCAGCAGTGTGTCCGGTGTCTCGGGCGCGGCGGACAGCCGGTGCACGTCGCCGGCGTCGGCCACCGGCACCGGACGGAGGGCCCGGGACTCGCCCCGTGCCGGCACCTCCTGCCAGGCGACGCGGAACATCCGGTCAGCCGTGGCCGCCGTCCCGGTGAGCTGCCCGGGGTCGACCGGCCGGGACACCACCGACCCGAGCGACGCGATCGGGGCACCGGTACCGTCGGCCAGTTCGAGGGTCATGGTGTGCGTGCCGCTCAGGGTCACCCGGACCCGCAACGCCGAGACACCGGACGCGTGCAGCGTCACGTCACGGTAGGCGAAGGGCAGTACCAGCTGTGGCTCGGCCTCGTCACGCTCGTGGAAGGCCAGGGTGTGCATGGCGGCGTCGAGGAGCGCGGGGTGCAGCCCGAACGTCGCCGCCATGTCACGGTGCTCGTCCGCGAGGGCCACTTCCGCGTACACGGCGCCGTCACCGCGCCAGGCCGCCCGCAGCCCTTGGAACACGGGCCCGTAGCGGTACCCGGCCTGCTCCAGACCGTCGTACAGCCCCTCGATGTCCGCCGGGTCCACGGCCACCGCGTCGGCCGGCGGCCAGACCGTCAGGCCGACCGTCGACGCGGCCGTGGCCGCGACCACGTCCGTGTCGTCCTCGGGGCGCAGAGTGCCGGAGGCGTGCCGCGTCCACGGCGTTCCCAGCCCGGCGTCCTCGGCACGGGAGTGGACGCGCACGGCGCGGCGGCCGGCACCGTCGTCAGCCGCGACGCTGACACGCACCTGCGCGGCGGCGCCCTCCGCGAGAACCATGGGAGCCTCCATCACCAGCTCCTCGACGGCACCGCAGCCGACCTCGTCACCGGCACGCAACGCCAGCTCCACGAAGGCCGCACCGGGCAGCAGTACCGCCCCGGCCGCGACGTGGTCGGCCAGCCACGGGTGCGTGGCGAGCGACAGGCGCGAGGTGAACAGCACCTCACCCGACTCCGGTACTTCGACCACCGCGCCCAGCAGCGGATGCCCGAGGCCGTCCACCCCGGCGGCCGATACGTCACCGGCGGCACCGGGGGCGCCCTCGCCGGTCAGCCAGTAGTGCGCGCGCTGGAAGGCGTAGGTCGGCAGCTCGGGCATGAGCGGGGGACGGGCCGTGGTGCCGTGGAGGACGCCGAGGTCGACGGGGACGCCGGCGGTGTGGAGTCGGGCGAGGGCGGAGGTGAGGGTGCGTACTTCGTCGCCGTCGTGGCGTAGTGCGGGGACGAATACGGGCTGGCTCTGCGTGTCGTGGTCGAGGTTTTCGCGGGCCATGGCGGTGAGGGTGCTGTCGGGGCCGAGTTCGAGGTAGGTGGTGATGCCGTGGTCGGCGAGGGTGTGGATGCCGTCGGCGAAGCGTACGGTCGCGCGTATGTGGTGGGCCCAGTAGGCGGGGGTGCACAGTGTCTCGGGGTCGGCGAGTTGTCCGGTGGTGTTGGAGAGGAGGGGGAGAGTGGGGGTGTGGAAGGTGAGGTTTTCGAGTGCGTGTTGGAATTCGGTGAGTATGGGTTCCATGTGGGCGGAGTGGAAGGCGTGGGAGACGTTCAGGCGGCGGGTGCGTATGCCGTGTGCGGCTAGTTCTTGTGCTGTTTTGAGGAGGGGTTGTTCGTCGCCGGACAGGACGGTGGAGGTGGGGCTGTTGAGGGCTGCGATGTCGATGCCGGGGTGTGGGGGGATGTTGTGTTCGGTGGTGGCGACGGCGATCATCGCGCCGCCTTGGGGGAGTGTTTCCATCAGGCGTGCGCGGGTGGTGACGAGGGTGGCGGCGTCTTTGAGTGAGAGCACGCCTGCGATGTGTGCGGCTGTCACTTCGCCGATGGAGTGTCCGGCGACGATGTCGGGTGTGATGCCCCAGGAGGTGATGAGTCGGTAGAGGGCGACTTCCAGGGCGAACAGTGCGGCTTGGGTGTACTTGGTCCGGTCGAGGCGGTTCTGGTCGTTGCCGAGGACGGTTTCGCGGATGTCTCCGCCGAGGGCTGCGCAGACTTCGTCGAAGGCTTCGCGGTACACGGGGAAGGCTTGGTGGAGTTCACGTCCCATGCCGGCTCGTTGGGAGCCCTGGCCGGTGAACAGCACGGCCAGCCGTCCGCGTGTGACGGTGCCCGTGACGACGCCGGGTGCCTTCTCGCCCCGTGCCAGCGCGTCCAGGCCCGCCAGCGCCTCGTCCCGGTCGCGGGCCAGGACCACCGCGCGGTCGGGCAGCGCGGCCCGGCCCAGGGCCAGCGCGGCGCCCAGGGCGGCCAGGTCCATCTCCGCGTGTGCCCTGGCGTGGTCCCGTATCTGCCGTGCCTGCGCCCGCAGGGCTGCCGTGCCGTGTCCGGAGAGGAGCAACGGCACCACGGGGAGGGCGGCCGGGCCGGGTGTCTGGGCCGACTCCTGTTCCGGGGCCTGTTCGAGGATGACGTGGGCATTGGTGCCACTGATGCCGAATGCGGAGACACCGGCCCTTCTGGGCCGTTCGACCTCGGGCCAGGGCCGCTGTTCCGTCAGCAGTTCCACCGCGCCCGCCGACCAGTCGACCTGTGGTGTGGGGGCGTCCACGTGCAGGGTGCGCGGCAGGATTCCGTGCTGGAGGGCCAGTACCGTCTTGATGACGCCGGCCACGCCCGCGGCGGCCTGGGCGTGTCCGATGTTGGACTTCAAGGACCCGAGCAGCAGCGGGCGTTCGCGGTCCTGGCCGTAGGTGGCCAGGACCGCCTGGGCCTCGATGGGGTCGCCCAGTGCCGTGCCCGTACCGTGCGCCTCGACCGCGTCGACGTCGGACGCGGTGAGGCGGGCGTCGGCCAGAGCCTGGCGGATGACGCGCTGCTGAGAGGGGCCGTTGGGGGCGGTGAGGCCGTTGGAGGCGCCGTCCTGGTTGACCGCGCTACCGCGCAGCACCGCCAGCACGCGGTGGCCCAGGCGCTGGGCATCCGACAGCCGTTCGAGGAGCAGGACGCCCGCGCCCTCGGCGAAGATCGTGCCGTCCGCGGCGGCGGCGAACGCCTTGCAGCGGGCGTCGGCGGCGAGGCCGCGCTGCCGGGAGAAACCGATGTAGGCGCGGGGGGTGCCGAGGACGGTGACACCTGCGGCGAGGGCCATGGAACAGTCACCCGCGCGCAGGGCCCGCGCCGCGAGGTGGAGGGCCACCAGGGAGGCTGAGCAGGCGGTGTCGACGGTGACGGCGGGGCCCTCGAAGCCGAAGATGTAGGAGATCCGGCCGGACAGCACGCTGCCCGCCCCGGAGGTCATCAGGTAGCTCTCCAGCTCCTCCGGGAGTCCGGTGAGTTCGCTGCCGTAGTCGCTGCCCGCGAAGCCGGCGAAGACCCCGACGTCCTTGCCGCGCCACGCGGTCGCGTCGATGCCCGCGCGTTCGAAGGTCTCCCAGGACAGTTCGAGCAGGAGGCGCTGCTGGGGGTCCATGGTGACCGCTTCGCGCGGGGAGATGCCGAAGAAGGCGGCGTCGAAGTCGCCCGCGTCGTGCAGGAAGCCGCCCTCGCGGACGTAGCTGGTGCCGTGGTGGTCGGGGTCGGGGTGGAACAGGTTGTCCAGGTCCCAGCCGCGGTTCTCGGGGAAGGGCGTGATGCCGTCGTGGCCGCGGCGCACCAGGTCCCACAGTTCCTCGGGGGAGGTGACGCCGCCCGGGAGGCGGCAGGCCATCGCCACGACGGCGATCGGCTCGGACCGCTCGGCCTCCAGTTCGCGGACCCGCTGCTGGGAACGGCGGGCGTCCGCCAGCACGCGCTTGAGGTAGTCACGCAGCTTCCCGTCATCTGCCATGAGAGTTCGCTCCTGATGGAAACGCGTCGGAGGTCGGCCGGGCCGGGGCCTGGGCTGGGCCTGTGGTCGGAGGTCGCGGTCGGTCAGGTGGTGCCGAACTCCCGGTCGATGAGGTCGAACATGTCCTCGTCGGTCGCGGTGTCCACGTCGAACTCCTCGACATCGGTACCGGTGCGGGCCGGGTCCGCGGCCCTCCTCCACTGCTCGACGAGCGCGTTCAGGCGGGTCAGGACGGTGGCGTGGGTCGATGCGTCGGGGCTGGTCCCGGCCAGCGTCGCGGCCATGGCGTCGAGTTCGGTCAGCAGCAGCTCGGCCGGGTCGACCTCCTGGCCCAGCTCGGCGAGGAGGAAGCGGGCCAGGGCGGTGGGTGCGGGGTGGTCGAAGACGAGCGTGGCGGGCAGCCGGGTGCCGGCCCGGCGGGAGAGACGGTTGCGCAGCTCGACCGCGGTGAGCGAGTCGAAGCCGATCTCCTTGAAGGGCTGGTGGGGGTCGACGGCGTCGGCGGAGGAGTGGCCGAGGACGGCGGCGGCCTCCTGCTGGACCAGGTCGAGCAGGATCTTCTCCCGCTGTCCCGCGGTCGCTCCGGCGAGCCGGCCGGCCAGGTCGTCGGTGTCCGCCGCCGTGTTGTCGACGGTCCGGCGCGGGGCCCGGACGAGGGAGGCCAGCAGCGCGGGCAGGGTGCCGGTGCCGGCCAGGCCGCGCAGGGCGGCGAAGTCCATGCGGGCGGGCACCAGGACGGCGGCGGGGGTGCGCAGGGCGGCGTCGAACAGCTCCATGCCCTCGGGCACGGACAGGGCGAGCATGCCACCCTTGGCCATGCGTCGCTGGTCGGTGTCGTCGAGGTGGGCGCTCATGTCGGTGGCCTGGCCCCACAGCCCCCAGGCGAGGGAGGTGGCGGGCAGCCCGGCGGCGTGCCGGTGGCGGGCGAGCGCGTCGAGGAAGGCGTTGGCGGCGGAGTAGTTGCCCTGGCCCGGGGAGTCGAAGGTGCCGGCTCCGGAGGAGAAGACGACGAAGGCGCTCAGCGGCAGCGTGGCCGTCAGCTCGTGCAGGTTGAGCGCGGCGTCCACCTTGGGCCGGAACGTCGTGGCCAGCCGCTCCGGTGTCAGGGCGGTGATCACACCGTCGTCCAGGAGTCCGGCGGCGTGCACCACGGCGGTCAGCGGGGCGTCCGGCGGGATCGAGGCGAGCAGGGCGGCCGCCGCGGCCCGGTCTGCGACGTCGCAGGCGACGGTGCGGACGGTGGCGGCACCCAGGGCGCGCAGCTCGTCCTCCAGCTCGGGCACGCCGTCGGCGGCCCGGCCGCGCCGCCCGGCCAGGACGACGTGGCGCACACCGTGCTCGGTGACCATGCGCCGGGCCACCAGGCGGCCCAGGGTGCCCGTGCCGCCGGTGACCAGCACGGTGCCGTCGGAGTCGAGGGGGCGGGGCAGGGTGAAGACGTTCTTGCCGGTGTGCCGGCCCTGGCTCATGAACCGGAAGGCGGCCGGGGCCTCCCGTACGTCCCAGGTGTGCAGCGGAAGGGGACGCAGGACACCCTGCTCGAAGAGGGCGGCCAGGTCCCGCAGCATTTCCCCTATACGGTCGTCGCCCGCCTCGTGGAGGGAGAACGCCCGGTAGACGACGCCGGGGTGGGCGGTCGCCACCTCGGCGGGGTCGCGCAGGTCGCTCTTGCCCATCTCCAGGAAGCGCCCGCCGCGCGGCAGCAGCCGCAGGGAGGCGTCGACCAGGTCGCCGGCCAGCGAGTCGAGGACGATGTCGGCGCCGCGGCCCTGCGTGACGTCGAGGAAGCGGCGTTCGAACTCCGTGGTGCGGGAGCCGGCGATGCGGTCGGCGGGGACGCCGGTGGCGCGCACGGTGTCCCACTTGGCGGGGGACGCGGTGGCGAGGACGTCGGCGCCCCAGTGCCGGGCCAGCTGCACGGCGGCCATGCCGACACCGCCGGCGGCGGCGTGCACGAGGACCGTCTCGCCCGCGCGCAGCCCGGCGAGGTCGCGCAGGCCGTAGTAGGCGGTGAGGAAGGCCATGGGCACGGAGGCTGCCTGCTGGAAGGTCCAGCCGTCCGGGATCCTGGTGACGGTGCGCTGGTCGGCGACGGCGACGGGGCCGACGGCATCGGGGAACAGGCCCATCACCCGGTCGCCGACGGCGAGTGCGGTGACGTCGGGGCCGGTCTCGGTGACGATGCCCGCGCCCTCGTTGCCGAGGGTGGCCTCGACCTTGTTCATGCCGAGTGCGACCAGGACGTCCAGGAAGTTCAGGCCCGCGGCCCGTACCTCGACGCGGACCTGCCCGGCGGCGAGCGGTGCGAGCGCGGCGGGGGAGGGGCGCAGCGCCAGTCCTTCGAGGGTGCCGTCACTGCCGGGCTCCAGCCGCCACGCCGCCGCGTCCGCGGGGACGGTGAGCGCGCCGGTGGTGTCGGCGCGGGTGAGCCGGCGGGCGAAGCGGACGCCGTCGCGCAGGGCGAGCTGGGGTTCGGTCCCGGTGAGGACGGCGGGCAGCAGGGCGCGGGACGCCCGGGCTCCGTCGGTGTCCACCAGGGTGATCCGCTCGGGGTTCTCGGCCTGCGCGGACCGCAGCAGGCCGAGGGCGGCCGCGGCAGCGGGGTCGGTGAGTTCACGGTCGTGGTGCACGGCGACCGCGCCGTGGGTGAGGACCAGCAGCCGGGTGGCGTCCAGTTCGGGCGCGGTCAGCCAGGTCTGGAGCAGGTCGAGGACCCGGCCGGTGACGTCACGGGCGGCGTCGGCGTTCAGCCCGTCAGCCGCCGCTTCCAGTTCGAGGAGCAGCGTCTCGGGGATGCCCAGGTCGGCGGTCTCGGCGAGTTCACGAATGTCCTCGGCGGTCGCCACCGGCACGGGGTGCGGCGCGTCTTCGACGGGGCCGGGCGCGGGGAGTTCGTCCCAGCCGACGCGGAACAAACGGTCGCGGACGGGGGTGGTACGGGTGGCGGGCAGGTCCGTGGCGAGCGGCCGGGACACCACCGAGCCGACGGTGGCGACGGGCGCGCCCGTGCCGTCCGCCAGGTGCAGGGCGACCTCGTCGGCGCCGTGCGGGGTGACGCGGACGCGCAGCGCGGTCGCTCCGGCGGCGTGCAGGGCGACGTCGCGGTAGGCGAAGGGCAGGGCGAGCGCGGCGTCGGCGCCGGCCGGGGCGCGGAAGCCGATGGCGTGCATGGCGGAGTCCAGCAGCACAGGGTGCAGCCCGAACCCGTCGGCGGACAGCCCCTGGTCCGCGGCGAGGGCGACCTCGGCGAACACCTCCTCGCCCCGCGTCCACACCGCGCGCAGGCCCCGGAACGCCGGCCCGTAGCCGTATCCGGCGGCGGCCATCTCCTCGTACGCCTCCGTCACCCGCTCCGGGCCGACCGGGACCGCCCCGGTCGGCGGCCACGGGGCCAAGGCCTCCGGCGGGGTGCCGGCGGCCGGGGCCAGGAAGCCGCTGACGTGCCGGGTCCAGGCCGCGCCGGGGTCGCCGTTCGCCGGGAGGGAGCGCACGGACAGCGGGCGGCGGCCCTGCTCGTCCGCCTCGCCGACGAGGACCTGTACGCGTACGCCGTCGCCCTCGGCCAAGGGCAGCGGCGCCTCGACGACGAGCTCCTCCAGGGTGGGGCAGCCCACCTCGTCCCCGGCGCGCACCGCGAGCTCCACGAAGGCCGCGCCGGGCAGCAACACCGTGCCACCCGCCGCGTGGTCGGCCAGCCAGGGGTGGGTGCGCAGCGACAGGCGGGAGGTGAACAGCACGGGGCCGGAGCCGGACGCGGAGCCGGTTCCGGTCCCGGAGACCTCGGTGACCGCGCCGAGCAGCGGGTGCCCGGCCGGTGTCAGTCCGAGGCTCGCGGCGTCGCCGTGGCCCTGCCCCTGGCCCGACTCCAGCCAGTAATGCCGGTGCTGGAAGGCGTAGGTGGGCAGGTCGGTGACGGTCGGCCGCTCCGGGCCGCCGGCGTCCCCGGCGCCCCCGTCGGAGTCCGCCGCGCCGGCAAGGACCGCGGACCAGTCGACGGGCAGCCCGCCCACGTGTCCCTCCGCGAGCGAGGCCAGCATCCGGGGCGCGCCGCCCTCGCCGCGCCGCAGCGAACCCACGGCGACCGCCTCGGCTCCGGCGTCCTCGAAGAGCTGCTGCATGGCGGTGACCAACACGGGGTGGGCGCTGGACTCCACGAAGAACCCGAAGCCGTCGGCGAGCAGATCGCGCACGGCGGCCTCGAAGTCCACCGGGCGGCGTGCGTTGCTGAACCAGTACTCGGCGTCCAGGCCGACGGTGTCGAACGCGCCGCCGGTGACCGTCGAGTAGAACGGGACGGCCGAACGGCGCGGACGGACGTCGGCGAACATCGCGAGGATACGGTCGCGCAGCGGATCGACCTGGGCGCAGTGCGAGGCGACCGTGGAGCCGACGACACGGGCCCGCAGGCCGTCGGCCTCGCAGCCGGCCACGAACTCCGCAAGCGCCGCCTCCTCACCGGCGACCGTGACCGCGGCGGGCCCGTTGCGGCCGGCGACGGCCAGCCGCCCGTCCCACGCCGCGAGCCGCTTCTCCACAGCGTCGGCGGAGGCGGCGACGGAGGCCACCGCGCCCTTGCCGACCAGTTCCTCGGCGAACAGGGCGCTGCGCAGCACGACGATACGGGCCGCCTCCTCCAGCGTCAGCGCCCCGGCGACGTACGCCGCCGCGATCTCCCCCTGGCTGTGGCCGACCACCGCCGCCGGTGCCACCCCGGCCGCCGTCCACACCGCGGCCAGCGACACGTGCACCGCGAACAGCGCAGGCTGGAGCACCTCGATGCGCTCCATGGACGGCGCCGACGCGGCGCCCCGGACGACGTCGGTGACCGACCAGTCGAGGTGGCGGCCCAGCGCCTCGTCGCACTCGGCGAACCGGGCGGCGAACACGGGGGAGGAGTCGAGGAGTTCGGCCGCCATACCGGGCCACTGCGAGCCCTGGCCGGGGAAGACGAAGACGGTGTGCCCGGTGGTCGGGCCGCCGTCGCCCCGCACCACCTCGGGCGCCGGGGTGTTCTCGGCCAGCGCGGCCAGGCCGCGCAGCGCGGCGTCCCGGTCGGCGGCCAGTACGACACCGCGCTGTTCCAGCGCCGCGCGCCCGGTGGCCAGCGACCGGCCGAGGTCCGTCAGCGCCGCGCCGGGACGGTCCGTCACGTACGACCGCAGCCGCTCGGCCTGGGCGCGCAGCGCGGCCTCGCCGCGCCCGGAGACCAGCAGCGGCACGGGGGCGCCGGTCAGGAGCGGCTTCTCGGAAACCGCTTTGTCCACTGGACCGGTGGCGGCCGGGGCCTCCTCCAGGATCACGTGGGCGTTGGTGCCACTGATGCCGAAGCCGGACACGGCGGCCCGGCGCGGCCGTCCCGTCTCCGGCCACGCCTGCTCCTCGGTCAGCAGCTCCACGGCCCCCGCCGACCAGTCCACCTGCGGTGTCGGCGCATCCACGTGCAAGGTCCGCGGCAACACGCCGTGCCGCATCGCCATCACCATCTTGATGACTCCGGCCGCTCCGGCGGCGGCCTGCGTGTGCCCGATGTTCGACTTGACCGACCCCAGCCACAGCGGCCGTTCGCGGTCCCGGCCGTAGGTGGCCAGCAGCGCCTGCGCCTCGATGGGGTCGCCCAGCGCTGTACCGGTGCCGTGCGCCTCCACCACGTCCACCTCGGCAGCGGTCAGCCGGGCGTTCTTCAGCGCCCGCCGGATGACGCGCCGCTGCGAAGGGCCGTTCGGCGCCGTCAGTCCGTTCGACGCGCCGTCCTGGTTGACTGCCGAGCCCCTTACCACCGCGAGCACCGGATGGCCCGCCTCGACCGCGTCGGACAGCCGCTCCAGGAGCAGCACCCCGGCGCCCTCGGCGAACCCGGTACCGTCCGCCGCCGCCGCGAACGCCTTGCACCGGCCGTCGGGGGCGAGCCCGCGCTGCCGCGAGAAGCCGACGAACGCGTCGGATTCGGCCATCACCGTCACCCCGCCGGCCAGCGCCAGCGAGCACTCTCCGGCGCGCAGCGCCTGCGCCGCCAGGTGCAGGGTGACCAGCGAGGACGAGCACGCCGTGTCCACGGTCACCGCCGGCCCCTCGAAGCCCAGCACGTACGACACCCGGCCCGACAGCACACTGCCCGCCCCGCCCGTGAGGAGGAAGCCCGCGAGTTCCTCGGGGACCTCGGGCAGCCCGGCACCGTAGTCGTGGAAGGCGATGCCGGAGTACACACCCACGTCCTTGCCGCGCAGGCTCGTCGGGTCGATGCCGGCCCGCTCCAGCACCTCCCAGGACAGCTCCAGCATGATCCGCTGCTGCGGATCCATCGCCACGGCCTCGCGGGGCGAGATGCCGAAGAAACCCGCGTCGAACATCCCGGCGTCGTGCAGGAAGCCGCCCTCGCTGGCGTAGCTGGTGCCGGGGTGGTCGGGGTCGGGGTGGAACAGGTTGTCCAGGTCCCAGCCGCGGTCGGCCGGGAACCCGGTGATGCCGTCGCCCCCGCTGGACACCAGTTCCCACAGCTCCTCGGGCGAGGACACCCCGCCCGGCAGGCGGCAGGCCATGCCGACGACGGCGACGGGCGCCGTGGTGGCCGCGACCGCCTTGTCGTACTCGTGCTTCAGCCGGGCGTTGTCCTTCAGCGAGGCGCGCAGCGCTTCGACGATCTGTTCAGTCTGGCCGCTGCTCATGGCTGCTCCCACCGTGTCGAGTGCGCGATCACAACCGGTTCCCGTCCAGCGCTCGTTGGACCAGCCCGGCGACGTCCATTGCGTTGATCAGGTCGAGTTCCTCGGCGGCGTCCGTGGCGGACGGTGACTGCCCGCCGTCGTCCGGTCCGTCCACGCCGGCCGCCCGGGCGAGCTGCCGCAGCGCGTCCAGCAGCCCGGCCTCCCGGAACCGGCTGAACGGAACCGAGGCCAGCGTCCGGCGGAGCTCCTCCTCGTCCGCCTCGCTCAGTTCCTCGTCGGCCGGGTCCGCGAGCAGTTCGGTGCGCAGGTGCTCCACCAGCGCGGCGGGCGTGGGGTAGTCGAAGACGAGGGTGGCGGGCAGCTTGGTGCCCAGGGCGGCGCCGAGGGTGTTGCGCAGGTTGACCGCGGCGAGTGAGTCGAAGCCCATCTCCTGGAAGGCGCGCCCCGGCTTCACGGCCTCGGCGCCGCTGTGGCCCAGCGCGATTGCCGTGTGCTCGCGAACCGCCTTCATCAGCGCGCGTTCCCGCTCGGCGTCGGAGGCGGCGGCGAGCTGCCGCAGGAACTCCGAGGCTGACTCGTCGCCGGGATCGTCCGCCGCCAGCCCGTCGACGATCTCCCGTACGCCCGGCAGGTCGCCGATCAGCGGGCTCGGCCGCAGCGAGGTGAAGGCGGGCACGAACGCCGCCCAGTCGACGTCCACCACGGCCACCCGCGTGTCGTCACCCCGCACCGCGAGCGTGAGCGCCGCCATGGCCTCCTCGGGTGCCATCGGCAGCACACCACGCCGGCGCAACTGCTCCCGCGCAGCGGCGTCGGACGCCACACCGAACCCGTCGATCACACCCCAGGCCACCGAGGTGGCCGTCAGCCCCCGTGCCCGCCGCCGTTCGATCAGCGCGTCGAGCTGGGCGTTGGCGGCACCGATGAGCCCCTGCCCACCGCCGCCCCACACACTGGCCACGGAGGAGAAGACGACGAACAGGTCCAGGTCCCGTCCGGTCAGCAGCGCGTCGAGGTGCCACAGCCCGTCGACCTTGGCTGCCAGCGTCTGCGCCAGTTCCTCGACGGTGGTGACGTCCGTCTGGGCGACGCGCGCGAGATCGGCGGTGTGCACGACGCCGGAGAGTTCCGGCACGACGGCGGGCCCGGAGAGCAGCCGCGCGAGCGCCTCCCGGTCGCCGAGGTCGACCTGACGAACGGTGATCTTCGTGCCGTGCGCCCTCAGCTCGTCGCACACCTTCCGCACCCGTGGCGCCTCCGGGTCCGACGAGACGGTCAGCACCAGGTGCTCGGCCCCGGCCTCGGCGAGCCAGCGCGCTGCGTGCCGGCCGAGGCCCTCGGTGCCGCCGGTGACCAGCACGGTGCCGCGTGGCCGCCACTCCGGTCCCGCCGTCGCGCCCGGGAGCAGCGGACGGCCGCTCATCCTGCGCACCAGCGCGCCTGTGGGCCGGACCGCGAACTGGTCCTCACCGTCCGGGGCGGCCAGCACCCCGAGCAGGGTGCGGGCGGCCCGCTCGTCGAACACCTCGGGCAGGTCGACCAACCCACCCCAGCGGTCCGGCTGTTCCAGTGCCGCGGCGAGCCCGAGCCCCCACACGGCCGCCTGCTCGGGGGCGTCGATGCCGTCCGTGCCACCGACGGCGACCGCGCCCCGGGTGGCGCAGTACAACCGGTGCCCCGAGCCCAGGTCGCCGAGCGCCTGCACCAGCGCCAGGGTCGCCGCGACACCCTCGGTGAGCGTGGCACCGCCCGGCCGCGGACGCCGGTCGAGCGCGAGCAGCGACAGGACGCCGCCGACGTCGTCCACTCCCGCCAGCGCGCCCCGCAGCGTCTCGGCCAGCCCGCCCCGGTCGGCGGCGGCCCCGGCCCGTACGACGACAGTGCGCAGCCCCTGCCGGTCCAGCGCCGGCGCGACCCGCTCGGTGTACTCCTCGGCACCGCCGCCGTCCGGGAGCACGACCAGCCAGGTGCCGGACGGCACCCCGGACGCGGCGCCGGGCAGCGGCTTCCACAGCACCTCGTAGCGCAGCCGGTCCGCCGCGGCCCGCTCGTCACGTCGGCGCCGCCACGCCGACAGCATGCCCAGCGCCCCGCCGACGGCGTCCAGTTCCGCACCGTCCCGCACCCCCAGCGCCTCACCCACGGACTTGAGGTCCTCGCGCTCGACGGCATCCCAGAAACGGGCGTCGGCATCATCGGCGGCACCGGGGGCGCCCTCGCCGGTCAGCCAGTAGTGCGCGCGCTGGAAGGCGTAGGTCGGCAGCTCGGGAAGGTGAACGGGCGGGAGGGACACGCCGAGGTCGACGGGGACGCCGGCGGTGTGGAGTCGGGCGAGGGCGGAGGTGAGGGTGCGTACTTCGTCGCCGTCGTGGCGTAGTGCGGGGACGAATACGGGCTGGCTCTGCGTGTCGTGGTCGAGGTTTTCGCGGGCCATGGC
>NZ_VOGW01000047.1:18844-54424 GCF_007896895.1 Streptomyces misionensis | reverse complement strand
GCAGGCCCGCCGGTGGGCGGGGGGTCCGTCTCGGGGGCCTGCTCGATGATGGTGTGGACGTTGGTGCCGCTCATCCCGAACGAGGAGACGGCGGCGCGCCGCGGCCGGCCGTGGCCGGGCCAGGCGGTCTGCTCGGTGAGCAGGCGCACGGCCCCGCCGGACCAGTCGACGTCGGGGGTGGGGTCGTCGATGTGCAGGGTCCGGGGCAGCACGCCGTGGCGCATGGCCATCACCATCTTGATGACGCCGCCGATGCCCGCGGCGGCCTGCGCGTGGCCGATGTTCGACTTCAGCGAGCCGAGCCACAGCGGCCGGTCCTCGGCGCGCTCCTTGCCGTAGGTGGCCAGCAGCGCCTGTGCCTCGATCGGGTCGCCGAGCCGGGTTCCGGTGCCGTGGGCCTCCACGGCGTCCACCTCGTGCGGGGCGAGCCGGGCGTTGGCCAGTGCCTGCCGGATGACCTGCTGCTGTGCCTGGCCGCTGGGCGCGGTCAGGCCGTTGGAGGCGCCGTCCTGGTTGACGGCGCTGCCGCGGATCACGGCCAGCACCCGGTGCCCGTCGCGGCGGGCGTCGGACAGCCGCTCCACCAGGACCAGGCCCACGCCCTCGGCGAAGCCGGTGCCGTCGGCTGAGGAGGAGAACGCCTTGCAGCGGCCGTCGGCGGACAGCGCGCGCTGCCGGCTCGACATGGTGAACGCGGACGGTCCGGCCATCACCATGACGCCGCCGGCCAGTGCCATGGCGCACTCGCCGTTGCGCAGCGCCTGGACGGCGAGGTGGAGGGCGGTCAGTGAGGACGAGCACGCGGTGTCGACGGTGACCGAGGGGCCTTGCAGGCCGAAGGCGTAGGAGAGCCGGCCGGAGATCACGCTGGCCGCGTTGCCGCTGGGGAGGTAGCCCTCGACGCCGTCGGGGACCTTGAGCGGGCGGCCGGTGTAGTCCTGGTAGCCGGAGCCGACGAAGACGCCCGTGGCGGTGGAGCGCATGGTGTCGGGGGCGATCCCGGCGCGTTCGAAGGCTTCCCAGGTGGTCTCCAGGAGCAGGCGCTGCTGCGGGTCCATGGCGACGGCCTCGCGCGGGCTGATGCCGAAGACCGCCGGGTCGAACTCGTCGGCGTCGTGGAGGAATCCGCCGTGCACGGTGTACGTGGTGCCGGGATGGTCGGGGTCCGGGTGGTAGAGCGCCTCGGTGTCCCAGCCGCGGTTGGCGGGGAAGCGGGAGATCGCGTCGCGGCCGGTGGCGACCAGGTCCCACAGGTCCTCGGGCGAGCGCACGTCGCCGGGGTAGCGGCAGGCCATCGCGATGATGGCGATCGGTTCGTCGAGGACGGCGGTGGCCGCGTTCTCGGTGGCCGACTCGGTCCGGCCGCCGGTGAGTTCGGCGAGCAGGTGGGCGGCGAGGCCGGTGGCCGTGGGGTGGTCGAAGACCAGCGTCGTGGGCAGGGCGAGTCCGGTGGCCTCGTTGAGCCGGTTGCGCAGTTCCACCGCGGTGAGGGAGTCGAAGCCGAGGTCCCGGAAGGGCCGGTCGGCCTCGACGGCGCCCGCCGTGCGGTGGCCGAGGACGGCGGCGGCGTGCGTGCGCACGAGGTCCACCAGGGTGCGGGTACGTTCCTCGGGCGGCAGCCCGGCCAGGGTCTCGGCGAGCGCCCCGGAGCCGTGGCCCGGTGCGGGAGCGGCCTCGGTGAGCGTCGCGCGCACCTCGGGCAGGTCGCCGAGCAGCGGGCTGGGCCGGCCGAGGGTGAACGGGACGATGAAGCGGGCCCAGTCCACGTCGGCCACGGTCAGCTGGGTTTCGTCGCGGTCGAGGGCGCGTTGCAGGGCGGTGATCGCCGTCGCGGGGGACATCGGGCGCAGGCCGCGGCGGCGCAGCCGCGCCTCGTCGTCGCCGTCCTCGACCATGCCGCCGTCGGCCCAGGGGCCCCAGGAGACGGCGGTGGCGGTGCGCCCGCGGTCGCGGCGCCGCCGGGCGAGGGCGTCGAGGAAGGCGTTGCCTGCGGCGTAGGCGGCCTGGCCGCCGCTGCCCCAGACGCCGGAGACGGAGGAGAAGAGCACGAAGGCGTCCAGCTCCCGGTCGCCCAGCAGTTCGTCCAGGTGTGCCGCGCCGCCGGCCTTGGCGGCGAGCGCGGCGGCGAAGGCGGCCGGGGTGGTGGTGTCCACGAGCTCCGCGTCGGCGACCCCGGCGGCGTGCACGACGGCGGTGAAGGTGTGCCGGCCGAGCAGGGAGGCGACGGCGTCGCGGTCCGCGACGTCGCAGGCGGTGAGCGTGACGCGGGCGCCGAGTGCCTCCAGTTCGTCGCGCAGGGCGGCGGCGCCCGGGGCGTTTGGCCCCCGGCGGCCGGCGAGGACCAGGTGTTCGGCGCCGCCGCGCGCCAGCCAGCGGGCGACGTGGGCGCCGAGCGCGCCCGTGCCGCCGGTGACGAGGACGGTGCCGCGGGGCCGCCAGCGGCGGGTGGCGGCGCGGGCCGGCGCGTGGACGAGCCGCCGGGCGTGGACGCCGGACGCACGGACGGCGAGCTGGTCCTCCGTCCATCGGCCCGTTGCGGCGTCCGCCCGGGGGCCCGTCCCGTCCTCGGCCCGGCGGCCCGTCGGTTCGCCTTCCCGTCGGGCCGTCAGTGCCTGTCCCAGCACGTCGGCGAGGTGTGCGGCGGCCTGTGTGTCGACGCTCCGCGGGAGGTCGATCAGGCCGCCCCAGCGCCGAGGGTGTTCCAGGGCGACGGTGCGGCCCAGGCCCCAGACCTGGGCGTGCCGGGGGTCGTGTACCGCGTCGGAGCCGCCGACGGCCACCGCGCCCGAGGTGAGGCACCACAGCGGGGCGTCGATGCGCGCATCGCCGAGGGCCTGGACGAGCAGCAGGGTGGGCAGCACCGGGTCGCCGGTGAGGAGCAGGGACAGCACTGCGTCGACCGGGCCGGCCGCAGCCAACTCGGCGGCCAGTACGGCCCGTTCGGTGGTCTCCCCGACGACCAGCGTCTTCAGGGTGGCGCCGCGGGCGGCGAGCGCGGCACGGACGGCGGCGGTCTGCTCGTTCTCCTCCCGCGGCAGGGCCAGCAGCCAGGTGCCGACGGGGCCGGCGGGGGCGAGCCGGGTCAGGCGCTGCCACGACTCGCGGTAGCGCCGGCGGTCCACGGCGGACTGCTCCCTGCGCTGCCGCCGCCACGAGGACAGCCTCGGCAGGACCTCACCGAACGTGTCCCCCGCCCCGACGTCCAGCGTCTTCGCGAGAGCCGCCAGATCCTCACGCTCCACCGTCTCCCAGAACTCCGCCTCCACCGGATCCACCGCCTCGACGACAGACCCCGACGGCTCCACCCAGTACCGCTCGTGCTGGAACGCGTACGTCGGCAGACCCGTCCTGCGCGCACCCGCGAAGAACACACCCCAGTCCACCGACACACCACACGTGTGCAGTTGAGCCAACGCCCCCACCAACGCGCGCGGCTCGGAGCGGTCACCCCGCAGAACCGGCACCGTGACCACCCCGTCCACGCAATCCTGCGCCAGACCGCTCAGGACAGCACCGGGACCGATCTCGACGAACGTCCGGACACCCAGGCCGTGCAGGGTCTCGACACCGTCGGCGAACCGGACCGCCTCACGGACATGCCGGACCCAGTACTCCGGGGTGTACGACTCGACCAGACGGCCGGTGAGGTTCGAGACCACGGGCATCCGCGGCTCGTCGAAGGACAGCCCGCCGACGACACGGGCGAACTCGTCCAGCATCGGCTCCATCAGCGGGGAGTGGAACGCGTGGCTGACCTTCAACCGGGACGTCTTGCGGCCCTGTCGAGCGAAGACCTCGGCGATCGCCAGGGCCGCCGACTCCGTGCCGGAGATCACCACCGAGGCGGGGCCGTTGACGGCGGCGACGGTCACCCCTTCGGTGAGGTGGGGCAGGACTTCCTCTTCGGTGGCCTGTACGGCGATCATCGCGCCGCCCGGGGGCAGCGCCTGCATCAGCGCGGCCCGCGCGGAGACCAGCCTCGTCGCGTCCTGCAGGGACAGCGCACCGGCCACGTGCGCCGCCGCGATCTCGCCCACGGAGTGGCCCAGGACGAAGTCGGGCCGTACGCCCCAGGATTCGAGGAGCCGGAACAGCGCGACCTCGACCGCGAACAGCGCGGGCTGGGCGCGACCGGTCCGGTGCAGCGTCTCGTCGTCCACGTTCACCGGGGCGTCCAGGAGTGCGCACACCTCGTCGTAGGCGGCGGCGAACACGGGAAAGGCCGCGTACAGTTCGCGGCCCATGCCGAGGCGCTGCGAGCCCTGCCCGGAGAAGAGGAAGCCGGTCCTGCCGCCTGCCGGGCGCCCGAGCAGCACCCCGGACGACGGAGCTCCGGCGGCCAACTCGGCCAGTGCGGCGGCGAGTTCTTCTCCGTCCTCTCCCACGACAGCGGCCCGGTGGCGCATGGCCGCGCGGGTCGTGGCCAGCGACAGCCCGATGTCCCGCGGCCGGGCGTCACCCCGCGTGTAAGGCAGCAGCCGGGCCGCCTGGTCGCGCAGCGCCGCCTCGCTCCGGGCGGAGAGCACCCACGCCAGGGGGCCGTCGGCGGTGCCCCGTGCGGGCGCCTCGCCCTGGACCGAAGGTGCCTGTTCGAGGATGGTGTGGGCGTTGGTGCCGCTGACGCCGAAGGAGGACACGGCGGCCCGGCGCGGGTGATCCGTGTCCGGCCACTGCACGGCCTCGGTCAGCAACCGGACCGCTCCGGACGACCAGTCCACGTGCGGGGTCGGCTCATCGACGTGCAGAGTGCGGGGCAGCACGCCGTGCCGCATCGCCATCACCATCTTGATGATCCCGCCGACACCCGCGGCGGCCTGGGCGTGCCCGATGTTCGACTTCAGGGACCCCAGCCACAACGGCTGTCCCTCCGGTCGCTCCCGCCCGTAGGTCGCCAGCAGCGCCTGCGCCTCGATCGGATCACCCAGCTGCGTCCCCGTACCATGCGCCTCCACGGCGTCGATCTGGGCGGGAGACAGGCCGGCCGAGGCCAGTGCCTGCCGGATCACCCGCTGCTGCGCGGGGCCGTTGGGCGCGGTCAGGCCGTTGGACGCACCGTCCTGGTTCACCGCACTGCCCCGCACGACGGCCAGCACCTCGTGCCCGTTCCTCCGGGCGTCGGACAGCCGCTCCACCAGGAGCATGCCGACGCCCTCCGCCCAGCCGGTGCCGTCCGCGCCCGCACCGAACGCCTTGCACCGCCCGTCGGGCGACAGACCGCGCTGCCGGCTGAACTCCACGAACGCGGTGGGCGTGGTCATCACCATCACACCGCCGGCCAGCGCCATCGAGCACTCGCCGCCGCGCAGCGCCTGGATCGCCCAGTGCAGGGCCACGAGCGAGGAGGAGCACGCCGTGTCGACGGTGACGGCGGGGCCCTCCAGGCCGAAGGTGTAGGCGATGCGACCGGACATCACGCTGGCGGAGTTGCCGGTGCCGAGATGGCCGTCGGACTCGCCGCCCACCCCGACGAGGAGGTTGACGTAGTCCTGGTAGCCGGAGCCGACGAAGACACCGGTACGGCTGCCCCGCACCGACTCCGCGTCGATGCCCGCCCGCTCGAACGTCTCCCACGTCGTCTCCAGCAGCAGCCGCTGCTGCGGATCCATCGCCACGGCCTCACGCGGACTGATCCCGAAGAACCCGGGATCGAACTCCCCCGCCTCGTACAGGAACCCACCGCGACGCGTATACGTCTTGCCCGCCGCCTCCGGGTCCGGATCGTAGATGCCCTCCACGTCCCAGCCACGGTCCGCCGGGAAGTCACCGACCGCGTCACCACCGGACACCACCAGCCGCCACAGGTCCTCCGGCGAACGCACCCCACCCGGGTACCGGCACGCCATACCGACGATCGCGACGGGTTCCCGGTCCTTCTCCTCGACCTCGCGCAGGCGCTCCCGGACCTGTCGCAGGTCTCCGGTGACGCGCTTGAGATACTCGAGAAGCCTGTCTTCGTTGCTGCTCATCCGCCTCATCCGTCCTCGGCTGTCGTCAAAGGTAGAGCGCCAAGAACTAGGAAATTTCTAGATCTTGATCGATCAGATCGAAGATGTCGTCGACCGTCGCGTCCTGGAGCCGCCGCTGCGCGTCGGCCGATTCCGTGCGTTGTCCCTGGGCGGAGTCCACCAGGGCCAGCAGTTCCCGAAGCCGCCTGCGCACCCCGGACCGGACCGTCTCCTCGGCGGCGGTGGCCGTCGAGATGACCGTCTCCAGCCGGTCCAGCTCGCTGAAGACCGACACCTCGTCCGGGCCCGTCCCGCCATCGAGTTCGGCACCCAGGTGGCGGGCGATCGCCTCGGGCGTCGGGTGGTCGAAGACCAGTGTCGCGGGCAGGGTCAGGCCGGTGTCGGTGGTGAGGAGGTTGCGCAGTTCCACCGCGGTCAGGGAGTCGAAGCCGAGGTCCCGGAACGCCAGGTCCGGTTCGACCGCGGCGGGTCCGCTGTGGCCGAGTACGGCGGCCGCGTGCGCGCAGACCGTGTCCACGAGCAGGCGCCGCCGTTCGTCCTCGGACAGCGCGGCCAGCCTCTCCCCCAGCGCGGACGGCTCCGAGGCCCGCTCCCCGGCGGGCTCGGCGGGCTTGCGCGCGAGGGCCTCCCTGACCTCGGGCAGGTCGCCGAGCAGCGGGCTGGGCCGGCCGAGGGTGAACGGGACGACGAACCGCGCCCAGTCCACGTCCGCCACGGTGAGCGTGCCGTCCCCGGCGCTCAGCGCGGCGTGCAGCGCCCTGAGCGCCCGGTCCGGCCGCAGCGCGGTCAGGCCGCGCCGGCGCAGCCGCTCCTCGTCCCCGGTGTCGGCGACCATGCCGCCCTCGGCCCAGGGGCCCCAGGCGATCGAGGTCGCGGCGAGGCCCCGGGCCCGCCGGTGCTGTGCCAGAGCGTCGAGGAAGGCGTTCGCGGCCGAGTACGCGGCCTGCCCGCCGCCTCCCCATACGCCGGCGATGGAGGAGAAGAGGACGAACGCGTCCAGCTCCCGCTCGCCGAGCAGTTCGTGGAGGTTGGCGGCTCCGAGGGCCTTCGCGGCGACCGTCGCCGCGAAGGCGTCGAGGTTCGTCTCGGCGAGCATGCCCGCCTCGGCGGTGCCGGCCGTGTGGACGACGGATTCGACCGGGTGTTCGGCGAGCAGCGCGGCCAGCGCGGCGCGGTCGGTGACGTCACAGGCGGCGACGGTCACCCGTACGCCCGTCTCCTCCAGTTCGGCCTTCAGGTCGGCGGCGTTCGGCGCGTCGAGGCCACGGCGGCTGGTGAGCACCAGGTGCTCCGCACCCGCACCGGCCAGCCAGCGGGCCACGTGCCCGCCCAGCGCACCCGTACCACCGGTGATCAGCACCGTGCCGCGCGGCGACCACGAACGGTCGCTTCGGGCGGCGGGCAGCCGCGACAGACGCCGCGCGAGCACGCCGTGGGCACGGATCGCGACCTGGTCCTCCGCCGACTGGCCGAGCACCGCGGCAAGCCGTCCGGCGACCCGGTCGTCCACCGCGCCCGGCAGATCGACCAGCCCGCCCCAGCGCGCCGCGTGCTCCAGCGCCGCCACCCGGCCCAGACCCCAGACCTGGGACTGGTACGGGTCAGCCACCTCGTCGGCAGGGCCCACGCCTACCGCGTTCCGGGTCGCGCACCACAGCGGGGCGTCGATGCCCGCGTCGCCGAGGGCCTGGACGAGCAGGACGGACAGTGCGACGCCGACGGTCAGCCCGACCGCCGGGGCGGCCTCGCCGTCGGCGGCGAGCAGCGACAGGACGCCCGCCACGGTCTCGTCACCGGCCGCATCGGCGAGTCGGGCGGCCAGGTCCGCGCGGCCGGTGGCCGGCTCGACCGGGACCGGCAACGGGGCCAGGCCCCGCTCGGTCAGCGCACGCAGGCACGCGGTGACCCAGTCGTCACCGAGCCGCCCGGCACTCACCGGGACCAGCCAAATGCCGTTGCCGACTGCACCGTTGAGCGCGGTGTCGGCGACCGTCTGCCAGGTGACTGCGTAGCGCCAGCGGTCCACGGCGGACTGCTCCCTGCGCTGCCGCCGCCACGAGGACAGCCTCGGCAGGACCTCACCGAACGTGTCCCCCGCCCCGACGTCCAGCGTCTTCGCGAGAGCCGCCAGATCCTCACGCTCCACCGTCTCCCAGAACTCCGCCTCCACCGGATCCACCGCCTCGACGACAGACCCCGACGGCTCCACCCAGTACCGCTCGTGCTGGAACGCGTACGTCGGCAGACCCGTCCTGCGCGCACCCGCGAAGAACACACCCCAGTCCACCGACACACCACACGTGTGCAGTTGAGCCAACGCCCCCACCAACGCGCGCGGCTCGGAGCGGTCACCCCGCAGAACCGGCACCGTGACCACCCCGTCCACGCAATCCTGCGCCATGCCGCTCAGGACAGCACCGGGACCGATCTCGACGAACGTCCGGACACCCAGGCCGTGCAGGGTCCGGACACCGTCGGCGAACCGGACCGCCTCACGGACATGCCGGACCCAGTACTCCGGGGTGTACGACTCGACCAGACGACCGGTGAGGTTCGAAACAACCGGAATACGAGGCCGGTTGAACGACAGACCACCGACAACCTGCGCGAACTCCTCCAGCATCGGCTCCATCAACGGCGAATGGAACGCGTGACTGACCTTCAACCGAGACGTCCTACGGCCCTGCCGTGCGAAAGCCTCCGCGACCGCCAGAACTGCTGTCTCGGCACCGGAAACCACCACGGACCGAGGCCCGTTGACCGCCGCGACACCGGCCTCGCCGGTCAAAAACGGCAGGACCTCCTCCTCCGCCGCCTGCACGGCGACCATCGCACCACCCGCAGGCAACGCCTGCATCAGCGCCGCACGCGCCGACACCAACCGCACGGCATCATCCAACGACAACACCCCGGCCACGTGCGCGGCCGCGATCTCCCCCACCGAATGACCCGCCACGTAATCCGGCCTGACGCCCCACGACTCCAGCAACCGGAACAACGCCACCTCGACCGCGAACAACGCGGGCTGCGCACACCCCGTCCGATGCAACTCCTCCGAGCCGACATCGACCGGCACGTCCACACGCGCACACACCTCGTCGTACGCATCAGCGAAAACCGGGAAGGCGTCATACAACTCACGGCCCATACCGAGCCGTTGCGAACCCTGACCCGAGAACAGGAAGCCGACCTTGCCCCCCGGCCGGCCCTGGACGACCGTGGGGGACGGCGTTCCGTCGGCCAGGCAGCGCAGTCCGTGGCGGAAGTCGTCCTGGGTCTCGCCGATGACGGCCGCCCTGTGGCGCAGGGCGGTGCGCGTGGTGGCCAGCGAGAAGCCGACATTGGCCGGCGAGACGCCGTCGTCCAGGAAGGCCAGGAGGCTTCGTGCCTGGTCGCGCAGCGCGGGGCCGGTTTTGCCGGAGAGCACCCAGGGCACGAGGGCCGGACCGGTGGTGGGCTCTTCGGCCGGGGTCGGTGGCGCCTGTTCGAGGATGGTGTGGGCGTTGGTGCCGCTGACGCCGAAGGACGACACAGCGGCCCGGCGCGGGTGATCGGTGTCCGGCCACTCCACGGCCTCGGTCAGCAGCCGGACCGCTCCGGACGACCAGTCCACGTGCGGGGTCGGCTCGTCCGCGTGCAGGGTCCGCGGCAGCACACCGTGCCGCATCGCCATCACCATCTTGATCACACCGGCCACACCCGCAGCGGCCTGCGCATGCCCGATGTTCGACTTCAGGGACCCCAGCCACAACGGCCGTTCACGCTCTCGCCCGTAGGTCGCCAGCAGCGCCTGCGCCTCGATCGGATCACCCAGCGTCGTCCCCGTACCATGCGCCTCCACCGCGTCCACCTGGTCCGAGGACAGACCCGCGTTCGCCAGCGCCTGCCGGATCACCCGCTGCTGCGCCGGACCATTGGGAGCCGTCAGACCATTCGACGCACCGTCCTGGTTCACCGCACTGCCCCGCACGACGGCCAGCACCTCGTGCCCGTTGCGCACGGCGTCGGACAGCCGCTCCACCAGGAGCATGCCGACGCCCTCCGCCCAGCCGGTGCCGTCCGCGCCCGCACCGAACGCCTTGCACCGCCCGTCGGGCGACAGACCGCGCTGCCGGCTGAACTCCACGAAGGCCCGTGGGGTGGACATGACCATCACACCGCCGGCCAGCGCCATCGAGCACTCTCCGTTGCGCAGCGCCTGGATCGCCCAGTGCAGGGCCACGAGCGAGGAGGAGCAGGCCGTGTCGACGGTGACGGCGGGGCCCTCCAGGCCGAGGGTGTAGGCGATGCGGCCCGACATGACGCTGGCGGAGTTGCCGGTGCCGAAGAAGCCTTCGGAGTCGTCGATAGCGTGGAAGGCCTGGGCGGCGTAGTCCTGGTAGCCGGAGCCGACGAAGACACCGGTACGGCTGCCTCGCACCGACTCCGCGTCGATGCCCGCCCGCTCGAACGTCTCCCACGTCGTCTCCAGCAGCAGCCGCTGCTGCGGATCCATCGCCACGGCCTCACGCGGACTGATCCCGAAGAACCCGGGATCGAACTCCCCCGCCTCGTACAGGAACCCACCGCGACGCGTATACGTCTTGCCCGCCGCCTCCGGGTCCGGATCGTAGATGCCCTCCACGTCCCAGCCACGGTCCGCCGGGAAGTCACCGACCGCGTCACCACCGGATACCACCAGCCGCCACAGGTCCTCCGGCGAACGCACCCCACCCGGGTACCGGCACGCCATACCGACGATCGCGACGGGATCGTCGTCCGTGGCGGGTGCGGTGGCCGTCTCCGGTGTGGTCGTGGTGGGGAGGCCGGTGAGTTCGGTGCGCAACTGCCGAGCCAGCGCGAGGGCGTTGGGGTGGTCGAAGACCAGGGTGGGCGGCAGGGTGAGGCCGGTCGCCGTATTGAGCCTGTTGCGCAGTTCGACGGCGGTCAGGGAGTCGAAGCCGAGGTCCTTGAAGGCCCGGTCGGGCTCGATCTCCGCCGTCGAGGAGTGGCCGAGGACGGCCGCCGCATGGGTGCGGACCAGATCGGCCAGCAGCGTGTGCTGCTCGGTCTCGGGCATCCCGGTGAGGCGGTCGGCCATGGGTGAGGCGGCGGCCGTGCCGGGTTCGTCGGGGGTGCGGATGCGTTCGGCCTCCGGGAGGCCGCCGAGCAGGGCGCTGGGGCGGACCACGGTGAACGGGGGCAGGAACCGTTCCCAGTCGACGTCGGCGACGGTGGTGGTCGCCTCGCCGGATTCCAGCGCCTTTCGGAGGGCGGCGAGGGCGAGCGCGGTGGGCATCGGGAGGAGGCCGCGGCGGCGCAGTCGTTCGTCCGCGCCGTCGCCCTCGGCCATGCCGCCGCCTGCCCACGGGCCCCAGGCGACGGCGGTCGCGGGCAGTCCTTGGGCGCGACGGTGTTCGGCGAGCCCGTCGAGCAGGGCGTTGGCCGCCGCGTAGGCGGCTTGGTGGCCGCTGCCCCACACCCCGGCGATGGAGGAGAAGAGGACGAAGGCGTCCAACTCCCGCTCGGCGAGCAGTTGGTGGAGGTGGAGGGCGCCGGTCGCCTTGGCGGACAGCACGTCGGCGAAGGCGTCCGGGGTCATGGCGGCCAGCGGCTCCAGGTGATCCACGCCGGCCGTGTGGACGACGGCGTTCACCGGGTGCTCGGCGAGCAGCGCGGCCAGCGCGGATCGGTCGGCGACGTCACAGGCAGCCACGGTGACCCGGACGCCCGTCGCCTCCAGTTCCGCGACGAGCTCCCCCGCGTCCGGCGCGTCGAGGCCACGGCGGCTGGTGAGCACCAGGTGCTCCGCACCCGCACCGGCCAGCCAGCGGGCCACGTGCCCGCCCAGCGCACCCGTACCACCGGTGATCAGCACCGTGCCGCGCGGCGACCACGAACGGTCGTTTTGCGGTTCGCGGCGGGCGGGGGCATGGAGGAGCCTGCGGCCGAACACGCCGTGAGGGCGGATCGCGACCTGGTCCTCCGCCGACTGGCCGAGCACCGCGGCGAGTCGGCCCACGACCCGGTCGTCCACCGTGCCCGGCAGATCGACCAGCCCGCCCCAGCGCGCCGCGTGCTCCAGCGCCGCCACCCGGCCCAGACCCCAGACGGCGTGCTGGACGGCGCTCGGGACGTGGTCCGCGCGGCCGGTGGACACGGCGGCGCGGGTCAGCGTCCAGAGCGGGGCGTCGATGTCCGCGTCGCCCAGGGCCTGGACGAGCGCGAGGGTCAGTGCGGTGCCGACGGAGAGGTCCGGGTGGGCGACGTGGGGGCGCTCGTCGGTGCCGAGCAGGGAGATCACTCCGTCGACCGGGGTCTCCCCCGCGGCGTCACGGACCAGGCGCAGCAGCACGTCACGGTCGGCGGCCGGGGCGACCGCCAGCCGGATCAGCCGGGCCCCGCGCGCGGCGAGCCCCTCGGCGACGGCGGTGGCCCACTCGACGGCCGAGGAAGAGGAAGCCAAGCGGTCCTCTCCGGTCGAAGGGTCCTCGCCGGTCGAAAGGCCCTCGGGGGCCGGCGGATTCTCGGGGGCCGGCGGGTTCTCGGGGGCCGAGGCGTCTTCGGGGATCAGGAACAGCCAGTCGCCGGCCAGTTCGTGCGTCCGGAGTCCGCTGAGCGGCTGCCAGCTCGTGCGGTAGGTCCGGCCTTGGACGGCAGAGTCCCGGCGCCGCTGCCGTCGCCAGGCGGACAGCCGGGGCAGCACCGCGTCCAGTTGTTCGGCGGGCAGGTCGAGGGTGGCGGCGAGGGACCGGGCGTCCTCGCGCTCCACCGTCTCCCAGAATCCGGCCTCGACGGCGTCGGTCTCCGCGACGGCGACCGTGGGCGCCGTGGTCCGCAGCCAGTACCGCTGGTGCTGGAAGGCGTAGGTGGGCAGGTCGGTGCGCCGGGCGCCGCGGCCGCTGAAGAACGCCTGCCAGTCGACGGGGACGCCGTGCACGTGGAGCCGGGCGACGGCGACGGTGATTTCCTCCGGCTCAGGACTGCCGGACCGGCTGGTGGCGAGGGTGACCGCGCCGTCCAGGCAGCCCTGGGTCATGGCGCTGAGCACCGTGCCGGGGCCGGTCTCCACGAACGTGGTCACGCCCAGCTCGCCCAGGGTCCGGATGCCGTCGGCGAAGCGCACGGCCTCACGGACGTGCCGAACCCAGTAGTCGGCCGTGTACACGTCGACGAGTTCGCCGGTGAGGTTGGAGACGACCGGTGTCCGGGGCGTGTCGAAGCGCAGCTCGCCGACGACGCGGGCGAACTCGTCCAGCATCGGCTCCATCAGCGGGGAGTGGAACGCGTGGCTGACCTTCAACCGGGATGTCTTGCGGCCCTGTCGAGCGAAGACCTCGGCGATCGCCAGGGCCGCCGACTCCGTGCCGGAGATCACCACCGAGGCGGGGCCGTTGACGGCGGCGACGGTCACCCCTTCGGTGAGGTGGGGCAGGACTTCCTCTTCGGTGGCCTGTACGGCGATCATCGCGCCGCCCGAGGGCAGCGCCTGCATCAGCGCGGCGCGGGCCGTCACCAGGGTGGCCGCGTCCTCCAGCGACAGGGCGCCGGACACGTGCGCGGCCGCGATCTCGCCCACGGAGTGCCCGGCCAGGTAGTCCGGTCGTACGCCCCAGGATTCCAGCAGCCGGTGGACGGCGACCTCGTGCGCGAACAGCGCGGGCTGGGTGAAGGCGGTGCGGTCCAGGTCCGCGCCCTCCTCGTGGCCCACCTCGTGGCCGTCCTCGTTGTCTTGGTCGCCGAACGCCACGTCCCGCAGCGGCCGGTCGAGATGCCGGTCGAGGTGGGCGCAGACCTCGTCGTACGCCTCCGCGAAGGCCGGGAACGCCGCGTACAACTCGCGGCCCATTCCGGGGCGTTGCGAGCCCTGCCCGGAGAACAGGAAGCCGACCCGGCCGGTGCCGGGGCGAGCGAGGACGGCTTCGGGGGCGGGTGAACCCGAGGCCAGGGCCCGCAGGCCCGCGGCGATCCGGTCGCGGTCGGCGCCGATCACGGCGGCGCGGTGTTCCAGGGCGGCCCGGGTGGTGGCCAGTGAGAAGCCGACATCGGTGAGGGACGGTCCGGTGCCGTCGGCGGCCAGGGGCAGCAGGCGTGCGGCCTGGGCGCGCAGGGCCGCCTCGGTCTTGCCGGACAGCACCCATGGCACGGTCGCTGAGGTGATCTCGACCGGGGCGGCGGCGGCCGGGGCGGCAGCGGCCGGCTCGGCCGCCGGTGCCTGCTCGATGATCGTGTGCGCGTTGGTGCCGCTGACGCCGAACGAGGACACGGCGGCCCGGCGCGGGCGGCCCGTCCGCGGCCAGTCGACGGCCTCGGTCAGCAGGCGGACCGCGCCGGACGACCAGTCCACGTGCGGGGACGGCTCGTCCGCGTGCAGGGTCGGCGGGAGCACGCCGTGCCGCATCGCCAGCACCATCTTGATCACCCCGGCCACACCCGCGGCGGCCTGCGCATGCCCGATGTTGGACTTCAGCGAACCCAGCCACAGCGGCCGGTCCGCCGGCCGTTCCCGGCCGTACGTGGCGAGCAGGGCCTGCGCCTCGATCGGGTCGCCCAGTGTGGTCCCCGTGCCGTGCGCCTCCACCGCGTCGACGTCGGCCTCGGTGAGCCCGGCGGAGGCGAGGGCCTGGCGGATGACGCGCTGCTGCGCGGGGCCGTTGGGCGCGGTCAGGCCGTTGGACGCGCCGTCCTGGTTCACGGCGCTGCCCCGCACCACCGCCAGCACCTCGTGCCCGTGGCGCACGGCGTCGGACAGCCGCTCCACCAGCACCACCCCGGTCCCCTCCGCCCAGCCGGTGCCGTCCGCGCCCGCGCCGAACGCCTTGCAGCGGCCGTCGGCGGACAGTCCGCGCTGCCGGCTGAACTCGACGAACGCGGCGGGTACGGCCATGACGTTCACCCCGCCCGCGACGGCCATGGTGCTCTCGCCGCCCCGCAGCGACTGGATGGCCAGGTGCAGCGCGACCAACGACGACGAGCACGCCGTGTCGACGGTGACGGCCGGGCCCTCCAGGCCGAACGTGTAGGCCACGCGCCCGGAGACGACGCTCGCGGCGCTGCCGGTGAGCAGATGTCCCTCGACCCCCTCGGGGACCTGTGCGAGGCCCGCGCCGTAGCCCTGGTAGGACATGCCGACGAACACGCCGGTGCGGCTGCCGCGCACGGCTGCCGGATCGATGCCGGCCCGCTCGAACGCCTCCCAGGTGGTCTCCAGCAGCAGCCGCTGCTGGGGGTCCATGGCGAGCGCCTCGCGCGGCGAGATCCCGAACAGCGCGGGGTCGAAGTCCCCCGCCTCGTGCAGGAATCCGCCGCCGCGCGCGTACGTCTTGCCGGGGGTGCCCGGGTCGGGGTCGTAGAGGTTCTCGACGTCCCAGCCGCGGTCCTCGGGGAAGCCGGTAATCGCGTCGCCGCCGGATGTCACGAGCCGCCACAGGTCCTCGGGGGAGCCGACGCCGCCGGGAAGGCGGCAGCTCATGGCGACGATCGCGATGGGCTCGTCGTCGGCTGCGGCCGTGCGCGGCTCCTGTGCCGCGGTGCCCTGCGTGCCGAGCAGTTCGGCGCGCAGGAAACGGGCCAGGGCGGTGGCGTTCGGGTGGTCGAAGACAAGCGTGGTGGGCAGTTTCAGACCGGTGTCGGCGGTGATCCTGTTGCGCAGTTCGACGGCGGTGAGCGAGTCGAGGCCGAGGTCGTTGAAGGCCCGGTCGGGCTCCACCGCGGCCGGTCCGTCGTGGCCGAGCACGGCGGCGGCGTGTGCGCGGACCAGGTCGGTCAGCGTGCGGTCCTGCTCGCCGGCCGGCAGCCCGGTCAGCCGCGCGGCGAGCGCGTCTGCGGCCTGCGTGGCGCCGGCGGCCGGGGCCTCCAGGGCGCGGCGCGCCTCGGGCACGTCGGCGAACAGGGCGCTGGGCCGGGTGACGGTGAACGGGCCGATGAACCGTTCCCACTCGAAGTCGGCGACGGTGAGCGCGGTCTCGTCGTCGGCGAGCGCCTGCCGGAGCGCGGAGAGTGCGAGGGCGGGACGCATCGGCGGCAGGCCGCGGCGGCGCAGCATCTCCTCGCCGTCGCCGACGCGTGCCATGCCGCCCTCGGCCCAGCCGCCCCAGGCGACGGCGAGCGCGGTGCGCCCGCGCGCCCGCCGGTGCTCGGCGAGGGCGTCCAGGTAGGCGTTGGCCGCCGCGTAGGCGGCCTGTCCGGCGCTGCCCCAGACGCCGGCGCCGGAGGAGAACATGACGAACGCGTCGAGTTCCCGGCCGGTCAGCAGTTCGTCCAGGTGCGCGGCGCCCGCGGCTTTGGCCGCGACCGTGCGGGCGAACCCGGCCGGGTCGGACTCCTCGATCATGACGTGGTCGCCGACGCCCGCAGCGTGGACGACGGCGTCGACCGGGTGTTCGGCGAGCAGCGCGGCCAGCGCGGCGCGGTCGGTGACGTCACAGGCGGCGACGGTCACCCGTACGCCCGTCTCCTCCAGTTCGGCCTTCAGGTCGGCGGCGTTCGGCGCGTCGAGGCCACGGCGGCTGGTGAGCACCAGGTGCTCCGCACCCGCACCGGCCAGCCAGCGGGCCACGTGCCCGCCCAGCGCACCCGTACCACCGGTGATCAGCACCGTGCCGCGCGGGACCCACTGCTGGTCGGGGCCGGTGGCGGGGGCGGCGCGGACGAACCGGCGGCCGTGGACGCCCGAGGCGCGGATCGCCACCTGGTCCTCGGCCGTCTGCCCGAGGACGTCGGCCACGCGGGCGGCGGCACGGTCGTCCAGCCCGTCGGGAAGGTCGAGCAACCCACCCCAGCGCCGCGGGTGTTCGAGCGCCGCGGCCCGGCCGAAGCCCCACACCTGTGCCTGCTGCGGGCGGTCCACGCGGTCGGAGCGGCCGGTGGCCACCGCGCCGCGCGTGGCGCACCACAGCGGCGCGTCGATGCCCGCGTCACCGAGCGCCTGGACCAGGCAGAGGGTCCCGGCGAGACCGTACGGGAGGCCGGGGTGGCCGGTCGGGGTGCTCTCGTCCTCGGCGAGCAGGGACAGCACGCCCGCCACGGGTCCGGCGTCGGCCAACTCGCGGGCCAGGGTGGCGCGGTCGGTGCCGGGCCCGGCGACGAGCGTCACCAGGTCCAGGCCGTGCCCGCCGAGCGCGGTGCGGACCGTGGTGGTCCACTCACTCTCCCCCGCCACGACGAGCAGCCAGGTCCCGGACGCGCCGGGCCCCGGGAACGCGCCGAGCGGCTTCCAGGTGACGCGGTAGCGCCAGCCGTCGACCTCGGACCGCTCGCGGTGCTGTCTGCGCCACGCGGAGAGCCGGGGCAGGAGCGCGCTCAGCGAGGCGTCCGCGCTGACGCCCAGGGTCGCGGCGAGGGAGTCGGCGTCCTCGCGCTCCACGCTGTCCCAGAAGCCGGAGTCCGCCGCGTCGGCCGGGGTGCCGGCGGCGGCCGGGTCCTCGTCCCCCTCCAGCCAGAAGCGCTCGCGCTGGAAGGCGTACGTGGGCAGGGTGACACGGCGGGCGCCGGGGAAGAACGCCCGCCAGTCCGGGGAGAGTCCGTGCACGTACAGCTCGGCGAGCGCGCTGAGCAGGGCCCGCCGCTCGGGGCGGTCGCCGCGCAGGACCGGCACGGCGACCGCCCCGTCCACGCAATCCTGCGCCAGACCGCTCAGGACAGCACCGGGACCGATCTCGACGAACGTCCGGACACCGAGGCCGTGCAGGGTTCGGACACCGTCGGCGAACCGGACCGCCTCACGGGCATGCCGGACCCAGTACTCCGGGGTGTACGACTCGACCAGACGACCGGTGAGGTTCGAAACAACCGGAATACGAGGCCGGTTGAAGGACAGACCGCCGACAACCTGCGCGAACTCCTCCAGCATCGGCTCCATCAGCGGCGAATGGAACGCGTGGCTGACCTTCAACCGAGACGTCCTACGGCCCTGCTGAGCGAAAGCCTCCGCGACCGCCAGGACGGCTGTCTCGGCGCCGGAAACCACCACGGAACGAGGCCCGTTGACCGCCGCGACACCGGCCTCGCCGGTCAGGAACGGCAGGACCTCCTCCTCCGCCGCCTGCACGGCGACCATCGCACCACCCGCAGGCAACGCCTGCATCAGCGCCGCACGCGCCGACACCAACTTCGCCGCGTCCTCAAGCGACAACACCCCGGCCACATGAGCGGCCGCGATCTCCCCCACCGAATGACCCGCCACGTAATCCGGCCTGATGCCCCACGACTCCAGCAGCCGGAACAACGCCACCTCGACCGCGAACAACGCGGGCTGCGCACACCCCGTCCGATGCAACTCCTCCGAGCCGACATCGACCGGCACGTCCACACGCGCACACGCCTCGTCGTACGCATCAGCAAAAACCGGGAAGGCGTCATACAACTCACGGCCCATACCGAGCCGTTGCGAACCCTGACCCGAGAACAGGAAACCGACCTTGCCCCCGGAGCGGGCGCGGCCCAGGGTCACGTTCGACGCGGGTTCACCGGCGGCGAGGGCGGTGAGGGCCTGCCGCAGTTCGGCCGGGCTCTGCGCGAGGAGGACCGCACGATCTTCGAACGTCTCGCGGGAGGCCAGGGAGAGGCCGATGTCGGGGGGTGTCCAGCCGTCGTGCGTGTCGAGGTGGCCGGCCAGCCGGGCCGCCTGGGCGCGCAGCGCCGACTCACCCTTGCCCGACAGCACCCAGGGCAGGAGGGCGCCGGAGTCGGGCGTCGGGGGCAACCCGGCTGCGGTGGCGACCTGTTCGAGGATGGTGTGGGCGTTGGTGCCGCTGACGCCGAAGGAGGACACGGCGGCCCGGCGCGGGTGCTCCGTGTCCGGCCACTCCACGGCCTCGGTCAGCAGCCGCACCGCTCCGGACGACCAGTCCACATGCGGGGAAGGCTCGTCCGCGTGCAGGGTCCGCGGCAGCACACCGTGCCGCATCGCCATCACCATCTTGATCACACCGGCCACACCCGCAGCGGCCTGCGCATGCCCGATGTTCGACTTCAGGGACCCCAGCCACAACGGCCGTTCACGCTCTCGCCCGTAGGTCGCCAGCAGCGCCTGCGCCTCGATCGGATCACCCAGCGTCGTCCCCGTACCATGCGCCTCCACCGCGTCCACCTGGTCCGAGGACAGACCCGCGTTCGCCAGCGCCTGCCGGATCACCCGCTGCTGCGCCGGACCATTGGGAGCCGTCAGACCATTCGACGCACCGTCCTGATTCACCGCACTGCCCCGCACGACGGCCAGCACCTCGTGCCCGTTGCGCACGGCATCGGAGAGACGCTCCACGAGCACCACACCGACGCCCTCGGACCAGCCGGTGCCGTCCGCGCCCGCACCGAACGCCTTGCAGCGCCCGTCGGGCGACAGACCGCGCTGCCGGCTGAACTCCACGAAGACATGGGGGCTCGCCATGACGGTGACGCCGCCGGCCAGCGCCATCGTGCACTCGCCGTTGCGCAGCGACTGCATGGCGAGGTGGAGGGCGACCAGGGACGACGAGCAGGCGGTGTCGATCGTGACGGCGGGGCCTTCGAGGCCGAAGGTGTAGGCGACCCGCCCGGAGACGACGCTGGACGCGCCGCCGACGAGCCGGTGTCCCTCGACGCCTTCCGGAGTACGGCGCACGTCGGCGCCGTAGCCCTGGTAGGCCATGCCGACGAACACGCCGGTCCGGCTGCCGCGCAACTGGGTGAGGCCGAGCCCGGCCCGTTCGAAGGCCTCCCAGGAAGTCTCCAGCAGAAGGCGCTGCTGCGGGTCCATGGCCAGCGCCTCGCGGGGCGAGATCCCGAAGAAGCCCGCGTCGAAGTCGGCGGCGCCGTACAGGAACCCGCCGTCGCGCGCGTACGTCGTGCCGGGGCGCTCTGGATCGGGGTCGTAGAGCCCCTCGACGTCCCATCCGCGGTTCGCCGGGAATGCGGAGATGGCGTCGCCGCCGGACATCACCAGGTCCCACAGGGCCTCGGGCGAGTCGATGCCGCCGGGCAGGTGGCAGCTCATCGCGACGATGGCGATGGGCTCGTCGGCGGCGGCCGTGTGGCGCTCCTGCGGCTCGGCGGGCCGGGTGCCGAGCAGTTCGCCCTGGAGGAAGCGCGCGAGCGCGGTGGCGTTGGGGTGGTCGAAGACCAGCGTGGTGGGCAGTTGAAGACCGGTGTCGGCGGTGATCCTGTTGCGCAGTTCGACGGCGGTCAGGGAGTCGAAGCCGAGGTCCTTGAAGGCCCGGTCGGGCTCGATCTGCGCCACCGAGGAGTGGCCGAGGACGGCTGCGACGTGCGCGCGGACCAGGTCGATCAGCGTCTGGAGGCGTTCGGCCTCCGGCAGTCCGGCGAGCCGGGCCGCCAGGGGCGCGGCAGCGGTGATCGTGCCGGCCGGTGCGGCGGTGCGGGCGCGGAGCACCTCGGGCAGTTCGGACAGCAGGGCGCTCGGGCGGGCGAGGGTGAACGGTCCGATGAACCGTTCCCAGTCGATGTCGGCGACGACGACGGCGGTGTCGTCGCAGTCCAGGGCGCGTTGGACGGCGGTCACGGCGAGGGCGGGGGGCAGGGTGAGAACGCCCCGGCGGCGCAGTTGCTCCTCGTCGGCGTCGGTGACCATGCCGCCGTCTGCCCAGGGGCCCCAGGCGATCGCGGTCGCGGTCAGGCCCCGGGCCCGGCGCCGGGCGGCGAGCCCGTCGAGGAAGGCGTTGCCTGCGGCGTAGGCGGTCTGCAGTCCGCTTCCCCACACGCCGGCGATCGAGGAGAAGAGGACGAAGGCGTCCAGCTCACGGTCGCCGAGCAGGTCGTCCAGGTGTGCGGCGCCCCTGGCCTTCGCCGCGACCGTGCGCGCGAAGTCGGCCGGCGTCAACTCGTCGAAGGGACCGAACTGTTCCACTCCCGCCGCGTGGAACACGGAGGTGAAGGCGTGCTCGGCGAGCAGCGCCGCCACCGCGTCGCGGTCGGTTACGTCGCACGCGGTGAGGGTGACGCGCGCGCCCAGCTCCTCCAGTTCGGCCTTCAGCGCGGTCGCGCCGGGCGCGCCGGCGCCACGGCGGCCGGTGAGCACCAGGTGTTCGGCCCCGGCTCCGGCGAGCCAGCGGGCGACATGCCCGCCCAGCGCGCCCGTACCGCCGGTGATCAGCACGGTGCCGCGCGGCTCCCACGGCCGGGCGGTGCCGCTGGGGGCGTGGGTGAGCCGGGCGGTGAACACGCCGGTGGCGCGGACGGCGACCTGGTCCTCCCGGCCTTGCGGCGTGCCGGTGCCCTGGCTCAGTACGGCGGCGAGGCGCCCGGCGGCGCGCTCGTCGACGGCTGCGGGCAGGTCGATCAGACCGCCCCAGCGCCGGGTGTGCTCCAGGGCCAGGGCGCGGCCGAGGCCCCACACCTGGTGCTGTACCGGGCTGATCGGTGCGTCGTCGGCGCGGCCGGTGGCGGCGGCGCCGCGGGTGAGGCACCACAGCGGCGCGTCGATGCCCGTGTCACCCAGCGCCTGGGCCAGGGCCACGGTCAGCGCGAGACCTCGCGCGAGCGCCGGATGCCCGGGCACGGCGGTCTCGTCGGTCGCGAGCAGCGACAGAACTCCGTCCGGCGCGCCCGCTCCGGCGACGGTCCGGGTCAACTCCCGGGCCAGGAAGGCACGGTCGGCTTTGGCGCCGACCGGCAGCGGGACGAGGTGTGCGCCGCGTCCGACGAGGGCCGCGCGGACCGTGTCCGCCCACTCGTCGCCCTCGGGTGCGGCGAACAGCCATGTGCCCCCGGCGAGGTCGCCGGCGGAGAGGCCGTCCAGCGGCTGCCAGAGCACCCGGTAGCGCCGGTCGTCCACCGCGGACTGCTCGCGCCGGCGGCGCCGCCAGGCGGACAACTTCGGTATGACGACATCCAGTTCGCCGGGGCTCAGCTCCAGCGTCGCGGCGAGGGACTGGGCGTCCTCGCGCTCGACGCTCGCCCAGAACTCGGCGTCGACCGCGTCCACGGCGGCCGCCCCGGCCTCGGGCGCCTCCAGCCAGTAGCGCTCGCGCTGGAAGGGGTAGGTGGGCAGGTCGACGCGGCGGGCACCGGGGAAGAAGGCGTGCCAGTCCACTTCGGCCCCGCGCACGTGCAGTTCGGCGAGCGCGGCGACGACGGCCCGCGGCTCGGGACGGTCGGCGCGGAGGACGGGGACGGTGACGATGTCGTCCACGCAGCCCTGGGCCATACCGCTCAGGACACCGCCGGGGCCGATCTCCACGAAGGTGGTCACGCCCAGCTCGCGCAGGGTCTCGATGCCGTCCGCGAAACGGACCGCCTCGCGCACGTGCCGGACCCAGTACTCCGGGGTGTACGGCTCCGCCAGACGGCCCGTGAGATTCGAAACGACCGGAATCCGCGGCTCGCTGAAGGACAGGCCGCGGACGACCGCGGCGAACTCCTCCAGCATCGGCTCCATCAACGGCGAATGGAACGCGTGACTGACCTTCAGACGAGACGTCTTTCGACCCTCGTGAGCGAAGACCTCGGCGACCGCCAGGACGGCGTCCTCGGTGCCGGAAACCACTACCGACCGCGACCCGTTGACCGCCGCGACGCCCACCTCGTCGGTCAGGTACGGCAGGATCTCGTCCTCCGTGGCCTGGACCGCCACCATCGCCCCACCCGCAGGCAACGCCTGCATCAACGCGGCCCGCGCCGACACCAACCTCGCCGCATCCTCAAGCGACAACACCCCGGCCACATGAGCGGCCGCGATCTCCCCCACCGAATGACCCGCCACATAATCCGGCCTGACGCCCCACGACTCCAGCAGCCGGAACAACGCCACCTCGACCGCGAACAACGCCGGCTGCGCCGAACCCGTCTCGTGCAGCTCCTCGGAGTCCACATCGACCGGGGCTTCCAGAAGACCGCACACCTCGTCGTACGCCGCCGCGAACACCGGATACGACGCGTACAACCCACGCCCCATACCCAGCCGCTGCGACCCCTGCCCCGAGAACAGGAAGCCGGTGCGGTCGCCCGGGTGGGTCTCGTTCTGCACGACGGCCGCGGACGGGGCTCCGCACGCGAAGGCCCGTAATCCCTCGGTGAGTTCGGTGACGGTCGTGCCGACGATGGCCGCGCGGCGGTCCCAGGCGGTGCGGGTGGTGGCGAGGGAGAGGCCGATGTCGGCCGGCTCGCCGTCGTGGTCGTCGTCCAGGAAGGAGAGCAGGCGCTCGGCCTGGGCGCGCAGCGCCGTCTCGCTCTTGGCCGACAGCACCCACGGCAGTGCGACGACGGCGGCCGGGGGTTCGGCGGGTTCTGCGCCGGGCTCCTCCTCTGGCGCGGGTGCCTGTTCGATGATGGTGTGCGCGTTGGTGCCGCTGACGCCGAAGGACGAGACGGCGGCGCGGCGGGGGTGGTCCGACTCGGGCCAGTCGACGGCCTCGGTGAGCAGCTTGACTCCGCCCGTCGACCAGTCGACCCGGGCGGTCGGCTCGGCCACGTGCAGCGTGCGCGGCAGGACGCCGTTGCGGATGGCCATGACCATCTTGATCACCCCGGCGACGCCGGAGGCCGCCTGGGTGTGGCCGATGTTGGACTTGACGGAGCCCAGCCACAGCGGCCGGTCCGCCGGGTGTTCCCGGCCGTAGGTGGCGAGCAGCGCCTCGGCCTCGATCGGGTCGCCGAGGGTGGTGGCCGTGCCGTGCGCCTCGACCGCGTCGATCTGGGAGGCGGTCAGGCGCGCGTTCTCCAGCGCCTGCCGGATGACGCGCTCCTGCGCGGGGCCGTTCGGGGCGGTGAGACCGTTGGAGGCGCCGTCCTGGTTGACGGCACTGCCACGGACGACCGCCAGTACCTGGTGACCGTTGCGCCGGGCGTCGGACAGCCGTTCCAGCAGGAGCACGCCGACGCCTTCGGACATGCCCGTGCCGTCGGCGGTCGAGGAGAAGGCGCGGCAGCGGCCGTCGGGCGACAGGCCGCGCTGCGCGCTGAACGCGATGAAGGTGTTCGGCGTGGCCATCACGGTCACGCCGCCGGTCAGGGCGAGCGAGCACTCGCCGCGGCGCAGCGCCTGGGCGGCCAGGTGGAGCGCGACCAGCGAGGACGAGCAGGCCGTGTCGACGGTGACCGCCGGTCCTTCGAGGCCGAGGGCGTAGGAGACGCGGCCGGACACCACGGCGGCGGTGTTCGCGGTGACGAGGTGGGCCTCGATGTCGCTGTCGCCCTGCCGCTGGAGGTAGGCGTGGTCCTGGCCGTTGGTGCCGATGAACACGCCGGCCCGGGTGCCGCGTGCGGTGGTGGGGTCGATGCCCGCGCGTTCGAATGCCTCCCAGGAGGTCTGCAGGAGCAGTCGCTGCTGGGGGTCCATGACGAGGGCTTCGCGGGGCGAGATCCCGAAGAACGCGGGGTCGAACTCGCCGGCTCCGTCGAGAAACCCGCCCTGGCGCACGTAGGTGCGGCCGGTCCGGCCGGGCTCGGGGTCGTAGATCGTGTCCAGGTCCCAGCCGCGGTCGGCGGGGAACTCGGACACGCCGTCGCCGCCCTCGGCGACCAGCCGCCACAGGTCCTCGGGCGAGGCGACCCCACCCGGGTAACGGCAGGCCATCCCGACGACGGCGATGGGCTCGGTGTCCTTCGCCTCCAGCTCACCCAGCTGCCTGCGGGTCTGGCGCAGGTCCACCATCACGCGCTTGAGGTAGTCCCTCAGCTTGTCGTCGTTCGACATGATTTACGTCCTCGGTAGCGGTGCGTGGGAAGAGTCAGCGAGACCCGAGCTCTTGGTCGATGAGGTCGAACATCTCGTCGTCGGTGGCGGCGTCGATGCGGTCGAGGTCGATGTCGCGGTCGGTGCCGGGGCCGGCTGCGTTCGCCGCGGTGCTCCGGTGGGTGTCGGTCCACTTCCAGAGCAGCGCCTTGAGCCGGGCGGTGACCGTGTCCCGCACCGCGTCCTCGGGGGCGAGCGCGGCGAGACGTGCCTCCAGCCGGTCCAGTTCGGCGAGCACGGGCGGTTCCTCGGCGGCGAGTTCGAGCACCAGGTCCCTGTGCAGCAGCCGGGCGATCGCGACGGGGTTGGGATGGTCGAAGACCAGGGTGGGCTTGAGCCGGAGCCCGGTCGCGGCCCTGAGCCGGTTGCGCAGTTCCACGGCGGTCAGGGAGTCGAAGCCGATGTCCCGGAAGGCGGTGGTGGGTTCGATGCGGGCCGCGGTGGCGTGGCCGAGGGCGGCCGCCGCCTGGTTGCGCACCAGTTCCAGCAGGACCTTCTCCTGGTCGGCCTCCGGCGTTCCGGCGAGGCGGCGGGCCAGTGCGGGGGTCCCGCCGGCCGTGGTGCCGGCCGGGGCGGCGGTGTCGCCCACGAGGCCGCGCAGGACGGCGGGCAGCATGCCGGTGCGGGCCATGGCGCGCAGCCCCGGCAGATCCAGCCGGACCGGCACGACCACCGGACGGTCCACGGTGAGGGCGGCGTCGAAGAGGGCCAGCCCCTCCGCCGGGGTGAACGGCACGACGCCGGCCCGCCCCATCCGGGTGCGGTCGGCGTCGGTGATCCGGTCGCCCATGCCGTCGTCGCCGGTCCACAGGCCCCACGCCAGCGAGGTGCCGGGCAGGCCCGCCGCCCGCCGCTGTCGCGCCAGCCCGTCCAGGAAGGCGTTCGCGGCGGCGTAGCTCGCGGCACCGGCGCTGCCCAGGACCCCGGCCAGGGAGGAGAAGAGCACGAACGCGGAGAGGCCCAGGTCCTTGGTCAGCTCGTGCAGGTGCAGCGCCCCGTCGGCCTTGGGCCGCAGTACGGTGTCCAGGCGGTCCGGAGTCAGGGCGGTGATCACGCCGTCGTCCAGGGCCGCCGCCGCGTGCACCACGGCCACCAGCGGGTGTTCGGCCGGGACGGAGGCCAGCAGGGCGGCGACGGCGTCGCGGTCCGCGATGTCACAGGCGGCCACGTCGACATGGGCACCCAACTCGCCAAGTTCGGTGACGAGTTCGCCGATGCCTTCGGCCGCGGGGCCCCGGCGGCTCGCCAGCAGCAGCCTGCGCGCTCCGTGTTCGGTGACGAGATGGCGCGCGAGCGAGCGCCCGAGACCACCGGTCGCGCCGGTGAGCAGTACGGTCCCCTCCGGGTCCCACGCCGGGGCGGTGGGCTCCCCCGGGTCCCGTTCGGGAGGGGTGGGGTGCTCGGGCGGGGTGATCCGGGCGAGGCGCGGCACGTACAGCTTTCCGTCGCGCACCGCGGCCTGCGGCTCGTCCAGCGCGGCGAGCGCCGCGGCCAGTGCCGGGGCGACGCCGTCGTCGCTCACCGAGTCGTCCACGTCGAGGAGCAGCAGCCGGTCGGGGTGCTCGCTCTGGGCCGACTTGACCAGACCGGCGAGAGCGACGTGCGCGAGGTCCACGGCCGTTCCGTCCAGTTCGACGGCGCCCCGCGTCAGCACCACCAGCCGTGTGTCGGAGAACCGCTCGTCGGCGATCCACTCCTGGACGACCGACAGCACATCGGCCAGCAGCCGGCGTGTCGCCTCGGCGGCGTCGCCCTCGCTCGGGGCACACGGCAGCAGGACGTGGGTGGGCGTGGCGGCGCCGCCGTCGAGCGCCGTGCGGAGCGCTTCGATGCCGGTGCGGGAGCCCCCGAGGACCGCCCAGAGGGTTTCGTCGGCGGTGGCGGGCGGCACGGCGGGCTCGACCCAGTCGACCTGGAACATCCGGTCCTGGTGGGCCACGCGCGAGGCCAGCACCTGCTGCGGGGACATCGCGCGGGTCCGTACGGACGCGATCGAGGCCACGGGACCGCCGCCGCCGTCGGACAGTTCGATCGCCACCGCTCCGTCCCCCGCGGGCCGGAAACGGACACGCACGGCCCCGGCTCCCGGAGCGTGCACGCGGACACCGCTCCAGGCGTGCGGCAGCAGTACCCCGTCGTCGTCCTTCGCGCCCAAGTCAAGGGCGACTTGGAGAAGTTGGGGGTGCAGGAGGTAGCGGGCCGCACGGTCCCGCTCACCGGCGGGCAACTCGGCCTCGGCGTACAGCTCGTCCCCGGCGCGCCAGGCGGCGCGCAGGCCCGGACGGCCCTCGACGCCCATGGGTTCGGCACCCGTCGGCGGCCAGATCGTAGGGGCGTATTCCGGCTGGGGGGCGTTCCTGGTCAGCTCCCCGGTGACGTGGCGGACCCACGGCTCGTCCGCACCGCCCGCGGCGGGCCGGCTGAAGACGCGCACCAGGCGCCGGTCGGGGTCGTCACCCGCACCGATCTGCACCTGGACACGCACGGCACCCTGTTCGGCGAGGACCAGCGGGGCATCCACGTCCAGCTGGTCCAGGTACGAAAACCCGGTCCGCCGTCCCGTCGCCAGGACGAGGTCCACGAACGCGGCGACCAGGAGCACCGGCACGCCGGCGACCGTGTGTTCCGCGATCCAGGGCGTGTCGGCCGTGGACAGCCGGCCGGTGAACAGCACGTCCTGTGCCCCGGCGGTCTCCACCACCGCGCCGAGCAGCGGATGCCCGGCGGGGTCCAGGCCCGCCGAGGAGAGGTCGACCGCGGCCGTGCCCTTGAGCCAGTAGCGCTCGCGCTGGAACGCGTAGGTGGGCAGGTCGACGCGCCGGGCGCCGGGGAAGAGGGCGTGCCAGTCCACTTCGGCGCCGCACACGTGCAACTGCCCGAGGGCGAGCGTGATCGCCTGTGCTTCGGGACGGTCGGCGCGGAGCACGGGGACGGTGACGATGTCGTCCACGCAGCCCTGGGCGAGAGCGCTCAGCACTCCGCCGGGGCCGATCTCCACGAACGTCGAGACACCCAGCTCGCGCAGGGTCTCGATCCCGTCCGCGAAACGGACCGCCTCGCGCACGTGCCGGACCCAGTACTCCGGGGTGTACGGCTCCGCCAGACGGCCCGTGAGATTCGAAATCACCGGAATCCGCGGCTCGTTGAAGACCAGCTCGCCGACGACCGCAGCGAACTCCTCCAGCATCGCCTCCATCAACGGCGAATGGAAGGCGTGACTGACCTTCAGACGAGACGTCTTTCGACCCTCGTGAGCGAAGACCTCGGCGACCGCCAGGACGGCATCCTCGGCACCGGAAACCACCACCGACCGCGACCCGTTGACCGCCGCGACACCCACCCCGTCCGTCAGGTGGGGCAGGATCTCGTCCTCCGTTGCCTGGACCGCCACCATCGCCCCACCGGAAGGCAACGCCTGCATCAACGCGGCCCGCGCCGACACCAACCTCGCCGCATCCTCAAGCGACAACACCCCGGCCACATGAGCAGCCGCGACCTCCCCCACCGAATGACCGGCCACGTAATCCGGCCTGACGCCCCACGACTCCAACAGCCGGAACAACGCCACCTCGACCGCGAACAACGCCGGCTGCGCGCAACCGGTCTGGTGCAGCGACCCGGCATCCACATCGACCGGCGCGTCCAGCAACGCACACACCTCGTCGTACGCCGCCGCGAACACCGGATACGACGCATACAACCCACGCCCCATACCCAGCCGCTGCGACCCCTGCCCCGAGAACAAGAACCCGACCTTGCCCCGGTCCGTCTCGGCCCGTGCCGTCACCAGGCATGCCGCGGGTTCGTCCGCGGCCAGGGCGGTCAGGCCCGCGCGCAGCTCTTCGCCGTCCGCGCCGACCACGACCGCCCGGTGCTCCAGCGCCGAGCGGGTGACAGCGAGGGAGAAGCCCACGTCGGCGGGTGCGGCGGCCGCGAGGTCCACGGACGACAGGAGTCGTCGTGCCTGGTCCCGCAGGGCCTCCCCCGTCTTCGCGGAGAGCACCCACGGCACCACGGTGGTCCGGGCCCGCGCCGACTCGTCCTCCGGCTCCTCCGCCGGGCCCGCCTGTCCGGGCGCCCGCTCTGCCGAGGCCTGCTCCTCGGGGGCCTCTTCGAGGATGATGTGCGCGTTGGTGCCGCTGATCCCGAACGACGAGATCCCGGCCCGGCGCGGATGGTCCGTCTCGGGCCACGGGACCGGCTCGGTCAGCAGCCGGACCGAGCCCGCCGACCAGTCGACCCGCGGGGTGGGCCGGTCCACGTGCAGTGTCTTCGGCAGCAGGCCGTGCCGCATCGCCAGCACCATCTTGATCACACCGGCCACACCCGCAGCGGCCTGCGTGTGGCCGATGTTGGACTTCAACGAGCCAAGCAGCAGGGGGCGTTCGCGATCCTGGCCGTAGGTGGCGAGGAGTGCCTGCGCCTCGATCGGGTCGCCGAGGCTCGTGCCCGTGCCGTGTGCCTCGACGGCGTCCACCTCCTCGGCGGACAGCCCGGCGCCGGCCAGTGCTTCGAGGATCACGCGCTGCTGGGAGGGGCCGTTGGGCGCGGTCAGGCCGTTGGAGGCGCCGTCCTGGTTGACGGCGCTGCCGCGGACGACCGCGAGCACCCGGTGGCCGAGCCGGCGGGCGTCCCGCAGCCGCTCCACGAGCAGCAGCCCGGCGCCCTCGGACCAGGACGCGCCGTCCGCCGCCGCCGCGAAGGACTTGCAGCGGCCGTCGGGGGCGAGTCCGCGCTGGCGGCTGAACTCTACGAAGGCGCTCGGGCCCGCCATGACCGTCACCCCGCCCGCGAGCGCCATGCCGCATTCGCCGGCCCGCAGCGCCCGCACGGCCAGGTGCAGGGCGACGAGCGAGGACGAGCAGGCGGTGTCGACGGTGACCGCGGGGCCCTCGAAGCCGAAGGTGTAGGCGATGCGCCCGGAGGCAACGCTGCCGGAGTTGCCGGTGCTCATCAGGCCCTCGACGCCTTCGGGGAGGACGCCGGGTGTGAAGCCGTAGTCGTGGTACATCAGCCCGGCGAAGACCCCGGTGCGGCTGCCCTTGAGGGTGGCGGGGTCGATGCCCGCGTGCTCGAACGCCTCCCAGGCGGTCTCCAGCAGGAGGCGCTGCTGCGGGTCCATGGCGAGGGCCTCGCGCGGCGAGATACCGAAGAAGTCGGCGTCGAAGTCGGCCGCGTCGCGCAGGAAGCCGCCGTGGCGGGTGCAGACCGTGCCGGGGCGCTCGGGGTCGGGGTCGTAGAGCGTGTCGAGGTCCCAGCCGCGGTCCTCGGGGAAGTGCCCGATGGCCTCCTCGCCCTCGGCCAGCAGCCGCCACAGTTCCCCGGGGGAGCCGATGCCGCCGGGGAACCGACAGCTCATGCCCACGATGGCGATCGGTTCGCGGTCGCGGGTCTCCAATTCGCGCACGCGCCGCCGGGCCTGGCGCAGGTCGGTGGTGGCCCGCTTGAGGTACTCCCGGAGCCTGTCTTCGTTCATCATCGGTGTTGCCAGCCCCTTTTGGCGCGCGGTCAGGAGATGCCGAGTTCGTCGTCGAGGAGTTCGTACAGTTCCTCGTCGCTCGCCGAGCTGAGGTCGTCGTCGGTCTCGGCTCCGCCCGCGTCCGCGGGCTCGGCGGGCTCATCGCGGTGCCAGCGGGCGAGCAGCGCCCGGAGACGCATGTCGATCTTGGTTCGGGTGACCTTGTCGACGCCGTCCGCTCCGGCGCCGTCCAGGGCGGCGGCGAGGCGGTCGAGTTCGTCGAAGACCGGCGCGGACCGGGCCGCGCCGCCGGGGAGGTCGCTCAGCACCCGTTGCGCCAGCTCGGCGGGGGTCGGGTGGTCGAAGACCAGCGTCGCGGGCAGCCGCAGTCCGGTGGCCCGGTTCATCCGGTTGCGCAGCTCCACCGCGGTCAGCGAGTCGAAGCCCAGGTCGCCGAATGCCTGTTCGGGCCTGACGGCCTTGGCCGAGCTGTGCCCGAGAACGGCGGCGACCTCGGACCGGACGAGGTCCAGCACGGCTGCCGCGCGCTCGCTCTCGGGCAGGCCCGCGATCCGCTGGGTCGACGGGACGGCGGCGGCCCGGTCCGCGCGCCGCGCACGGCCGCCGACGAGCGCCCCGAACAGTGGCGGCACGGGGGCGGCCGCGTTCCGCAGGGCGGCGAGGTCCAGCCGTGCCGCCACCACGAGGGGTTCGTCCAACGCGAGCGCCACGTCGAGGAGTTCGAGGCCGTCCTCGTCGGACAGCGGCAGCACACCGCCACGGGCGAGCCGGGTACGGTCGGTGCCGCCGAGGTCCTCGGTCATGGTGCCGGTGCGCTGCCACAGGCCCCACGGCAGCGACAGCGCGGGCTGTCCCTCGGCCCGGCGCCGCGCGGCGAAGGCGTCCAGGAAGGCGTTGGCCGCGGCGTAGTTGGCCTGGCCGGGGGTGCCGAGCGTGCCCGCGAGCGAGGAGAAAACCACGAACGCCCGTACGTCGCCGACGAGTTCGTGCAGGTTCAGCACCGCGTCGGCCTTGGGGCGCAGCACGGTGTCCAGGCGCTCGGGGGTGAGCGAGTCGAGAACGCCGTCGTCCAGGACGCCGGCCGTGTGCACCACGGCGGTCACCGGGGTGCCGGACAGCGCCTCGGCGAGGGCGTCCCGGTCGGCCGCGTCGCAGGCCGCCCAGCGTACGTCGGCGCCCGCGGCGGTCAGTTCCGCCCCGAGGTCCGCCGCGCCCTCGGCGTCCGCGCCGCGCCGGCTCATCAGCAGCAGGCTCCGCACACCGTGCTCGGCGACCAGGTGCCGGGCGACGAGTCCGCCCAGCGCGCCGGACGCGCCGGTCAGGAGCACCCTGCCGGTCCCGAAGCCCCCGGTGGCGGGCGGGGTGTCGGCGGCGGCCCGGGTGAGCCGGGGCAGCAGGAGCGCGTCGCCGCGCAGCGCCGCCTGCGGCTCCTCGGCGGCGAGGAGCCGGGGCAGGGCCGTCGCGGCGGCGCGCTGAGTGTCGGCGTCGCGGGCGATGTCGAGGAGGACGAAGCGGTCGGGGTTCTCCGACTGCGCCGACCGGACCAGGCCCCACACGGCCGCCTGCACCGGGTCGGCCGCCGGGTCGCCGCCGGTGGCGACCGCGCCCCGGGTCACCAGCACCAGCCGGGCGGCCCGGTCCTCGGCCGTCCACCACCGCAGCAGGCCGAGCACCTCGGCGAGGACCTCCCGGACCCGTGCGGCGTCGGGGCCCGACCCGACCGGGCAGGGGACGACGACGGCGTCCGTGCCGGCCGGCGCCGCCGGAGCGGCGAGGAGGGCGGCGATGTCGTCGTGGACCCGTACGGCCGGGGGGTGCGCGTCGGCTGGGGCGGCGAGCGGTGCCCACTCCACGGTGAACAGGCAGTCCCGGGCGTTCGTCCGCAACTGCCCGGCCGACACCGGGCGCAGCGTCAGCGACTCGACCGAGAGGACGGGGCGTCCCGTACCGTCGGCGGCGTCCAGCCGTACGGCGTCCCCGCCGGCCGGGGCGAGCCGTACCCGCAGGCCGGCCGGTCCGGTGCCGTGCAGGGCGACGCGGGACCAGGCGAAGGGCAGCAGGGGACCGTCGGCGGCCGGTACGAGGCCGCCCTCGCCCAGCGCGTGCAGCGCGGAGTCGAGCAGGGCCGGGTGCAGGGCGAACGCGTTCGCGTCCGGCGGTGCCTCGTCGGCCAGGGCGAGTTCGGCGTAGACCGCGTCGGGGCCGCGCCAGGCGGCACGCAGTCCCTGGAAGAGCGGGCCGTAGCTCAGGCCGAGACCGGCCAGCCGGTCGTAGCAGCCGTCCAGGTCCACCGGTTCGGCGTCGGCCGGCGGCCAGTCGCCCAGGTCGGTGCCGTGGGCCGTGGCGCCGGTGGCGCCGGTGGCGCCGGTGGCGAGGGTGCCGGTGGCGTTGCGGACCCAGGGGCCGTCCCCGGCGCGCGAGTGCACGCTCAGCGGGCGGCGGCCGGAGTCGTCCTGCCCGCCCACGTGCACCTGGAGCGCGACGCCGCCCTGCTCGGGCAGGATCAGCGGTGCCTCCAGGGTGAGTTCCTCGACCAGGTCGCAGCCGGTCTCGGTGGCGGCGTGGGCGGCGAGTTCCACGAACGCGGTGCCGGGCAGCAGCACCGTGCCCAGCACCGCGTGGTCGGCCAGCCAGGGCAGGGTCGCCAGGGACAGCAGTCCGGTCATCAAGTGGCCGCCTGCGTCCGGGAGTTCCACCATCGCGCCCAGGAACGGGTGCCCGGCGGCGTCCAGTCCGGCCGCGCGCACGTCCCCGGCCGGGGCGCCCGCCGCGAGCCAGTACCGCTCGTGCTGGAACGCGTAGGTCGGGAGGTCGACGCGGCGGGCGCCCGGCAGGACGGCGTCCCAGTCGATGCCCACGCCGTGCAGACGGGCCTGGGCCAGGGACAGCATCAGGCGGTGCCGCCCGCCGTCGCCGCGGCGCAGTGTCGGCAGGATCGCGGCCCGCGCCCCGGCGGCCTCGATGGTGTCCTGTATGCCCGCCAACTGCACGGGGTGCGGGCTGACTTCGACGAACACGTCGTGGCCGTCGGCCAGCGCGGCCCGGATCGCGTCGTGGAACCGCACCGTCTGCCGCATGTTGCGGTACCAGTAGCCGGGGCCGAGTTCGTCCGGGGACAGTTTCCCGCCCGTCACCGTGGAGTAGAACGGCACGCCGGCGGGGAGCGTGCCGATCCCGGCGAACCCCTCGTTCGCCCGTGCTTCGACGCGTTCGATCTGCGGCGAGTGCGCGGCGTAGTCGACGGCGACCTTGCGGGCCTGGACGCCCTCGTGTGCGCAGTGCGCGAGGAGTTCGTCCAGCGCGTCGGTGTCGCCGGAGACCACGACGGTCCCGGGCCCGTTCACGGCGCCGATGCCGAGGCGGCCGTCCCACCGGCCGATCAGCTCCCGCGCCTCCTCGTGCGGCAGCGCCACCGAGGCCATCGCGCCGTGCCCCTGGAGCCCGAGCACCGCGAGGCTGCGGCGCGCCACGACGCGCGCCCCGTCCTCCAGGGAGAGCGCTCCCGCGACCACCGCGGCGGAGACCTCGCCCTGGGAGTGTCCGACGACCGCGTCGGGGGTCACCCCGAAGGAGCGCCACACCTCGGCGAGGGCCACGGTCATCGCCCAGAGCACGGGTTGCAGCACGTCGACCCGGTCCTGTCCGGCGTCGGAGGTGCCGCGCAGCACCTCGGTCAGCGACCAGTCCACGTGCGGCGCGAGGGCGCGTTCGCAGGCGTCGATCCGGTCGCGGAAGACCGGGGAGGTGTCCAGGAGTTCCGTGGCCATGCCCGCCCACTGCGAGCCCTGCCCGGGGAAGACGAAGACGGTCCTGCCAAAGGTGCGCGCGGCGCCGCTCACCACGCCGGGCGGTGTGGTTCCCGCGGCGACACCCGCCAGTGCTCGCCGGAACTCCTCGGGGGTCCGGGCGACCACCACGGCCCGGTGTTCGAAGTCCGCCCTGGTGGTGGCGAGCGAGTACGCCACGTCGGCCGCGCGGCCGGTGCCGTCGTCTTCGGTGCCGTCGGCGCCGTCCAGGAGGGCGGCGAGGCGGGCGGCCTGTGCCCGCAGGGCCGCCTCTGTCTTACCGGAGAGGACCCACGGGACGGGCGCGCCGGGGTCGGACGGCGGTGAGGGGGGTTCGTCGCTCGCGGGGGCCTGCTCGATGATCGTATGCGCGTTGGTGCCGCTGACGCCGAACGAGGACACGGCGGCCCGGCGCGGGCGGCCCGTCCGCGGCCAGTCGACGGCCTCGGTCAGCAGCCGTACCGCGCCCGCCGACCAGTCCACATGCGGGGACGGCTCGTCCACGTGCAGGGTCGGCGGGAGCACACCGTGCCGCATCGCCAGCACCATCTTGATCACGCCCGCGACGCCCGCGGCGGCCTGCGTGTGGCCGATGTTGGACTTGACCGAGCCGAGCCATACAGGCTGGTCGTCGGAGTGTTCCCAGCCGTACGTGGCGAGGAGTGCCTGGGCCTCGATCGGGTCACCGAGACGGGTGCCCGTGCCATGGGCCTCGACGGCATCCACGTCCGCCGGAGCCAGCCCGGCCGAAGCCAGCGCCTGCCGGATCACCCGCTGCTGCGCAGGACCACTGGGCGCGGTCAGACCGTTCGACGCACCGTCCTGGTTCACCGCACTGCCCCGCACCACCGCCAGCACCCGGTGACCATGGCGCCGCGCGTCCGACAACCGCTCCACCAGCAGCAGGCCCACACCCTCACCCCACCCCGTACCGTCCGCACCCGCCGCGAACGCCCTGCACCGCCCGTCCGGCGACAGCCCCCGCTGCCGGCTGAACTCCACGAAGACCGTCGGGCTCGCCATGACGGTGACGCCACCGGCGAGCGCCATCGTGCACTCGCCGTTCCGCAGCGCCTGGACGGCCAGGTGCAGGGCGACGAGCGACGAGGAGCAGGCCGTGTCGACCGTGACCGCCGGGCCTTCGAGACCGAACGTGTAGGACACACGCCCGGAGGCGACGCTGCCGGAGCCTCCGGTGGTGAGCAGGCCCTCGACGCCCTCGGGCAGTTCGCGCGGGCCCTGCCCGTAGTCGTGGTACATGAGGCCGGTGAAGACGCCGGTACGGCTGCCCCGCACCGTCGCCGGGTCGATCCCGGCGTGCTCGAACGCCTCCCAGGACGCCTCCAGCAGCAGCCGCTGCTGCGGGTCCATCGCCAGGGCCTCGCGGGGGCTGATGCCGAAGAAACCCGCGTCGAACCCGGCCGCCTCGTGCAGGAAGCCGCCGTGGCGCGCATAGGTGGTGCCGAGGTGTTCGGGGTCGGGGTCGTAGAGCCCCTCGACGTCCCAGCCGCGGTCGTCCGGGAACCGGGAGATGCCGTCCCGGCCGGCGGCCACCAGCCGCCACAGGTCCTCCGGGGAGCGCACCCCGCCCGGGAGGCGGCAGCTCATGCCGACGATGGCGATCGGCTCGTCGGCGGCGGCCGCGGTCCGCTCCGCCGTCGCCGCCGTGCCGACCGGGCCCGCGCCGGGGAGTTCGGTGCCGAG
>NZ_VOGW01000047.1:0-18564 GCF_007896895.1 Streptomyces misionensis | reverse complement strand
GTGGCGGTGGCCAGCCGGTTGCGCAGCTCCACCGCGGTCAGCGAGTCGAAGCCCAGGTCCTGGAAGGCGTGCGTGGGCTGGACGGCCCGGGGCGAGGAGTGCCCGAGCACGGCGGCGACCTCACCCCGCACCAGTTCCAGGAGGGCGTCGTCGCGCTCGTCCCCGGTCAGCCCGGCGAACCGTTCGACCGGGGAGCCGGCGGCGGCGCGCCGCGCCGTGCCGCGCGGGGTGACGGGGACGAGTCCGCGCAGCAGGGCCGGTACGGCTTCCGCCGCCGGGTCGCGCAGGGCCGTGGTGTCGAGGCGGGCCGGTACGAGCACGGGCTCGTCCGCGGCGAGCGCCGCGTCGAACAGGCGCAGGCCGTCCTCGGTGGACAGCGGAAGGACACCGGAGCGCGCCATCCGGGTCCTGCCCGCCTGGTCGAGGGCGTCGGCCATGGTGCCCTCCTGCGCCCAGGGACCCCATGCCAGCGACACGGTGGGCCGCCCCTGGGCGCGGCGCCGCCGGGCGAAGGCGTCGAGGAAGGCGTTGGCCGCGGCGTAGTTGCCCTGCCCGGGGTTGCCGAAGACGCCCGCCGCGGAGGAGAACAACACGAACACCGTGCGCGGGCCGGTGAGTTCGTCCAGGTTGAGCACGGCGTCGGCCTTGGGCGCGAGGACGGCGGCCAGCCGCCGCTCGGTCAGCGCGGCGATCACACCGTCGTCGAGCACGCCGGCGGTGTGCACCACGGAGTCGACGGGGGTGGTGGCCAGCAGCCGGGCGAGGGCGGCACGGTCGGCGAGGTCGCAGGCGGCCCACGTGGCTTCGGCGCCGAGTGCCGCGAGGTCGGTCAGCAGCTCCGCGGCGCCCGGGGCGTCCTCGCCCCGGCGGCTGACGAGGAGCAGCCGCCGGACGCCGTGTCCGGTCACCAGGTGCCGGGCGAGAGTGCCGCCCAGCGCGCCGGATGCGCCGGTGAGCAGCACGGTGCCGAGAACGGGGGCCTGCTCGTCCGCCGTCGTGGGGGACCCGGCGCGGGTCAGGCGCGGTGCGCCCGGCTCACCCGCCCGGACGACGACGTGGGGCTCGCCGGAGAGTACGACACCGAGCGCGAGCGCGGCGGCCTGGTCCGGGCGGTCGGTCTCGAGCAGCACGATCCGGCCGGGGTGCTCCGCCTGGGCCGAGCGCACCAGCCCGCCCGCCGCGGCGTGCGCGAGGTCGTCGGGGCGCGCCACCAGCACCAGGCGCGACGTCCGTTCACCAGCGAACCAGCGTTGGAGCAGCCGCAGCACCTCGGTGGTGACCACTCGGACCCGCTCGGCCTCGCCCGCCCCTTCGGGGCCGTCGGGGCAGGGCACCACGACCGCATCGGGCCGCGCCGCCCCGTCGGTCTCCGCCCACGCGGCGAGATCCGGGACGTACGCGACCGCCGGACCGTCCGCGCCGTCGGCGGGCAGGGCCAGCGGCGCCGGCCCGACGGTGAACAGCGCGTCGGCAAAGCGTTCGCGCAGCCGCCGGGCCGGCAGGGCACGCAGGGTCAGCGACTCCACGGACGCCACCGGCTCGCCGGTGGCGTCGGCCACCGTCAGGGACACCGCGTCCGCACCGGCCGGCGCGAGCCTGACCCGTACGGTGGACGCGCCTGTGGCGTACGCGGTCACCCCGGACCAGGCGAACGGCAGCAGCGGCCCGTCCGCCGCGGCCACGAAGGAGCCGCCCGCGCCGATCGCGTGCAGTGCGGCGTCCAGCAGCGCCGGGTGCAGGAGGAAGGAACCGGCGTCCGTGCCGTCGGGGAGGGCGACCTCCGCGAACACCTCCTCGCCCGCACGCCAGACGCCTCGCAGTCCGCGGAACGCCGGTCCGTAGGCCAGACCGAGGGCGGCCAGCCGGTCGTAGTGGCCGTCGAGGACGACCGGCGCGGAGCCCGGCGGGGGCCAGGCGGTGAGTGCGGTGCCCACGACGCCTTCGCCGCCTGGGAAGCCTGTGCTGCGTGTGATGCCTGTGCTGCCTGTGCTGCCTGTGAGATCTGGGCTGTTCGTGATGTCTGTGGGGCTTCCGGCGGCGCAGCCGGTCGCGTGGCGCGTCCACGGCAGGTCGGTGTCCTTCTCGGGGCGCGCGTGCACCGTCAGCGGCCTGCGGCCGGTGTCGTCGGCCGCGCCGATCCACACCTGGACCGCGACGCCGCCCTGCTCGGGCATCACCAGGGGTGCTTCGAGGGTGAGGTCCTCCAGCAGTGCGCAGCCGGCCTCGTCCGCGGCGCGCAGGGCCAGTTCGACGAACGCGGTGCCCGGCAGGAGCACGGTGCCGAACACGGCGTGATCGCGCAGCCACGGGTGCGTGCGCAGGGACAGCCGGCCGGTGAGCAGCCGCTCGTCGCCACCGGCGAGGGAGACGGCGGCGGCCAGCAGGGGATGGTCGGCCGAGCCCAGCCCGGCGGCCCGGACGGCACCGGGAGCGGCCGGTGCGCTGTCGAGCCAGTAGTGCTCGTACTGGAAGGCGTAGGTGGGCAGTTCGACGCGCCGGGCGCCGGGGAAGAAGGCGTGCCAGTCCGGGGAGACGCCGTGGACGTGCAGTTCGGAGACGGCGGCGACGAGTGCGGTCCGCTCGGGGCGGTCGGCGTGGAGTGCGGGGACGGTGACGATGTCGTCCACGCAGCCCTGGGCGAGAGCGCTCAGCACTCCGCCGGGGCCGATCTCCACGAAGGTGGTCACGCCCAGCTCGCGCAGGGTCTCGACACCGTCTCCGAAACGGACCGCCTCGCGCACGTGCCGCACCCAGTACTCCAGGGTGTACGGCTCCGCCAATCGGCCCGTGAGATTCGAAACGACCGGAATCCGCGGCTCGCTGAAGGACAGCTCGCCGACGACCGCGGCGAACTCCTCCAGCATCGGCTCCATCAACGGCGAATGGAACGCGTGGCTGACCTTCAGGCGAGACGTCTTACGGCCCGCTTGAGCGAAGACCCCGGCGACCGCCAGGACGGCATTCTCGACGCCGGAGATCACCACGGACCGGGGGCCGTTGACCGCTGCGACTCCCACCTCGTCGGTCAGGTACGGCCGGATCTCGTCCTCGGTGGCCTGGACCGCGACCATCGCCCCGCCAACGGGCAACGCCTGCATCAACGCGGCCCGTGCCGACACCAGCCTCGCCGCGTCCTCAAGCGACAGCACACCCGCCACATGCGCGGCCGCGATCTCGCCGACCGAGTGACCGGCCACGTAATCCGGCGTGATGCCCCACGACTCCAGTAACCGGAACAGGGCCACCTCGACCGCGAACAACGCGGGCTGCGCGCAACCGGTCTGGTGCAGCGACCCGGCATCCACATCGACCGGAGCTTCCAGCAGTGCACACACCTCGTCGTACGCCGCCGCGAACACCGGATACGACGCGTACAACCCACGCCCCATGCCCAGCCGCTGCGAGCCCTGGCCGGAGAAGAGGAACCCGATGCGCCCACCGCTGCCGGCGAGGCCGCGCGCGACGCCCGGGGAAGGGGAGCCGGTGGCCACGGCTCTCAGTCCTTCGGCGAGTTCCTCGGGGGTCTCGCCCTGGACCACGGCGCGGTGTTCCAGGGCCGTGCGCGTCGCGGCGAGTGAGAACGCCACGTCGAATGGCGGGACTTCGGCGTCCGCGCGGGACAGCAGGCGTTCGGCCTGTGCGCGCAGAGCCTGTTCGGTCTTGCCGGAGATCACCCAGGGCACCGGTCCGCCCTCGGCCGGACGCGCGGCCCGGGCGGCGACGGCCTCGGCGCCGGTCGCCTCGGCCTTCGAGGCTTCGGGGCCATCGGTGTCATCTGTGTCCGACGTGCACGCCTCGGCCGACGGGGCTTCCTCGATGATGGTGTGCGCGTTGGTGCCGCTGATCCCGAAGGAGGAGATGCCGGCCCGGCGCGGCTGGTCCGAGATCGGCCAGGGGGTGCGCTCGGTGAGCAGTCGTACCGCGCCCGCCGACCAGTCGACGTGTGGGGACGGTGCGTCGACGTGCAGCGTGGGCGGCAGTTCGCCGTGGCGCAGGGCCATGACCATCTTGATGACGCCCGCGACACCGGCCGCGGCCTGGGTGTGACCGATGTTGGACTTGACCGAGCCGAGCCACAGCGGCCTGTCGTCGGAACGGCCCTGCCCGTACGTCGCGAGGAGCGCCTGCGCCTCGATCGGGTCGCCGAGCCGGGTGCCCGTGCCGTGTGCCTCCACGGCGTCGATCTGCGCGGTGGTCAGCCGGGCGGCGGCCAGTGCCTGGCGGATCACCCGTTGCTGCGAGGGGCCGTTGGGTGCGGTGAGGCCGTTGGACGCGCCGTCCTGGTTGACGGCGGAGCCCCGGACGACCGCGAGGACCTCGTGTCCGTTGCGGCGGGCGTCCGAGAGGCGTTCCACGAGCAGCAGGCCGACGCCCTCGCCCCAGCCGGTGCCGTCGGCACCGGCCGCGAACGCCTTGCAGCGGCCGTCGGGGGCCAGTCCGCGCTGGCGGCTGAACCCGACGAAGGTGGCGGGGCCGACCATCGCGGTGACGCCGCCCGCGACGGCCAGCGAGCACTCGCCGCTGCGCAGCGACTGGACGGCCAGGTGCAGGGCCACCAGGGACGACGAGCAGGCCGTGTCGACCGTGACGGCCGGGCCCTCGAGACCGAAGGTGTAGGCCAGCCGGCCGGAGGCGACACTGCCGGAGGTGCCCGTGCCCAGATAACCCTCCAGGTCTTCGGCGGAGTTCTGGAGGGCGGCGAGGAACTCGTGGTTCATCACGCCGGCGAACACGCCGGTCCTGCTGCCCGCCAGCGAGGCGGCGTCGATGCCGGCCCGCTCGAACAGCTCCCACGACGTCTCCAGCAGCAGCCGCTGCTGCGGGTCCATCGCCAGCGCCTCGCGCGGCGAGATCCCGAAGAGCCCGGCGTCGAACCGTGCCAGGTCGCGCAGGAACGCGCCCTCGCGGGCGTAGCTGGCACCGCGGGCGTCCGGGTCCGGGTCGTAGAGCGCCGCCAGGTCCCAGCCGCGGTCGGCGGGGAACTCGGAGACGGCGTCGCGGCCGGCGGCGACCAACTCCCAGAGGTCCTCGGGCGACTCGACGCCGCCGGGGTAGCGGCAGCTCATACCGATGATGGCCACCGGTTCCCCGGCGGCGTCCTCGTGGTCGCGAAGGCGCCGCCGGGTCTCCTGGAGGTTCGCGGTGACTCGCTTCAGGAAATAACGGAGCTTGTCCTCGTTGGCCACCGAAATCGTCCCTCACCCCTGCGCAGACTTACCGGAATTCGACAAAGGAGCACCGGGACGCGCCGGAGCGGTCAGGAAATCCCGAATTCCTTGCCGAGCAGATCGAATACTTCGTCATCCGTGGCCGATTCCAGATCACTGCCGCCCGAACCATGGCTGTTCTGGTCCGACGTCCTGCCGGACGCACCGGCGGCCGCCAACAGGTTCTGGAGCTTTGACAGGATCAGGTCGCGCGCTCGACTCTCCGACAACTTCGTGACCAATTCTTGTTCGACCCGCTCCAGATCGGCAAGTAGGGAATCCACTAGGGCCGGTTCGGCCGCGTCCGCCGTCTCCGCGCACACATGGAGGGCGAGCAGAGCGGGTGTCGGATAATCGAATACCAGTGTCGCGGGGAGCCGCAGTCCGGTGGCTTTGTTCAGCCGGTTGCGCAGTTCGACGGCCGTGAGGGAGTCGAAGCCCAGGTCCTGGAACGCGTGTTCCGGCCGGACCGTACGATCCGACGCGTGCCCCAGCACGACGGCCACCTCGGCCCGCACCAGGTCCAGCACGGTCTTCTCCCGCTCGGCCGGCGACAGCCCCGCCAGGCGCTCCGGCAGCGGCTCCGTGGTCGATGCGGTGGAGGCGGCAGGGGCGGTGGCGGTCCGCGCGGTCCTGCGGGCGGCGGCGCCCGGCGCGAGGGCGCGGAGCACCGGCGGTGTCTCACCGGCGCGCAGCGCCCCGGTGTCGATCCGGGCCGGGGCGAGCGCCGGCGCGTCCGAGGCGAGTGCCGCGTCGAACAGCCGCAGCCCCTCCTGCGGTGGCAGCGGCAGCACTCCGCTGCGCGTCATCCGCGCCCGGTCGGCCCCGGCGAGGCCGTCCGTCATCGCACCGGCCTGCTCCCACACCCCCCACGCCAGCGAGGTGGCGGGCAGCCCCGCGCGGCGCCGGTACGCCGAGAAGGCGTCGAGGAAGGAGTTCGCCGCCGCGTAGCTCGCCTGGCCGGCGCTTCCGATCACCCCCGCGACGGACGAGAACACCACGAAGGCGGCCAAGTCCCTCTCCCGGGTGCACTCGTGCAGGTTGAGCGCGGCGTCCACCTTGGGGCGGAAGACCTCTCTCATGCGCTCCGGGGTGATCGAGGCGACCACCCCGTCGTCGAGCACGCCGGCCGTGTGCACCACGGCGGTCAAGGGGACGCCGGACAGCACCTCGGCGAGGACGTCCCGGTCGGCCACGTCGCAGGCCGCCCAGCGCACCACGGCGCCCGATGCGGCGAGTTCGGCCGCCAACTCCGCCGCGCCGGGCGCGTCCGCGCCCCGGCGGCTCGCCAGCAGGAGCCGGCGCACCTTGTGCTCGGCCACCAGATGCCGGGCGACGAGCGCGCCCAACGCTCCGGAGGCTCCGGTCACGAGGACCGTTCCCCCGGTCAGGTCAGGGGCGCCGGTGCCGGTCCCGGTGTCCTTCACCAGGCGCGGCACACGGACCTCACCGTCGCGGACCGCGAACTGCGGCTCACCCGAGGCGAGTACGGCGGGCAGTACCCCGACCACCTGGTCGGTGTCCTCGGCCTCCGCCAGCACGATCCGGTCCGGATGCTCCGACTGCGCCGACCGCACCAGCCCCCGCACCGCGGCATGCGCCAGATCATCCGGACGCGTCACCAGCGCCAGGCGTCCCGGGCGCTCATCCGCCAACCACCATTGCAACAGCGCCAAGGTCTCACTCGTGACGCCGTGCACACGATCGGCGGCCTCGGCACCGAGCCCCGCCGGCCCCGGTACGGCCGCGACCACGGCGACATCGGGCAGGTCCGGCTCGGCCGACAGCGCGGCCAGGTCGGCGTAGCACCGTACGTCGAGCACGGCGGCGGTCTCCGTGAGGGTCGCGGGCTGCCATGCGAGGGCGAACAGCGCGTCGTCGGCACTCCTGCCGGAACCGGCCGCCGCGCGCAGTTGCTCGCGCGACACCGGCCGCAGCGACAGCGAGCCGGCCGTGGCCACCAGAGCACCGGAGGCGTCGGCCACGGTCAGCGACACCGCGTCGGTGCCGGTCCGGGACACCTTGACCCGCAGCGCCGTCGCCCCGGCGGCACGGACGCCCACCTCGGACCAGGCGAAGGGCAGCAGGGGCCCGTCGCCGACGGGAACCAGCCCGCCCGCGCCGATCGCGTGGAGCGCCACGTCCAGCAGCGCCGGGTGCACGGCGAACGCGCCCGCCTCCGTGCCCTCGGGGAGGGCGACCTCGGCGAGGACGTCGTCGCCGCTGCGCCACACCGACCGCAGGCCGCGAAAGACCGGGCCGTAGCCCAGGCCCAGCCCTTCCATGCGCTCGTAGAACGCCGTCAGATCGACGGCCTCTGCACCGGCCGGCGGCCACGCGCCGAGATCCGTGCCGTGCGGCGGCTCGGGCAGCTCCTCCCTGAGGAAGCCGACCGCGTGCCGCACCCACGGTGCGTCGTCGGGGGCGTCCTCCGCTCGGGCGTGCACGCTCAGCGCCCGCCTGCCCGGCTCCTCCTCGGCCCCGACCCACACCTGTACGGCCACTCCGCCGCGCTCCGGAACGACCAGCGGCGCCTCCAGCGTCAGGTCCTCGACCTGTGCGCAACCGACCTCGTCAGCCGCGCGCACCGCCAGCTCCACGAGCGCGGTGCCCGGCAGCAGCACGCTGCCCATCACCGTGTGGTCGGCGAGCCAGGGGTGCGTCCTGAGCGCGATCCGCCCGGTGACCAGGAATCCGCCGGCACCGGGCAGTGCGACCACCGCCCCGGCCAACGGGTGCCCCGCCGCACCCAGCCCGAGACCGGTGGCGGCGTCCGCGCCGGTGAACTCCTCGGGGGCGTCGAGCCAGAAGCGCTCGTACTGGAACGCGTACGTGGGCAGGTCGACGCGGCGGGCGCCGGGGAAGAAGGCGTGCCAGTCCACTTCGGCCCCGCGCACGTGCAGTTCGGCGAGCGCGGCGACGACGGCCCGCGGCTCGGGGCGGTCGGCGCGGAGGACGGGGACGGTGACGATGTCGTCCACGCAGCCCTGGGCGAGAGCGCTCAGCACTCCGCCGGGGCCGATCTCCACGAACGTCGTCACACCCAGCTCGCGCAGGGTCTCGACACCGTCTCCGAAACGGACCGCCTCGCGCACGTGCCGGACCCAGTACTCCGGGGTGTACGGCTCCGCCAATCGGCCCGTGAGATTCGAAACGACCGGAATCCGCGGCTCGCTGAAGGACAGCTCGCCGACGACCGCGGCGAACTCCTCCAACATCGGCTCCATCAACCGCGAATGGAACGCGTGACTGACCTTCAGTCGAGACGTCTTTCGACCCTCGTGAGCGAAGACCTCGGCGACCGCCAGGACGGCATCCTCGGTGCCGGAAATCACCACCGACCGCGACCCGTTGACCGCCGCGACACCCACCCCGTCCATCAGGTGGGGCAGGATCTCGTCCTCCGTGGCCTGAACCGCCACCATCGCCCCGCCAACGGGCAGCGCCTGCATCAACGCGGCCCGCGCCGACACCAGCCTCGCCGCATCCTCAAGCGACAACACCCCGGCCACATGAGCGGCCGCGACCTCCCCCACCGAATGCCCCGCCACGTAATCCGGCCTGACGCCCCACGACTCCAACAGCCGGAACAACGCCACCTCGACGGCAAACAACGCGGGCTGCGCCGAACCCGTCTCGTGCAGCCCCTCGGAGTCCACATCGACCGGGGCTTCCAGAAGGCCACACACCTCGTCGTACGCCGCCGCGAACACCGGATACGACGCGTACAACCCACGCCCCATACCCAGCCGCTGCGACCCCTGCCCCGAGAACAAGAACCCGGTCTTCCCCCTGGCGGCCGGTTCGCCCAGGACGAGCCGGGGGGACGGCGCCCCTGCGGCCAACGCGCGAAGTCCTTCGAGGAGTTCGTCACGGTTCTCTCCCACCACGCCGGCCCGGTGCTCCATGGCCGAGCGGGTGGCGGCGAGCGAGAAGCCGATGTCGGCCGGCCGCGACTCCGTGTCCGGGGCCATGGACAGCAGGCGCCTCGCCTGGGCCCGTAGCGCCGCCTCCGTGCGGCCGGACAGCACCCACGGCACGACCTCGCCGGAGTCGGGAGCGGGTGGCAACTCCGCCGCGTCCGGAGCCTGTTCCACGATCACATGGGCGTTGGTGCCGCTGATGCCGAAGGACGACACGGCGGCTCGGCGCGGTCCGTCGTCCGCGGGCCACTCCACGGCCTCGGTCAGCAGTCGTACCGCACCGGCCGACCAGTCCACATGCGGCGTCGGTTCGTCCGCGTGCAGGGTGCGGGGCAGCACGCCGTGCCGCATCGCCATCACCATCTTGATGATCCCGCCGACACCCGCGGCGGCCTGCGCATGCCCGATGTTCGACTTCAACGAACCCAGCCACAACGGCTGTCCCTCCGGCCGCTCCCGCCCGTAGGTCGCCAGCAGCGCCTGCGCCTCGATCGGATCGCCCAGCTGCGTGCCCGTACCGTGCGCCTCCACCGCGTCCACCTGGTCCGAGGACAGACCCGCGTTCGCCAGCGCCTGCCGAATCACCCGCTGCTGGGAAGGCCCGTTGGGTGCCGTCAGGCCGTTCGACGCACCGTCCTGGTTCACCGCCGTACCCCGCACCACCGCCAGCACCCGGTGCCCGTTCCGACGGGCGTCCGACAGCCGCTCCACCAGCAGCATGCCCGCACCCTCGGCCCACCCCGTACCGTCCGCACCCGCACCGAACGCCTTGCACCGCCCATCCGGAGCCAGCCCACGCTGACGGCTGAACTCCACGAACACGGACGGGCCCGCCATCACCGTGACACCGCCGACGAGGGCCATCGTGCACTCGCCGCCGCGCAGCGCCTGGGCGGCCAGGTGCAGCGCCACCAGCGAGGACGAGCACGCCGTGTCCACCGTGACCGCCGGACCCTCAAGCCCGAAGGTGTAGGAGACGCGTCCCGAAGCGACGCTGCCCGCGCTGCCGTTGACGAGATAGCCCTCCAGTCCGGCTGGCGAGGTGCGCAGCCGTCCGCCGTAGTCGTGGTACATCACCCCGGCGAACACACCGGTACGGCTGCCACGCGCCGTCGCCGGGTCGATCCCGGCCCGCTCGAACGCCTCCCACGCCGTCTCCAGCAGCAGCCGCTGCTGCGGGTCCATCGCCAGCGCCTCACGCGGCGAGATCCCGAAGAACTCGGCGTCGAAGTCCGCCGCGTCATGGAGGAAGCCGCCCTCGCGGGTGTAACTGGTGCCCCACTGCTCGGGGTCGGGGTCGTAGAGGTTCTCGACGTCCCAGCCGCGGTCCTCGGGAAAGCCCGAGACGGCGTCACGTCCGGTGAGCACCAACTGCCACAGGTCCTCGGGGGTCTGGACGCCGCCGGGGTAGCGGCAGGCCATGCCGACGATGGCGAGGGGCTCGTCCGCCGCCGCGGTGGCCGCGGAGATGGTCGCCGGCACGGCTGCCGCCGCCTGGCCGGGGCCCGCGACCTCGGCGGTGAGGAAGCGGGCGAGGGCGAGCGGGCTCGGGTGGTCGAAGACCAGGGTGGCGGGCAGGCGCGTGCCGACGGCCGCCGTGAGGCGGTTGCGCAGTTCGACGGCCGTCAGCGAGTCGAACCCGATGTCCTTGAACGGGTCGTCCGTGCCGACCGATCGTGCGCCCGCGTGGCCGAGCACGGCAGCGACCTCGGTGCGCACCAGGTCCAGCACCACCCGTTCGCGCTCGGCCCCCGGCAGCCCCGCCAGCCGCTCACCCAGGGACCCCTTCGGCACACTCCCCGCCCTACGCCGCACCGGCGCGACCCGCACCAGCGAGCGCAACACCGACGGCACCGTCTCCCCCAACCCGCCCAGGTCCAACCGCAGCGGGGCGACCACCGCCCGGCCCGCGCCCAGCGCCGCGTCGAACAGCCGCAGTCCCGCGTCCGCCGGGATGGCGGCGAGGCCCATGCGCTTGATGCGGGTGAGATCGGTGTGGTCGAGGCCCCCGGTCATGGTGCTGTCGCTGTCCTGCGCCCACAGACCCCAGGCCAGCGACGTGGCCCGCAAGCCCGCCGCACGGCGGTGTTCGGCGAGGGCGTCGAGGAAGCTGTTGGCCGCGGCGTAACTCCCTTGGCCCGGTGTGCCCAGGGTGCCCGCCACCGAGGAGAAGAGGACGAACGCGGCTGGGCCGTCGCAGAGTTCGGCCGTCAGATCGTGCAGGTTCAGTGCCGCGTCCACCTTCGGGCGGAACACGGCGTCCAGCCGCTCGGGGGTCAGCGAGCCGATGACTCCGTCGTCCAGGACGCCGGCGGTGTGGACGATCGCGGACAGGCTCTGCCCAGTCCCGGACAGGAGCGCGCGGACGGCGTCGCGGTCGGCCACGTCGCATGCGGCCCAGGTGATGTCGGCGCCCTGCGCGGCCAGTTCGGCGGTGAGTCCGGCGGCGCCGGGCGCGTCGCCGCCGCGGCGGCTGACGAGCAGCAGGCTGCGGACGCCGTGCTCGGCGACCAGATGCCGGGCGAGCAGTCCGCCGAGGCCGCCCGAGGCGCCGGTCAGCAGGACGGTCCCCGAGCCGAGGTCGGGCAGCTCCGGCCGCGTGTCCGGCGCGACGACACGGACCAGCCTCGGCACTCGTAGCTCACCGTCCGAACCCACCCGGGCCTGCGGCTCGCCCGATGCGATCAGGCCGGGCAGCACCCGGCCGAGTCGGCCGTCGGCATCGGCCCCGCCGGGGGTCTCGACCAGCATCACGCGGTCGGGGTTCTCGGTCTGCGCCGAGCGCACCAGTCCGTGGACCGCGGACTGGGCGAGGTCTCCCGTGCGCAGCACGAGGACCAGCCGCGCCGGACGTTCCTCGGCCAGCCACCACCGCAACAGCTCCAGCACGGCGTGGGTGACCTCGCGGACCCGGGTGGCCAGGTCCGCGTCCGCCCCGGTCGGGCAGGGCACGACCACCACATCGGCATCGGCACCCGCCTCCGCGTCCGCCCTCGCATCCACGTTCATGTCCACGTCCGCCCCAGTCGACAGGGCGGCGGACCGGAGGGCGGTGACATCCTCGTACGTCTCGATCCTCATGCCGGCCGGCGCGGGCGGCAGGCCGACCGGCATCCACTCCAGGCCGAGAATCGCGTCGTCGCCGCCGGAACCGGCACGCAGTTGGCCGGCGGACACCGGACGCAGCGCCAACGAGTCGACCTGGGCGACCGGTTCACCGGCGCCGTCGGCCAGCAGCAGCGACACCGTGCCGGTGCCGGTGCGCGAGACCTTCACCCGCAGGCCGGACACACCGGCAGCCACCAGACGCACCCCGCTCCAGGCGAACGGCAACAGCCCGTTCCCCGTGCCGGCCTCGGGCTCGACCTCGCCCAGCCAGACGCTGTGCAGGGCGGCGTCGAACAGGGCGGGGTGCAGGCCGTAGGCGCCCGCGTCCGTCCCCTCCGCGTCCGGCAGTTCGACCTCCGCGAAGAAGTCGTCCCCGTTCCGCCATGCGGCGCGCAGCCCCTGGAAGAGGGGGCCGTAGTCGAGCGCCATGCCGGCGAGGCGGTCGTAGAACCCGTCGACCTCGACCGGCTGTGCGCCCAGGGGCGGCCACGCGGCGAGCGAGCCGACCGGAGGCAGGTCCGTGGCGACGGTCAGCGAGCCGGAGGCGTGCCGGACCCATGCCCGTGCGGAGTCGTCCTCGTCGTCCCGCCGCGAGTGCACGGTCAGCGGCCTGCGGCCCGATCCGTCGTCGGCGCCGACGCGTACCTGCACGGCGACGCCACCGCGCTCGGGCACGAGCAGCGGTGTCTCCAGCGTCAGTTCTTCCAGCAGGTCGCAACCCACGGCGTCGGCAGCGGTGAGCGCCAGCTCGACGAACGCGGTGCCCGGCAGCAGGGCGACCCCGCCGACGGCGTGGTCCGCCAGCCACGGGTGCGTGCGCGCCGAGAGCCGCCCGGTGAGCAGGTGCCCGTCACCGTCGGCCAGCGGCACGGCGGCGCCGAGGAGCGGATGACCGGCCTCGCCCTGTCCCACGGCACGCATGTCCCCGGCGGAGGCGGGTGCGTCGAGCCAGTAGCGCTCGCGCTGGAACGCGTAGGTGGGCAGGTCGACGCGGCGGGCACCGGGGAAGAGGGCGTGCCAGTCCACTTCGGCGCCGCACACGTGCAACTGCCCGAGGGCGAGCGTGATCGCCTGTGGTTCGGGGCGGTCGGAGCGGAGTGCGGGGACGGTGACGATGTCATCCACGCAGCCCTGGGCGAGAGCGCTCAGCACTCCGCCGGGGCCGATCTCCACGAACGTCGTCACACCCAGCCCGCGCAGGGTCTCGATCCCGTCCGCGAAACGGACCGCCTCGCGCACGTGCCGGACCCAGTACTCCGGGGTGTACGGCTCCGCAAGGCGACCCGTGAGATTCGAAATCACCGGAATCCGCGGCTCGTTGAAGACCAGCTCGCCGACGACCGCAGCGAACTCCTCCAACATCGCCTCCATCAACGGCGAATGGAACGCGTGGCTGACCTGCAGACGAGTGGTCTTGCGACCCTGTCGCGCGAAGGTGTCGGCGATCGTCAGCACCGCGTCCTCGGCGCCGGAAATCACAAGGGCCCGGGGGCCGTTGACGGCCGCGACACCGACCCGTTCGGTGAGATGCGGCAGCACCTCGTCCTCGGTCGCCTGAACCGCCACCATCACCCCACCGGAAGGCAACGCCTGCATCAACGCGGCCCGCGCCGACACCAGCCTCGCCGCATCCTCAAGCGACAACACACCCGCCACATGAGCAGCCGCGATCTCGCCGACGGAATGACCGGCCACGTAATCCGGCCTGACGCCCCACGACTCCAACAGCCGGAACAACGCCACCTCGACCGCGAACAACGCCGGCTGCGCGCAACCGGTCTGGTGCAGCGACTCGGCATCCACATCGACCGGAGCTTCCAGCAACGCACACACCTCGTCGTACGCCGCCGCGAACACCGGATACGACGCGTACAACCCACGCCCCATGCCCAGCCGCTGCGACCCCTGCCCCGAGAACAAGAACCCGACCTTGCCCGCCTGGTGAGCGCGCCCGGAGACGACGGTCCCCGCCGGTTCACCGGCCGCGAGGGCCGCCAGTCCGGCCCGCAGCTCGGCCGGTTCGGTGCCGATCACCGCGGCCCGGTGTTCCAGTGCCGACCGTGTCGTGGCCGAGGAGAATCCGGTGTCGACGGGCGAGACGTCGTCGGTGGCGAAGGCCAGCAGGCGCTCCGCCTGGGCCCGCAGTGCCACCTCGCTCTTCGCCGACAGCACCCACGGCACGGGCACCGGCACCGGCACCGGCACCGGCACCGGCACCGGGCGGTGTTCCCCGGCCGGCTGGGCCGCCGCCGTGGGGGGCGCCTCTTCGATGATCGTATGAGCGTTGGTGCCGCCGATACCGAAGGACGAGACCGCGGCCCGGCGGGTCCGCGCGGTGGGGGGCCAGGGCACCGGCTCGGTCAGCAGCCGAACGGCCCCCGCCGACCAGTCCACGTGCGGGGTCGGCTCGTCCACGTGCAGGGTCGGCGGGAGCACCCCGTGCCGCATCGCCAGCACCATCTTGATCACCCCGGCCACGCCCGCGGCGGCCTGTGTGTGGCCGATGTTGGACTTGACCGAGCCGAGCCATACAGGCTGGTCGTCGGAGTGTTCCCGGCCGTACGTGGCGAGGAGTGCCTGGGCCTCGATCGGGTCACCGAGGCGGGTGCCCGTGCCATGGGCCTCGACGGCATCCACGTCCGCCGGAGCCAGCCCGGCCGAGGCCAGCGCCTGCCGGATCACCCGCTGCTGCGCAGGACCACTGGGCGCGGTCAGACCGTTCGACGCACCGTCCTGGTTCACCGCACTGCCCCGCACCACCGCCAGCACCCGGTGCCCGTTACGGCGGGCGTCCGACAACCGCTCCACCAGCAGCAGGCCCACACCCTCACCCCACCCCGTGCCGTCCGCACCCGCCGCGAACGCCCTGCACCGCCCGTCCGGCGACAGCCCCCGCTGCCGGCTGAACTCCACGAACAGGTCCGGCGTGGTCATCACGGTGACGCCGCCGACCAGGGCCAGCGTGCACTCGCCGCCCTGCAGGGCCTGCGCGGCGAGATGCAGCGCGACGAGCGACGAGGAGCAGGCCGTGTCGACCGTGACCGCCGGGCCTTCGAGACCGAACGTGTAGGAGAGGCGTCCGGAGACGACCGAGGCCGCCTTGCCGGTGAGCGCGTACCCCTCGATCCCCTCGGGCGCGTTGCGCAGCCCGTTGGCGTAGTCCTGACCGTTGGTGCCGATGAAGACGCCGGTGCGACTGCCTCGGACGGACGCCGGGGCGATGCCGGCGCGTTCGAACACCTCCCACGCCGTCTCCAGCAGCAGCCGCTGCTGCGGGTCCATCGCCAGCGCCTCACGCGGCGAGATCCCGAAGAGTCCGGCGTCGAAGGCCGCCGCGTCATGGAGGAAGCCGCCCTCGCGGACGTACGTCTTGCCGGGCCGGTCCGGATCGGGGTCGTAGAGCGCGTCGATGTCCCAGCCCCGGTCGGTGGGGAAACCCGACATCGCGTCCCGGCCGGAACTCAGCAGCTCCCACAGCTCTTCCGGTGACCGCGCGCCGCCGGGGAAGCGGCAGCTCATGCCGACGATCGCGAGGGACTCGTCGGCCGCGGCGACGGCCGTCGCCCGCACGGCGTCCGCCGGCGGCCCGGACCCGCCGAGGAGTTCCTCGCCCAGGTGACGTGCGAGGGCGGCGGGGGTCGGATGGTCGAAGACCAGGGTGGTGGGCAGCTTGAGGCCGGTGGCGGTGCCGAGCCGGTGGCGCAGTTCGACGGCGGTGAGCGAGTCGAAGCCGGTCTCGCGGAACGACCGGTCGGCGTCGAAGGCGCCCCTGCCGGAGTGGCCGAGCACGGTGGCGGCCTGCTCGCGGACCAGGTCCAGCAGCATGCGGGCCCGGTCTCCCGGCGTGGCGCCGAGGAGCCGCCGGACCAGCGCGGACGCGGGCACCTCGGCGTTTCGCGCGTCCCGGGCTCGTGCTTCGAGTGCCTGGCGGGCCTCGGGAACGCCGTACAGCAACGGGGAGGGGCGCTGTCCGGCGAAGGCCGGGACGAAGCGGTCCCAGTCCACGTCCGCGACGGTCAGGGATGTCTCGCCATGGGTCAGCGCGCCGTGCAGTGCGGCGATCGAGGGCGGGGCGGCGATGGGCCGTACGCCGCGCCGCCGCAGGTGGTCGCCGGCGGCGCCGTCGGCCATGCCGCCGTCCGCCCAGGGCCCCCAGGCGACGGCCAGCGCGGGCAGGCCCTGCGCCCGGCGGTGCTCGGCGAGGGCGTCCAGGAAGGCGTTCGCGGCACCGTAGGCGCCTTGGCCGCCGTTGCCCCAGACACCGGTCATGGAGGAGAAGAGCACGAAGGCGTCGAGGTCCGGGCGGTCCCGGGTCAGTTCGTGCAGATGGCGTGCCGCGTCCACCTTGGGGCGCAGCACGTGGTGAAGGCGCTCGGGCGTGAGGGATTCAACCAGGCCGTCGTCGAGTACGCCCGCGGTGTGCACCACGGCGTCGACGGGGTGCCGGGCGAACAGGCCGGCGAGCGCGTCGCGGTCGGCCGCGTCGCACGCGACGACGGTGACCCGCGCCCCCAACTCCTCCAGCTCCGCCGTGAGTTCTGTGGCGCCCGGGGCGTCCGGTCCCCGGCGGCTGAGGAGCAGGAGGTGCTCGGCCCCGGCCCCGGCGAGCCAGCGGGCGACGTGCCCGCCCAGCACCCCCGTGCCACCGGTCACGAGCACGGTGCCGCGCGGTGACCAGGGTGCGTCGCGCGGTGCCGTGCCCTGCGGGGCGCGGACGAGGCGGCGGGCACGGACCCCGAAGGCGCGTACGGCGAGCTGGTCCTCGTCGGCCTGGCCCAGCAGGCCGGCCAGTCGCTCCAGCGCGCGGGGCCCGGGTTCGGCGGGCAGATCGACGAGCCCGCCCCACCGCTGCGGCTGTTCCAGGGCGACGATCCGGCCGAGGCCCCAGAGCAGGGCCGAGCCGGGGTCGGTCAGCGGGTCCGTCGGGCCGGTCGACACCGCGCCGCTGGTCAGGCACCACAGCGGTGCCTCGATCCCGGCGTCGCCGAGCGCCTGGACGAGCAGGACGAGCCGCTGGAGGGCGTCCTCCCCCGCGTCCCCCGGTGGCGCGGCGAACAGGATGCCGCCGATCCGCTCGTACCCGCCGTCGGCCAGTGCGCGGGCGAGCGTGTCGCGGTCGGTGTCCTCGGCCATGGCGAACGGTACGAGCGCCAGGCCCAATCCGGTGAGCCCGACGCGGATCTCCTCGGTCCAGGCGGTCTCCCCGGAGGCCACGTGGAGCCAGGTCCCGGAGGGGACGGCACCGACCGTGCCGCCGAGCGGCTGCCAGGTGATCCGGTACCGCCGGCCGTCCACGGCGGACCGCTCGCGGCGCTGCCTGCGCCAGGCGGACAACTTGGGCGCGACGACGTCCAGTTCGGCGGGCTCCAGCCCCAGGAGCGCGCCGAGAGAGGCCGGGTCCTCGCGCTCGACCGACTCCCAGAACTCGGCGTCCTCCGGAGCCCCGACGGTCGCCGTCCGGGGGACATCGAGCCAGTGGCGCTCGCGCTGGAAGGGGTAGGTGGGCAGGTCGACGCGGCGGGCGCCGGGGAACAGCGCCCGCCAGTCCGGGGAGAAACCGTGCACGTGCAACTGCCCGAGGGCGAGCATGAGCGCATGTGGTTCGGGACGGTCGGCGCGGAGGACGGGGACGGTGACGATGTCGTCCACGCAGCCCTGGGCGAGAGCGCTCAGCACTCCGCCGGGGCCGATCTCCACGAACGTCGAGACACCCAGCTCGCGCAGGGTCTCGATCCCGTCCGCGAAACGGACCGCCTCGCGCACGTGCCGGACCCAGTACTCCGGGGTGTACGGCTCCGCCAGACGGCCCGTGAGATTCGAAACGACCGGAATCCGCGGCTCGTTGAAGACCAGCTCGCCGACGACCGCAGCGAACTCCTCCAGCATCGCCTCCATCAACGGCGAATGGAACGCGTGACTGACCTGCAAGCGGGAGGTCTTACGGCCCTCGTGAGCGAAGACCTCGGCGACCGCCAGGACGGCATCCTCGGCACCGGAAATCACCACCGCCTGCGCACCGTTGACCGCCGCGACGCCCGCCTCGTCGGTCAGGTACGGCAGGATCTCGTCCTCCGTGGCCTGAACCGCCACCATCGCCCCACCCACAGGCAACGCCTGCATCAACGCGGCCCGCGCCGACACCAACCTCGCCGCATCCTCAAGCGACAACACCCCGGCCACATGCGCGGCCGCGACCTCCCCCACCGAATGACCGGCCACGTAATCCGGCCTGACGCCCCACGACTCCAACAGCCGGAACAACGCCACCTCGACCGCGAACAACGCCGGCTGGGTCGAACCCGTCTGGTTCAGACCCTCGGCATCCA
>NZ_VOGW01000046.1 GCF_007896895.1 Streptomyces misionensis | reverse complement strand
CTCCAGCACCCCACGAGTCGCCCCCAGGGAGAACGCCACGTCCTCCGGACGAACCCCTGCGCCTCCCACCCCGTCCAGGAAGGCCAACAACCGAACCGCCTGCGCCCGCAACGCCGCGTCACTCTTCGCCGACAGCACCCATGGGACCGGTCCCGCGGTGGCCGTTCCGCGGGCGGGTTCATCGTCCGGCTCGGCTTGCTCGACGATGACGTGGGCGTTGGTGCCGCTGATGCCGAAGGAGGACACCGCGGCCCGGCGCGGTCCGTCGTCCGCGGGCCACTCCACGGCCTCGGTCAGCAGGCGGACGCCGCTCGCCGGCCAGTCCACGTGCGGGGTCGGCTCGTCCGCGTGCAGGGTCCGCGGCAGCACACCGTGCCGCATCGCCAGCACCATCTTGATCACCCCGGCCACGCCCGCCGCGGCCTGCGTGTGGCCGATGTTGGACTTCAGCGAGCCGAGCCACAACGGCCGTTGCGGCGACCGCTGTCGGCCGTACGTGGCGATGAGGGCTTCCGCCTCGATCGGGTCGCCGAGGCGCGTGCCGGTGCCGTGCGCCTCCACGGCGTGGACGTCCGTGGGCGCGAGTCCGGCGGCCGTCAGGGCCTGGCGGATGACACGCTCCTGGGAGGGGCCGTTGGGCGCGGTCAGGCCGTTGGACGCGCCGTCCTGGTTCACGGCGCTGCCCCGCACCACGGCCAGCACCTCGTGTCCGTTCCTCCGGGCGTCGGACAGCCGCTCCACCAGGAGCATGCCGACGCCCTCCGCCCAGCCGGTACCATCCGCGCCCGCACCGAACGCCTTGCAGCGGCCGTCCGCCGACAGACCGCCCTGACGGCTGAACTCCACGAACATGCCCGGCGTGGACATCACCGTGACGCCGCCGGCCAGGGCCATCGTGCACTCGCCGCTGCGCAGCGACTGGATGGCCAGGTGCAAGGCCACCAGGGACGACGAGCAGGCCGTGTCGACCGTGACGGCCGGGCCCTCGAACCCGAAGGAGTAGGCGACGCGGCCGGAGGCGACGCTGGTCGTCGTGCCGGTCAGCAGATAGCCTTCGGCGCCGTCGGCCGGCTCGTGCAGCCGGGGGCCGTAGTCCTGTGCCGTCGCGCCGATGAACACGCCCGCCCGGCTTCCGCGCAGGGTGGCCGGGTCGATGCCGGCCCGTTCGAAGGCCTCCCACGCCGTTTCCAGGACCAGCCGCTGCTGGGGGTCGATCGCGGCGGCCTCACGGGGGCTGATGCCGAAGAAACCGGCGTCGAACTCGGCGGCGTCGTGCAGGAAGCCGCCGTACCGGGTGCTGGAGGTGCCGGGCGTGCCGGGCCCGGGGTCGCAGAGCGCCTCGATGTCCCAGCCGCGGTCCGTCGGGAACCCGGAGACGGCGTCACCGGCGGAGACGAGCAGCCGCCACAGGTCCTCGGGGGTGTGCACGCCACCGGGCAGGCGGCAGCTCATGCCGATGACGGCGACGGGCTCGTCGGGGTCGGCCGGCGTCGTGGGCGCGCCGGCCGGCGTGTCCTCGCCGCGCCGCGACGCGGCGGCGAGGTGGCGGGCGAGGGCGGCCGGGGTCGGGTGGTCGAAGAGCAGCCCGCTGGGCAGGCGCCGGCCGGTGGCCTCGCTGAGCCGGTCGCGCAGTTCGACGGAGCTGAGCGAGTCGAACCCGAGGTCCTTGAACGTCCACTCGGTCTCGGCCTGGCGGGGGTCGGCGTGGCCCAGGACGGCGGCGATGTGGGCGCGGACCAGGTCGAGCACGGCGTCCTCGCGTCCCGGGCCGGGAAGCGCGGACGTCCCCGCGTCCAGGGCTCCGGCAGGCGCGGCGTCCGGATCGGCCGGTTCGGCGGTGGTGGCGGGCCGCGGGGGCGCGGGGGTCCGGGCGGTGTCGCCGTCGTCCAGCCAGTGGCGCCGTCGTTCGAAGGCGTAGGTGGGGAGCGGGACCCTGCGGGGTGTGCGTCGCCCACCGCCGAACAGGGCGTCCCAGTCCGGTTCCACGCCGTGGACGTGCAGGGCGGCGACCGCCGTCAGCAGGGCCCCGGTCTCGGGGCGCCCGGCGCGCAGGGCGGGGACGCACAGGGATGTGTCGGCGGCGGAACGGGTGAGGGAGGTGAGCACGCCGCCGGGGCCCAGTTCCAGGTAGGCGCGGACGCCCCGCGACTCGAGGCGGGCGACGCCGTCGGCGAACCGGACCGCCTCGCGCACGTGCCGGACCCAGTACGCGGCCGTGCGCCCTTCGTACTCCGGGAGTTCCCGGGGCAGCCGGCCGGTCACGTCGGACACGATCGGGATGCGCGGGGCGTGGAAGGTCAGGCCCTCGGCCACCTCGCGGAACTCCGCCAGCATGGGTTCCATGTGCGGCGAGTGGAAGGCGTGACTGACGCGCAGTCGGCTCGTCTTGCGGCCGAGGGCGGCGAAGGCGGCGGCGATCTCGGTGGCGAGGTCGTCGTCGCCGGAGACGACGACGGAGTCGGGACCGTTCAGCGCGGCGATGCCGACGCGGTCCGTGCGTTCGCCGATGCGGGCGCGGACCTCGTCCTCGGTGGCCTGGACGGCGATCATGGCGCCGCCGGGGGGCAGTTGCTGCATCAGCCGGCCGCGGGCGGCCACGAGGGCGCAGGCGTCGGCGAGGGAGAGGACCCCGGCCACGTGCGCGGCGGCGAGTTCGCCGACGGAGTGGCCCATGAGCACGCCCGGGGTGACGCCCCAGCTCTCCAGGAGCCGGTACAGGGCGACTTCGAGGGCGAACAGCGAGGTCTGGGTGTAGAGGGTCCGGTCGAGTTCGGCGGCTTCCTCGGTGCCTTCGGAGGCGAACATGACCTCGCGCAGCGGCCGGGGCAGCAAGGGGTCGAGGTGGGCGCAGACGTCGTCCAGCGCGGCGGCGAACACTGGGACGGCGGCGGCCAGTTCACGGCCCATGCCGGCTCGCTGGCTGCCCTGGCCCGGGAAGAGGAAGGCGAGTTCGCCGTCCGGTCCGGTGCGGCCCGTGGTCAGTGCGGTGTCGATGCCGCCGGCGGACAGCGCGCGCAGGGCGCGCAGGAGGTCGTCGCGGTCCTCGCCCACGACGACGGCCCGGTGTTCGAAGGCGGTGCGGCCGGTGGCCAGCGACCAGCCGATGTCGGGCAGGGCGAGGCCGGGGTGCGCCTCGGCGTGCGCGAGCAGGGCGGCGGCCTGGGCGCGCAGCCCGGACGCGGTCTTGGCGGACAGCGGCCACGGGGTCGGAAGCCCACC
>NZ_VOGW01000045.1:15768-36642 GCF_007896895.1 Streptomyces misionensis | reverse complement strand
CTGCCCCTGAGGTCCCTCCCGCTGAGGCCGCCGCCCCCGAAGCCGTCGCAGTCGTCATCGCCGTCGCCCGGTGTTCCGCCAGTACGACGTGGCAGTTGGTGCCGCCCATGCCGAACGAGCTGACGCCGGCCAGCAGCGGGCGGCCGTCCTCGGCGGTCCATTCGGCGTGCTCGGTCTGCACCCGCAGGTTCAGCCGCTCCAGCGGGATCGCGGGGTTCGGCGTCTCGTGGTTGAGGGTGGCGGGCAGTTCACGGTGGTGGAGCGACAGGACGGCCTTCAGCAGGCCGGTGATGCCGGCGGCGCCCTCCAGATGGCCGACGTTGGTCTTGGCCGAGCCGACGCGCAACGGGTGGCCGGGCCGGCGTCCGGCGCCGAGGACGGCGCCGAGCGCGGCGGCCTCCACGGGGTCGCCGACCTTGGTGCCGGTGCCGTGCAGTTCGACGTAGCCGACGTGGGCGGGGTCGGTTCCGGCCCGTTCGTGGGCGAGCCTGAGCACCTGCTCCTGGCCGGACCGCAGGGGGACGGTCAGCCCGTCGCCGCCGCCGTCGTTGTTGACCGCGCTGCCGCGGATCACGCAGTACACCGGGTCGCCGTCCGCGACGGCCCGGGCGAGGGGCTTGAGGACGACGAGGCCGCCGCCCTCGCCGCGGACGTAGCCGTTGGCGCGGGCGTCGAAGGTGTAGCAGCGGCCGTCGGGGGACAGACCGCCGAACTTGGCGGCGCCCAGGGTGCTTTCGGGCACGATGTTGAGGTTCACGCCGCCCGCGAGGGCGATGGTGGACTCGCCCTTGCGGAGGCTCTCGCAGGCCAGGTGGACCGAGACCAGGGAGGAGGACTGGCCGCAGTCCACGGTCAGGCTGGGGCCGTTGAGGCCGAGGAAGTACGAGACCCGGTTGGCGATGACGCCGCGGTGCAGGCCGGTGACGGTGTGCGGGGAGATGGCCGTGAGTCCGAAGCGGTGGTGCAGGATCGCGTAGTCGTCCCAGATGGCGCCGACGAAGACTCCGGTGCGGGTGGCGCGCAGTGTCCCGGCGCGTACGTGCGCGTCCTCCAGGGCCTCCCAGGCCAGTTCGAGGACGAGCCGCTGCTGGGGGTCCATGGCGGCGGCCTCCTTCGGGGAGAGACCGAAGAAGGCGGCGTCGAAGTGGCCGATGTCGTCGAGGAATCCGCCCCGGCGGATGTCGGTCCTGCCGGGTGCGGCCGGGTCGGCGTCGGCCACCGCGACGGCGTCCCACCGGTCCGGGGGGACGTCGGTGATCGCGTCCGCGCCGTCGGCGAGCAGCCGCCAGAAGGCGGCCGGGTCGGGGGCTCCCGGCAGCCGGCACGCCAGGCCGATGACCGCTATGCCATCGGCCGCGTCCGCCGCGGCCGAACCGGCCCGATCGCCCGCTTCGTTGAGCTCGGACTCGACCATATTGCACTCCACCCGCCCACACAGAGAATGAAAAGACACCGCACCGTGGCGGCCAGGACGCGAGGGATCGGCGCAGTCGATCGGCAGGGCCGGGCGGCAACGGGTCGCGGTGGGGTTGTGGGTCCAGTTTCGGTCCCGGGGCCGCGCTGCGCCGCCGTGGCGGGTCTGTTCTAGGGGAATCCCCAATAACACCGATGGGCACGGGCATTGACGGCCGGCGGCATCTCTAAGGAAAACCCTAGGGGCAGTCGTGGGAGAACTTCACCTTGCACAGCCTCCCGCAATTCTCCTTCAGTGACGAGGTCCCAGGTCTTCCATGGTGCATTCGCGAGCAGCCGGGAATCACGCGGCGCGGCCCTTTCCCACGGCGCGCCCCATAGGTTGTCCTTTCGACCCGCCGGCCGCGTTCACTCAGGCGCGCGAGGAATGCCCGATCACCCCGCTGCGGTACCCCGACGGGCACATCGGCCACCTGGTCACCGGCCTGGGGGCCGCGCGGGCGGTGCTGGCCGACCCCCGCTTCAGCTCCCTGCCCGCCGGGAAGCGCTCCCCGGTGAAGGTGCCGGGTTCGGAGCTGAGCACCGACGCGCTGCCCGCGGGGATGTTCGTCAACATGGACCCGCCCGAGCACACCCGCTACCGGCGGCTGCTGAGCAAGCACTTCACGATCCGCCGGGTGCGTGAACTGCGCCCGCGCATCCAGGAGATGACGGACCGTCTGCTGGACGCGATGGCGGACCAGGGTGGCCCCGCCGACCTGGTCAAGGCCTTCGCCAAGCCGCTGCCCACGCTGGTCACCTCCGAACTGCTCGGCCTGCCGGAGGCGGACCGCGCCGAGTTCGGGCGCCACGTCGACGTGCTGTTCAGCCTCTCCACCAGCGGGGAGGAGATGCGGCGGTCGATGGCGACCCTCGGCGGGATGCTGCACGCCCTGATCGCCGCCGCGCGCAAGAACCCGGGCACCGACATCCTGGGCAGGCTCACCGTCGAGACCGACCTGAGCGACGAAGAGCTGCTCGGCATCACGATCGTGCTCCTCATCGCGGGGCTGGAGACCACCACCAACATGCTGGCGCTGGGCACCTACGCCCTGCTGCGCCACCCCGGCCAGCTGGCCGCGCTGCGCGCCGACTGGTCGCTCATGGACGACGCGGTCGAAGAGCTGCTGCGTTACCTCAGCGTGGTGCAGATCGGGCCGATCCGCGTCGCCGCCGAGGACTTCGACTTCGAGGGACGGTCCGTGCGCAAGGGTCAGGTGGTCACGGTGTCGCTGCCCGCGGCCAACCGTGACCCACTGGGCTTCGAGGACCCCGACACCTTCGACATCCGCCGCGGCACCACCCGGCACGTGGCCTTCGGCAACGGCCCCCACCAGTGCATGGGCCACCACCTGGCCCGTCTGGAACTCGCCATCGGCTACGAGTCGTTGCTGCGCCGCTTCCCCCGGCTGGAACTCGCCGCCGCTGCCGAGGGGATCGCCACCCGGGAGATGATGGTGACGTACGGGGTCCGCGAACTGCCCGTGCGCTGGTGAGAGGGTCCGCCGATGAGGATCGAGGTCGACGAGGACCTCTGCTGCGGCGCCGGCAGCTGTGTGCTCGCCGCCCCCACCGTCTTCGACCAGAACGACGACGACGGCACCGTGCTCCTGCTCGACCCCGCCCCCGGCGCCGAGCTGGGGGCGGCGGTGCGAGAGGCCGCCGCGCGCTGCCCGACGGCGGCCATCAGAGTCGTCTGACGGGGGCGCGCCCGAGGACCCCGCCGCTGGTACTCCAGTCTGCTTCGCGATCTTGACGTTGACCCTGCTACGAACGGGTCCGGCCGCTGGGCCGCTGCACCCGCTGGTGAAGACGGCCGGGAAATACGCGGTGTCCGGGCTCTGCGGCGACCTGCTGCCAGTGGACCGCTTCGCCCTCACCTGCTCCCGCCGCGCCTGACCCGCCGGCGGGGGCCGGCCCTCCGGCTTGACTTCGCGCGCGCTCCAAGTCCTAGCGTCGCAGGCATTCGTCAGCCCGCGAGGTACCGCCCGGTCCGCCGGGCAGGAGGAGTATCCGCGCATGATCAACCGAACCACGCTCGGCTCGCCCGGTCTCACCGTCAGCGCGATGGGCCTGGGGTGCATGGGGATGAGCGAGAGCTACGGCGCCCCCGACTGGGACGGCGGCCTGGCCACCATCGACCGGGCCCTGAAGCTGGGCATCACGTTCCTGGACACCTCCGACTCCTACGGCACCGGGCACAACGAGGTGCTGGTGGGCCGGGCCATCCACGGCCGCCGGGACCAGGTGCAGCTGGCCACCAAGTTCGGCATCGACCGCAGCGCCGGCGACCGGGCACGCCGCATCCGCGGTGCCCGGGACTACGTGCTGCGCTCCTGCGACGCCTCGCTGCTGCGGCTGGGCGTGGAGGTGATCGACCTGTACTACGCCCACCGCCCGCCCCAGGACGTGGAGATCGAGGAGACCGTCGGGGCGATGGCCGAGCTGGTCGAGGCGGGCAAGGTCCGCCATCTGGGCCTGTCCGAGGTCGACGGCGAGCTGCTGCGCCGGGCGCACGCGGTGCACCCGATCACCGCGGTGCAGAGCGAGTACTCGCTGTGGACCCGCGACGTCGAGGCGGTCACCCCGGTGATGGCCGAGCTGGGGGTCGGGCTGGTGCCGTACTCGCCGCTGGGGCGGGGGTTCCTGACCGGCACCCTGGACCGCTCCACGCTGGGCGAGAAGGACTTCCGGCGCACCAACCCCCGCTTCGCCGGCGAGGCGGGCGAGGCCAACGAGAAGATCGCGCAGACCGTGCGCGAGGTGGCCGACCGGCTGGGTGCCACCCCGGCCCAGGTGGCGCTGGCCTGGGTGTACGCCCAGACCGAACGGCTCGGGGTGGCGGTGGCGACCATTCCGGGCACCCGCAGCCCGGCCCGGCTGGAGCAGAACGCGGCCGCGCTGGAGCTCACCCTGGACGCCGAGGCACTGGCCGCGCTGGACTCGCTGAGCGACCAGGTGACGGGCGAGCGCTACACCCCCGCACACACCGCTGAGGTCGCTCGGGGTTAGGACTCCAGTCCGACCTCGCGATCTTGTCGCGGACCCGGCCGGGAACGGGTACGGCCACCGCGTGATCATCGGGGGTTGTGTGGTCTCCTGAAGATCGTGGAGACTGGTTTGACCCTCTTTGTATGCGTACAGACGGAAGAAGCTCGCGGTCCGCTGCGAGGCGACTGTCCTCATCGCTGCCGTCGACGCGGACGAGCAGTGGGCGGCGCTGGAGCCGTTGTTACCGAAGGGCACGAAGGCGGGCCGGCCGGCCGTCGTGCTGGTCGTGGCCATCGGAGAGTGGCTGCGACCAGCACCCTCCCGTCCCCTGCCCGCGCAGGCTCGCCGGCTCAGGCGAGGTGCTTGCTGAAGAACTCGACCAGCCTGGCGACGGCAGGAGTCACGTACTCGTCGCGGTCGTACAGGTCGACGTGGGTGGCGCCGTCGACGAGGAACAGTTCGGCGTTGCCTGGGCTGTCGGCGACGGCCTTCTCGGAGAACCCGCGGGTCACCGCCTCGGTGCCGGCGATCATGAGCAGGGGGCGGGGCGCGATCTTGGCGACGTCGGCGAAGGAGTCGAACTGGTCGAGGAGGTCCGCGCTGCGCACGACCAAGTCGCCCGTGGAGCGCGGGTGCATGCCGCGAGGCGTCTTGTAGTAGTCGACGAACTCGGCCGTCGGGGCGGGGGGGGTCGGCGTCGGCCGTCTCCGGCAGCACGGCGAACGTCGCTGCGGGATCGCCGGCGGCCTCGGCGCTGCGGAGGTTTCCGGAGTTCGCCACCATCTGCTGCCAGCCCTCGGGGTCGGCGCCGCGGAAGAAGCTGGGAACGTCCGTCCCGGATACACCGGCCACGGCCTTCATCCGGTGGTCGGTCTGTGCCGCGTAGGGCACGTAGGCTCCGGAGCCGCACACGCCCATCACACCGATGCGGTCGGGGTCGATCTCGGGGCGGGTGGTGAGGTAGGAGACCGCCGCACGGAAGTCCTCGGCACGCTGGAAGGGGTCCTCCAGACCGCGGGGCATGCCCTCGGATTCGCCCTGGAAGGCGGCGTCGAAGGTCAGGACGGCGAATCCCTCCTTGACCAGGCGTGTCGCGTACGCCGCCGGCGCCTGCTCCTTGACTCCGGTCGTGGGGTGGCCCACGACGATGGCGGCGAGCTGTCCGTCGACGCCGTCGGGGAGGTAGAGGTGGCCGGCGAGCTGCAGGCCGTTGGTCGGGAAGCGGACGTCAGTCCTCATGTTCTGCTCCTGCGGGATCGTGGGTGGCCGGCGATCTGCGGGCCGGTAGCCACTGTCCGGCCGATGGCCTGGCGCAGGAAGGTCGCGTTGCTTCCTAGGAAGGATTCTTCCCAGGCAGAGCCTTCACCCCGGTGCCATGCTGAGGGAATGACTGGTTCCGCGCATCTTCATGAGCTCGGTGAGTTCCTCAAGCACCGCCGTGGCGAACTCACCCCCGCGCAGGTGGGGCTCCCCGAGCGCGCGCACACCCAGCGCCGAGTGCAAGGGCTGCGCCGCGAGGAGGTGGCCGAGCTCGCCGCGATCAGCACCGACTACTACGTACGCATCGAGCAGGGCCGGCTGGCACCGTCACCGCCGGTGCTCGACTCCCTCGCGCGGGAGCTGCGGCTGGACGGCGACCAGAGGACGTACGTGGAAGGACTGGTAGCCCAGGCCGCGCGGACCGGGCACCGCAATACGCCGCGTCGGTCCGCCCGCCCCAGAGCACACCCGCACCTGACCCGGCTGCTCGCCCAGCTCACCGGCACACCCGCCATCGTCTTCGGCCCGCGACTCGACATCCTCGCGTGGAACCCGCTGGCGGCGGAGCTGCTGTGCGACTTCGCAGCCGTGCCCGAGCCCGAGCGCAACTACGTCCGCATGGTCTTCACCGACCCGGTGATGCGCGACATCTACCCGGACTGGGAGGACGTGGCCCGCACCTGCGTCGAGGTCCTGCGGATGGAGGCCGGAACGAACCCGACCGACCCGGCCCTCACCGCCCTCGTGGGCGAGCTGGCCGTCGCCGACCAGCACTTCCGGGCCTGGTGGGCCGAGCACCGCGTCGCACACCAGGACTTCGGCAGCAAACGCATCGCGCACCGCACCGTCGGCGAACTCACCCTCGACTGGGACACCTTCCGCTACGCCGGTGCCCCAGAACAGCAGCTCGTGCTCTGGTCAGCCAATCCTGGCACTCCAGACGCGGAACGACTGGCCGCTCTGGCCCATGGCACGGCCCAGAGCCCGTGACCTTCCTGAGCATCACTGCAACTGAAACGTTCGAGGAGCGGTGGACCATCGCCACTTACGAAACAGGCCCTGGATGACACCTAGGCGGGGTCCGCGGGCCCGAACACCCCGACCTCGCGGCCGAATCCGACCACCAGCCGGCCGTCCGGGGCCACGGCGAGTGCCTCGACCGGGAAGGGCAGCACCAGGTCGGGGCCGCTGCGGGTGAGGGTGGTCAGGTCCCAGGTGCGTACGACGCCGTCGTCGCCGCCGGTGACGAGCGCCGGTCGGTCGTCGATCCGCGCGGTGGCCATCGCGGTGAGGCCGGCGGCGTGGACGGGCCCGCCGATCGGGGCGCGGGTGGTCAGGTCCCGGAGGTGGACCAGGCCGTCCTCGCAGCCCACCGCCAGGACCGGGCGGCCGTCGACCACCGCCGTCGCCAGCAGCTCGACGGCCGGCGGGGCCTCGTCCTCCGGGTCCGCCGCGGGTCCGGGCCCGGCGGGCGGCGCGACGGTGATCTGCGGACCGATCGGGGTGCCGGCGGCCGGGTCCCACAGCCGTACGGTGTCCTCGTCCGCGGTGACGGCGACCGGACGGCCGTCCAGCACCGTGACGGCCGCCGCGATCACGCCGGATTCGTGTCCGGCCAGCGGACCGTGCAGGTCTTCCCCGGTGCCGAGGTCCCAGATCCGGACGAGGCCGTCCGCGCTGCCGGTGACGGCGACCGGGCGGCCGTCCAGGGTCGTCGTCGCCACGGCGTGCACGTCGGCGTCGTGGTCGAGTGCGCCCGCCTCCGCAGCGGTGACGGGGTCCCAGAGGCGGGCCGTTTCGCCGCCCTCGGCGACGACCACGACGGGACGGCCGTCGACCACCGCCGCCGCCGTCCCGTGCACCGGTTCGCCGGAGCCGGTGAAGGGCGTGCCCGCCTCGGCGCCGGTGGCCAGGTCCCACAGGCGTGCCGTGCCGTCCCAGGCGGAGCTGACGACGAGCGTGTCGCCGTCCGTCCCGATCGTGGTCACGGAGGTCACCGTGTCGCCGTGGCCGGGGAGCGGACGGCCGACGGGGCCTTCGGTGTCCGGGTCCCAGCGGTGGACCCTGCCGTCGCCGGTGCCGACGAGCACCACCGGCCGCCCGTCCGCCGTGGACGCGGCCAGCGTCCGCACCCGGCCGAGGGGGCCGGCGAAGGCCTGGGCGGTCTGCCGTCCGGTGGCCGGGTCCCACAGCCGCACCATGCCGGTGGTGTCGCCGGTGACCACCACCGGGCCGGCCCCGCTCGTCACCGCCGCCACCGCCTGCGGCCACGGGGCGGAGCCGGCGAGGCGCTCGCCGGCCTGGGCACCCGACGCCAGGTCCCAGAGGGTGGCCGTGCCGTCGGAGCCGCCGACGACCAGGGTCGGACGGCCACCGGCCGACACGGTGGCCAGGGCCTCCACCGCGCCGGTCCCGGTGACCAGGGGCGCCCGGAGCCGGCGTCCCTTCGCGAGGTCCCAGATGCGGATGGTCCCCTCGAAGTCGCCGGTCACCGCGACGGGCCGCCGGTCGAGCACCGTCGTGACCACCGCCGCCAGCCGGTGCGGGTACGCGCTGCCGGGGCCGGCCGGCTCGCCCATCGGCGCGCCGGCCGGTTCGCCGGTCGCCAGGTCCCAGACCCGGACGCTCTGGTCGTGGCCGCAGGTGACGGCCACCGGGCGGTCGCGCAGCGTCGTCGTGGCGGCCCCGGTCACCCAGCCGGTGTGGCCGGTCAGGGGCGCGTGCAGGAGCCGGCGCGTGCCCAGGTCCCAGACGCGCACGGCCTTGTCGGTGCCGGCCGAGACCGCCACCGGGCGGCCGTCCAGGTCGGCCGTCGCCACGGCGAGGACCGGCCCGGTGTGATCGGCGAGCGGTTCGCCGACCGGTTCGCCGGTGGCCAGGTCCCACAGGCGTACGGTGCCGTCGTCGCCGCCGGTGACCACGACCGGGCGGCCGTCCACGGTGACCGTCCCCGCGGCGACCGCCGACACGCCGTCCGCGTGGCCCGGCGTGCTCCAGCGGCAGCCGCCGAGCTGGGCGCCGCTCGCCCACTCGACACGCCGCCGCGAAGGGGGCTCGTCCGGCACCGGTACGGCAGCGATCCGTGCCGCCAGGTCGAGGTCCCCGTACCGGGCGGCGTCCAGTGCCAGCAGGTGGCGGCGCACGGCGGCGGGGGCGTCCCGGTGCCGGTGGGCCGAGGCCTGGTACACCGCGGCGCCGAGGCGCCCGGCCCCCCAGGCCCCGGGGAGCAGTGCCAGCACCGTCGCCGGATCGGCGCGCACCAGGAACGCCGCGTCGGTGAAGGCGATCGAGCCCAGATGGACGCCGACGGCCTGGCGCAGTCCGGGGTCCGGTCCCTCGGCCGCGCGCAGCCACAGGGCGATGGCCTCCTCGACCTCACCGTTCTCGGACAGCAGTGTGCCGAGCCGTTCCTCCGCGAGCTGGCGGTAGGGATCGACCGTCGACCGGACCGCGGCGCGCAGCAGTTCCTCGGCCTGCTCCCGGTGGCCGTGCTCGCGTGCCCGGTCGGCCTCGTCGATCAACGCCGCCGTGGCGACCATGTCCTCCGCGACGTGCGGCGGGAGGGAGGACAGATCCACCAGTTCCTCGGGGCGGGCCCATGCTCTGGGGTCCTCACCGGCCGGCCGGGCGGGTGCCGGGCGCTCGGCGCGCGTACGGCGTCCGCCGAACAACTTGCCTATCCAGCCGCGGTGTTCCTTCGAGTCGGTCATTCCTGTCCCCACCCTCACGCTCAGGTCCGGTGGGACTCACCCTACTGACCGGGCGCCGGGCGCCGCCGGGCGATCCGTGCGGAGCGCCCGGCGGGGTGGGGTCCGGATGGCGCTCGCCGGTTGTCAGGTGGCGACGGACCACGCCATCAGCGGACCCTCTTCGCCGCTGCCGACCGGCACGAGGACCTCGGCCGACTCGGTCTCGGAGAGCTCGCGCAGCGCGTCCTCGACCAACGACTCGTACGAGGGCGCTTCCGCGCGCTATTCGGGATACCCCGCACTCGTGTCGAAGGCGACGAATCTCAATTCCGAGGTGTAGCGGCGGTTTTCCGCGTCGGTGAGCCAGGATTGTTCCGGGGTCGGCAGCATTTCCGTGAAGACGGCCGTTCCCTGCGGGTCCTTGCGGGCCAGGCGGCGCAGTGCCTTGGCGAGGATCGTGACGTAGACGGGGCTGTCGAAGTCGACGTAGAACGGCCGGGACTCGGTCGGGGAGACCACGAAGACATAGCGGGGCAGGCCCAGCCGGGTGCGCCAGCGGCGGGCCCGGACGAAGCGGCGGGCCTCGTCCTTCTCCTCGGCGAACTCCGCGTCCGCGGCGGGCAGGCGCCAGGTCTCGCGGGCCACCACCAGGCGGTCGAGGGTGACGCGGGGGGTGTGGTCCGCCGTCGGCAGCAGTTGGAAGAGGTCCATCGAGAGCGTGGTCAGGACGTGGGAGAAGACGTCCAGGGCGGGGAAGGACGAGCCGTCCGGGAGGCGGACGACCAGGTCGCCGGCCCGGTTCTCCACGGTGGCGTCGGCGCTGCGGATCGTACGGGCCGGATCGGCGGCGAAGTCGGCGAGGGCCACCTGCCGGTCCTGGGGGCGGACGAGGGTGTGGCGGACCCGCGCCGAGAGACGGGACCGGTGCTCCTTGGGGAGCAGGGGCATCAGCCGGGGGCCGGGGTGGTCGCGGTCGGTGAGGCGGAGGAGTTCGTCGACGTCCGGGTGCTGGTGGGTGAAGAGGGACGCGCCCAAGGTGTTGGCGGCCAGGTGGAGTTCGCCCAGCACGAGGGCGAAGTCGCCGCGTTCGACGGCGTCCGTGCCGTCGGCGGCGATCAGGACGTCCGGGCTGAGGTAGCGGGCGGCGGTCCAGGCGTCGCCGGTGGCCGGAAACCGCTCCCGTACCGCCGTCTCGATGCCGTCGGACGTCACCGTGACCCGGCGGGCGTCCGGCGGGGCCGCCAGGATGTGCTGCCAGCGCCGGGCGAACTCGCCCTGGAGCTCGGCGGCCCTGGCGCGGGCGGCGCCGTGCAGCACCGGCAGGCAGGCGAACCAGAAGGAAGCCAGGTCGACCGGTCCTTCGGCGGCCAGCCGGTCGTGCACGCGGCCGGTCTCCTCCCGTACCGTCGCGGCGAGTTCGGCGGTGAGCCAGGCGGCGCTGTCCATCAACAGCCGCAGCGGGCGCAGCGCTTCGAGCATCGCCGGGCCGAGGCGGGCGGTCGCGGACCGGCGGGTGTCGGAGTACACCAGCGCGCGGCAGGGCGCGGTGGACGCGGACTTCTCCCGTACGGCGGCGGTGGCGGTCAGCTCGGTGAAGTCGTGTTCGAGGCCGGTCAGCGCGGCCACGAGGGCGTCCACGTCGCGGGCCGCCGCCACCTGCGCGCGGCCCCGCTCCAGCCGGTCCAGGGCCGCGAGGCCGCGCCGGCGGGGTTCGGGTGCGCCGACGGTTTCCAGCCAGGCGCGCAGGGCCCGGTCGGGGTGGGTGTCGGCGGGGAGTTCGAGGTGCCAGACCACCCAGCGGCGGGCGACCAGGTCGGCCAGGACGGCGGGGACGTCGGTGCCGGGGAGTTCGGCGGCGATCTCCCGGGCCGGGCGCACCCCGTCGCAGCGGGCGAGGACGGCCGCCGTCGGCGCTGAGACGGGCTGTGCGCGCCGGCCGGGCACGCGGACGCGGTCCCCGTCCAGGATCAGGAAGGGCACCCGCCGGGGCGCGATCCACTCGCGCAGGTCGGGGTCGGCGTCCAGGGTCTTGGCGAGCGCGTCGATGCCCCAGGTCGCCCAGTAGACCGTCGACTCGGCGATCAGCCCGGCACCGGGGTCCACGGCGACGGCCCGGGTGGCGGAGTCCCAGCGGCCCCAGCCGACCGGGCCGAAGAAGCCGATGGTGTCGTTCTTCACGCAGAACCGCTGCCAGTAGTGCGCGACCAGTTCCTCGCGCTGGCGGGGCATGCTGCTGCGGCTGTCCGCGCTCGGCGTCCAGCGCAGGAACGGGGCGATCCCGGAGGCGAGCACCGGTCGGTTCTGCCAGGCCACCGCCTCCCGGAAGGCCGGCGTGCGGGCGATGTCCTGCAAGGTGTGCGCGGTCGCGACGGCGGCGTCCGCGAAGAGGCGGGCGAAGCCGGTCCACTCGGGGCCGTCGAGTGGCTCGCCGGCCCCGAACTTGTCGGCCGCCTCGGCCAGTCCGGGCGGGGCGAGGCGCAGCACGCCGTCGGCGGGGAAGCCCGCCCCGCGCAGGGCGAACTGTTCCCACAGCCGCCAGCGGCCGAGGGACGGCACGAGGTCTTCGGTCATGGCACGGCTCTCCTTGGCGAGCGCGGGTGGACGGGGCTTCGGCGCGGGGCGGGTCAGGCCGTGCCGTAGTCGGCGTCGACGACCTCGGCCAGTTCCTGGGGCGTCGGGTAGGCGAAGACCAGGGAGACGGGAACGTCGGCGCCGAGCACCTCCTGGAGGCGGCCGGTGATCTGGAAGGCGGTCAGCGAGTCGCCGCCCGCCTCGTAGAAGTCGGTCCGCTCGGTGAGGTCGGGCAGGCGCAGCACGTCCCGGAAGATTTCGACCAGCAGGTCGACGGTGGTGGTCGAGGAGGCGGTGGCGGTGGCGGCGTCGGTGGTCATGGCGTGGGCTCCTTCGGGTGCGCGCTGGTGTGGGTGAGGTGGTGCAGGCGGGCGGGGGTGTTGCCGCCCGAGACGATGGCCACGGCCCGTTCGCGGCGTCCTGCCCGGATGGCTCCGGCCAGGGCGACGGCTCCGCTCGGCTCGGCGTCGACGCCGAGGCGGTGCAGCAGGGCGGTGGCGGCGAGGATCTCCGCGTCGCCGACGGCGATCAGGTCGTCGACGCGGTCGCGGATGATCGGGTAGGGCACGGCCCCCGGGCTCTGCCCGCGCAGCCCGTCGGCGACGGTGGTGCTGGCCGGCAGCCGCACCGGGTGCCCGGCGGCCAGGGAGCGTGCGTAGCGGGGGGTGAGGGACGGTTCGACGCCGACCACGCGGACCGGGCGGTCCCCGGCGGCGAGGCAGAGGCCGGCGAGGAGTCCGCCGCCGCCGGTGGGGACGTAGACCGTGTCCGTGCCGGGGGCGTCGGCCAGCAGTTCGAGGCCGACGGTGCCCTGGCCGGCGACGACCAGGGGGTGGTCGGACGACGGCACCAGGACGGCGCCGCGCTCGGCCGCGAGGGCCCGGGCGCGGTCCTCCCGCTCCGCGACTCCGCCCTGGACCTGGACGGTCTCGGCGCCGAGCGCGCGGATGGCGGCGGCCTTCGCGGGCGTCGCACCCGCCGCGAGGACGACGGTCAGCCGGATGCCGAGGGTACGGGCGATCCGGGCGAGGGCGATGCCGTGGTTCCCGGAGGACCCGGTGACGACCCGCTCGGCGCCGAGCGCGAGGACGGCGTTGGCGGCCCCGCGCATCTTGAACGACCCGCCGAGCTGGAGGTGTTCGGCCTTCAGCAGCAGCTCGGTGCCGCTCGCGGTGGTCCTCGGGCCGGGCAGCAGGGGGGTACGGACGACGTACGGGGCGATCCGGGAGGCCGCGGCCAGCAGGTCGGCCCGGCCGGGACGGTGCCCGGCGGACCCGGCCGGCCGGGCCACGACGGGCTCCCACCCGCCCCGGTTCGAACGCCGTCCGACCGCACCGGACCACACGCCGGCGATCCCGACGGCGGCCGCCGCGACGGCGGTGGTCCCGGCCACGGCGGTCCCGGTGGCCGCGAAGGAGACCGGCTGGGCCGCGACGGGCTGGTCGTCGGTTGCGTTCGGGGGGTCGGTGGTTCGGGAGGTGCTCGCCATCGCGGTCATGCCGTCCTCCCGGTCGCGAGCAGCCGGCGGTCGGTCTTGCCGCCCCGGGTCGTCGGGAGGGCGGCCAGGCGCAGGAAGCGGCGGGGCATCAGGTGCGGGGGCAGGGAGCGGGCGAGATGGCGGCGGAGCTGGGCGTCCGTGGTGGCCGTCAGATCGCCGGTGACGTGCGCGAGGAGGTGGACCCGGCCCAGTTCGTCGGTGTCCGGGGTCACCGCCGCGCCCGTGACGGCCGGGTGGGCGAGCAGCGCGCCCTCGACCTCGGCGGGATCGACGCGGTAGCCGCGGATCTTGATCTGGCGGTCGGTGCGCCCGGCGTAGTGCAGGCCCTGCGGGCCCCACCAGCCGAGGTCGCCGGTGCGGTAGAGGCGGGCGCCGGGCGGGCCGAGCGGGTCGGGCACGAAGCAGGCCGCGGTGCGGGCCGGTCGGCCCCCGTAGCCGCGGGCCACGCCGGTGCCGCCGATGTACACCTCGCCCACCGTGCCGTCGGCCACCGGGAGCAGGTCCGCGTCGAGGATCCGTACGACGGCACCCGCGCGGGGGGTGCCCACGACGTCGGTGGCCGGATCGGGCGCGGCGGGCACGCCGTGCCGGGTGGTGGTCATGGTGCACTCGGTCGGGCCGTACTGGTTGACGAGCCGCCCGGGGACGAGGCCGCGTCCGCCGGCGGCGAGGAACGGCCGCAGGGACTCGCCGCTGACCGCGACCAGGGTGACCCCGGCGAGCGGTTCGGCGAGGTCGCCCTGGCCGGACAGGTGGGTGAGGAAGGAGGGGGTGACGCTGAGCAGCGCGGTCACCCGGTGCTCGCGGACGGTGCGGGCGAACTCCGCGGGCCGCAGCAGCCGGGCCCGGTCCACGATCACCAGGCGCGCCCCCGCCAGCAGCGGTACGAAGGTGTCCCGGATGGAGGCGTCGTAGCCGAGGGGCGCCGTCTGCAGGGCCACGGTGTGCGGGCCGAGGCCGAACGCGTGGGCGGCGTCGCGCAGATAGGCGTCCAGCGCGCCGTGTTCGACCAGGACGGCGCTGGGTTCCCCGGTGCTGCCGGAGGTGTGGCTGACGTAGGCGAGGGCCCGGGGGCCGGCCGGGGCGGCGGGCGGGCCGTCGTCCGCGGCCCCGGGGGGCTGGTCCAGCAGGACGGCGGGCAGGCCGAGTCCGAGCGCCGGGGCGAGGTCCGAACGGGTCAGCAGCAGGCGGGCACCGGCGCTGCGGACGAAGGACGCCAGCCGGTCGTGGGGCTGGGTGACGTCCAGGGTGAGGAACGCGGCGCCGCAACGCAGTACGGCGGCCATCGCGGCGACCGCGTCGGTGCCGTGCTCGACGGCGACGGCGCAGACCGTCTCGGGGCGGGCCCCGTGGGCGCGCAGCAGCCGGGCGATCTCCTCGATGCGGGCGGCCAGTTCCCGGTAGGACACCTCGCCTGCCGGGGTGCTCAGGGCGATGCGCTCGGGGTGGCGCCGGGCGTGCGCTGCGATGTCGTCGGCGACCGTGCGCATCACTTCTCCCCCGCGTCGGCGGTGGTCAGGTCGACGGCCACGAACCGGAGTTCGGAGGTGTAGCGCCGGCCTTCGTGGTCGGTGAGCCAGGCCTGCTCGGGGGTGGGCAGCATCTCGCTGACCTTCAGCCGGGCACCGGGGTCCTTGCGGGCGAGCCTGCGGGCCGCCTTGGCGAGGATGGTGATGTAGACCGGGCTGTCGAAGTCGACGTAGAACGGGCGGGGTTCGGTCGGCGAGACGACGAAGACGAACCGGGGCAGGTCGTGCCGGCGCTGCCAGTGCCGGGCCCGGACGAAGCGGGCGGCCTCCGCCTTCTCGTCCGCGAAGTCCATGTCGCCGACGGGCAGTTGCCAGGTCTCGCGGGCCACGGTCAGCCGGCCGATGGTGATGCGCGGGGTGTGGTCGCCCTCGGGCCGCAGGGTGAAGCGGTCCATGACGCGCTGGGTGAGGGTGTTGGCGTAGGCGTCGAGCACGTCGTACGCGGTGCCGTCGGGCAGGACCGCGGTGAGCCGGCCGGCCCGTTCCTCGATCCGGACGTCGGCGCCGAGCACCGTGCGCGGGCGGTGCGGGTCGCCGGTCTGGTCGACCAGGGCGACGTAGTGGTCCTCGGGCCGGTCCAGCGAGGGGCGGCTGCGGGTGGACCACTTCAGCGGCAGTTCCTTGGGCAGCATGGGCAGCAGGCGCGGACCGGGGAAGTCGCGGCTGGTCTCGGCGATCAGTTCGGACCGGTCGGGGTGCTGGTGCACGAAGAGGGAGGCGCCCATGGTGTTCAGCGCGCAGTGCATCTCGCCGAGGACGAGGTCCACGTCGCCGCGGGCGAGGGCGTCCGCGTCGTCGGCGACGACCAGGACGTCGGGGCTGATGTAGCGGGCCAGTGACCAGCCGTCGCCGGGCTCGTCGAACTCCTCGCGCACCCGGTCGGCGAGTTCGGCGGTGCTCAGCTGGACCCGGCGGGCGTCCGGGGGCAGGTCGAGGACGCGGGCCCATTTGGCGCGCAGTTCGGCCTGGATCGTGTTGATGAGGTCGCCGGCGTCGGGGTGCGGGGAGGGCAGGGTGTGCAGCCACAGCGTGGCCAGGTCGACCGGTTCGCCGCCGGCGCGCAGCCGGTCGTACACGGTGTGCAGGCGGGCGCGGATCGCCTCGGCGAAGCAGTTGGTCATCCAGCGGGCGGCGGTCAGGCACAGCTGGAGCGGTTCGAGGTGGGCCAGCAGTCCGGCGCCGAGGGTGGCGGTGGCGGTCCGGCGGGCGTCGGAGTACACCAGGCCCCGGCAGGGCGCGGTGCGTTCGCCCTTGGCGCGCTGTGCCTCGCTGTCGGTGATCGCGGCGAAGTCGTCCTCCAGCGCGGTGATCGCAGCGGTGAGGGCGGCGGCGTCGGTGCCGGCGGCGCGCACGGCGTCCCGGCCGTGTTCCAGTACGGCGAGGCGCTCCAGCGCCCTGTCCCGGGCGGCCTCGTCGGGGACGCGCTCCAGGATGGCGCGCAGCGCGCGGTCGGGGTGGGTGGCGGCGGGGACGTCCAGTCGCCACTGCACCCAGCGGCGGCCGACCAGTTCGCGCACCACCTCGGTCACCTCGTCCTCGGGGCGGCCGAGTTCGGCGGCGATGGTGTGCACGGGGCGGGTGCCGTCGCAGCGTTCCAGGACGGCCTGCGCGCGGGCGTCGATCGGCTGGACGGGGCGTCCGGGGACCCGTACGGTGCCGTCCGCGCAGCGCACGAAGGAGACCCGGCGCGGCGGGATCCAGCGCATCAGCGCGCCGTCCGTCGCCAGGACCTTGGCGAGGGCGTCGATCGCCCAGCCGGAGAAGTACACCTCCCGCGCGGCGAGGAAGCCGTCCCCCGGGGTCACGGTGACGCCGCCGCTCCCGGCGAGGTCCCAGCGGCCCCAGCCGACCGGGCCGAAGAAGCCGATGGTGTCGTTCTTCACGCAGAACCGCTGCCAGTAGTGCGCGACCAGTTCCTCGCGCTGGCGGGGCATGCTGCTGCGGCTGTCCGCGCTCGGCGTCCAGCGCAGGAACGGGGCGATCCCGGTGCGCAGCACGGCCGGGTTCTGCCAGGCGAGCGCGGCCTGGAAGCGGGGCCGGGCGGCGATCTCCTGGAGGTGCCGGGCGGTGTCCACGGCGGCCGTCGCGAGGTCCTCGGCGAAGGCCCGCCACTCCGGTCCGGACAGCTCCGCGCCGGGGCCGAACTTGTCGGCGGCCTGGGCCAGTCCGGGCGGGGCGAGGCGCAGCACGCCGTCGGCGGGGAAGCCGGGTCCGCGGAGCGCGAACTGCTCCCACAGCCGCCAGCCTCCGCCCGGCAGCAGGACAGGTGCGTGCTCGTCCGACATCGCGTGCTCCTTCCGGAAGGGGGTGCTCGGGAATCGCGTTGGCCCGGCGGGGCGCCGGGGTGCCGGGCGGCCCCCGACCGGACAGCACGGTCCCGTGCCGGGGCCGTAGGTCACCAGGGAAGATCCGGCAGCAACGGGTGCCGCCGGTTCGGCGCGTTCGTCCCTGACCCGGCCGGGCGGTGCGGGGGCACGCTTGCGGCGCCGGCCCTTCCTGCGGCCGGACCGACATCTGCGGGAGGTTCACCGTGACGCAACCCAACTCCGCGCACCCCGTCGGCGACGAGGCCCGCCCGGGCGTCGACGACGTGTATCTGGTGGTGCGCAACGACGAGGAGCAGTACTCGATCTGGCGGGCGGACCGCGAGCTGCCGGCCGGCTGGTACCGGGAGGGCCGCAGCGGCAGCCGGCAGGAGTGCCTGGACCACATCGACGTGATCTGGACGGACATGCGCCCGCTGAGCCTGCGCCGCCGGCTCGCCGGGGCCGATGTCTGAGGCCGGGCCGGCGCCGCTGTCGTCACCGCCGGCCGTCCCCGCGCCGCCGGCCCGGCCGGCCGACGCACCGCCGGCGCGGCGGCCGGCGGTGCGGGCGGGCGGCGGTGCGACGGCCGCGCTGCTGCCCGTGTCGCCGCTCGACGCCGGTCCGGCGCCCCGGCCGCCCGGCCGCCGGGCCCGGCCGCCGGACCCGACGACGCCGCTGTGTCCCGCCGTACTGGACCTGCCCGGCCCGCTGCACCGGCCGTACGTCGCCGGTCCCCGCGCGCTGCGGGGACCGCTGGAGCTGTACCTCGCCGAGGTCGGGGCACAGGACGAGCGGGCGATGCTGTGGGCGCAGGAGTTGCTGGACCGCGAGGAGCGGGCGCGGGCGCGTGCCTTCCGGCGGGCCCGGGACCGCGACGCGTATGTGATCGCGCACGCGACCCTGCGCGCTCTGCTCGGCCCGCTGCTGGGCGTGCGGGCGGACGAGCTGCCGTTGATGCGCGAGCCGTGCGCGGGCTGCGGTGCCCCGCACGGCCGGCCGGCGCTGCGCGCCCCGGGGCTGCACTTCTCCCTGTCGCACAGCGGGGACCTGGTGCTGGTGGCGCTCGCCGGCACACCGGTCGGGGTCGATGTGGAGGGGCTCGCCTCCGCGGAGGCGGTGCGCAGCGCGCAGTGTGCGCTGCACCCGGCGGAGGTGGCGGAGCTGGCGCGGCTCCCGGCGTACGAGCGGCAGGCGGCCTTCACCCGGACGTGGGTCCGCAAGGAGGCCTATCTGAAGGGCCTGGGGACGGGGCTGGTGCGTGATCCGGCGTTGGACCACGTCGGCACCGGGGACCGGCCCGTCTCGCCGTCGCCGCGGTGGACGCTGCGGGACGTGCTCGTCCCGACCGGCTACGCGGCGGCCGTGGCGCTGCGTCGGGAGTGACACCGCGACCACGCACCCGCACGCGAAGGGGACCGGCCCGGCGGCCGGTCCCCTTCGCGTTGCCCGGGCGCTCCCGGTGGCGGCCCACCTTCACGACTCCCCCACGTCCGGAGCGCGGGGCCCACGCTACGATCGCCGCGTGACCGCTCCGGAACCCACCATCGTCGCCACCTCCGGAGGGCACCGCGTCGGAACACGGACGCGCGTGCTCTTCGACGCCCTGGTCCACCACGCGGTCGACCTCTCCGGCGTGCACGGCAGGCGCCCCCGTGTCCTCTACGTGGGCACGGCGATCGGGGACGCCGAGCACGTCGCGGCGCGGATGGCCGAGGCGGCCCGGGTGGCCGGGTTCGACCTGATGCCGCTGCACCTCTTCCCGATGCCGAACGTCGAGGACGTCGAGGGCACGGTCCTGGACCACGACGTGGTCTGGGTGATGGGCGGCTCGGTGGCCAACCTGCTCGCGGTGTGGCGGGTGCACGGTCTCGACGCGATCATGCGGCGCGCCTGGCGGGCGGGGGTGGTGCTGGCCGGGGTGAGCGCCGGTTCCATCTGCTGGTTCGAGGGCGGCGCGACGGACTCCTTCGGGCCCGAGCTGCGGCCGGTGACCGACGGCCTCGGTCTGCTGCCGTACGGCAACGGCGTGCACTACGACTCCGATGCCGGTCGGCGCCCGCTGATCCACCGGCTGGTCGCCGACGGCACCCTGCCCACCGCCCACTGCACCGACGACGGGGTGGGCCTGGTGTACCGGGGCACCGAACTGGTCGAGGCGGTCGCGGAGTTGCCGGACCGGGGCGCGTACGTCGTGCGCCGGGAGGGCGAGCGGGCCGTGGAGGAGCGCATCGTGCCACGGCTGCTGCCCTCCCCCGCGTTCTAGACGGCCGCGACCGCCTCTCGACCACCGCACGTCAGATCAGCCCGTGGCGCACGGCGCGGGCCACCGCGTGGGCGCGGTTGCGGGCCTGGAGGCGGGCCATGATCTCGTAGACGACGTTCTTGACGGTGTGTTCGGAACAGTGCAGCAGCTGGGCGATGCCCGCGTTGCCGTGTCCCTCCGCCATCAGCCGCAGCACGGAGAACTGGCGGGCGGTCAGCGCCGGCGGCCGGTCCTCCCGCGGTCCCGGTTCGCCGGGGCCGGGGTGGGCGGTCAGCAGGTGGGAGAGTTCCGGGTAGGGGATGCTCGGATGCGGTGCCCCGGCGCGGCGGACGGCGGCCGCCAGGCTCTCCTCGGTGAGGTCCGCGGCCCTGAGCACCACCACCCCGGCGCGCAGGGCCCCGAGCAGTCCGGCCCTGCCGACCGTGTCGCACACCAGCAGCAGCGGTTTGGGCACCCGCAGGCCGCGCAGGGCCCGTTCCGCGTCGTCGGCGACGACGACGGTGACGGTGCCGGGTCCGCCGGGGCCGGGCGCGCAGTCGAGTCCGGCGCGGCGGGCGAGGGCGCGCACGCGGTCGGCGTGCCGTGACGGCAGGACGCACAGGGTGGCGGGCGCGGCGGTCAGGGTGGCGGTCACAGCAGGCCCGCCCGGAGCGCGTAGGCGACGGCGTGGGCGCGGTTGCGCAGCCGGAACCGCTGGGTGATGTCGTGCACCACGGTGGTGACGGTGCGCGGCGAGTAGGCGAGGCGCTGCGCGATCTCCGCCGTCTCGTGCCCGTCGGCGACGAGCCGCAGCACCGAGCGCTCCCGGTCGGAGAGCGCGCCGCCGGCCCAGCCGGTGCGGCCGTGCTCGGGGCGGTCGAGGACCTGTTCCAGCAGCTCCGTGGGGACGGTGCAGTCGTCCTGGGCGGCGGCCAGCACCGCGTGGGCCAGGCGGGACGCGTCGGCCTCGCGGCGCGGCAGCAGGCCCCGGGCACCGGCGGCGAGGGCGTGCAGGGCGTCGCCGGAGGCGAGCGCGCCGGCCACCAGGACGACGGCGGGGCGCTGCCCGTGCGCACGAGTGCTGCGCACCATGTCGAGTTCGGCCGGGCCGAGCCGGTCCACGGTGAGGACGGCGACCCGGGCGTCCGCGGGCTCGCACACGGCCAGCTCCGGGCAGGCGAGGAGGGTACTGCGGGTGCCGGCCTCCAGGACCGGGTCCAGGGCGACCACACCGACGGGTACGGGGACTCCCATCTGCTGCTCCTTGAAGGTCGTCCGCCCGGTCGTGAACGTTGCGGGCGGTTCGGGGTTTCTGCGCTCCACCGTGCCGTCGGGG
>NZ_VOGW01000045.1:968-15488 GCF_007896895.1 Streptomyces misionensis | reverse complement strand
GCGGAGGGCTTCGCGCTGCGGCTGGCGCACCTGGGGGTGGACGGTGCCACGGCGGCGGCCCTCGCGGCGGAGCCCGCCGGGCGGCTCGCCGCCCGGGCCGGCAAGCCCCGCTGGGCCACGTACGTCGAAGCCGCCCTGGAGGCCGCCCCCGAGCACCCCGGGGAGCCGGACACGGACGGCACCGGGCCGGAGGTCTTCGCCCATGTCGTACGGCCGCTCGTCGCCCCGGTCGCCGGCCGGCTGACCGGACCGGCGGACCTGCCCGCCGCCGAACGGACCCTGTGGCAGGACGAGTTCGGCCGGTGGCTGACGCGGCAGCTGGCCGGGGCGGCGGCCCGCACGCTGGTGCGGGAGCTCGACGCGGCGCGGCGCGCCGGACGACTGGAGGGCGCGGGTCCGCGCGAGCGGTTCGCGTCCTTCGTCGCGGGGACCGGCACCCGGCGGGGACTCGGCGAGCTGTTCGCCGCCTACCCGGTGCTGGCCCGGATGCTCGGGCAGACCGCGCTGGACGCGCTGGACGCGGCGGCCGAGCTGGTGGCGCGCCTCCGGGCCGACCGGGACGAGCTGGTCGCCGGTCTCCTCGACGGCCGCGACCCGGGCGCGCTCACCCGGGTCGAGCTGGGGCTCGGCGACGCCCACCAGGGCAACCGGTCGGTCGCGATCCTGCACTTCGCGGGCGGTGCCCGGGTCGTGTACAAGCCGCGTCCGCTGGGCCAGCACACCCTGCTGGACGAGCTGGCGGCCTGGCTGGACGCCAAGGTGCCGGGGCTGGCGCTGCGCACCGCGCGCACCGTGCGCCGGGAGGGTTACGGCTGGCTGGAGTTCGTGGCGCACCGCTGGTGCCGGTCGGTGACCGAGACCGACGCCTTCTACCGCCGCCAGGGCGCGCTGCTGGCGCTGCTCTACGCGGTGGACGGCGCCGACATGCACTACGAGAACGTCATCGCCTGCGGGGACCAGCCGGTGCTGGTGGACGCCGAGACGCTGCTGCACACCGGGCTGGGGCAGGCCATGACGGCCGGTGCCGATCCGGCCGCGGACGCCCTGCACACCTCCGTGCACCGCACCTGTCTGCTGCCGCATCTGCTGATCGGCGAGCACGGGGCGCTGGACATCTCCGCGCTGGGCCGGTCCACCGACGGCACCTTCCCCAGCGAGGGACTGCGTTGGGAGGACAGCGGCCTGGACACCATGCGCGCGGTGCGCGGACCGCTGCTCAGCCCGGCGGGGCAGAACCAGCCGCTGCCCGGGGGGCGTCCCCTGGAGGGCGCGGACCACCGGGCGGCGCTGCTCGACGGCTTCCGTACGGCGTACGCGGCGATCGCCGCGCACGGCGCGGAACTGACCGGCGAGGAAGGCCCGTTGGCGGACGGTGCGGACAGCCCGGCGCGGCTGATCGCCCGTTCCACCCGGCTGTACGCGACGCTCCTGGAGGAGTCCACCCATCCGGCGCTGCTCGGTGACGCGCTCGCCCGGGACGGGGTGTTCGCGGTGCTGTGGACCGAGTCCGAGCACGACCCGGCCCGCCGGCGGCTCGTCGAGCACGAGACGGCGGACCTGTGGCGCGGTGACGTCCCCCTGTTCTCCCATCGGCCGTCCGGTACCGGGGTCCGGGCGGCCGACGGGACCTGGCTGCCGGACGTGCTGCCCGAGGCGAGCCTGGCCGCGGTGCGCAAGAAGATCGCGCGGATGGACGAGGTCGACTGCCGCGACCAGGAGTGGATCGTGTCGGCGACGCTGGCGGCCCGGGGCGCCGGTGCCCCCGCGGGCCGGCCGCGCTCGGCGCTCGCGGTGGCGCCCGTGCCGGCCGTCGTGCCCGACGCCCCGCGGCTGCTGGCCGCGGTGTGCGGGATCGCCGACGACATCGCCGCCCGTGCGGTACGCGACGGCGGCCGGGCCAACTGGCTGGGTCTGGAACGGGTTTCCGGGCCGCACTGGGCGGTGCTGCCGATGGGCGCCGGGCTCGCGCAGGGCTACTGCGGGGTTGCGCTGTTCCTCGCCCACACGGGTGTGCTGACCGGGGCCGGCCGGTACACCGCGCTGGCCCGGGAGGCGGTCCGGCCGCTGCCCGCTCTGCTGAAGGCCCTGGCCGCCGATCCGGAGCTGGGTGCGGCGGCGGGGCCCGGCGCCTACGACGGTCTCGGCGGCGTCTGTTACGCCCTGGTCCGGCTGTCGGCCCTGCTGGACGGGGAGCTGACGGACTGTCTGCCCGACGCGCTGACCGCGCTGGCGCACGCCGCGGCCGGCTGCCCGGACCCGGGGCTGGCGGGCGGCACGGCCGGCGCGCTGGCCGCCGCCGTCGCCGTGCACGAGGCGACGGGGTCGCCCGAGGCGCTGCGGCTGGCGGACGCCCTGGCGGACCGGCTGTGCGCGGTGGCGCCGGGCCCGGGCGCGGGGACCGGTTTCGCGGACGGCACCGCCGGGATCGGCTGGGCGCTGCTGCGGTACGCCGCCGCACGGCCGGAGCGGTCCGCCGCGCACACCGCCGCCGCGCGGACCCTGCTCGGCGAAGCCGTCCGGCAGCACGCCGGGGCCGCCGGGGCGGACCTGTCCTGGACCCGCGGCCTCGCCGGGGTGGCCGCCGCCGCCCGGCTGCTGCCCGACGGCCCCGACGACACGGTCCGGTGCGCGGCCGCGCTCGCGGACCGGCTCCGGGACACCGAGGTGGGGCCCGATCTCAGCCTCGGCCAGGGCGCCCTCGGCACCCTGGAAGCCCTGGCCCTGCTCGCCGCACCGGGCGACGAGCCGGCCGCCGGGGCGCTGACTCGGCGCACCGGACAGGCGCTCGCGCTGGTCGAGGCGCAGGGCCACCGGTGCGCCACCCCCGACGACGTTCCCTCCCCCGGGCTGCTGACCGGGCTGTCCGGCATCGGCTACGGGCTGCTGCGCCTGGCCCATCCGGGCGCCGTGCCCTCCGTCCTGCTCCTCGGCCACCCCGGCCGCTGACCACCACGCTCACCCGCACTTCGGCACCACGGCACTTCCTCCGCCTCCATCCCGTGCCCGAACGCACGGACCATCAGAAGGGGTTCACCGTCATGGACAAGCACCTCGCCGTCACCGCCGCCGACGCCACCGAGACCACCGCCGACGAGCAGGACGCGGCCGGCGGGATCACCCTCAAGGGCCGCAACCGCGCCTGCGCCCGGGCCCGGGTGCTGGCCGGGATGGTTCTGACCAGCGGCCTCGTCATCACGCTGAGCACCATCGACACCTCGGTCTCCGCTCCCCGGTGACCGGCTGCCGGTCCTGACCCGGCGTGATGGCGCGGGCCCGTCCGACGGGTCCGCGCCGCCGTGTGTGAGGGGGCCGGTGCGGTCCGTGACCCTTGCATCTGCCCCAGGTCCCGATATTCCGATTATCATCAGCGTTCATGCGTTCCCATGCGCCTTCCCTGGTCGGGCGGGACCACCAGATCGCCCTGCTCGAACGCGCCCTGACCAGCGCCCAACAGGGTCGCGGCGGTGTGGTCTTCCTGGTCGGAGAGGCCGGTGTCGGCAAGTCCCGGCTCGCGGCCGAGGTCGTGGGCGGCGCGCTGGACGCCGGTATGCGGGTGCTGCGCGGCCGCAGCAGCACCACGGGGCCGGCCGTGCCGTTCCGGCCGCTGACCGAGGCCCTGATGTCGCTGTTCCGCGGCGGCGCGGACATGGACGACCTGGCCCTCGGTCCCTACCGGCCGGTGCTCGGGCGGCTGATACCCGACTGGGACACCGGGGAGCGCGAGAGCAGCTCGATGGTGATCCTGGGCGAGGCGGTGCTGCGGCTGCTCCTGGCGGCCGGGCGCGGACAGGGCCAGCTGCTGCTCCTGGAGGACCTGCACGACACCGACCCGGAGACCCTGGGCGTCCTCGAATACCTCGTGGACAACCTGGAGTACACGCCCGTCCTGCTGCTCGCCACCGTCCGTACGGACTTCAGCGACGCCCTGGACCTGGCCCAGTCGGCGCGCCGGCGCGGCGTCGCCACCCTGCTGGAGATCCCGCCGCTGACCCGGGCCCAGGCGCACGAGATGATCGCCGCCCAGCTCGGCGTGACCGATCCCGCGGAGGTGCCCGAGGCGGTGCTGCAACGGCTGTGGGAGGACAGCACGGGCAGCCCCTACCTGGTCGAGGAACTGCTCCAGACCATGATCGGCTCCGGCACCCTGGTGCAGGGCCCGGACGGCTGGCGGGCCGTCGGCGATCTGCGCAGCGACGTCTCCTCGACGCTGGCGCGGGACATCCTGCGCCGCATCGAACGGCTCGGTGCACAGGGCCTGACCCTGCTGTCGGCCGCCGCCGTGCTCGGCCGGCGCTTCCCGCTGACGGTGCTCCAGCGGATGAGCGGGGTGGACGACCGCGCGCTCCTCAGCCATCTGCACGCGGGCGTGGCGGCCCGCCTGGTGATCCCGGACGAACCGGCCCCCGACTGGTACTCGTTCCGGCATTCCCTCACCGTGGAGGCCCTGTACACGCAGATGACGCCGGGCCAGCGGGCGGATCTCGCGCGGCGCGGCGCGGAGGCGGTCGAGGAGCTGCACCCCGAGCTGGGCGGCGACTGGTGCGCGCTGGCGGCCGGGCTGCGCAGCGAGGCCGGGGACCGCACCGAGGCCGGGCTGCTGTTCGCGGACGCGGGCGGCCGGGCCCTGTCGGCCGGGGCGCTGGGCTCCGCGGTGACCCTGCTCAGCCGCGCCGAGGGCCTGCTGGCCGACGCGGGCGACCCGCAGGCGCGGGCCGCGGTGCTGGAGAACCTGCTGCCGGCGCTCGCCGAGGCGGGTGACTTCGCGCGCGCCTTCGAGCTGGCCGAGGACCTGCATGTGCTGGGCGGCTCGGGGCTGAGCCCGGTCCGGCTGGCCACGCTGCACACCCGACTGGCCAAGGTCGCGCACACGGCGGGCCGGTGGAGCGACGGCAACCGGCAGGTGGCCCGGGCCCGGGAGGTGCTGGCGGCGGCACCGGACGAGACGACGGCCGCCGCCGTCGATGTGACGGCCGCCTATCTGGCCCTGGACACCCCGGGCCCGGACCGCACCCAGCACGCGGAGAAGCTGGCCCGGTCGGCCGCCGACACGGCCGAACGGCACGGGCTGCCCGTGGTCGCCTGCCAGGCGCAGGAGTTGCTGGCGACGGTGGCCCGCGAGCGCGACCCGGAGGAGTCCGAGGCGATGCTCCGGCAGGCCCTGGCCACGGCGGAGCGCCACCGGCTGCCGCTGCAACGGATGTACGCGGCCACCCGGCTGGGCGGCAACGCGTGGCTCGCCGAGGGCGACACGGCGGGTCTGCTGGCGGCGCGCGAGGAGGCGCTGCGGCTCGGCTCGGTCAACATCGTGCACACCGTCGAGGGCATCCTCGTGCTCGACGCGGTGCTGCGCGGCGACTACGACACCGCGCGCGCCTCGGCCGCCGAGTGCCTGGCCGTCGTGCGCCGGCTGCGGCTCGCGCCGGCCGTGCGGTACGTGCTCATGGCGCAGGGCGTCCTGGAGGCGCACCACGGCAACCGGGCCGGGATGGAGGCGGCGCTCGCCGCGTTCGCGCAGTGGGACGGGGCCGGGTCGCAGGAGGAGCCGCTGAGCCATGGGCTCGCCCGTGCCTTCTGCGCGCTGTTGGAGGAGGACCGGGAGCTGGCCCGGGCGGACCTGGACACGGTGCTGGCGCTGGAGGCGGACAACCCCTCGACCTACCATCTCAGCGGCACCCACGGCCTGGTGCTGCTGCTGGACGTGCTCGCCGGGCGCGCGGACCGGGCCCGGCACGCGGAGGTCACCGCCACCGCCATGGCGCGGATGCGCTGGAACCGGCAGTTCGTGCTGCTCGCGGAGGCCGTGCTGCTGGGCCGGGAGGGCGAGGGGGCGCGGGCCGCGGGGGCGGTCGAGGCGGCGCAGGCGGTGGCGGAGCCGTATCCGCTGGCCCGGCACCTGGGGCTGCGGCTGGTCGCGGACGCGGCGCAGCAGGACGACTGGGGCGACCCGGTCGGCTGGCTGCGGCGGGCGGAGCAGTACTTCCACGAGCGGGACGTGCCGGCCGTGACCGGCGCCTGCCGGGCGGGGCTGCGCCGGCTCGGCGCCCCCGTGCGCCAGCACCGCACCGGCAGCAGCGGCATCCCGGACCAACTGCGCGTCCAGGGTGTCACCGTGCGCGAGTTCGAGGTGTTCCGGCTGCTCGCGGAGCGGCTGTCCAACAAGGACATCGCCGACCGCCTGTTCATCTCGCCTCGTACGGCGGAGAAGCACATCGCCAGCCTGATCACCAAGACGGGAGCGGCCAACCGCGCGGATCTGTGCGCGCGGTCGGCCGCCCTGCGGGACGCGTAGGGCCGCTCGTCCGGACGTCGGCGAGCCGGCCTCCTCCGGACGAAGGGCCCTAACGCATCTCCCGTACCGCCTTGGAGCCGAGCACCGCGAGTCCGGTCAGGGCGAGTACCGCGGCGACCAGGCCGAACAGGGCGAAGGTGTTGATGCGGGCCAGCGCGCCGCACACGATGAGGGAGAGCGGGGCGACCGCGTAGCCGAGGACCATGTCGACCGAGATGACCCGGCTGAGCACGTCCCCAGGGATGTTGCGCTGGATCCAGCTGAGCCCGAACACCCCCTGGAAGCCGATGGCGAAGCCCATGGCCAGCACGGTCGCGACGACCGCCGGGGTGCTGTGCACCAGCCCCAGCGCGGCCATCCCGGCGCCCAGCCAGCCGGCCAGGGCGGCCACCAGCAGGCCGACCCGGGGCCGGCCGCCCAGCGCGCCGCCCGCGAGCGTGCCGAGCATCGCGCCCCCGGCGAGGGAGCCGTTGAGCACGCCCAGGGTGGCCGAGCCGCCGCGCAGCACCTGGTCGGCGAGGGTGGCGAAGCCGACCGTGAAGGGCCCGGCGTAACAGAAGTTGACGGCGGTGTCGAGGGCGACGACGGTCCGCAGCCGCGGGTCGCGCAGGGTGAAGACGACGCCCTCGCGGATGCGGGCGCCGAGGGAGGGCTGCCCGGTGTCCGTCTTCTTCGACGCCGGGGCCGTGCGGGCCCGCGGCCGGATGCGGGACACGCACCAGCCGCACAGGGCGAAGCAGACCGCGTCGACCACGAACGCGACCGGCGCCCGGGTCAGCGCGATCACGACGCCCCCGACCGCCGGTCCGACCACGGCGGCCGTGCGGGAGCCCGCGCCCAGCAGGGCGTTGGCCGGGGTGAGCAGGTTCTCGTCGACCACGGAGGGCAGGATCGACACCCGGGCCGGCTGGAAGAAGGCGTCGACGGCGCCGAACGCGGCGGCCGCCGCGCACAGCATCCACACCGTCAGATGCCCGGCCAGTCCGGCGAGTCCGACCCCCGCCATCAGGACGGCGCGGGTCCAGCTGGAGGCGATCATCAGGGTGCGGGTGGACCAGGAGTCGCCGAGGCTGCCGCCGACCAGGGTGAGCAGGGTGCGGGGTACGGCCTGGCAGGCGAGGACGTAGCCGAGGGTCAGGGTGGAGCCGGTCAGGCCGAGGGTGATCCAGGAGAAGGCGACGACGCTGAAGCCGTCGCCGAGCAGGGACAACGACTGTCCCAGCCACAGCAGCTGGAAGGGCCGCTGCCGGGCGGGGGCCCACAGCCGGGGGCCGGCGCCGGCGAGGGTGGTGGCCATGGTGTGCCTTTCGTCGTGCGGACGCGCGCGGCGCTCCGGTCAGTAGCGGACGGGCAGCGCGGTGAGGCTGCGGTTGAGGAGGGAGGGCTGCCAGGTGAGGGCGCCGGGGTCGGTGAGGGTCAGGCCCGGGTGGTCGCGGACCAGCGTGCCCACCGCGGCGACGGCCACCAGCCGGGCCAGCGCGGCGCCGATGCAGAAGTGGGCGCCGAAACCGAAGCCGAGGTGGGTGGCGCCGGTGCGGCGCACGTCGAACCGGCCGGGGTCGGGGAAACGGGCCGGGTCGCGGTTGGCGGCCGCGGTCACCAGGAAGATCCGGTCGCCCGCCCGCAGGGTGTGCCCGTCCAGCTCCAGGTCACGGACCGTGGTGCGGATGGACATCTTGGACGGTCCGTCCAGGCGCAGCGTCTCCTCCACGGCCCCCTGCGCGAGCCCCGGGTCCTCGCGTACGGCGGCGAGCTGCGCGGGCCGGGTGTGCAGGGCGAGGACGGTGTTGGCGATGAGGTTGCTGGTGGTCTCCCCGCCGGCGAACGCCATCTGGGTGAGCATCCCGACGAACTCCTCCTCGGTGACCGAATCGCCCACCCGGCCCTCCGCCAGCACCTGGCTGATCAGGTCGTCGGCGGGCTCGGCGCGCCGCCGGGCGACCAGGCCGGCGAGGTAGTCCTCCAGGCTGACCAGTGCCTGGAGGGAGGCCCGGTACTCGCTCTCCTCCTGGGCGGTGCCGAGCACCAGGTCGGCGACGCGGGCGTTCCAGTACCAGAAGGCGGCGGCGTCGGTGCGGGGGATGCCGAGCCAGCGGGCGAACACCAGCGCGGGCAGCGGCTTGGCCACGTCGGCCATGAGGTCGCCGGTGCGGCCGGGGACGGCCTTGCGGGCGAGGACGGCCCGGGTGGCCTTCTCGGTGAAGGCCCGGTAGCGGGCCACCGCCCGGGCGGCGAACGCCTCCTGGAAGACCTGGCGCAGTCTGCGGTGCTGCGGCGGGTCGTTGAACACCATCCAGCGGGACAGGATGCCGAAGGCCCGCTCGGCGTCCTCGCGGGCGCCCTGCGGTACGGCGTCCATCAGGGGCCGCACCCGGTCGGCGGAGACGGCGGGGTCGCGCAGGCAGCGCATCACCTGGTCGTAGCCGGTGACCAGCCAGGCGTGGTGCATCGGGCTCCAGTGCACCGGGGCGTGCTCCCGGAGGGCGTCGAGCCGGCCGTAGGGGTCGGCGATCATGTCCGGGGCGAGCAGGTAGCGCTCCTGGAAGGGGGCGGCGGTGGTCATCGGTTCTCCTCCTCCCGCTCCTGGACGGAGACGAGGACGTCGGCGATGCCGGACACCCGCGGCGCGGCCATCATCGACATGTGGTCGCCCTCGCTGATGTGCAGGGTGAGGCCGTCGCCGGCCAGTTCGCGCCAGCGCTCGACGTAGGTGTCGTAGTCGACGTCCAGGCCCGGCATGGTGCGGCCCCGGGGCAGTCCGGCCGCCTCGCTGCCGACCACCAGGTGGATGTGGCCGGGGTAGGGGCGGACCTCGTAGCCGGCGAGGGCGGCGAGCAGCGAGTGCCACACCTCGATGGGCGCGTTCTCGACGAGGGCGGCCTCGGCGGGGCTCATGCCGGCGCCGAGCAGGGTGGCGGTGAGTTCGGCGGTGGCCCGGTCGCGCTCCGGGGAGGGCGGCAGCTGCCGGATGCGGTCGCGCTGGCGCCAGGCGGTGCGCAGGTCGTCGGTGACGCCGTTCAGACGGGCGCGGGCGGCCGGGTTGGGCAGGTAGGGCTCGATCAGGACCAGCGGCGCGACCGGGTGGCCGGCCCGGTGCAGCTGGGTGGCCATCTCCAGGGCGATGTTGGCGCCCATGGACCAGCCGAGCAGGGCGTGCGGGCCCTTCCCGCCCCGGTCGGTGATCTCCGACACGTAGTTGGCCGCGATCCCGGTCACCGTGCTGGGATCGACCCCGCCGAGCAGCCCCCGCGCCTGGAAGGCGTGCACGGGCCGGCCGGGCGGCAGGGCCCGGGCGAGCGGGACGAACCAGGCGGCGCTGCCACCGGTGGGGTGCACGCACCACAGCGGCTCCCCCGCACCCTCGCGCAGCCGCACCTCGGAGGTGACGGCGGTGGGCAGTCCGTCACCGGCGGCGCGGGCGGCGTGCGCGGCGAGCTGGGCGATGGTCGGGTGCTCGATCAGGTCGCCGACGGAGACCGTGAGGCCGCGGGCGGCGGACATCAGGGAGACGCGGACGGTGGACAGGGAGCTGCCGCCGATGCGGAAGAAGTCGTCGTGGACGCCGATGCGGGCGAGGCCGAGGACCTCGCGCCAGATCTCCGCGAGGATCTTCTCCGCCGGGGTGGCCGGCGCGACGTACTCGGTGTCGGACCGGTCGAGTTCGGCGGGCGGCAGCGGCAGCGCCCGTTTGTCGATCTTGCCGCTGCGGTTGACGGGCAGTTCGTCGAGGAGCACGAACCGGGCGGGGATCATGTACGAGGACAGCGAGGCGCGCAGGGCGCGGCGCAGCTCCTCGGGCGTGGGGCGCCCCGGTCCGCGCGGGACGAGGTAGGCGACGAGCGCGGGTTCGCCGCCGGGCAGGTCGGTGCGGTGCAGGACGACGGCCTGGCGGACCTCGGGCAGGGCCCGCAACGCGTGCTCGATCTCGCCGAGTTCGATGCGGAAGCCGCGCAGCTTGACCTGGGAGTCGCGGCGGCCGAGCCATTCCACGGAGCCGTCGGGCCGGTGGGTGCCGAGGTCGCCGGTGCGGCACAGCCGCTCGCCGGGGGCGCCGTAGGGGTCGGGGACGTAGGTGGCGGCGGTGAGCGCGGGCCGGCCGAGGTAGCCGCGGCCGACGGCCCGGCCGCCGAGGTAGATCTCGCCGGGGACGCCGACCGGGACCGGCTGGAGGTCGTCGTCCAGGACGTGGATGCGGGTGTTGCGGATCGGGGTGCCGATGGGCGGGTGGCCCTGGCCGGGGCTCAGTTCGGCGGCGACGGACCACACGGAGGTCTCGGTGAGGCCGTAGACGTTGTGGAAGCGGCGGCCGCGCGACCACACGTCGGCGAGTTCGGCGGGGCAGGCCTCGCCGGCCACCTGGAGCACCCGCAGTTCGGGGAAGTCGTCCTCGCCGAGCACGGCGAGGGCGCTGGGCGGCAGCATGGCGCAGGTGACGTGGGCGCGGCGCAGGGTGCGGGCGAGGTCGGGGCCGGGGCGCAGGTCCTCCTTGGACGCGGTGACGAGCCGGCCGCCGTTGGCGAGGGACCAGGTGAGTTCCAGGACGGAGGCGTCGAAGCCGAAGGAGGCGAACTGGAGCACCCGGTCGTCGGGAGTGGGGCGGACCAGGTCGCGCTGGCCTTCGAGCATGTTGGACAGGCCGCGGTGCGGGAGGGCGACGCCCTTGGGGGTGCCGGTGGAGCCGGAGGTGTAGATGATGTAGGCGAGGGTGTCGGCGTCGGGTTCCCGGCCCGGCACGGGGCCCACCGGGGCGGCGGGGACGTCCAGGTGGAGCACGGGGCCGTCGAAGGGCACCGTGCCGTCGAGGGACCGCTGGGTGAGCAGGACCCGCATGCCGCTGTCCTCGGCCATGAACCTCAGCCGCTCGGTGGGGTGTTGCGGGTCCAGCGGCAGGAAGGCGCCGCCCGAGCGCAGCACGCCGACGGCGGCGCGCACCAGGTCGGGGCCGCGTTCGGCGCAGATGCCCACCACGGTCTCCGGACCGACCCCGAGCAGCCGCAGCCGCCGGGCCAGTTGCTCGGCCTGCTCGTGGAGTTCGCCGTACGTCACCCGCTGCCCGTCGTGTTCGACGGCGACGGCGTCCGGGGTGCGGGCCGCGTGTCCTGCGATGTGCTCGTGGAACAGCAGGGGCGAGGGGGCGAGTTCGGGCCCGCGGGCCCATTCCTCGAGCGCGAGGGTGCGCGCCTTTCCGGTGAGGGCGGGCCGGGTGACCCGGGCGTCGGGTGCGGCGACCATGGCCTCCAGCTGGGCGCGGTACACGTCGGCCAGCTGCTCGGCGGTGGCGGGGCTGACGAACTCCGGGTCCACGTCGAGGGTGAAGGCGTTGACGCTGGCGTTGACCAGCAGCGGGAACATGGTCCGGGCGATCTCCAGGGAGTCGTCCCAGGAGTCGTGCGACAGCCGGTGGAAGTTGACGTAGTTGAAGACGGTGTCGGTCAGGTTGGGCTCGGTGGGCCGCAGTCGGGCGATCCTGACCAGCGGCACCCTGCGGTGCGGCAGCATCTCCTGCTCGGCCGCGAACACGTCGCGCAGATAGGCGCGCCAGCTGCCGCGCGGGCGGGCTACGCCGAACGGCACGGTGTTCAGGAACAGTCCGCGCATCCGGTCCGCGCCGGGCACCTCCGGCCGTCCGTTGGTGACCAGGCCGATGCTGTGGCCGAGCGCGCTCTCGTCGCGGTCGGCGAACAGGCTCATGGTGTGGTGGAAGGCGGTGAGCAGCACGGTGCGGCGGGGCACCCCGGCGTCCTTGGCCAGCTTGCCGATGCGCTCGGCGAGGTGGGCGTAGGACCGGCGGACCTCGTGCACCGGCTGCTGCTCGGCGCGGGCGGCTCCGGCGCGCCGCCGGAAGGTCACCGGGCGCAGGTCGGCGAGGCGTCCGCGCCAGTACGCCAGTGACTCCTCGCTGTCCAGGGCGGCCCGCTCCAGGGCCACGTACTCGGCGAACGGCGGGGCCTGCGGCGGCCGGGGCGCGGTGGCGTGGGCGACGGCCTCGCGGTGCAGGGCGAGCAGGTCGGCGACGAGCGAGGTCAGGCTCCAGCCGTCCAGCACCACATGGCAGTCGGTGAGCACCAGCCGCAGGTCGTGGTCGGTGACGTGGTGCAGGTGGATGCGGACCAGGGGCGCGGCGGCAAGGTCGAAGCGGCGCTCGAACTCCTGGTCCACGAACCGGCGCAGCCGGGCTCGCTGCTCCTCGCGGGGCAGGCCGCGCAGATCGGTGTAGCCGATCCGCAGGCGGGCGTCGCGGTGGACGAGCTGGAGGGGTTCGCGATAGGTGACGAGGTCGACCGAGCTGCGCAGGATGGGGTGCCCGGCGACCACCGCGTCCACGGCGGCCTGGAACGCGCCGAGGTCGAAGCCCTCGGGCACGGTGATCTTCAGGTCGGTGACGTTGTGGTAGGCGCCGCGCCGGGGGTCGGCGAGCATCTCGTGCAGCATGCCGGCCTGGAGCATGGTGAGCGGGTAGGCGTCGTCCAGGCCGTCGGGCAGCCGGCCCGCGTCGGCGGGATCGAGCTGGGAGAACGGGGCGACGGGGGCCGGTGCGTCGACGGCGTCGGTGACGAGCGCGGCGAGGTCGGCCAGGGTCCGGGTGCGGAAGACGTCGGCGACGGTGAAGCCGAGCCCGGCGAGCCGGCCGAGGCCGACCAGGCGCAGCGCCAGGATGGAGTCGCCGCCCAGTTCGAAGAAGTTGTCGGTGCGGCCGACGTGTTCGGCGCCGAGGACCTGGCTCCACACCCCGACCAGGGCCCGCTCCACCGGCCCCTCGGGCGGCACATGGGTGCCGGCTGTGGCCGAGGCGGGGGCGAGGGCGGTCAGCGCGTTCCGGTCCACCTTGCCGTTGGTGGTCAGCGGCAGCCGCTCGTGGCGGACGAACAGCGCGGGGACCATGTAGTCGGGCAGGGTCAGCCGCAGCCCCTCGCGCAGGGCGGGCGGGTCGAGCGGGCGGCCCTCCGGGGTGACGACATGGGCGACGAGGCGGGCGGTGTCGCCGTCCCGGCGGGCCACCACGGCCACGTCGGCGACGCCCGGCAGGGCGCGCAGGGCGGTCTCGATCTCGCCGGGCTCGATGCGGTAGCCGCGGATCTTCACCTGGTGGTCGGCGCGGCCGACGTACGCCAGCTCGCCGTCGGGCAGCACCCGCACGAGGTCGCCGGTGCGGTACATCCGGGCGCCGGGCGCGCCGAAGGGGTCGTCCAGGAAGCGTTCGGCGGTCAGCTCGGGCCGGTTGCGGTAGCCGCGGGCCACGCCGCCGCCGGAGACGTACAGCTCGCCGGTGCTGCCGGGCGGCACCAGCCGGCCCCAGGGGTCGAGGACGTACCCGTGCTGCCCGGCGAGCGGGCGGCCGATCGGGGAGCGGACGGCGCCGTGGACGTCCCGCTCGGTGATGGCGCGGAAGGTGACGTGCACCGTGGTCTCGGTGATGCCGTACATGTTCACCAGGGCGGGCCGGTGCCCCTCGGTGGTGAACCAGTCGCGGTAGTCGCGGACGTCGAACGCGTCACCGCCGAACACCACGGTGCGCAGCGGGAGTTCGGCGAAGCCGTGGCCCGCGTCCCGCAGGTGGGCGCGCAGGCCCTTGAAGGCGGCGGGGGTCTGGTTGAGGACGGTGACGCCCTCCTCGCGCAGCACGCGGTGCACGGCGGCCGGGTCGCGGACCTCGTCCGCGCCGAGCACGACCACGCGTCCGCCGCTGGTCAGCGGCGCCCACAGCTCCCACACGGAGAAGTCGAAGGCGGGCGAGTGCATCAGCGTCCACACGTCGTCCGGGCCGAAGTCGAAGTGCCGGTCGGCGGCGGCCAGCAGCCAGGCCAGGTTGCCGTGGGTGATCTCGACGCCCTTGGGGCGGCCGGTGGAGCCGGAGGTGTAGATGACGTAGGCGAGGTCGTCGGGGCCCGGCAGGACGTCCTCGCCGGCCGCGCTCGCCTGCTGGTCGTCCTCGTCCACCAGGAGCAGTTGGACCGGCAGTCGGTCGACGGCACCACGGGTCGCGGTGTCGGTGACGATCCACTCGATGCCGGAGTCGGTGACGGTGAACTCGCGGCGGGCCTTGGGGTGGGAGGGGTCGAGCGGCAGATAGGCGGCGCCCGCGCGCCAGACGGCCAGCAGGGCCACGGCCAGTTCGGGGGTGCGGTCGAGGCAGACGCCGACCAGGGAGCCTCGGGTGACCCCGGCCGCGCGCAGCCGGGCCGCCAGGCGGGAGGCGCGGGCGTCGAGCCGGGCGTAGGTCAGGGCGTGCG
>NZ_VOGW01000045.1:0-688 GCF_007896895.1 Streptomyces misionensis | reverse complement strand
GGCGCGTTCGGCGGGGGTCAGCGGGTCGATGGCGCTCAGGGGTGCGTCGGGGGTGGCGCAGAACGCCTCCAGCAGGTTGACGGTGTGCCGGGCGAGGGCGCCGATGGAGTCCGCCTCGAACAGGTCGGGGCGGTAGACGAACGCCAGCTCGGTGCGGCCGTCGCCGTCGCGCAGGTCGAGGGTGAGGTCGAACTTGGCGGTGGTGAGGTCGATCCGGTACGGCGTCCCCTCGGCGGCGCCCAGGGCGAAGCGGGAGGAGGTGGTGTCGGTGTGCGTGTAGAGGACCTGGACGAGCGGGTTGCGGGCGAGGTCGCGCTCGGGGCTGAGCGCGTCGACGACCCGCTCGAACGGCAGCGACTGGTACGAGAACGCCTCCAGGACCCGCTCGCGGGTGCGGGCGAGCAGCGCGGCCGGGGTGGGGTCGTCGGACAGGTCGCCGCGCAGCACCAGGGTGTTGACGAAGAACCCGACGAGCTGTTCGGTCTCGGCCCGCTCGCGGTTGGCGACGACGGTGCCGACGGCGATGTCCCGCTGCCCGCTGTGGAAGGCCAGGGCGGCCTGGAAGGCGGCCAGCACCGTCATGTACGGCGTCGTCCCCGCGCGCCGGCCGAGTTCGGCGAGCCCGCCGGACAGCGCGGGCGGCAGGGTGACGGTATGGGCGGCGCCCCGCCCGCCGGGGGTGTCGGGG
>NZ_VOGW01000044.1:70333-74660 GCF_007896895.1 Streptomyces misionensis | reverse complement strand
GCCAGTGGTCGAGGGCGGCGGACTGGTCGGCGGCCCGCTGCCAGAAGGCGTAGTCCGCGTAGTCCAGGGGAAGTTCGGGCAGATCGGCGGGGCGGCCCCCGGTCTCGGCCAGGTACAGCTCGGTCAGGTCGCGGACGATCAGGCCGAGGGACCAGCCGTCGGAGACGATGTGGTGCATGCCGAGGACCAGCACATGGTCGTCGTCGGCGGCGCGGACGAGGGTGGCCCGGAAGGCGGGTTCCCGGGCGAGGTCGAAGGGGCGCAGCGCGGCGGTGTGCGCGGCGGCGGCCAGCCGTCCCTCGCGCTCGGCGCCGGGCGGGGCGGTGGCGTCCACCACGTCGAGGCAGTCGGCGGCCGGCGGCAGTATCCGCTGGTGCGGGATGCCCTCGTGCTCGGGGAAGACGGTCCGCAACTGCTCGTGCCGGGCGGTCAGCCGGGTGACGGCCGCGCGCAGGGCGGGCAGGTCCAGCGGGCCGGTGAGGCGCCAGGCGGCGGGCAGCAGGTAGGTGGCGGCGCCGGGGTCGAGGCGGTCCAGGAAGTACAGGCGTTGCTGCGCGGGCGACAGCGGGATCCGCTCCGGGCGGGGCCGGACCCGCCGCGGGCCGTCGTCGGGTACGGCGGTCCGGCCGCGCAGCCGCTGCTCCAGCAGGCGCCGGGCGGCCGGGGACAGCCCGCCGGCCGGGGCCTGGCCGGTGGCGGCGGGGCCGGGGCGCACGTCGGATGTGGTCATGGGGGCACTCCGATCTGAACTCTGTCGGGAAGAAGCCTGGTTCGGGGCGGTGGCGCCCTCAGAAGTCGGCGGTGAGCGAGAGGTCGATCTCGTCGTCGCTCATCTGCGAGATCAGCTCCAGCAGCCGGCGTTCCACCTCGGCCGCGAGGCGGCCCACCGTGGGGTGTTCGAAGAGGTCCCGGACCTGGAGCGGGCAGTCGAAGGCGGTGCGCAGCCGGGAGGCGACCGCCACCGCGCGCAGGGAGTGGCCGCCCAGGGCGAAGAAGTCGTCGTGGACGCCGACCCGGGGCAGGTCCAGCACCTCGCACCAGATCTGGGCGACGACGGTCTCGGCCGGGGTGCGCGGTGCCACGAAGGCGTGCGGCTCGCGGGCGGCGGGCTCGGGCAGGGCGGCGGTGTCCAGCTTCCCCTGCACGGTCAGGGGCAGCGCGTCGAGAAGGACGAGCGCCGACGGCACCAGGTAGTGCGGCAGTTCGGTCCGGCAGTGGGTCTCCAGCGCCTCCTCGGACAGTCCGTCGCCCACGACGTAGCCCACCAGGGCGCTCTCACCGCGCAGGGTGCGTACGACGACCGCCGCGCCCCGCACCCCGGGGTGCCGCCGCAGCACCGCCTCGGCCTCCTTGGGTTCGACGCGGAACCCGCGGATCTTCACCTGGTCGTCGTTGCGGCCGAGGAACTCCAGCTCGCCGGTGGGCAGTCGGCGTACGACGTCGCCGGTGCGGTAGAGCCGGCCGCCGAGCGCGCCGAACGGGTCGGGCACGAACCGTTCGGCGGTCAGCCCCGGCCGCCCGAGATAGCCGCGTGCCACCTCGCTTCCCCCGACGAGGAGTTCACCGGGGACACCGGCCGGGGCGAGTTCGCCCGAGGGGTCGACCACATAGGCGTGGCGCCCGCCCAGCGGCCGGCCGATGGGCACCCGCCCGTCCGGGACGGCGCGGACGGTGTGCGCGGTGGCGGAGATCACGGCCTCGGTGGGCCCGTAGGTGTTGAGCACGGGCACCCGGGGCAGGTGCGCGAACCAGCGCTCCAGCGGGTCGGCGGGCAGCGCCTCGCCCCCGGTCACCAGCAGCCGCAGGGACGCCAGGCGCGGTGCCAGCCGGTCCAGCCGGGAGACCAGTTCCGCCCAGTAGGACGGGGTGAGTTCCATGACGGTGACCCGCTCGGCGGCGACCCGTTCGGCCAGTTCCTCGGGGGCCCAGATCTCGTCCGGGCGCACGATCACCGTGGCGCCGGTGCTCAGCGCGGGCAGGATCTGTTCCAGGGAGGCGTCGAACGAGGTCGAGGCGAAGGTGAGCACCCGGTCGTCCGCGGTCAGCGCGAACCGTTCGCGGGCGGTGGCCACATGGGCGTCGAGGGCGTGGTGCTCCACGCCGACGGCCTTGGGGCGGCCGGTGGAGCCCGAGGTGAAGATGACGTACGCCAGCTCGCCGGGGTCGGCGGTCCGCCGGGGCCCGTCGGGCCGGGGCCGCACGTCCTCCACGGCGACGGCCGCCACCCCGAGGGCGGTGACGATGGCGCGGGTGTGCGCGTCGGCCACCACGTGCCGTGCCCCGGCCTCTTGGAGCATGTAGCGCAGGCGTTCCTCGGGCAGCCGGGCGTCGAGCGGGACGTAGACGCCGCCGGCCCGCCAGACGGCGAGCATCGCGGCCACCGACCACACGCCCCGTGCGACGCAGACGCCGACGGGGTCGCCGGGGGCCACTCCCCCGTCGGCCAGCGCGGCGGCCAGTCCGCCGGTCAGGGCGTCCAGCCGCGCGTAGTCCAGCGTGGTGCCCTCGCAGACGACGGCGGGGTCGTCCGGCCGGCCGGTCACCCGCAGCCGGGGCGCCGCCGGCACCTCCCGGCCCGCGGTCGCCACCAGGACGTCGCGCTCCCCCGGGGACAGCAGACAGGCGGCGTCGACGCGGGCGCCGGGGTCGGCGAGGAGGGCCTCCAGCAGCAGGCCGACATGGCGGGCGAAGCGGGTGGCGGTGGCCGCCTCGAACAGGTCGGCGGCGTACTCGACGTTCAGGGCGAAGCCGCCGGGGCGCACCACGAAGGTGGCCGTGAGGTCAAACTTCGCCGACTCCCAGGGCAGTTGGAAATCGGTGGTGTCGAGTCCCGGCAGTCCGGAGCCGCCCGTGGAGCCGTCCTGGACGTCCACCATGACCTGGAACAGGGGGTTGCGGGACAGGTCGCGTTCGGGGCGCAGCCGCTCCACGACCCGCTCGAACGGCACCTCCTGGTGGTCGAAGGCGCCCAGCACGACGTCCCGCACCCGGTCCACCAGCGCGGCGAAGGTGGGGCGCCCCGACAGGTCCGTGCGCAGGACGACGGTGTTGACGAAGAAGCCGATCAGCGGCTCCAGTTCGAGGCGTCCGCGGCCGGCGACGGGGGTGCCCACGGGAACGTCGGTCTGCCCGGACCAGCGGGACAGCACGGCCTGGGCGGCGGCCAGCAGCACCATGAAGCGGGTGGCGCCGCGGTCGCGGGCGAGGGCGTCCACGCGCGCCACGAGCCCTGCGGGCAGCTCGACCTCGACCGCGCCGCCCCGGCCGGCGAACACGGCCGGGCGGGGCCGGTCGGCGGGCAGGTCCAGGGTGGGCGCCTGCTCCAGGGTCCTTTCCCAGTAGGCGAGTTGGTCCTGCAGGGCGCCGCTGTCGGCGCGCTCGCGCTGCCAGACGGCGAAGTCGCCGTACTGCACGGGCAGTGGCGGCAGTCCGGCGGCGCGCCCGGCCCGCCGGGCCGTGTAGTGCCGGGCGAGTTCGTCCAGCAGGACGCCCTTGGACCAGCCGTCGGTGACGGCGTGGTGCAGGGCGAGCAGGACCACGTGGTCGTCCTCGGCCAGTTCCCACACGCCGGCCCGCAGCAGCGGCGGCCGGGCGAGGTCGAAGCGGCGCGTGGCGAGGTCGGCGGCCCGCCGCCGTACGGCGTCCAGCCGGGCGGCCACGTCCGGGCCCGCGGGCGCCGCCTCCCAGTGCAGCGGGACCGCCATGGGGTCGCAGACCTGCTGCACGGGGCGGCCGTCGGACTCGATCAGCGCGGTGCGCAGCACCTCGTGCCGGGCCACCAGGTCGTCCAGGGCCTGCTGCCAGGCGGTGCGGTCGAGTCCGCCGCGCACCCGGTGGCAGTACCAGAGCAGATAGGAGTCGCCGCGGTCGGAGGTGCGGTCCAGGAACCAGAGGCGTTCCTGCGCGAAGGACAGCGGCAGCGGCCGGGCGCGGTCCACGGGCACCACGTCGGTGGTGCCCGACGCGCGGGCGCCGGCGACGCGGGGGGCGAAGCCGCGCACGGTCGGGTGCTCGAAGAGGGTGCGCAACTCGATGTCCCGCCCGAGCCGCCCGGCGATCCGGGAGACCGCCATGGTGGCGAGCAGGGAGTGGCCGCCCAGGTCGAAGAAGCTGTCGTCGATGCCGATCCGGTCCACTCCGAGGACCTCGGCCCACACCTCGGCCACGAGCCGCTCGGTCTCGTCGCGCGGCGCGCCGCCCCCGGGGTCCCCGGCCGAGCGGGACCGCTCGGGATCGGGCAGGGCGCCCCGGTCCAGCTTGCCGGAGACGCCGACCGGGAGGGCGTCCAGGACGACGAAGTCGGAGGGAACGGCGTAGTGCGGCAGTT
>NZ_VOGW01000044.1:69187-70278 GCF_007896895.1 Streptomyces misionensis | reverse complement strand
GTCGGGGCGGGCGGCGGCTGCGGCGACCAGCGGGCAGGCGCGCAGGACGGCCTCCACCTCGCCGAGTTCGACCCGGAAGCCGCGGATCTTGACCTGGTCGTCGCGGCGGCCGGCGAACTCCAGCTCTCCGCCGGGTGTCCAGCGCACGAGGTCGCCGGTGCGGTACAGGCGGTGGCCGGGCGGACCGTACGGGTCGGGCACGAAGCGCTCGGCGGTCAGCGCGGGCCGGTTGAGGTAGCCGCGGGCCACCTCGGTGCCGCCGATGAGGAGTTCGCCGAGGACGCCGACCGGCACCTGCTCGTCGTCGGTGTCCACCACGTACACCCGCCGGTCGCCGAGCGGCCGGCCGATGGGCACGCTGCCGGCGGGCGGTTCACCGGCGTCGTGGGTGGTGGCGGTGACGGTGGTCTCGGTGGGGCCGTAGGCGTTGCAGACCCGCACCCACGGCACGGCGGCCCGCCAGACGGCGAGGGTGTCGGCGGGCACCGTCTCGCCGCCGAGGACCAGCAGCCGCAGCGGGGCGAGGGCCGCGGCCAGCCGCCGGTCGAGGCTGAGGGCCAGTTCCGACCAGTAGGTGGGCGGCACGTTGACCACGGTCAGGCCGTACCGCTGGACGATCTCCGGTACCTGGGTGGGCAGCCAGGGCTCCTCGGGGCGCATCACGACGGTGGCGCCCGAGGTGAGGGCGGGCAGCACCTGGTCGAGGGAGGCGTCGAAGGAGAAGGAGGCGAAGGCCAGCACGCGGTCGTCGGCGGTGATGCCGAGGCGCTGCCGGGCGGCGGCGGCCGTGGCCGGTTCGGCGACGACGCAGTGCAGCCCGGCCTCCTCGGCCATGTACGCCAGCCGCTGCGCGGGCAGTTCGGGGTCGAGGGGCACATACGCGCCGCCCGCCCGCCAGATCCCCTCGATGGCGGCGACCGACCACAGGCCGCGGCGCAGCAGCACACCCACCGGGCCGCCCTCGCCGACGCCGGTCCTGCGGAGGGCGGCGGCGAGCCCGCCGGACAGGGCGTCGAGTTCCGCATAGGTGGCGCTGTCGTCGCCGCAGCGCAGCGCGGTCGCCTCGGGCCGGCCGGTGAACGCGACCGGCT
>NZ_VOGW01000044.1:0-68907 GCF_007896895.1 Streptomyces misionensis | reverse complement strand
CGGCGAGGACGGCCCGCAGCAGCGCCACGTACGCCCGGGCGAAGGCGCGCATGGTGGCGGCGTCGAACAGGGCGGTGGCGTACTGGAGGATGGCGGCGATGCTGCCGTCCGTGCGCAGGGTCAGGTCCAGGAAGACGTCGAGGGGCGTCTCGGTCAGCGGCGGCTCGACCAGGGTGACGTCCAGTCCCGGCATCCGCACCGGCCGGATCGGGGAGTTCAGCAGGGTGAAGGAGGCCTGCGCGAGCGGGTGCCGGGACAGGTCGCGGGAGCCGCCCAGCGCGCCGACCACCAGGTCGAAGGGGGCCTCGGCGTGCGAGAGGTCGGCCGGCACCCGCCCGCGCACCCGCTCCAGGAGCGCGTCGAAGCCGGGCCGTCCGGACAGGTCGGTGCGCAGCACGACGGTGTTGACCAGCGGCCCGATCAGCTCGGCGGCGCCCCGCTGGGCGCGGTCGGCGAGGGTGCTGCACACGGCGACGTCGGTGCGGCCCGCCCAGTGGCCGAGGAGCGCCTGGTAGGCGGTGAGCAGCACCATGTAGCGGGTGACGCGCCGGGAGCGGGCCAGCCCGTCCACGGCGGTGACCAGGTCGGCGGGCAGGTCGAAGCGGACGACGTCGCCGGAGCCGTCCCAGCGGCGGGGCCGGGGCCGGTCGGTGGGCAGCTCCAGCGGGGTCAGCCCGGCCAGCCGGTCCCGCCAGTGCCCGAGCAGCCGCTCCAGCCGCTCGCCGGTCAGCCGTTCCGCCTGGGCGCGGGCGAGGTCAGCGTACTGCCGGGCGGGCGGGGCGACGGTCTCCCCCCGGTAGCCGGCGGCCAGTTCGTCGAGGAGCACGCCCCAGGACCAGCCGTCCACGGCGATGTGGTGGACCTCGATCAGCAGCAGGTGCTCGTCGTCGGCGACGCGGGCGAGGGTGGCGCGCACCGGGTGCTCGGCTCCGAGGTCGACCGGCCGGCCCAGGCACCGGGCGTAGAGGTCGGCGGGCCCGGTCGCGGTGATCCGGCGCAGGGTGGGCCCGGCGGTCGCGTCCACGACCGGCACCGGCTCGCCGTCGACGGCGGTGAACCGGGTGCGCAGCACCTCGTGCCGGGCCACGATCCCGGCGAGCGACCGTTCCAGGCGGTCGGCGTCGAGGGTGCCCCGCAGGCGCAGGACCAGCGGGAGCATCGAGCCGGTGGCGGAGCCCGCCAGCTGGTCCAGGAACCACAGCCGGCGCTGGGCGAAGGATGCCGTGCGGGTGTCCACGTCGTGCGGTGCCCCCTCGGGGGCCGGGCCTGTTGTCACTGTGAGCCTCCCAGCCGTGTTTCCCAGCAGCGTGCCGCCGGTCGCGCACGGCCCCCAGGGAAGAAGAGGCAGCGGTGTGCGCAGAGTCGGCTGCGGTTGTGGGGAGGGGAGGCAGGTCATGGGCGGTCCGTGCGGTGCCGGCCCGCGGTGTCACCGGCGGTCCGCCCGTGCGGGGGCCCTCGCGGGACGGGCACGACACGCGGAGGGCGGCACCGGGAGTCGGTCCTCCGGTACCGCCCTTCAAGGGACGCCCGCGTGCGCGTCCGTTTCCGCCGGTCCGCTACCGGCCGCCGTGGACCCGCAGCCGGCCGTGCGGGTCCGGCACCCGGCCCTGGTGCAGGTCGCCGAGCGCGTCGCGCATCTCCAGGGTCAGCGGGCCCGGTTTCCCGCCGCCGATCGTCCAGCGGTCGGTGCCGTCGCACACCTCGCCGACCGGGGTCACCAGCGCCGCCGTGCCGCAGGCGAAGGTCTCCGTGACGAGGCCCGACGCGCTCTCCGCGCGCCACTGCTCGACACAGACCCGCTCCTCGCGCACGGTGTACCCGCGGCGCGCGGCGAGGGTGAGCAGGGTGTCGCGGGTGACGCCGGGCAGCAGGGTGCCGGTGAGCGGCGGGGTGACCACTTCGGCGGCGGTCGATCTTCGACTCCGCTACGGTGCGCACGACCTCGCCCTTGACGAAGATCTGGCCCGGGCCATTGCCGGAGGCCGCGCCCAGGTGGAGGGGGTGGTCGCAGGACTCGGCGAGGAGTTCGTAGGCGCGGACCACCCCGGCGAGCCGGCCCCGATGGCGGCGAAGACGTAGCGCGGCTGGAAGTGGATGTCGGGCGCTCCCTTTGCCCGGCCACGCCTCGTCGCTCACCCACGGATCCCTGTCCACAGGTAGCAGGGGGTGCGGTAAATGTCGGCTCTACATTCGTTATGAAGCTCGCTCCACGTCACCTCTCGGGCGCGGGGAGGCCCCGGCGGGAATGGCTCAGATGAAGATGAAGAAGAGGACCAGGATCACCACCACCGCCACGACGAACCAGATCAGCGCGTGCCGGTGCCCGGTGGTCGGCCGGTCCTCCGGGCCGCCCCCACGGGGCCGGTCCTCCGCCATCTGCGGATGCTCGGGTCGGTCCTTGGAGTAGAAATCGTCGCCGCCTGCCATGGTCTCACCCTCCTTCCATGACCGCGCCCGAGTACCCGCGAACCCCTGGCCTCATACGACACGCCGCCCGGGCATCGTCCTGCGGAGAGTGCCTGCGGTGCTTCGGTCAGCCCTTGCTCAGCGCGTCCTTCGTCCGGTCGACCATGGCGGCGAAGGGGCCGGTCAGCCACTGGGCCGCGGGGGAACCCGCCACCGTGGGGTGGGGGTGGGTAGGCGCCATGCGCTCCACGGACTGGAGCCGGCTCCCCATCTTCCGCAGCTGGTCCTCCGGGCACCCTGCGCGCACGGCGGGGAACTCCTGCTGCTCCTCGCTCTCGGCGTGCTCCAGGACCGACGTCTCGAACCGGGCCAGCCGGCGGATGAACTCGTCGCTGTCCACGTCCATCTTCTCCAGCTCGGACAGGACCTTGTTGGCCTCGGCCTCCTCCGCGTTGCGGGCGTCGGCCTCGGCCTTTCCGGCCGTGTCGGCGGCGACCGGCCGCAGGATCATCTGCTCGGCGGTCTCATGGACGGCGAGCAGGGCGCGCAGCTCGTCGAAGGCCTTCTGCTTCTGCTCACCACTGGACTGCTTCACCTTGCCGAACAGCTCCCTGATGCGGGCGTGCTGCTCCAGCAGGATCGCCACGACATCGCCCTCCGGCAGCCGCGCGGCCTGGTCGCGGTCCTTCTGCGCGTCACCCATGATCGATCGCTCCTCGTCGGTCTCGTGTCGGCGGTACGGTGCGGATCTCCGGCCGGCGTACGGTCCGGGCGTCTGCCGCACCCTGAGTACCCGCTCCGGCCACTTCGATCGCGGCGTTTCACCCGAGCGGAAGCATCCCGGCCGCGGGGGCAGGGCATGATGACGGGCAGGCGCCGTCCGAGGGGGAGGTCCCGTGACCACCGTGCCGCACGAGGAGACCGGACAGGAGGAGGAGCCGACGATACGGCTCCACCGCTGGTGCGCCACCTGGCCGGACAACGATCCGCACGCCAACTTCAAGTCGGACGTCGTCCTCTACGGCCGGCTCGATCCGCTGGCCACCCTGCGCGGCATGTCGGAGAGCCTCGGCATCCCGGTGGGCGCCCTCGCCCGTTATGTGCTGGCGCGGTGGGCCACCGGCGGCAGCGGCGGGCTGCTGGAGATCGGGCCCGTGATGGTGCACCGGCTGTGGGAGCCGATCGCCGAGGCCGAGCGGCAGGACAGCGACGGCGAGCGGTTGCGGGCCTACCACCGGCTGCGGGAGATGATCGCCTGGCTGAAGCTGCCACTGGACGAACCGTCCGTGTATCCGGCCCAGTACGAGGACACCACCGACACCGCGGACACCACCGACACCAAGGGCTGAGCGGGCTCCGGGGGAGATCGGGGATGCTCGGCCGCGTCCGGCATAGTGGCCCCGGGCATCGGCCCGCGCTTTCCGTCAGACCGTCCCACACCCGCCAGGAGCCCCCCGTGTCCGTACCCGGTGTCACCCCCGTCTCCAGCCGCGACCGCTCCCCCAAGCCGCCCGTCCCGCACGCCGCCGTCGGTGTGGGGGTGATCGTCCTCGGCGACGAGGGGCTGCTGCTCGGCCGGCACCGGCGGGGCACGCTCGAACTGCCGGGTGGCACCGTGGAGGCCGGGGAATCGCTGGAGGAGACCGCGGTCCGTGAACTCGCGGAGGAGACCGGGCTCGTCGCACGGACCGAGGACGTCAGGCTGCTGGGCACGCTGGTCGACCATGTCGAGGACGTCGTACGGGTGACGGTCGGCGCCGTCGTCACCGCCTGGCGCGGCCGCCCGGCGACCCGGCCGGACGAGCGGGTCGGCGACTGGGCCTGGTACCCGCTGGACCGGCTGCCCGACGGCCTGTTCGTGTGCAGCGCCCAGATCCTCACCGCCTGGCGCCCCGAACTGCCCGTCACGCACGCGCCGGCGCACTTCACGCCGTACGCCTGAGCACTGATGTCGATGCCGTCGGCTCCCTGGCGGGCGGCAGGCGGCCACGACGCCGGCGCGGCGCGGTACGAGCCGGTGCAGCGCTTTCGTGAGCCATGGCCGTCGCGGATCGAGGTGGTGGGGCCCCCGAACAGGCGGACCAGAACAGTCGGACCAAGCGGGGGACGGCGGTCGACTGCTTCGTCGTGAGCCGGGGCCCGGGCATCGTTGCGCAGTGCCTCGCCCAGACGGCTGACGATCACCCGGCGGCATCGGCAACGCGCGCCGCCACCGTGGTCATGGCGGAGCCGTACGGATTCCGTCAGGGATTTCCGGGTACGTTCGTCGGGGGCCGGCCGCAAAGCGAGGATGGAACGGCGGAGGCACTGATGTCGATCCTGCTTCACCTCGGCCACGGCGGCCGCACGGTGGCTTTCCTGCCGCCGGTGTGGACGCGGATGCCCGCTGCCGACCGCATCGGTGTGGCCGCTGTCGTCATGGCGGCAGCCTTCCTCGCACTGGTCGTCGGCACAAGGGTGTGGCAGGCCCGCCTCCGCCCGCTCGGGCGTGGGCGCGACAGGAGCACGGAGCCGGTCGACAGCTCGTGGTTCACCGCAGACACGCTCGACGGCTTCCCCGCGGACGCGGTCCGCGCCGTCTGCGAGGAAGGGGATGCCCCGCCCTCAGGTCGGCTTTACGAGGCGTGGGTGCTGGCCGCCCATGGCACTGCGAGGAGCGCCGTCTGGCTGGAGAGGAACCTGGACCTTCCTCCCGACGCGGCACGCCTGATCGTCGAGGCCGCCGAAGCCAGGCGCCGTGCGCCGCCTGCCCGGGACGCTTCGCGCGAGGCGGCGACTCCGCCCGGCCTGGGCGCGGGGCACGGCCGGTAGCGGTGTTGCCGACCGGGTAGCGCGCGGTCAGGCTCCGCCGAGCTGGACTGCTTTCACGAGCAGCAGCAGGGCGCTGAGGATCAGGTAGCCGCGCAGCGCCAGCATGCCGAGTCGGGTGCCGGCGGACCAGCGCACCGGCTGGAGAAGGGCCAGGGGCGGCATACGCCAGGCGAGCTTGTCGGCCTGTGACATCAGGGGAACCGGCCGTGCGGGCGCGCGGCGCCGGGCCGCGTACACCGCGGCGGCGGCCACGATCAGGCCCGTCACCAGGGCGGCGGCCAGCCAGATGGTGAGCCGGGTGACGTTGACTCCGGGGAAGAGCGTGGTGGCCATGAGCGTGCCGGAGAGCATCAGCAACACGGCGATGATGACGGTGGCGAGGATGTTCAGCCAGCGCGGATTGACCCAGGGTCCGAGCACTTCGGTGTCGTTGCACAGCAGGAGCAGGAACACGCTCGCCGAGGGCAACAGCAGTCCGGCCAGCGCCTGCACGGCCTCGGTGATGAGGCCGAGCGGCGCGCCCGGCAGCAGCACGACGGCGGCCGCGACCAGGACCAACAGACTGTAGGAGGCGTAGAACGGCTTGGCCTCGCCGAAGCTGCGGTGCAGGGAGTGGCGCAGGTGGAAGACGTCGCCGAAGGCATAGCTGGTCGCCAGGGTGACGGCCGCCGCTCCGATGATGCTGGCGTCGAGCAGGATGACGGCGAACAGTACGCCGAGGACGGTGTCATGGCGGGCCAGGGCGTCGGCGACTCCGCCGGCGTCGGTGAAGTGGCCTTGCGCGGCGGTGTCCCGGGTCGCGAAGTCGGCGATCATGACCAATGCGGCGGCGCCCGCGACGACCACGAGGGAGCCGAGCACCGTGTCGGCACGCTCGTACCCGATGAAGCGCGGGGTGATGCGCTTGTCGATGACGTTGGACTGCTGGAAGAACAGCTGCCACGGAGCGACCGTCGTACCGACGATCGCGATGATCAGCAGGACCGCCTCGCCGCTGACGCCCCCCTGGATACCGGGCACCACGAAGTCGTGAGCCGCGCGGCCCCAGCGCGGCTGGGACATGAAGGTCAGCGGGATCAGCAGCAGGCTGGCCCCGATGAAGGCGAACATCGCCCGCTCCCAGCGGCGGAAGGAGCCGCTGGCGGTCACGGCGATCAGCAGGACGGCGGCCACCGGGACGACGACGTACGGCGAGGCGCCGAGGTGTTCCGCGGCCAGGGAGACGCCGATGAACTCGGTGACGATGGTGAGGAAGTTGAGCAGAAAGAGGTCGCCGACGCTGAACCACCCCCAGAACCGCCCGAACCGCTCGGTGATCAGACGTGCGTGCCCGACACCGGTGACCGCGCCCAGCCGTACGACCATCTCCTGGTTGACGATCAGAACCGGGATGAGCAGGAGCAGGACCCATAGGAGCGAGTAACCGTAGTTCTGGCCCGCCTGAGCGTACGTGGCCACGCCGCCGGCGTCGTTGTCGCCGACCATCACGATGATGCCGGGACCGACGATGGCCAGCAGGGTCAGCAGTCGGGCCTTGAGGCCGGGGCGCTCCCCCGCGCGTTCACGGGGAACACGGCCGAAGGCGCCCTGGATCTCCCCGATGTGCGCCTCGTCGCGCACGGCGCTGCGCCTCGTGGGACGGACCGGTGGCGTGGCCGGCTTCCTCACGGACCCGGTGGCCGGGTGCTTTGGGGGCCCTTCCGGCGGTTGCTGCTTCGCCGGAAGCCGTTCGTGCTCCGGCGGGCGAGGCTTGGCCGGTTCGGCGGAGCGGTCGGCGTGGCCGGGCGGCTCGGGACGCTCCGGCCCGGGGCGGGCCGGAGGTTCCGAGCGGGCGGGCCGGGCCGCGGGCTCGTGGCCGGCGGGCCGCTCCGAGGGCCCCGGGCGACCCGCTCCGCCCGTGGGCCGGTCGTCCGCGTTCATGGTCCGGGCGGCATGTCGTGCGGGGAGGACTCGAGTGCGGGCTCTCCCGGGTGGTGGGCGGGATGGGGGGCCGGCTCGCGTCGGCGCCAGTCCTCCGGGATGACCGCGTCGAGGACGTCGTCGACCGTGATGACGCCCAGGAGGCGCTCCTCGTCGTCGACCACCGGGACGGTGAGCAGGTTGTAGTCGGTCATGAGCAGGGCGACGTCCTCGACGTCGGTGTCCGGCCCGGCCCGTACCGGATCGCGGTCGGCGACCTCCTCCAGTCGCGCCGCCGGATCGGCCTGCAACAACTCCACGAGGGGTGCCACGCCCAGCAGCCGCCGTTCCTCCCCGATCAGGTACACGCTGGTCAGTGCCTGGGGCTGCAGGGCGCGCGCCGCCCCCGCCGCCCGCAGTGCTTCGGCGACGGTGCTGGTGCCCGCCATGGCGAGTACGTCGAGCGCCATCAGCCCGCCCGCGCTGGAGGGGTTGAAACCCATCAGCGTCAGCACCTTGGTGCGCTGCCCGGACGGGAGCGCGTCCAGAACGGGTTGTCGGCGGCTCTGCGGCAGGTCGTTGAGGGCGTCCGCGGCGTCGTCGGCCCGCATACGGGCGAGCACCTGGGCGATCTCGGCGTCGCTGCGTTCACCCAGCAGGCGGGTCTGCGAGTCCGGTTCCAGTTCCTCGAAGACGTCGGCTTCCAGCTCGGGATCCGCGTGAACGGTCTGCAGGATCTCGTGCGACTCGGTGCGATTGGCGTCCTCCAGCAGATCGGCGAGGTCCGCCGGCCTCAGTCTTCCGAGGCGGGCGAACGGCCCGCGGGCCCGCGCGGAACGGGCATGACCGATCAAAGGCTCGAAGCACTTCCAGTCCCGCCAGTCCGGCCGGGCCGTCCGGCCCCCGAGCAGTCTCCTCAGACGCGGGGGCCTCCGGGTGTCCAGGCAGGTCAGCACCCACTGGTCCAGCCGCTGCTCCAGCTCGATGTCGTAGGCCCTCACCAGTTCGACATCGGCGACATCGATCACCCGGTGGCCCAGCACATCCGCCCGCAGCAGCACCTCGCCCTCGCGCCGCTCGAAGCGCCGTAGGTCCACCCGGGGGCTCGCCAACGTGATCTTGTCCCGGTCCAGGTCGGTGACCTGCTCGGCGGGCAGGAAGACCTCGCGGCCGCCCACGCGTACGACCAGTCCGGTGACCAGCGGATAGTCATGCCCGCGGAGCCGCACGATGACGTCGACGAGTTTTCCCACCACCTCGCCGTCACCGCCGACCACCGGCCGTCGGAGCAACTGGGCGAGATACACCAAGCGATCCACACCCCCACGCTAGACATACACCCCGAATAGGCACACCTGGAGGAGTAGGTTCGCGGTACGTGACCCAGTCGTGCCATGTCCGCGGATCACGACGACTGGGCACGGTTCGGTGCCGCGGTCGGGGACCGGGTGAGGCGCGCCCCGGGCGACGCGCCGTCGGACCGGTCGCGTCGCCCGGCGGGCCCGGGGGTTACAGCGCCCGTTCCAGTCGCTGCGCCATCAGCTTGACGAAGCGGGCCGGCTCCTTCGGCTGGCCGCCCTCGGCGAGGACCGCCAGGCCGTGCAGCAGCTCGGCGGTCTCGGCCACGTCGGCGGCCTCGCCGCGCTCGGCGTACGCCTGGTTGAGGCCCTTCACCAGCGCGTGGCCGGGGTTCAGCTCCAGGATGCGCTTGGCGGTGGGCACTTCCTGGCCCATGGCCCGGTACATGTTCTCCAGGGCCGGGGTGAGGTCGCCCGTGTCGGAGACGACACAGGCCGGCGAGACGGTGAGCCGGGAGGACAGGCGCACCTCCTTGACGTCGTCCGCCAGGTGCTTGCCCATCCAGCCGAGCAGCCCGGCGTACTCCTCGCTCCGCTTCTCCCGCTCCTCGTCGTCGGCCTCGGCGTCCTCGCCGTCGAGGTCGATCTCGCCCTTGGCGACGGACCGCAGCTTCTTGCCCTCGAACTCGCCGACGGCGTCGACCCACACCTCGTCCACCGGGTCGGTGAGCAGCAGCACCTCGATGTCCCGCGCGCGGAACGCCTCCATGTGCGGGGAGTTCTCGATGCTCTGCCGGGACTCGCCGGTCAGGTAGTAGATGTCGTCCTGGCCGTCCTTCATCCGCTCCACGTACCGGGCGAGCGTGGTCGGCTCGGTGTCGTGGTGCGTGCTGGCGAACGACGAGACGGCGAGGAGGGCGTCGCGGTTCTCCGCGTCGGTGACCAGGCCCTCCTTGAGGACGGTGCCGAACTCCCGCCAGAACGTGGCGTAGCGGTCCGACTCCTCGCCCATCAGGTCCTTGACGGTGGACAGGACCTTCTTGGTCAGCCGGCGCCGCATCATCTCGATGTGGCGGTCCTGCTGGAGGATCTCGCGGGACACGTTCAGCGAGAGGTCCGCCGCGTCGACGACGCCCTTGACGAAGCGCAGATACGGCGGCAGCAGCGCCTCGCAGTCGTCCATGATGAACACGCGCTTGACGTACAGCTGCACCCCGCGCCGGAAGTCCCGGGTGAACAGGTCGTGCGGGGCGTGCGCGGGCAGGAAGAGCAGCGCCTGGTACTCGAAGGTGCCCTCCGCCTGGAGGCGGATGGTCTCCAGCGGGTCGCGCCAGTCGTGGCCGATGTGCTTGTACAGCTCGTGGTACTCGTCGTCGGACACCTGGTCGCGCGGCCGGGCCCACAGCGCCTTCATGGAGTTGAGCGTCTCGGGCTCGGGCTCGCCCTCGTCGGACGCGGCGGCGCCCTCGGGCGTCATCCGGATCGGCCAGGTGATGAAGTCCGAGTACCGCTTGACGATCTCCCTGATCTTCCAGGGCGAGGTGTAGTCGTGGAGCTGGTTCTCCGGGTCGGCCGGCTTGAGGTGGAGGGTGACCGAGGTGCCCTGCGGCGCGTCCTCGACCGTCGTCAGGGTGTACGTGCCCTCGCCGCGCGAGGTCCAGCGGGTGCCCTGGGCCTCGCCCGCGCGCCGGGTCACCAGGGTGACCTCGTCGGCCACCATGAAGCCGGAGTAGAACCCGACGCCGAACTGGCCGATGAGCCCTTCCTCGCCCGCCGCGTCCTTGGACTCGCGCAGCTCCTTGAGGAATTCGGCGGTGCCGGAGTTGGCGATGGTGCCGATGAGCCGGCCGACCTCGTCGTACGACATACCGATGCCGTTGTCCCGCACGGTGAGGGTGCGGGCGTCCTTGTCGATGTCCAGCTCGATGTGCAGGTCGGACACGTCGGCGTCGAGCGAGTCGTCCTTCAGCTTCTCCAGGCGCAGCTTGTCGAGCGCGTCGGACGCGTTCGAGACAAGCTCGCGCAGAAAGACATCCTTGTTCGAGTACACCGAGTGGATCATCAGCTGGAGCAGCTGACGCGCCTCCACCTGAAACTCAAACGTCTCCGTCGGCATGTTCGCGGTTACCTCACAGGTCCTGTCGTCGGAACTGGCGGCAGCCACTGTAAAACACCTCGTCAGGGCGGGGGGCCGGATCAGCTCCACAAGGCCTGGGCGAGGGCGGCGCCGGTGAAGGCGGCGCCGAGCCCGGCGACGACGCTCGCCACCACGTTGGCGGCGGCGAAGAAGCGTGCGCCGGTCTCGGCGAGCCGCAGCGTCTCGTAGGAGAAGGTGGAGTACGTGGTCAGCGCGCCGCACAGCCCGGTGCCGATCAGCAGCTGGGCGTCGGAGGACATCCCGCCGGCGACGACCGCCCCGGTGACCAGGCCGAGGACGAGGCTGCCGACGACGTTGACGGTGAAGGTGCCCCAGGGGAAGACGGTGTCGTGCCTCGACTGCACGGCGCGGTCGGTCAGATAGCGCAGCGGTGCGCCCACGGCGGCCCCGGCGACGACAAGCAGCCAGTTCACGAACTCTCCTTGATCTCATGGCCGTTGTGGCGCACGGCCGGGCAGTGGTCGACGGTCACCGGGTCCTCGCCGCGGGGCAGCGGACGGCTGGTGCGGATCGGGGAGACCGCCCCGAAACCCCTACGCCGCGCAGCACGGTCCGTGTCGTCATGACACCCGCCACGCGATGACACGGCGGGTGAGGCGGGCCGTCGTCCACACGGCCGCGAGGGCCCCGAGCATCGTGGCGGCGAGGTCCAGCAGGCCGGTGGTGACCCGGCCCGCGCCGGTCAGGCGCTCGACGTCCACGACGTAGGTGGAGAAGGTGGTGAACCCGCCGAGCACGCCGGTGCCGAAGAAGGGCCGGACCAGGCGGTGTCCCGCCCGCAGACCGGTGAGGACCGCCATGAGGACGCCGATGGCGGCGCAGCCGGCCACATTGACCCAGAGGGTGGTCCAGGGAAACGCTCCGGCCTCGGTCGGCCACAGCCGGGCGGCGCCGTAGCGGGCGCACGCGCCGAGGGCACCGCCCGCGGCCACCGCCGCGAGGACCGGCAGCCGTCCGCGCCACGGGGCGTGCCGCCGGGCGGACACGGGCGCCTCGATGCCGGCGTCGGCGGACTCCTCGATCCGGACCTCTCCCACCTGGGCCTCCTCGGTACCGGCGCCGGGCATGCCGGGGCGCGCTTCGTCGTGAGGAGGGACCATTGGCGGCGACACTGCCGCGGTTGGGTACGGCGGGACCCACCGCCGTGCGGGGACCGAGGTCGCACCGCGCATCCAGGATAGCGCGGGCGCGGACGGTCCGATCACCGGCCGCCGGGGCCCGGGCGGCCGCCGGTGAAGTCGATTGCCGGGGCCCGGCCGTCCGCACATCATGCGGGGATGCGCTTCTCCGTGAACGTGCCCAACTTCGGTGACTTCGCCGACCCCCGTGCCGTCGCGACCCTGGCCGCCACCGCCGAACAGGCGGGCTGGGACGGGTTGTTCGTGTGGGACCATGTGCTGCACCGGCGGCACCAGAAACGCCCCTTCGCCGACCCCTGGATGCTGCTGACCGCCGCCGCGCTGACCACCTCGCGAATCCGCCTGGGCACGCTGCTGACGCCGGTCCCCCGGTACCGTCCGCAACAACTGGCCCGCCAGGTCGCCACGTTGGACCGGCTCAGCGGCGGCCGGGTGGTCTTCGCGGCAGGCCTCGGCGGCCCGGTCGAGGACGAGTACGCGAGCTTCGGCGACACCGCCGGGCCGCGCGAGCTCGCCGGGCGGCTGGACGAGGGCCTGGAACTGCTGGCCCGCTTATGGTCCGGCGAGCCGGTGGACCACCAGGGCCGGCACTACACCGCCCGGGACATGACACTGCTGCCCGCCACCGCGCAGCGGCCCCGCCCGCCGGTCTGGATCGGCGGATTCTGGCCGCACCGCGGGCCCATGCGCCGCGCGGCCCGCTGGGACGGCGCGGTGCCGCTCTTCGAGACCGCCCGCCACGGGCAGGTCCCGGACGTGACGCAGGTGCGGGAGCTGATCGGCTTCGTGCGCGAGCAGCGGGCGGGCGGGAAGGAGCGGGAGGAGCGCCCCTTCGAGTTCGTCCTCGGCGGGGCCACCGACCCCGCCACGGCCCGGGACGTGATCGGCCCGCTGCGCGACGCGGGTGCCACCTGGTGGGACGAGCGCCGGCTCCAGGGCGGCCCCGACCTGGACCGCCTGGCCCCGGTGCTGCGCCGCGTGGAGGCGGGACCGCCGACCCTCTGAACGCCCCCACCGGCAGAACCGACATACGCCAACGCATCGGTCTGAAACGAACAGCAGAATTGCGACCGCGAGGGCGTCCGCTCCCACCGGCCGGCCCGGTCCTCAGCACACCGTGCGCGGCGCGCGCCCGGTGACCCCGCAGGTCACCGGCGCCTCGGCGGGCGGTCCGGCGCGGTGCTCGGCGCCGCGCGGCCACACCACCTCGACGTCGACGCCATGACTGCGGGCGTAGGCCACCAAGTGGGCGGTCGCGTCCCGGCCGTTGGACGGTGAGCCGTCCCAGACCGCGAGCAGCCGGCCGCACGAGCGCACCAGGGCCTCGTCGGCCGTGATGCAGGAGGCGCGGTCGGCGGGGTCGTAGTCGAGCAGGCGCACCATCTGCGACAGCAGCAACAGCTCGCCGGCCGCCTTGCGGTCCGGCTCGGCGACGTACGCGGGCACGCCCCGGCGGGCCGGCAACACGGTGACCAGGGCCAGCCCGGCCGCCCGCGCAGCCCGTCCGAACGCCACGGGCAGCCCCTTGCCGGCCCGGACCAGTCCGGCGCGGCCCGCGCGGGCGCGGTCGGCCAGCCGGGGGCGCAGTTCCTCCTCCACGAGGGCCAGCGTCGGCGCGGTGAGATCGTGATGTCCGACGACGGCGATCACTCCTGGCCTTTCCTTCTCCGCATGCGCCGATCATCGTCATCGGCGGCCGGCGCGCACAGAGGCCTGTCGGTCGCGATTTCGGAACCGACAGACCCCTGGACCTGACGCGCACGGTGTGCTCCGCGGGTCCGCCGCGGCTGTCACCGCTGCGGTCCGATCAGGATCTTCCCGTGTCCGGCCGCGGGGGCCCCGAGGTGGCCGGGACGCCCCGGCCCCCGACCGTCCCGCCCTTCACGCCCCCGTGGTCGACCCCGGGCGGACGATCATCAGGACGGTGACCGTGGCCCACAGCAGGTTGAACAGGCCGGTGAGCATGGCCAGCCGGGCGGGCGCCCGGAGCACGGGGCCCGGGGTCCCGTCCTGGAGGGCGTCGAGTTCGCCGCTCTGCGCAGGCAGCAACAAAAGGGCCAGGACAGCGGCGGCCGCGGCGGTCAGGACGGTCGAGGCGATCAGCCAGGCGCTGCCCATGACGCCCATCACGCCGGCCGTGGCGAACCCGAGGACCGGGACGGCCGCGCCGACGGCGGCGTACACGCGGCAGATGCGGTGCAGCAGCCGCAGAGTGCCGAGCGCGTCCCGGTCGCCGGGTGCCTGGTGGGCGCGGCGCAGGGCCGGCGGGAACATGCTGGCGGCGACGGTGACCGGGCCGACGGCCACGACGGCGGCCAGGACGTGCAGGCAGAGGAAGAGCTTCGTCACGGTCGGTGCCCCGTCCCCGCCCGCTCGGCGCGGCGTTCGCCGGTGACCCGGGAGGCCGGGAGGCGCCCTGCCCGGGAGGTGCCGGTGAGGGTGTCGCCGGCGAGGGTGACGGCGAAGGTCAGGTCGAGGCGCAGGGGCTTGGTGACGGACTGCCGCCAGGTGAGCCGGTCGCCGTCGCGCACGAGGTGGGTGAGCGGTACCTCCTGGCCGGCGCCCTGGGCGGTGCCGGTGAGGACACCGTCGTCGTACCGGAAGCGCGTGACGGCCTCGATCCTTCCGACGGGGGTGGCGATGGTCAGGTCCCAGGTGCCTTCGGGGGACATGCGGGTGTTCCTTCTGTCGGGGGGTGCGGACGGATCAGAAACGGGCGGGCGTCGGGCCCTGGGCGCGCCAGACCGTGCCCCGGCGCTCGTGGGCGAACAGTTCCTCGACGGCGTGTGCGACGCGCGGGCCCACCTCGCGTTCCAGCAGGTACAGGGCCAGGTCGAGCCCGGAGGTGACGCCCGCGCCGGTGACCAGGTCGCCGTCGTCGACGACACGGGCGGACACCGCGTGGGCGCCGGTCGCGTCGAGCAGGTCGAGGCCCAGGTGGTGGGTCGTGGCATGGCGGCCCTCCAGCAGGCCGGCCATGGCCAGGACGAGGGAGCCGCCGCACACGGCGCTCACCGTCACCTCGGGGTTCTCCATGGCGGCCGTCAGCAGCGCGGGCAGCTCGGTCTCCAGGGTGCGGCGGAGCAGGACCGGGATGAACTCGTCCTGCCGCCACGGCCCGTCGCCCGCGTCGTCGCCGGGGACCTCACCGGGTTCGCCCACGCGGCCCGAGGCGCCGGGGACCAGGACCAGGCCGGGCCGCGCGGGGTCGAGGGCGGCGGTGGCGCGCAAGGTCAGCCCGCCGGTGCCTGCGACCACCTCGCGCGGTCCCTCAGCGCTGACCAGTTCCACACCGACGGCGCCGGACGCGGCGGTGCCTCCGGCGTACAGCACCTCGAAGGGGGCGATGACATCGAGCGGATCGAAGCCGTCGAACAGGACGATCTGGGCATGCATGAGCGGTCCTTCACCAGCGGAGCCAGGGGGAACGCCCGGCGAGCGCCGGGCAGGGCTCGAACGTAACGGGCCGCCGCCGGGCCTCCCAGTGGCATTGACGACGATCTTCAACGGAAAAGTGACAAGCCTCGGAGATGGCCCGTGAACTGGTGCTTCAGGAGGCCCGGGCGGGGATTTCCCGTCCGGCGGGCGGGTATCGTCGCGCCATGCTCACCGTCGCCGTTCTCGCCCTGGACCGGGTGATCCCGTTCGATCTCGCCACCCCGATCGAGGTCTTCAACCGCACCCGGCTCCCGGACGGCCGCGCCGGCTACCAGGTCCGGGTGTGCGCGCAGCGGCCGGAGATCGACGCCGGGGCCTTCGCGCTGCGCGCGCCCTGGGGCCTGGACGGGCTCGACGGCGCGGACACGGTCATCGTGCCCGGTACGGCCACCCCCCAGGTCTCGCCCGGCCGGGAGGTGTGCGACGCGCTGCGCGCCGCCGCGGCGGACGGCACGCGTATCGCGTCCATCTGCACGGGCACCTTCCCGCTGGCCGCCACCGGCCTGCTGGACGGGCTGCGGGCCACCACCCACTGGGCCGCCGCCGGCCTGCTGGCCGCCGCCCACCCGCGGATCGAGGTCGACCCGGACGTCCTGTACGTCGACAACGGGCAGTTCCTCACCTCGGCCGGCGCGGCGGCGGGCCTGGACCTGTGCCTGCACATGATCCGCCGCGACTACGGCTCGGCCGTCGCCGCCGACGCCGCCCGGCTGTCCGTCATGCCCCTGGAGCGCGAGGGCGGGCAGGCCCAGTTCATCGCGCACGACCACGCGCCCGCTCCGGGAGGCTCCGCCCTCGAACCGCTGCTCACCTGGCTCCAGGACAACCTCGGCCGCGACCTCGCCCTCGCGGACATCGCCGCCCGCGCCGGGACCAGCACCCGGACCCTGATCCGCCGCTTCCGCGAGCAGACCGGCAGCACCCCGCTCCAGTGGCTGCACCGGGCCCGCGTCCGCCAGGCCCAGCACCTCCTGGAGACCACCGAGCACTCGGTGGAACGCATCGCCGCCCAGGTCGGCTTCGGCTCGCCGACCGCCTTTCGCGACCGTTTCAAACGCACCACCGGCGTCAGCCCCCAGACCTACCGTCGCACCTTCAGCTGACACCGGGACGGCCGGACGGGCGGCGCCGGCCTCCTTCGGCGACATCCCGGGCCGGGTGCCGATCGCTTAAGCTGCCGTTGACCGGGGTGCCGTGCGGCCCGCACCGGCCCGCGGACAGACATCCGGTCCGGTGTGGCGGCGGTGCGCGCTGCCGAAGGAGGCACACGGATGCGGGACATCGCACAGGGCCTTACCTCCTGGAGTGCGTCGGGCAGGCGGTTCGCGGTGGCGACGGTCGTGCGGACCTGGAAGTCGGCGCCGCGCCGGGCCGGCTCGTCGCTGGCGGTCGCCGAGGACGGAGAGGTGATCGGAAGCGTCTCCGGCGGCTGTGTCGAGGGCGCGGTGTACGAGCTGGCGAGCGAGGTCCTGCGGACCGGCGAGCCCGCCCTCGTCACCTACGGGGTGAGCGACGACGACGCGCTGGCGGTCGGCCTGACCTGCGGCGGGATCATCGAGATCCTGGTCCGGCCGGCGGGTGCGGGCCGCTTCCCGGGGCTGCCCGGAGTGCTGGCGGCGATCGGCGCGGGCCGGCCGGTGGCGGTGGTGTCGCCGCTGCCCGTCGAGGGGGGCGGTGCGGAGCCCGAGCCCACGAGGGCCCCGGCCGGGCAGCTGATCGTCACCCCCTCCGGCACGGAGGGCACGCTCGGGGACGCCCGGCTGGATTCGGCGGTGACCGAACGGGCGCAGGGGCTGCTGGCGCAGGGCGCCACCGGTGTGGTGCGGCTCGGGCGGTCGGGCGAGGAGCGGCGCGACGACCTCGCCGTGTTCGTGGAGTCCTTCGCGCCGCCGCCCCGGATGCTGGTGTTCGGCGCGATCGACTTCGCCTCCGCGGTGGCCCGGATCGGCAAGTTCCTCGGCTACCACGTCACCGTGTGCGACGCCCGCCCGGTCTTCGCCACGCGCCGGCGCTTCCCGGACGCGGACGAGCTGGTGGTCGACTGGCCGCACCGGTACCTGGAGTCGGCGGAGGTGGACGAGAACACGGTGATCTGCGTCCTCACCCACGACCCGAAGTTCGACGTGCCCCTGCTCCGGCGGGCGTTGCGCACCCGGGCCCGCTACATCGGCGCGATGGGCAGCCGCCGTACGCACGAGGACCGGCTGCGGCGGCTGCGCGAGGAGGGCATGAGCGAGGCCGAACTCTCCCGGCTGTCCGCGCCCATCGGCCTGGACCTGGGCGCCCGCACCCCCGAGGAGACGGCGGTCGCCATCATGGCGGAGATCATCGCGCTGCGATGGGGCGGGACGGGGCGGCGGCTGACCGAGACGACACCGCTGCCCATCCACCGCTGACGCCGGCCGTCGGCGGCGGTCCTGCGCGGGCCGCCGCCGGTGGGACGGCTCAGCCGGGGAAGACCATCTCGTCGCGGCCGAGGCCCGCGAAGACGCCGGAGACCCGGCGGGCGATGTCCGCCGCCGTCAGGCCGACGCGGGCCAGCACCCGGTCGCGCTCGGCATGTTCGAGGAACTCGACGGGCACGCCGAAGTCCCGTACCGCTACGTCGACTTCGGCGTCCCGCAGGGCCTGGGCGACGGCGGCGCCGACGCCCCCGGCGCGCACCCCGTCCTCGACGGTCACCACGAGCCGGTGCCGGGCGGCGATGCCGGGCAGCGCCGCGTTCACCGGCTTGATCCAGCGCGGGTCCAGCACGGTCGTGCCGATGCCCTGCTCGGCGAGCCGGTCGGCGACTTCGAGGCACATCGGGGCGAGCGCGCCGACGGACACGACGAGCACGTCGCGGCCGTCCTCGGCAGAGCCGCGCAGCACGTCCATGCCGGCCACGGTGCCGACGGCGGGCACCTCGGGGCCGACCGTGCCCTTGGAGTAGCGGACCACCGTGGGCCCGTCCGCCACCTCGACGGCCTCACGCATCTGGGCGCGCAGTTGTCCGGCGTCGCGCGGCGCGGCGATGCGCAGGCCCGGTACCACCTGGAGCACGGCCATGTCCCACATGCCGTTGTGCGAGGCGCCGTCGTCACCGGTGATGCCGGCCCGGTCGAGCATGAAGGTGACCGGGCAGCGGTGCAGGGCCACGTCCATCAGCAGCTGGTCGAAGCACCGGTTGAGGAAGGTCGCGTACACCGCGACCACGGGGTGCAGTCCGGCCGTGGCGAGGCCGGCCGCGCAGGCCGCCGCGTGCTGCTCGGCGATGCCGACGTCGAAGAACCGGTCGGGGAACCGCTCGGCGAAGGGCCCGAGGCCGGTGGAGCGCTGCATGGCCGCCGTGATCGCCACGATGTAGTCGCGCTCGGCGCCGAGCCGGACCATCTCCTCGCCGAAGACGGTGGTCCAGTCCCTGCCGGAGACGGAGACCGGCCTGCCGGTCTCGGGGTCGATCACCTTGACCTGGTGGAAGCGCTCCTCGGACTCCTCGGCGAAGCTGTAACCGCGGCCCTTCTCGGTGATGCAGTGCACGATGACCGGCCCGCCGAACCGCTTGGCGCGGGCCAGCGCCGACTCCAGCGCCTCGGTGTCGTGGCCGTCGATCGGGCCGACGTACTTGAGGCCGAGGTCCTCGAACATGCCCTGCGGGGCGATGAAGTCCTTCAGGCCCTTCTTCGCGCCGTGCAGCGCGTCGTAGACCGAGCGGCCGACGATCGGGGTGCGGTCGAGGACGGCCTTGGTGCGCTCCAGGAACTGCTCGTAGCCGTCCGTCGTGCGCAGGGCGGCCAGATGGGTGGCGAGTCCGCCGATGGTGGGGTTGTACGAGTGGCCGTTGTCGTTGACGACGATGACCAGCGGGAGCGTCTTGTCGGCGGCGATGTTGTTCAGCGCCTCCCAGGTCATCCCGCCGGTGAGCGCCCCGTCGCCGACCACCGCGACCACCGAGCGGTCCCGGCGGCCGGCCAGCCGGTCGGCCTTGGCGATGCCGTCGGCCCAGCTCAGGGCGGCGGAGGCGTGCTGGTTCTCCACGATGTCGTGGGGCGACTCGGCGCGGCTCGGATACCCGGACAGACCGCCCTCCTTGCGGAGCCCGGAGAAGTCCTGGCGGCCGGTCAGCAGCTTGTGCACATAGGTCTGGTGGCCGACGTCGAAGACGATGCGGTCCCTGGGCGAGTCGAAGACCCGGTGCAGCGCGATGGTCAGCTCGACCACGCCCAGGTTCGGCCCCAGGTGGCCGCCGGTGCGGGAGACGGCGTCGACGAGGAACGCGCGGATCTCGTCGGCCAGCGTCCCCAGGTCGCCGGCGTCGAGCTTCTTCAGGTCCTGCGGGCCGTGGATCGTCTCCAGAACGCCCATGCGTCAATCTCCTTCGGCGCTGCGGGTGGCGGGGGCGCTCCACACTGGCACGGCCGCGTCGATCGACTGCGGATTCGGCCGAATCCGGGCGGGGGACGGCGGCCGCCAAGGTAGTGGAATATTGAACTACCCGGCTCGGTTGTGAGCGGCGAAGGAGGTCACCAGTGGACACCAAGTACTACGACCACGGCACGCCGGCCGAGCGCTGGGAGCGGGCGCGGGCGTTCTTCGACGCGAAGGACTACGCGGGGGCGGCGCGGGTGCTGGCCGGGCTGGTCGAGGAGGTGCCGGAGCAGACCGCGCCCCGGCTGCTGCTGGCGCGCGCCTACTACCACTCGGCCCAGCTGCGCCGTGCGGAGGCCGAGCTGCGGACCATCGTGGACCGCGACCCCGTGGAGCACTACGCCCGGCTGATGCTGGGCCGCACGCTCGAACGGCAGTCCCGGCACGAGGAGGCGCGGCAGCATCTGCGCATCGCCTCGGCGCTCGCCGGCGACTTCGCCGAGCAGTGAGCCGGGCGCCTCGTGCGCCCCGGGGCCGCCGTGGCATCCTGGCGCGATGGCACCCGACCGTGATCACGCGCCGCTCACCGAACGGGTCGAGGAACTCCTCGCCGCCGGCGGCCCCCTGCCCATCGTCGCCGCCGGCCGGCCGGTGCTGCGCCGCGCCACCGAGCCGTACGACGGCCAGCTGGGCCCCGCCCTGCTGGCCCGCTTCGTCGAGGCCCTGCGCCTGACCATGCACGCCGCGCCGGGCGTGGGCCTCGCCGCGCCGCAGGTCGGCGTGGAGCTGCGGATCGCGGTCCTGGAGGACCCGGCGCCGGTGCCGGAGGAGATCGCCGCGGCCCGGGGCCGCCGCCCGCAGCCCTTCCGGGTGCTGGTCAACCCCTCCTACGAACCGGTCGGCACCGCGCGGGCCGCGTTCTTCGAGGGCTGCCTCAGCGTGCCGGGCTGGCAGGCGGTGGTCGCGCGGCACGCCGAGGTACGGCTGCGCGCCGAGGACGAACACGGCCGCCCGCTGGACGAGATCTTCACCGGTTGGCCCGCCCGGATCGTCCAGCACGAGACGGACCACCTCGACGGGGTCCTCTACCTCGACCGCGCCGACCTGCGCTCGCTGTCCACCAACGAGGCGGTCGCGGCGCTGTGGTCCCAGCCGTCCCCGGAGACGGCCGCCGAGGCCCTCGGCTTCCGGCTGCCGTGACCGTCCGCCGCCCGCGCCCCGAAGACCGGTCGCACCGCCGCGCTCGGTCCGCGTAGGCGCGGGCCCGCAGGGCCCGGAGGCGGGCGCGGGCCGCCGGGGACCGCGCCCGCCGTCCCCTCGTGACCTCCCGGCCGGGAAGCCCCCGGCCCGGCCGAGCCTCAGCGGCTGCCGAGCATGTGCTCGACCGCCAGCTGGTTGAGGCGGGAGTAGTGGTAGCCGCGGTCGCGGGCGGCTTCGACGTCGAACTCCTCCTCGCGCAGGGACGCGTGGCTCTCGTCCGCCGCGACGGTGGGCACGGCCAGCTCGTCGATCCGGCAGGCCCGCATGGCCTCCTGCACCTCGGGGTCGGCGCGGAAGGCCCGGGCGCGCTCCCTGAGGATCAGGTAGGTGCGCATGTTCGCCTCGGCCGAGACCCACACGTCCTCGGCGTCCTCGGTGCGGCCGGGCTTGTAGTCGAAGTGCCGCGGACCGTCCCAGCCGCTGCTCTCCAGCAGGTCGACGAGGAAGAACGCGCTCTTGGTGTCACCGTGGCCGAACACCAGGTCCTGGTCGTAGCGCGGACCGTGCTGGCCGTTGAGGTCGATGTGGAAGAGCTTGTCCTGCCACAGGGCCTGGGCGATGCCGTGCACGAAGTTGAGCCCGGCCATCTGCTCGTGCCCGACCTCCGGGTTGAGCCCGACCATGTCGTGGTGCTCCAGCGTGGAGATGAAGCCGAGGGCGTGGCCGATGGTCGGCAGCAGGATGTCGCCGCGGGGCTCGTTCGGCTTGGGCTCCAGGGCGAAGCGCATCTTGTAGTTCTGCTCCTTGACGTATCCGGCGAGGTAGTCGATCGCCTCGCGGAAGCGTTCGAGCGCCACGCGCACGTCCTTGGCCGCGTCGCTCTCCGCGCCCTCCCGGCCGCCCCAGAACACATAGGTCTTCGCGCCGAGTTCGGCCGCCAGGTCCAGGTTGCGCATCACCTTGCGGATCGCGTGGCGGCGCACGTCGCGGTCGTTGGAGGTGAAGGCGCCGTCCTTGAACACCGGGTGCTTGAACAGGTCCGTGGTGGCGGCGGGCACCACCAGGCCGGTCTCGTCCAGGGCCTTGCGGAACGCGGCGATCGCGGCGTCCCGGTTGCGCTCGACGGCCAGCAGGTCGTCGTCGTGGAAGGTCACGCCCCAGGCGCCGAGTTCGGCCAGCCTGTGCACCGTGCGCACCGGGTCCAGCGGCGCCCGGGTCGCCTCGCCGAACTGGTCCCGCTCCTGCCAGCCGACGGTCCACAGTCCGAAGCAGAACCGGTCGTCGGGAGTGGGCTGAAAGCTCGTCATGCGCGCTCCTGTCCGACGACCGCGATCGCGGGCAGGGGCGAGGCCGGTGCGACCCCGTTCGCGCCACCCCGAGATCGGAAGGAACACGGGCATAACGTGACGACCGACCCACCGGAACCCGATTCCAGAGCCCCCACACCCCCCTCGACCCGATCGGGCCAGGGCCATGGGCGCGGGCATGGCGGATATTAATCCAGGTGGTTGCCGAAATACGCGGCCGTCGCCTGCGTGTGCCGGGCCCCGTCCGCCGGGAGCCGCGCCAGGCCGACCCGAGCGGCTTCACAGCAGGCCGGCGCGGTCGGCGGGGTCCCCTCCACTAGCCTTGACCCATGCCACCGGACATCCGCGAGCCCATCCGTCATGCCTCGATGCGGGAACGGAACCTGGCCGTTCTGCTCGGGGTGATCGCCGAGCACCAGCCGGTCACCCGGGCCCGGCTCGCCGTGCTCACCGGCTTCACCAAGACCACCGTCTCGAACCTCGTCGCGGTGCTCGCCGAGGCCGGCCTCGTGCACGACGGGGACATGCTGCACGAGGGCGACCGCGGCCGCCCGGGTATCGGCGTGGCAGTCAACGGCGCGGGCGCCGCGGGGCTCGGGCTCGAAGTGAACGTCGACTACCTGGCCGCGGCCGTGCTCGACCTCGGCCGGCGGGTGCGCTACCGGCTCCTGGTGGCGGCGGACAACCGCGACCGCAAGCCCGGTGAGATCGCCGCCGCGCTGGCCCGGCTGGCCCGGCAGGCGGTGGACTCCGCGAACGAGCAGGGCCTGCCGGTGATCGGTGCGAACGTCGCGCTGCCCGGCCTGGTCGACCGCGCCGGAATGCTCCGTGCCCCCAACTTCGCCTGGCGTGACGTGCCGGCGGAGGACTTCACCGACCTGGGCCTGTCCGGGCTGAAGCTGCCGACCGGGGCGGAGAACGAGGCGAATCTGGCGGCGCTCGGTGAACTGTGGTTCGGCGCCGGGCATGCCACGCTGGGCGACTTCGTGCACGTGTCCGGGGAGATAGGCGTCGGCGCGGGCGTGGTGCTCGACGGCCGGGTGTTCCAGGGGGCGCACGGCTACGCGGGGGAACTCGGCCATCTCCAGGTGGATCCGGCCGGCGAGCCGTGTGCCTGCGGCGCGCGCGGCTGCTTGGAGCGGGTCGCGGGGCGGGACGCGATCCTGCGGGCCGCCGGCCTCGGCGACTCGGCCGCCGCCGTGGGCTCGTTGGAGCCGCTGTCGGCGCTGACGACGCTGCTCGACGCCGGTGACCGGGAGGCGATCGAGGCGGTACGGCGGGCGGGCGATGCCCTGGGCCGGGCGCTGACGGCCGTGGTCAAGGTGCTCGATCCGGACTCGATCGTGCTCGGCGGCATCTTCTCCGCGCTCGCCGCGTGGACGGCCCCTTCGGTGGAGGCGGCGCTGCGCGCCGGCGGCCTCTACGGACAAGTGCCGACCGTCGCGGTCTCCTCGCTCGGCAAGAACGCGGCCGTACTCGGCGCCGCGGGCCAGGTCGTCGAGCACGTCTACGCCGATCCCGCGCTGCTGCTGCGCTGACTTGGCGCACGCGCTCGGTCGCCTCCGGGAGGTGGAGGCGAGCGGCTTCTCCGAGCAGACATGCTTGCCGGCCGGGCCACCTTGCCCAGGGCGTCCCGGCCCGGCGGGGGCCGGCGTCACCCCGGGCAGCGGTGGGGCCGGCTGTTCTGCGGAGGCGCCGATGAGGACGGCCGGCGGATCGGCGAGCAGGGCGGAGAAGCCCGGGTTCGACGGCGCCCACGAGAACGGTGTCCTCACCGCGCCGGCCGACGCGTAGCCAGTCGCCGACCCGGTGCGGCGCGACCCGCGACCACGTCGCCCCGGTCGGCGGCGGAGACGACCGCGCGCACCACCTGCCGGCCGGTGCCCTGCGGATCACGGCCGGTGGCGGGCAGGGCCCGTCCACCGCCTCCGCTTCGAGGCAGCCGCGCGCCACAGCCGCGGAGGCTGCCGTCACACGGGCTGACGATCATGTGGCCGGCCTCGCCGCCGCACCCGTCCGTGCCGCGCAGCAGCCGGCCGTCGGCCACCCCGCGCCACCCTGAAATCGGCCGAAGCCGGTGACGAATCGGCCACGTCGCCGCAACCTCGGGAACAGGCCCGGGCTCGCGGCCCTCACGGACGGCCCATCGGCCGTGTGCACGGGGGGAGTTGGCCTATCGTCGAAGCCCGCATTCCGTGCCCGGCCGGTTCGCCGCCCGACCACCCGGCGGCCGGCCGCACCGCTTTCCCGCCGTCCGGAAGGAACCCCGCCATGACCGCCCCGCAGGCCTTTCCCCTGAAGCCCGCCCCGATCCGTGTGCCCGACGAGGTCCTCGACGACCTGCGCGCCCGGCTCGCGTGGACCCGTGCGCCGGTGGACGAGGGGAACGAGGACTGGTCCTACGGCGTCCCCGCCGGCTATCTCCGCGAGCTGATCGCCCACTGGCGGGACGGCTACGACTGGCGCAAGGCCGAGGCCGCCCTCAACGTCCACGAGCACTACCAGGTGAGCGTCGCCGGAGTCCCGGTGCACTTCCTGCGCGAGCCCGGCCGCGGCCCCCGCCCGATCCCGTTGATCCTCACGCACGGCTGGCCGTGGACGTTCTGGCACTGGTCGAAGGTGATCGGGCCGCTCGCCGACCCGGCCGCGTTCGGCGGCGACCCCGCCGACGCCTTCGACGTCATCGTGCCGTCCCTGCCCGGCTTCGGCTTCCCCGGCCCGCTCACCGGCTTCCCGGACGTCAACTTCTGGAAGGTCGCCGACCTCTGGCACATCCTGATGACCGAGACGCTGGGGTACGAGAAGTACGCCGCCGGGGGCTGCGACATCGGCGGGATCGTCACGAGCCAGCTCGGCCACAAGTACGCCGACGAGCTGTACGGCATCCACATCGGCTCCGGGCTGCCGCTCGACTTCTTCACCGGCCCGCGCGCCTGGGACTTCGCCCGGAACCGGCCCCTCACCGACGACCAGCCCGCCGACGTCCGGGCCCGCATCGCCGAGCTGGACCGCCGCTCGGCGTCCCACCTCGCCGTGCACATGCTCGACGGCGCCACCCTGGCCCACGCCCTGAGCGACTCACCCGCCGGACTGCTCGCCTGGCTGCTGGAACGCTGGCACGCCTGGAGCGACAACGGCGGTGACGTCGAGTCCGTCTTCACCAAGGACGACATGCTCACCCACGCCACGATCTACTGGGTGAACAACTCCATCGCCACGTCGATGCGTTACTACGCCAACGCCAACCGCCACCCCTGGTCCCCCGCCCACGACCGCACCCCGGTCGTGCAGGCCCCGGTCGGCCTCACTTTCGTCCGTTACGAGAACCCGCCCGGCGTCCACACCGCCGAGGAACGCGTGCGGGCGTTCGAGACCGGCCCGCAGGCCCGCTGGTTCAACCACGTCAACGTCAACGCCCACGAGCACGGGGGCCACTTCATCCCCTGGGAGAACCCCGACGCCTGGGTGGGCGACCTGCGCCGCACCTTCCGCGGCCGCAGGCCCTGAACGGCTCCCCGTCCGGCCGGCGGGGACGTCGGCCGGACGGGATGCCGCCCCGTTCGGGGCTCAGTTGTCCCGGTACGCCTCCAGCAGCCGCAGCCACACCTCGCTGAGGGTCGGATACGACGGCACCACATGCCACAGCCGGCTGACCGGCACCTGCCCGGCGACGGCGACGGTGGCGGAGTGGATGAGCTCCCCCACGCCCGGGCCGACGAAGGTGACGCCGCGCAGGATCTCGTCCTCCAGGTCGACGACCATACGGGCGCGGCCCTTGTAGCCGTCGCCGTACAGGGCCGCGCCGGCGACGGAGGAGAACTCCACGTCCACGGCGCGGACCCGGTGCCCGGCCTGTTCCGCCTCGGCGAGGGAGAGGCCGACCGCGGCGGCCTCGGGGTCGGTGAAGACGACCTGGGGTACGGCCGCGTGGTCGGCGGTCGCCGCGTGGGCGCCCCAGGGGCCGTCGAGCAGCGGGGCGCCGGCCGCGCGGGCGCCGATGGCGGCACCGGCGACCCGGGCCTGGTACTTGCCCTGGTGGGTGAGGAGCGCACGGTGATTGACGTCACCGACGGCGTAGAGCCAATCGGTGCCGCTGACGCGCAGGGTGTCGTCCACCTCGAGCCAGGAACCGGGTTCCAGGCCGACGGTGTCGAGCCCGATGTCGTCGGTCTGCGGGACGCGGCCGGTGGCGAAGAGGATCTCGTCGGCCTCGAACCGCTCACCCGAACGGGTGCGGGCCACCACGGTGCCGTTCTCCCGGGTCACGGACTCCACGGACGCGCCGACGCGCACGTCCACGCCTGCCCCGGTCAGCGACTCCGCGACCAGTTCCCCGGCGAACGGCTCCATCCGGCTGAGCAGCCCCTTGCCGCGCACCAGCAGGGTGACCCGGGAGCCGAGGGCCTGCCAGGCGGTGGCCATCTCGGTGGCGACGACACCACCGCCGACGACGATCAGCCGGCCGGGCACCGACTCCGCGCTGGTGGCCTCGCGGCTGGTCCACGGCCGTACCTCGGTGAGGCCGGGCAGGTCGGGCAGCTGGGCGCGGGTGCCGGTGCAGACCGCGACCGCGTGCCGGGCGGTGAGGGTGGTGACCGTGCCGTCCGAGACGGTGACGGTCACCGTCCGGGGTCCGGCGAGGCGGCCGTGGCCCCGGTAGAGGTCGGCGCCGATGCCCTCGATCCAGTCGACCTGGCCGTCGTCCTGCCAGTGGGAGGTGAAGTCGTCGCGCCGGGCGAGCACGGCGGGGGCGTCGAGGGGGCCTTGGACCGCCGGGGCGAGACCGGGCAGCCGGCGGGCGTCGGCCTGGGCGATGACCGGCCTGAGCAGCGCCTTGCTGGGCATGCACGCCCAGTACGAGCACTCGCCGCCGACCAGTTCGCTCTCCACGACCCCGGTGGTGAGACCGGCCGCGCGGGTGCGGTCGGCGACGTTCTCCCCCACGGGCCCGGCCCCGAGCACCACGACGTCGTACGCGATGGTTTCCGTTTCCGTCATGGGGCCAGTCTGGTGGGTGGTGTGCGCGTCGGCCACATGGGTACGAGCGCGGCACGCAGGCGTCCGGCGCCAAGGGCATCCGGGCGCGCGCGACAGTGTGCGGAATAGGCGGCCCGACGGCCGCGTTTCCGCCGTCGGCACACCCCCACACCAGGAAGAGGGAACCAGGCCATGAGCAGCACCGTGGAACTGACCAAGGAGAACTTCGACAGCACGGTCACCGAGAACGACTTCGTTCTCATCGACTTCTGGGCGTCCTGGTGCGGGCCGTGCCGGCAGTTCGCGCCGGTGTACGAGAAGGCCGCCGAGGAGAACCCGGACCTGGTGTTCGGCAAGGTGGACACCGAGGCGCAGCCGGAGCTGGCGCAGGCGTTCGGCATCCAGTCCATCCCGACGCTGATGATCGTGCGGGACCGGGTGGCCGTGTTCGCGCAGCCGGGCGCGCTGCCCGAGGCGGCCCTCACGGACGTCATCGGCCAGGCCCGCAAGCTGGACATGGACGAGGTCCGCAAGAGCATCGCCGAACAGGAGGGCCAGGCCCAGGGGAGCCAGGGCCAGTAACCCGTCCGGCGGCCTCCGGGGGCGGGCCGGAGCTCAGGTGGAGTCGCGGTGCACGACCGAGACGCCCAGCACCCTGTGCACCTCCGGCTCGCCGCCCGTCTCGCGCACCAGGCGGTCGACGAGTGCGGCGAGGTAGCGGCCCGAGGGCAGTTCGATGCGGACGGTGCTGAGCCGGGGCCGCAGCAGCCGGCCGAGCATCAGGTCGTCGGCGCCGATCACGGCCACGTCCTCGGGGATGCGCAGCCCCTCGTCCTGGAGGGCGCGCATCAGCAGCATGGCGTACTCGTCGTTGTAGGCGAAGACGGCGTCCAGGCCGGGCCAGCGGGCGGCGAGCCGGACGGCGGACCGCTCGGTGTAGGCGAGCGGCACCTCGCTGACGGTCGCGCCGGTGCCGTGCAGGGCCTGGCGGGCGCCCGCGAGCCGGGGCCGCGAGCAGGTGTCGAGGGCGCCTTCGGCGGGGACGACGACGCCGATGCGGCGCCTGCCCCGCTCGTACAGATGGGTGGCCGCGCACCGGCCCACGGCGTCATGGTCCATCAGCAGGGCGTGCGCGCCCTCGACGCGTTCGGGGCCGAGGGTGACCACCGCGCGGGCGCCGGAGCGCTTGAGGATCGCCACGCCCCGCGGCCCGCATCCGGCGCCGGGCACCAGCACGGCCACGGGCCGCAACTCGGCCCAGGCTCGGGCGGCTTCGTCACCCTCCAGGCCGACGGAGCCGTACTGGACGACGGTGTAGTCGAGCCGTCCCAGGGCTCCTTGGACCTCGCTCAGGAACGCGCTGTGGAGCGGTCCGGCCGGGATCGCCGGGGCGGGCATGAGGACCGTACGGCTGTGTCCGGCGCGCAGGCTGCGGGCGGCGGCGTGCGGCACGTACCCCAGTTCCCGCGCGGCCTCGTGGACACGGCGGCGCGTGGGCTCGCTGATCCGTACGGCGTGGGTGTTGTTCAGGACGTAGGACACGGTCGCGCGCGAGACGCCGGCCAGGCGGGCCACATCGGCACTCGTGGGCGTGTTCGTTTTCTGCACCATGACAGACCGCATCTTGGCAGAGCGGTCCGGCGCCTCGGCGGGCGGGGGACCGTGGTGCGCCGCGGCACCAAGTGCCCTGCGGCGTAAGGTTGTTCGCCCCGGGGGTCAGGCGGGCGGGTCCGTGCGGGTCACCCGGGCGACCAGGTCGACCCAGGCCGCCTCCAGCCGCTCCATGGGCATCCCGAGCTGCCGGGTCAGATGGTGGATCAGCGCGGGGTCGAGCGAGGCCAGCAGGGTCTGGGCCAGCAGTTCGCAGTCGGCGTCCGGCACGATCTGCCGCAGCAACATGGTGACATGGGTGCGCAGCGCCTGGAGCGCGGGGTGGGAGAAGCGGCGGCAGGCCTCGGGCTGGGCGGCCAGCTGGAGTTCCAGCTGTTCGGCCGAGCGGTAGAGCACCGCGATGCCGAACGCGCGCAGCCGCTCCAGGGGCGGTGCGCCGGGCCCCAGCGGCGGGGGGCCGCCCAGGAAGTCGGCCTGGAGCTGCCGGCCGGAGTGGTCCAGCAGGGCCATGAGCAGTCCCGTGCGGTCGCCGAAGCGCCGGAAGACCGTGCCCTTGCCGACCTTGGCCGCCGTCGCGACGGCCTCCATGGTGACGCCGGCCACGCCGTGCTCCGCGATCAGCCGGGCGGCGGCCTCCAGCAGCCGGGCGCGGTTGCGGGCCGCGTCGGCGCGCAGGCAGGGCTCCTCCGGAGCCGTGCCGAGCTCCAGCAAGGACGGCTCCTGCGGCGTGAAGGGGTGCGGCAGGCTGGACATGAACACAGCGTAAAGCACCGGAGCAGAACTGGACCAGGGTCCGGTTAGAGTGGTAGAAAGTTAAACGGACCTTGGTCCGGATCGTAACGGCGATGTTTCAGCCCCTGGAGTTTCCCCATGTCTGTTCGTATCCTCGCGCTCGTCGGCAGCCTCCGCGCCGGTTCGCACAACCGCCAGCTGGCCGAGGCGGCCGCCAAGCTGGCCCCGGAAGGTGCCGAGGTCGTGATCTTCGAGGGCCTGGCCGACGTGCCCTTCTACAACGAGGACGTCGACGTCGAGGGCAGCGTCCCGGCCGCGGCCGCGAAGCTGCGTGAGGCCGCGCAGGCCGCCGACGCCTTCCTGCTGTTCTCTCCCGAGTACAACGGCACCATGCCGGCCGTGCTGAAGAACGCCATCGACTGGCTGTCCCGCCCGTTCGGCGCCGGCGCCTTCGGCGGCAAGCCGGTCGCCGTCATCGGCACCGCCTTCGGCCAGTACGGCGGCGTGTGGGCGCAGGACGACACCCGCAAGTCCGTGGGCATCGCCGGCGGCAAGGTGATCGAGGACATCAAGCTCTCCATCCCCGGCTCCATGACCCGCTTCGCCGAGACCCACCCGGCCGACGACACCGAGGTCGCCGGCCAGCTGTCCGAGGTCGTGACCCGTCTGCACGGCGTCGCCACGGAGATCACGGCCGCCTGAGCCGTCGCACCGCACACGCCCGAAGGGGCCGGAACCCACTGGTTCCGGCCCCTTCCCGCGTCGGGCCCCTCCCGCGGACCTCGCCGGGATCGCGGAGCCCCGGACGCTACGGCACCCGGGTCACGCTCCGCACCGCACCCGACTCCCCGCACCGCCGGGGGGTATGCGGACGGTGACCGTACCGCCGTGTCGGAGCCGTCCGAGGAGGAAGCCGTGCCCCTGGTCCCGCCCCCGTTCGACCCGGAACTCGCCGCATGCCTGGAGTCGCTGGGGGACGCGGCGGCGCCCGGGTTCACCCTGGCGGACCTCGACACTCTCCGGCGCGGCGCGGGGGCCGGTGCGATGCTGACGGACCTCACCCTGGGCGGCGCCTTCGAGGTGACGGAGTGCGCGGCGCCCGGGCCGCCGGGCGCCCCCGGGATCACCCTGGCGGTCTGCCGCCCGGTGTCCGCCACGGGTCCGCTGCCGGTGCTCTACCACGTGCACGGCGGCGGCATGGTGGCCGGCACCGGCCGGGCCGGGGTGGACGTGCCCCTGGACTGGGCAAGGGAGTTGGGCGCGGTGGTGGTGTCGGTCGAGTACCGGCTCGCGCCCGAGCACCCGCATCCGGCGCCGGTCGAGGACGTGTACGCGGGCCTGCGGTGGACGGCCGGCCACGCACGGGAGATCGGCGGCGACCCGGAGCGGATCGTGGTGGCGGGCGCCAGCGCGGGCGGCGGGCTGGCGGCGGCCGTCACCCTGCTCGCCCGGGACCGCCGAGGGCCCCGCCCGATGGGCCAGTTGCTGATGAGTCCGATGCTGGACGACCGCAACGACACCGTCTCCAGCCACCAGATGACCGGCGTCGGCCTCTGGGACCGCACCGCCAACGAGACCGCCTGGACGGCCCTGCTCGGAGCGCGCCGGGGCGGCCCCGGCGTCTCCCCCTACGCGGCCCCGGCCCGCGCCACGGATCTGTCCGGACTGCCCCCGGCCTACCTCGACGCCGGTTCGGCGGAGACCTTCCGGGACGAGACGGCCGACTACGCGTCCCGCCTGTGGCGGGCCGGCGGCGAGGCCGAACTCCACGTCTGGCCGGGCGGGTTCCACGGCTTCGACACCCTGGCCCCGCAGGCGGCCCTGTCCCGGGCGGCACGGGCGGCCCGGCTCGGCTGGCTGCGGCGGCTGCTGGGCGGCTGAGGCGCGGGCCGCCGGTCATGGGGAACCCCTTTCACCCGGCCCCCGCCGACGTTACCGTTCGGTAGACCCGTGTCCGGAGCCTCCCGGAGGTGCCCGCCCATGACGCCCGACCGTGCCGCCGGTCTCGCCGAGTCCGCCCGCGCGCTCGCCGGGGGCGAGGTGACCTCCCGGGAACTGGTGGCGCGGACCCTGGCCCGGATCGAGGCCGCGCAGCCGACGCTGAACGCCTTCCGCCTCGTACGGCACGAGGCCGCGCTCGCCGAGGCGGAGGCCGCCGACCGGGAGCTGGCGGCCGGGGGGCGGCGGCCGCTGCTCGGGGTGCCGGTCGCCGTGAAGGACGACATGGACGTGGCGGGCGAGCCGACCGCGTTCGGCTGCGCGGGCGACTTCCCGCCGGCGGCCGCGGACGGGGAGGCGGTACGGCGGCTGCGGGCGGCCGGCGCGGTGATCGTCGGCAAGACGAACACTTGTGAGCTGGGGCAGTGGCCGTTCACCGAGGGGCGGGCCTTCGGCGACACCCGCAACCCCTGGCACACCGGGCACACCCCGGGCGGGTCCTCGGGCGGCTCGGCGGCGGCGGTGGCGGCCGGTCTGGTGCCGGCCGCGCTCGGCTCCGACGGCGCCGGCTCGGTGCGCATACCGGCGTCCTGGACCCATCTGATCGGCATCAAACCGCAGCGCGGCCGCGTCTCGACCTGGCCGCGCGCCGAGCCCTTCCAGGGCATCACGGTCAACGGCACCCTGGCCCGTACGGTCGCCGACGCGGCCCTGCTCCTCGACGCGGCGAGCGGCAGCCACGACCGGGACGTGCACCGGCCGGCCGCGCTGACGGTGGCGGACGCGGTCGGCCGCGACCCCGGCCGGCTGCGGATCGCGCTGTCCCTGAAGCCGCCGTTCACCGCCGTGCCGGTCCGGCTGGACCCGCGAATCCGCGCCCGGGTCACCGAACTCGCCGAGTGTCTGGCCGGGTTGGGGCACGAGGTGACGCAGGCCGATCCCCCCTACGGTCTCATCGGGCTGTCCTTCGTGCCCCGCGCCACCGCCGGGATCGCCGAGTTCGCCCGCGAGGTGCCCGACCCCGCGCTGCTCGATCCGCGCACCCGGAGCGCGGCCCGGCTCGGCCGGCTGCTCGGCGGGGCCCCGCTGCGGGCGGCCCGGCGGGCTGAGGCGGTGCTGCACCGGCGGATCGGCGGCTTCTTCCGGACGTACGACGTGGTCCTCGCCCCGACCACGGCCACTCCCCCGCCCCGGATCGGCGCCCTGTACCGGCTCGGCGGGACGGCCACGGACCGGGCCATGATCGCCGCGTGTCCTTATGCCTGGCCGTGGAACGTGCTGGGGTGGCCGGGGGTGAACGTGCCCGCCGGGTTCGCCGGGGACGGGCTGCCGGTGGGCGCCCAGCTCCTCGGCCCGGCCGGCGGCGAGCCCCTGCTGGTCTCCCTCGCCGCGCAACTGGAGGCGGAGCTGCGCTGGTACGAGCGATGGCCGGCGGTGCCCGAACCGGCCCGGTGACAAGAGGTCAGGCCGTGAGCAGTCCGATGCCGAGGGCCAGCAGGGCGGACACCTTGAGGAGTTCGAGGGCCACGTACCACAGGTGGCTGCGGGAGCGGGGCAGTTCCGCACCCGCGAGGACCCGGTCGGACCTGCGGTTCAGCGAGGGGCGGACGGCGGCCAGCTGGGCGAGCAGGAAGACCGCGGCCGCGGCGGCGAGCCCGATGATCCAGGCGGCGGCGCCGTGCGCCGCGACCGCGACGATCACCACGACCGCGAACACCGCCTCGACGCTGTTGAGCGCCCGGAACACCAGCCGGCCGATGCCCAGCCCGATGGGGATGGTCACACCCGGTGCGCGGAACTTCAGCGGTGCCTCCAGGAAGGAGATCGCCAGCACCATTCCGAGCCAGACGAAGGTGACCGCGGTGGCGGCGGCGGACGTGGCGCTCATCGACGTGTCGCCTTTCTCATGTCCCGTGCGGGAGTGCCCGTCCCGCTCAAGTGGGCGAGGCAGAGGTCGGGTCGGGCGAACGGCTCCAGACGGGTGGCCGTCAGCGGCGCGTCGAGCCGGGCCAAGGCGCCCTGGATCAGGCCGAGGTGGAGGGGGCAGACCAATTCTCCGTGTTCCTCGGCGAGTTCGAGGAAGGGGCAGTGCCGCAGCCCGATCCGCTCCGGGGGCCGCGCACCGCCCCGGACGAGCTCCGGATCAAAGCCCAGGTCGTCCAGCAGGGCGAGGAGGCGGGTGACCGACCGCTCGGCCGAGGGCCGCTCGAAGGGGGGCGGCGGGTCGGCCAGGAAGCGGCCCCACGCGCGGCCCGTCTCCAGGGCCTCCTCGCGCGCCTCGGCCGGATCGGCGAGGGCCCGTCGGCTGAGCAGCATCCGCGCCAGCAGGAGGTAGCCGCGCGCACCGCCGCGGTCCATGCCGGGGCGGACGGTGTACACGGTGCGCGGCCGGCCCGGGCCACCGGGCGCCTCGGCCCGGCGCTCGACCAGGCCGTCGGCCACCAGGGCGGCCAGGTGGAAGCGGACGGTGTTGGGGTGGACCTCGAGCCGCTCGGCGGTCTCCGTGACGCCGAGCGGCTCGGACGCGGCCCGCAGCACGTCCAGCACCGCGCGCCGACGGGGGCTCTCCGCCACGCCCTACCCCCCTCTCACCTGCGTGTATTTTTCACAAGTCCAACGTGTAGTAATCGTACGTCGAGCTTCGGAGACCACGGACAGCGAGGGGTGCAGATGATGTCATCGTCCGCCGCAGGCGACGGCCCGGCACAGCGGGCGGAACCGGTTCCGCGGGTTCTGTGCGACGCCCGGGCACTGGCGTCGCAGCCGCCGCTGCCGTCCGGGGTGCTGTGGAAACTCGCCGAGACGGGGCGCCAGTTGGACGCCAACGTGGTGCGGCTCGCCCCGGGCGGGCGGATCGCGGCGCACGCGGAGGCGCGACTGGACGTACTGCTCCTGGTCGTCGCCGGGTCCGGTGTCCTCGGCGCGGGATCCGCCGAGGCGCCGTGCCCGGTCGCCGGGGGCGCGCTGGTCTGGCTGCCCCACGGCTCCACCCGCAGCATCACCGCCGGTGACGAGGGCCTGACCTACCTCACCGTGCACACCCGCCGCCCCGGCCTGGACATCACCGCCCGGCCGGACGACGGCCCGGCCCCGCAGTCCTGACGAACGCTCCGCCCCCGTCACGGTGACCGCCGGCGGCCACGCCCGCAGCGCCCGGCTCGTCGATGCCGGTCCCGGCCGCCCGGAATGATCCGGTCCGCTCGGGAGTTGATCAGTGACATGAAGGCCATCGCACTCGACACGTACGGATCACCCGACGACCTGCGGCTCGTGGAGCTGCCCGAGCCCAAGGTGGCACCCGGCGAGGTGCTCATCCGGGTGAAGGCGGCCGGGGTCAACCCGGTCGACTGGAAACTCGGCGCCAGCATGCTGGACGCCATCATGGAGACCCGCTTCCCGCTGATCTCCGGCTGGGACGTCGCGGGCGTGGTGGAGCGGGTCGGCTTCGACGCCACCGAGTTCGCCGTGGGCGACGAGGTCTACGGCTACATCCGCAAGGACTGGGCGCAGAACGGCGCGTACGCCGAACTCGTCTCGGCGCCCGTGCGCGCCCTCGCGAAGAAGCCCGCGTCGCTGAGCTGGGAGGAGGCGGCGGGTGTCCCGCTCGCCGGGCTCACCGCCTACCAGTCGATCGAGCGGCTGGGCATCGGACGGGGCGATGTGGTGCTCGTGCACGCCGCAGCCGGTGGCGTCGGCTCGCTCGGGGTGCAGATCGCCGTCGCCCGCGGCGCGCGCGTCATCGGCACGGCGAGCGAGCGCAACCACGAGTTCCTGCGTTCGCTCGGCGCGGAGCCGGTCACCTACGGCGAGGGGTTCGTCGACCGCGTGCGGGAGCTCGCTCCCGAGGGCGTCGACGCGGTGCTCGACTTCGTCGGCGACGGCGCGGTCCGGCAGTCGTTGCCGCTGCTGCGGCGGCCGGGCCGCGTCGCCTCGATCGCCGACGGCGAGGCCGCGCTCGACGCGGGCGGCCAGTACGTGTGGGTACGCCCGTCGTCCGCCGACCTGACGACCCTGGCCCAGCTCGCGGACGCGGGCGAGCTCAGGGTCCACGTGGAGAAGGCCCTGCCGCTGGCGGCGGCGGCCGAGGCCTGGCGGCTGAGCCAGTCCGGACGCACCCGCGGCAAGATCGTCCTCACGGTCTGAGCCCGGAGGGCTCCGCGACCGGGAATCCCGCCCTGGGTGGGGTCGCCCCCACCCAGGGCTCCGTGCTCAGGAGATCGTCCGGCAGACCGTTCCGTTGAGGCGGAAGGCCGTGGGAGCGGGGTTGGCGCCGTCGTTGGCGCCCACGAAGCCGAACTCGGCGGAGTTGCCGCCGTTCGGCGCGAGCCTCGCGTTGCTCTCCGTGTTGGTCACATGGACGTGCTGCCCGTCGCTGGTGATGTCGGCGTTCCACCACGAGGAGACGGACTGCCCGGCCGAGGGCCAGTCGAAGGTCAGCGTCCAGCCGTCGATGTCCGCCGGGCCGACGTTGCTCACCACGACGTCGGAGACGAAGCCGTTGCCCCAGCCGGAGGTCACCTGGTACGAGACGGTGCAGGTGCTGTCGTCCGGCGTACCGGTGGTGAAGGTCAGCGGGACGGACGGGCGGGAGAGGTGTCCCGCCTTGTCCCGGGCCAGCACGTTGACGGTGTGCCGGGAGCCGGCCGGCAGGTTGGAGAGCGTGACGGAGGTGCCGGTGGACGAGCCGAGCAGCTGGATGTTGGTGCCGAGCTGCTCGTAGACCTCGTACCGGTCCACCGAGCCGGTCGCGGCCGGCCAGCTCAGGGTGGCGGTGCCGGCCCCCACCGAGGTGGTGCGGGGCGTGCCGGGGGCGCCGACGGTGGCGGCGGACGAACCCGTGCCGCTCTTCGGGTGCATCGTCAGCACGGTGACGGAGTACGGCGCGAGGGTCGCCGAGCCGGCCGTGGCGGTGCCGGTCGCGTCGACCAGGCCGTTGTCACCGGGTGCCCAGCGCTGTACCTGCGGGGCGGCGGAGCCGGCGGTGAAGCCCAGGTAACGCAGGTCCACGGTGTGCTCGGTGGTCGCGCTCCGGTTCAGCAGCAGGACGCTGAGGTCGCCGTCGGCCCGGAGCACCGCGTGCGAGGAGACCTCGGCCCCGGAGGTGCCGGAGGCCACCATGGTGTCGCCCGGGTCGCTGAGGGCACCGAGCGTCTTGATGCCGTAGTAGGGCGCGAAGGGGGTGTTCACCGCCGGTTCGCAGACGCTGCCGGTGCAACTGCCGTTCGACAGCATGCCCATGTCGCCGTAGTCGGTCTCCCCACCCACGGTGGTGATGGCGCCCGCGCCGTTGTGGGTGTCCCACCAGTCCACGGTGAAGACGCCGTTCTCCATCGCCGTGATCATGGCCTCCGCGGCGAACAGGCCGTTGGGCCGGCTGGTGAAGGCGCCGCCGCCGGAGTTGGAGTTGATCTCGGTCATCGCGATGCCGATCCGCGCGGAGTCGGCGCCCGCGTACCGGTCGACCAGGTTGCGCACCTCGCGCAGCTCACCGGGCAGTTGCCGCACGGCGGCCAGCGACTGCTCGCCGGTGCTGGTGTTGGGGTACCAGTGGACGCTCACGAAGTCGATGTCGTGGGCGACGGCGGCGAGCACGGTGTGGTTCCAGTCACCGGTGTCCCCGGTGGCCACCGAACCGTCGGGCCAGTTGCCGGGCATGGTGAGCACGGCGCCGATCTTCACGGTCGGGTCGACCGCCTTCATCGCCTTGGCGTAGGCCTCGACCTCCCGGGCGTACTGGTCCGGGGTCTTGTCGGCGTGGGTGTCGTTCTCCCAGCCACTGCCGTAGACGCCATTGCCGTAGATCTCGTTGCCGATCTCCCAGTACTTCGCCCCGTAGCCCTTGGTGACGTTGGCGTACCGGACCCAGTCCGCGGCCTCCTGGGCCGTGCCGGAGCCGTAGTTGGCGATCAGGATCGGCTGGGCGCCGGTGGACTTGACGGTGCCCATGAAGGCGTCGAAGTCGGTGCCCGGGGCGACGTAACCGCCGGGCGCGGTGTTGTCGACCCAGTGGTAGATGTCGGCGTAGGAGCCGCCCGGGTAGCGCAGCGCGCCGATCCCCGCGGCCCGGTACAGGGAGGCCACCTCCGGGTCGTTCATGTCCGCGTCCCAGATGGCGGTGTTGGCGCCGAGCGCGGTCGAACTGACGGTGCCGAGGCCCGCGCTCGCGTTGACGGTGACCGTGGTGTCGGCCGGGTCGGCCGCGGCGGCGGGCGTGGCGAGCGGCAGCACCGCGGCCGCCACGGCCAGGGCTGCCGAGGCCGCGACGGCGAGCCGGCGACGCGGCCCGTCCGGTCGCCCGTCTGGTCGTCTCCTGCGGAACAGCATGGGGGTGTTCCTCCCGGGTGATGCGCCGGCCCGGGGCCACGCCGCGGAGCCGGACGATGAACGGGGAACGTGCGGCGTGCAGCGACCGCGCCGACACGTCGGCGAGGCGACGGCGGGCGGGGCTTGGGAGCGCTCCCATGATGGAAGTGCGTCACGGTCATGTCAATCTTCCCGACCGCCTCGACCGCCGAAGCCGGCCAACCGGGGGCCAGGACACGGGCTTCGACGGGGAGGCTAGGGTGCCCCCGTGAGCACGTTTACCGACACCGATGAGAACGTCCCCGGCCGTCACGGCCCGAACGCCACCGCCGAGGCCGACCCGCGCGAGGTCGGCCGGGTGCGGACCGAGTACTCCCCCGCATGCGACGGCGATCCGGACCCCGGGGAGATCGTCTGGACCTGGGTGCCGTTCGAGGAGAACGACGGGCGGGGCAAGGACCGGCCGGTGCTGGTCGTCGCCCGGGAGGCGGCGGGCACCTTCCTGGCCGTCCAGCTCTCCAGCAAGCGGCACGACGGCGACCGGGAGTGGGTGGCGATCGGCAGCGGGCCGTGGGACCGCTCGGGGCGCGACTCCTGGGTGGCCGTGGACCGGGTGCTGCGGCTGCACGAGGAGGGGATGCGCCGGGAGGCGTGCGCCCTGGACCGGATGCGGTTCGATCTCGTCCGGCAGCGTCTGCACGAGCGGTACGGCTGGACCTGAGCGCGGCGCCTTCGCGGCGTCCGGCATTCCGGCCGTCGCGAAGGCCCGCGCGCGGAGAGGCACCCACGGAGGCCGGGGGCCTCGGCGGCCCGTACGCGGGAAGGACCGCACGAAGGCCGGGGCTCTCGGCGGCCCGTACGCGGGAAGACCCGACGGCTGGGGCAGCGCCGAGGTGAGCCCGAAAGCCGCCGGTCAATGCTCCCCGGGACCGGCCGCCTGTGGGAGCGCCGGAACGGTTGCCCAGGGCCGGCTACGCCTTCCCGCACCGTCAGAACGCTGAGCCCCGGCCCGCCGGTCTTCCGCCGTCCGCACCCGCGCCCGGCCCTGCGACGGCTCCGAGCAGCCGGTGGGGACGCGCCCCGGCAACGGCATTCGCCTGTGCCACCGGCGCGTAGAGCAGGCCACGCGCACCGTCCTCGCTCACGAACACGTGCGCGGTGCCCATGCCGGGGGGCGGAGCCGCCCGTAGCCGGTCGGCGGTGTCCTCAGCCCATCGCGCGGCATGGGACGCCGGCTCGCCCTCGGCGCGCGCGACGGCGATCAGGTCGGTCGTGTCGTCGCCGGCGCCGTCCGGCACGACGGTGTGCGCCAACCGGTAGCGGACCAGCCCCGGACGCCGGATGCCCGGGATCTCGCGGTCGATGCGGCCGACCATCTCAGCCCGGTGTTCGCGCACGAAGGCAAGGTGGGCATCGTCGCTGGTCCACTGCGCGACACTGAGCAGCACGCGCCCGTCCGCGCTTGCGAAGCAGCTGAGCCGCAGGAAGGCCTCGGGGCGAAACCTGGCCGACAGCTCGTCCCACTCCCTCAGCAGTGCACGGCTCGCCCGGTCCTGACGGTCCGGCGTGTCCACAATCCACTCGCTGATCAGCGTGGTCCCGGCGTCGGCCCGGGCCAGATCCGGCAGCTGAAGCGTTGTCATACAAACCTCCTGTCGTCGCCGTGCGCCCAGCGTGGAACGTCAAGCGCGGTGGAGGTCAAGCCGGGGCTCAGAGGCTCCCAGCAGCTCCGAAGCCAACCCCCGAAAGACCTACGAACTCGACCACCGAGGCCTGGCCCGACTCCATGGCTTCGGGCCCTTGCGCATCCGCCGGGACCGCAGGGCTGACATGCACGAAGCCTTCTCGCGACCCGCATGCCCTCTCATCGCATGCCGCCAAGTGCTCGCCCCGACCCGCCCACAGGACGATCCGAGGAGGACGGAGCCATCGGCGAGGAGGCCGCGATCGGGTTCCAAACGGCTGGTCACCGTCCGGGCTTGACTCTGCCGCCGCTGGAGACTTGACGATCGCGCTGTAGGCGACACGCGGATTCTCATCGGAGGCGCACGGCATGCGAGGCAAAGGCATCCACTACGACACCGGCACCTTTCCCAACGGCGACACGTCCCGCCCCGTCTTCGACGCCGACGTCGTCGCGCGGGACATGCGGATCATCGCCGAAGACCTGCACTGCACCGCGATCCGCATCACGGGCGGCGACCCGGACCGGATCGAGACCACCGCGCGGCATGCGGCCGCCGCCGGGCTGGAGGTCTGGTTCTCGCCGTTCCCCTGCGAGATGACCGACGAACAGATGCTGCCGTACTTCGCCGACTGCGCCGAGCGAGCCGAACGCCTGCGCCATGACGGCGCCGACGTCGTCCTTGTCACCGGCTGCGAACTGAGCCTGTTCGCCCGCGGGTACCTGCCCGGCGACACCTTCGACGAGCGCATCCCGGTCCTGGCCGGCCCCGATCGCGAGGCCGCGATCCGGCCCCTCCCCGACAAGGTCAACACCTTCCTCGGCGAGGTCGTCCGCACCGTCCGACCTCTCTTCGCCGGCCCGGTCAGCTACGCCTCGTGCCCCCTGGACGGCGTGGACTGGAGCCCGTTCGACATCGTCGGCCTGGACGCCTTCCGGAGTCTGCGCAACGCCGCGACATACCGCGACAAACTGCGCAAAGAGTTCACCCACGGCAAGCCGGTGGCCATCATGGAAGTCGGCTGCTGCACCTTCCGCGGGGCGGGCGACTTCGGCGGCTCGGGCTGGTACATGGCCATGGAGCCGGACGGTGTCACCCCCAAGCCCCACCTGGTGCGTGACGAGGGCGAGCAGGTCCGCTATCTCGACGAGCTCATGCCCGTCTTCGAGGACGAAGGGGTCGACTCCGTCTTCTGGTTCAGCTTCGCCGGCTACGGCACTCCCCACCGTCTGTCCGGCCCGAACCCCGACCTCGCCTCCTACGGCATCGTCAAGATCCTCGACGAGCACAGCGGCTACCCCGCGGACGCGCGTACGTACCCGGACATGCCCTGGGAACCCAAGGAGGCGTTCCACGCCCTGGCGAACCGCTACCGGTCCCGCGAGCCGCAGGGAACGTCCCACCAGCACCTCGATGGCCGATAGCGCCTGTGCGCCACCGAGGATCGCGACGAGACGCTCCGGCCGCATCGGCTGACAAGGAGCCGGAGCGCCTCTTCTCAGGGGGCCGGGCGCCACGAGGCCGTCCGGCTCCCGCCCCTCAGCCTCCGGCGCGCGGGAACGCCCGGACGAAGGCCTCCCGCACCGTGGCCCCCGGCGTCCGGTCCAGCACGCCGAAGACGATGTGCTCGAAGGTGCCCGCGAAGCGGCCCCCGGTGCCGAGCAGCGCGCGGAAGGCCTCCGCGACCTGGGCCGGGTCGTTCCGGAAGACGCCGCAGCCCCAGGCGCCGAGGACCAGGCGCCGGTAGCCGTGGGCGGCGGCGGTCTCCAGGACCCGCTCGGCCCGCGTGGCGAGGGCGGCCGGGATCTCGGCGGCGCGCTCGGGGGCACGGCGCCGCAGCACGCCCGCGTTGGGAGCGGCGGCGGTCAGGAAGCCCACGAGGTGGGGCTCGGCCAGCAGCCGCCCCCGGTCGTCGCGGAAGACGGGCACCGCCGGGGCGTGGATCACCCGGTCGGAGTAGAGCGGGTCCCGGTCGGCGCGGTGGTGCTCGTAGAACTCCCGGGCCTCCAGCAGACAGGTGTACAGCGCGGAGGCGCGGCACAGGGCCTCCTCCTGGGCCTGGGCGCCGTTGAGGTAGCCGCCGCCGGGGTTCCTGGCCGAGGCGAAGTTCAGCACGGCCACCGGGGCGCCGGCCAGCCGGCGGGCCGCCTGGGTGCTGCTCTCGCCGGTGACCTCGACGAGCGGGTCGGTGCCGGGTGCGGGCGGCACCGGGACCGGCCCGGGGCCGTGCATCCGGGTGCCGGCCCTGGCGGCCTCGACGGCCGCCGCGAGCGGCACCTCGCGGCCGTCCGGGGCCCGGTAGCGCCCCGCCGCCACGATCTGTTCCGTCTCCGCGGCGATCCCGCGCAGGCGCGCGCTCATGGCGCCACCCCCGTGGACGCCATGACCGCGGGCCGCGCGGTCTCCCCCGTCGTGCTCATGCGGTCATCCTGAGTGATGCTGGTATGCGGTGCAACGGAGTTTCCCGCTCGCGGAACCCGCCGGAACGACGGACGGTCGCGGAGACGAACGGTCCGAGAACGCCCGGAACGGCGGTCTTGTGCGAACCGGCACAAGGGTCTTGGGTGGGACGAGTGCCGGCCCGGCTCATCGAACACCGGTCCGGCGGCATGGTGGAATCTCAGGAGGATCCCGACATGTCCGATGCGATCAGCGACGGTGGCGACTGTCCGCAGGACCGTACCGCCGTCACCGAGGCCGAGGTGGACGCCCTGGTCCAGGGCATCTGCTTCAAGACCGGACCGCCCCGCACGCTCGGGGTGGAGCTCGAATGGCTCGTCCACGAGCGTGGTGCGCCACAGCGCCCCGTGACACCCGAACGGCTTTCCGCGGCCTATGCCGCGCTGCGGGCCGTGCCCCTCGGGTCGGCGCTCACCGTGGAGCCCGGCGGTCAGCTGGAGCTGAGCTCGCCGCCCGCCGCCTCCCTGATGGAGTGCGTTCGTACCGTCCGCGCCGACCTGGCCGCCGTGCGCGCCGTCCTCGCCGGGGACGGGCTCGACCTCGTCGGCATCGGCCACGACCCCTTCCGGCTGCCGCGCCGGTTCCTGCGCGAGCCGCGCTACGACGCGATGGAGACGTGTCTGGACCGTGCCGGCCCGGCCGGCCGGCACATGATGCGCGCCTCCGCCTCCGTCCAGGTCTGCGTGGACGCGGGCCATGAGGAGCCGGGCCCACTGGGGCACGGGCGGCGCTGGTGGCTGGCGCACCAGCTGGGCGCGGTCCTGGTGGCCGCGTTCGCCAACTCCCCGCTGGTCGGCAGGCTGCCGACGGGCTGGCTGTCCACCCGGCAGCTGATGTGGATGGAGATCGGCGCGGGCCGGGCGGGCGCGCCCCCGCTGCACGAGGAGCCACGGGCCGCGTGGGCCCGGCATGTGCTGGACTCCCCGGTGATGTGCGTGCGCCGGGACGACGGGCCGTGGGAGGTGCCCGAGCAGCTGACCTTCCGGCAGTGGACGCGCTCGCGACTGCCCCGGCCGCCCACCCGGGCGGACCTGGACTACCACCTCACCACCCTCTTCCCGCCGGTCAGGCCGCGCGGCCATCTGGAGCTGCGGATGATCGACGCGCAGCCCGGCGAGGACGGCTGGATCGTGCCGCTCGCCGTGACGGCGGCGCTGTTCGACGATCCGATGGCCGCCGAGACCGCCTACCGGAGCGTGAAGACACTGGCGGAGCGGGCCCGGAGCCTGCCCGCCCCGCACAATCCGCTGTGGACCGACGCGGCCCGGCGGGGGCTCGCCGATCCGGAGCTGCGCGAGGTGGCCGCCGTGTGTTTCGCGGCGGCACTGGACGCGCTGCCCCGGCTCGGCGCCACCGCCGAGGTGACGGACGCCGTCGCCGGGTACCTGGAGCGCTATGTCGCCCGGGGCCGCTGCCCGGCCGACGACCTGCTGGACGCGCTGCCCGGCACGCGCATCTCCCCGGTCGGGGGCGGCCGAACCGCCCACGGCAGGAAGGACATCCCGACATGACCGCCCCCGAGACCGACACCCCGACCGCCAAGTGGGACACCGAGGCCCTGCGTGAGCGCGCACTGGCCTCGCTGACCACCGCCCGGGACCGCACCACCTTGCTGACCACGTGCGTGGACGAACCCGATCTGACCGCGCAGCACTCGCCGTTGATGTCCCCGCTGGTGTGGGACCTCGCGCACATCGGCAACCAGGAGGAGCTGTGGCTGCTCCGGGCGGTCGGCGGCCGGGAGGCGATGCGCCCGGAGATCGACAGCCTCTACGACGCCTTCGAGCATCCGCGTGCGGAACGGCCCTCGCTGCCGCTGCTGCCGCCCGCGGAGGCCCGGCGCTACGCGGCCGAGGTCCGCGGCCGGGTGCTGGACCTGCTGGCGGGCGCCGACTTCCACGGCACCCGGCTGACCGAGGCCGGGTTCGCCTTCGGCATGATCGCTCAGCACGAACAGCAGCACGACGAGACGATGCTGATCACCCATCAGCTGCGCTCGGGTCCGGCGGTGCTGACGGCGCCGGAGCCGGAGCCGGGGCCGCCGTTCACCGGCCCGGCCGACGTGCTGATACCCGGCGGCCCGTTCACCATGGGCACCTCCGGTGAGCCGTGGGCACTGGACAACGAACGCCCGGCGCACGTGCGGGAGGTGGCGCCGTTCTGGATCGACACCACCCCGGTGACGAACGGCGCGTACCAGGCGTTCATCGAGGACGGCGGCTACGACACCGAACGCTGGTGGGCCCCGGAGGGCTGGGCGCACATCCGGCGGCACGGCATCACCGCCCCGCTGTTCTGGCGGCGCGACGGCGACCGCTGGCTGCGCCGCCGGTTCGGCACCACCGAGGCGGTGCCGCCGGACGAGCCGGTGGTGCACGTGTGCTGGTACGAGGCCGACGCCTACGCCCGCTGGGCCGGGCGCAGGCTGCCCACCGAGGCGGAGTGGGAGAAGGCCGCCCGGCACGATCCGGCCACCGGCCGCTCCCGGCGCTACCCCTGGGGCGACGCCGACCCGGCACCCCGCCACGCCAACCTGGGTCAGCGGCACCTGGGGCCCGCCCCGGCAGGCAGCTACCCGGAGGGGGAATCCCCGTACGGGGTTCGGCAGTTGATCGGCGACGTGTGGGAGTGGACGGCGAGCGACTTCCTGCCGTACCCGGGGTTCCGGGCATTCCCGTACAAGGAGTACTCGGAGGTGTTCTTCGGCCCGGAGTACAAGGTGTTGCGCGGCGGTTCGTTCGCCGTGGACCCGGTGGCCTGCCGGGGGACGTTCCGCAACTGGGACTATCCGATCCGGCGGCAGATCTTCTCCGGCTTCCGCACCGCCCGCTCGGAGGACGCCTGATGTGCCGCCACCTTGCCTATGTAGGGCCAGAGTTGTCCCTGGGAGACCTGCTGGTGGCGCCCGCGCACAGTCTGCTGCGGCAGTCGTGGGAGCCGCGGCGGCAGCGGTACGGCACGGTCAACGCCGACGGGTTCGGGGTCGGCTGGTACGCGCCCGGCGACCGGGCGCCCGCCCGCTACCGGCGGGCCGGGCCGATCTGGGCCGACCTGTCCTTCGCCGACCTGGCCCGGGTGGTGCGCTCCACCGCGGTGCTCGCCGCCGTCCGGGACGCCACCCTGGCGGGCGCGGACGCGGAGGCCGCGGCGGCGCCGTTCGCCTCCGGGCGCTGGCTGTTCAGCCACAACGGGGCGGTCCCGGGCTGGCCCGACGCGGCGGCGCCGCTGGTGCGCACGCTGCCCCCGGTCGACCTGCTGTCGCTGCCGGCGCGCACCGACTCGGCGTTCGTGTGGGCGCTGGTGCTGCACCGGCTGCGCGCCGGGGACGGCCCGGAGCGGGCCCTGTGCGAGACGGCGCGCGAGGTCGCCCGGGCCGCCCCCGCCGCCCGGCTGAACCTGCTGCTGACGGACGGCACCACCATCGCCGCCACCGCCTGGGGCGACAGCCTCTGGTACCGCACGGAGCCCGGCCGGGGCACGGTCGTCGCCTCCGAGCCGTACGACGACGACCCGCTGTGGCGGGAGGTCCCCGACCGCACCGTGCTCACCGCGGACAGCACCGGCGTGCTGCTCGCCCCGGCGGACGATCCGGCCGCCGTACCATCGAAGGAGCCCTGCACGTGAGCCCCCTGCATGTCACCCGCACCCTCCCCGAGGACGCCACGGGCGCGGCGCTGCGCGCCGATGTGCGCCGTGGTCTGACCGCCGAGCCCAAGTGGCTGCCGCCGAAGTGGTTCTACGACGCCCGGGGCAGCGAACTCTTCGACGAGATCACGGCGTTGCCCGAGTACTACCCCACCCGTGCCGAGCGGGAGATCCTGGCCGCCCGGTCCGGCGAGATCGCCGCCGCGAGCGGCGCCCGCACCCTGGTCGAGCTGGGCTCGGGCTCCTCGGAGAAGACCCGTTATCTGCTCGACGCGCTCACCTCGCTCGCGGCATACGTCCCGGTCGACGTCAGCGAGAGCGCCCTCGTCCAGGCCGGCGAGGCGCTCATCGCCGAACGCCCGGGCCTCGACGTGCACGCGCTGATCGCCGACTTCACCGCCCCGCTGGACCTGCCCCCGACGCCGGGGCCCCGGCTGGTGGCGTTCCTCGGCGGCACGATCGGCAATCTGCTGCCCGTCGAACGCGCCGCGTTCCTCGCCTCGGTGCGGGCCCTGCTCGCCCCCGGTGACGGGCTGCTGCTCGGCACCGATCTGGTCAAGGACGAGCGGGTCCTGGTCCGGGCGTACGACGACGCGGCCGGGGTGACGGCCGCGTTCGACAAGAACGTGCTGAACGTCGTCAACCGCGAACTCGGCGCCGACTTCGACCCGGACGCCTTCGACCATGTGGCGCTGTGGGACGCGCGGCGCGAGTGGATCGAGATGCGGCTGCGCGCCCGTACCGAGCAGACCGTGAAGGTGCCCGCGCTGGACCTCGCCGTGGAGTTCGCGGCGGGCGAGGAACTGCGCACCGAGGTGTCGGCCAAGTTCCGCAAGGCGGGCGTGACCCGGGAACTGGCGGAAGCCGGGCTGGAGTTGACGCACTGGTGGACCGACGGCCAGGAGCGGTTCGCGCTGTCGCTGAGCGTGGTCCGGTGACGGCTCACAGATCCGGGGTGAGCGCCTCGGTGATCTTCCGCGAGGCCCGGCGGGCCTCCGTCGCCGGATCGGCCCCGTTCAGCACCCGGCTCATGTACTGCTTGATCGGGTTGTCGGCCTCGACGTCCGCCCACTGAGGGGTGTTGGGGGTCGCCCGGCCGTGCGCCGCGCCCACGGCCATGGCGGCGACCCCCTCCTCGCCCGAGACGGCACCCGCCAGCGTGGTCTTGTTGGGCACGTAGTTCATGGTGCGGGCGAGTTCGGTGTCCCACTTGGCGCTGGTCAGCGCCCCGACCACGGCGGTCGCGGCGAACTGGTCCCCGGTGTGCTGCGGGACGACGAGGTCGGAGCCGCCGGTGAACACCGCGCCGGGCCGGGACGCGGTCGGGCCGGGCACCGGGAAGAAGCCCAGTTTTCCCTTCAGCGCGGGGTTCCGCTCCAGGATCGACTGGGCGAGCCCGGGTACGGCGACGATCTGCGCGACCTTGCCGCCGGCGAACACCCCGGCCTGGGGCGGGTGTTCCTCGTCGGCGTCCTTCGGACCGTCGCCGAGCGACTGGAGCCGGCGGTAGAAGTCCATGCCGCGCAGCGCCTCCGGGGTGTCCAGGGCGCCCTTCCACTGGTAGTCGTCGACCTTCCGGGCGAGGTCGCCGCCCTCGTCCCAGATGAAGCCGGAGAGCGTGTACCAGTCCTGGCCGGCCAGGTAGATGCCCTGGGTGTCCCCGGTGTTCAGCTTCTCGGTGTCGGCGAGCCATTCGTCGCGGGTGCGCGGCGGGCGGGCGATGCCGGCCTGGGCGAACAGGTCCTTGCGGTAGACGACCACCCGGTTGGCCGCGTACCAGGGGATGCCGTACTGCTGGTTGCCCTCCTTGCCGGGCTCGGCCAGGCCCGGCAGCCACTTGTCCTTGCCCCAGTCGCGCATCGACTCCAGCGTCAGGTCGGCGAGCCGGCCGCCGTCGGCGTACAGCGGCACCTGGGTGTTGCCGACCTCGATGACGTCGGGGGCGTCACCGGAGGTGTCCGCGAGCGCCTTGCGGACCTTGGCCACGATGCCTGTCCAGTCCTGGGTGCGGATGTCCAGGCGCAGGTCCTTGTGGGTGCTTTCGAAGTCCGCGGTGAAGCGCTTGAGGAAGTCCGCCGAGGCGCTGCCCTTCATCAGCCACACGGTCACGGTCTCGCGCGGTTGCGTGCCGGGAAGCGTCCCGCAGGCGCTCACGAGCGTACCGGTGACACAGATGAGGGGGAGCAGACGACGTCTCACGAGGGGTCCTTCTGTCTGGCATGGCGGATGCGCACAGGGGTGGGGGCCCGACGTGGGGGGACGAGCGGGAACGCTCGTGCGGGTGTGGGTGGATTTTGGTATGGACCAATGCGGAGGTCAAGGGCTACCGATGGTTACGACGGCGACGCCGTGCGGAGCGGGCCGTGATGCGGCACGGTGGAGTACGGCGTGTCCACGGCGTGTCCCCCGGCCCAAGGAGCCCCCATGACGAACCACACCTACCGGGTCACCGAGATCGTCGGCACCTCGCACGAGGGCCTCGACCAGGCCATTCGCAACGGCATCGCCCGCGCCGGCCAGACCCTGCGCAACCTCGACTGGTTCGAGGTGACCCAGGTCCGCGGCCAGTTGGAGAACGGGCGGATCGAGCACTACCAGGTGGGCCTGAAGGTGGGCTTCCGCATCGAGGACGGCGACTGAGGGACCCGCGCGTCAGGTGCGCCCCTCCTGCTCCTGGGCCTCGCGCAGCACCTGCGACCGCTCGGCCCAGCGGGCCCGCACCACGGGGAATCCGGCGCGCTCGGCGTCGTCGCACACCAGGTCGTCGTCGTCCACGAGGAACCGCACCGCACGGCCGCGGCCGAGCCGGCGCAGGACGGTCAGCTTGGTGAACCGGGCGGGCCTGCGGTCGGCGTCGCCCCGCATGTGCAGCTCCCCCGCGGGCAGTCCGTGCGCGGCGAGCCAGTCCAGGGTGTCCTGGCGGTACCGCTCCGGGCGGCCGGTGAGATAGACGATCTCGCAGTCCCGGGCGCTGCGCACGGCCAGCGCGACGCCCTCCGCGAGCGGCGGGTCCGCGGGCGCGGCGGCGAAGAAGCCGTCCCAGTCCTTGGGGCGGGCCCGCAGGAAGTGCTGCCGGTGGGCGGTGTCCGCCAGGGTGTTGTCGAGGTCGAACACGGCGATCGGCCGCTCGCTGCTTTCGGTCACGACACGACCCTAGTGCTGTGGCCGGAAAGGTTTCGGTCGCGGCACCAGCCGGCCACGGGAATCCGCGGGCCGGGAATCCGCGGACGGTCAGGACGTTGAACCGTTCGTGAGCAGTTCAGTGATCGCCCGTACCCGGTTCTCCGTCCTCGACCGTTCCCGCACCCGGCAGGGGCGGCCGCCCGCCGAGGCGCTGCGGGACACCGTGGCGCTGGCACGGGAGGCGGAGGCGCTCGGCTACCACCGGTTCTGGGTCTCCGAGCACCATGGAGTGCCCGGTGTCGCCGGTTCCGCGCCGACCGTGCTGGCCGCCGCCGTGGCCGCCGCCACCTCGTCCGTCCGGGTCGGCACCGGCGGGGTGATGCTGCCCAACCACCGGCCGCTGGTGGTCGCCGAGCAGTTCGGGGTGCTGGAGTCGCTGTTCCCCGGCCGGATCGACATGGGGCTGGGACGCTCGGTGGGCTTCACGGACGGGGTGCGGCGGGCGCTCGGCCGCGACAAGGGGGACGCGGCGGACTTCGCGGCCCAGCTCGGCGAGCTGCTCGACTGGTTCACCGGGTCCTCGCCGACCGGGGTGCACGCCCGCCCCGCGGAGGGCCTGACGGTGCCGCCGTTCGTGCTGGCCGTCGGCGAGGGCGCGGCGATCGCGGCCGGCGCCGGACTGCCCCTGGTCATCGGGGACCTGCGCGACCGGGAGAAGCTGCTGCGCGGCGTCGAGCGGTACCGCGCCGCCTTCCGCCCCTCGCGCTGGGCGGCCGAGCCGTATGTGGTGATCTCCGGGACGGTAGCGGTCGCCGGCACCCCGCAGGCGGCGCGCCGGCTGCTGGTCCCGGAGGCCTGGTCGATGGCGTACGCGCGCACCCACGGCACCTTCCCGCCGCTCGCCCCGGCCGCGGAGATCGAGTCCCGGGTGATGACCGCGCGGGAGCGGGAGGTGTACGAGTCCCAGCTCGCCGGGCAGCTCGCGGGCACCGCGGAGGAGGTCGCCCACGAGCTGGAGACGGTGGTGAAGGAGACCGGCGCCGCGGAGGTGCTGGTCACCACCAGCGGCCACGACCGCGCGGCGCTGCTGGACTCCTACCGCCGGCTGGCCGCGCTCTTCGCCCCGAGATGCGAGGAGGGCCCCGGCCGGTGACCCTGGGAGGGCAAGTCCCGAGCGACGAGGAGGACTGCCATGTCCTTCATGGACAAGATCAAGGGCATGCTCAAGGGCCACGAGGGCATGGCCGACAAGGGCATCGACAAGGGCGGCGACTACGTCGACGACCGCACCGGGAACAAGTACCAGAAGCAGGTCGACACCGCCCAGGACAGGGCGCGGGACGAGTTCGGCACCCGGCCGCAGGATCCGGGCAGCCCTCCGCAGCCCTAGGGAACGGGGGCGGATAGGGTGTGTTTTCCATGCACCACAGCCCCCATGATCCCTACGTCCGCGTCCGCGGCGCCCGTGAGCACAACCTCAAGGGCGTCGACGTGGACGTACCGCGTGACGTACTGGCCGTGTTCACCGGCGTGTCCGGCTCGGGGAAGTCGTCCCTGGCCTTCGGCACGATCTACGCCGAGGCCCAGCGCCGCTACTTCGAGTCGGTCGCGCCGTACGCGCGTCGGCTGATCCACCAGGTCGGAGCGCCCAAGGTCGGTGAGATCACCGGGCTGCCGCCCGCGGTCTCGCTCCAGCAGCGCCGCGCGGCCCCCACCTCGCGTTCCTCGGTGGGCACGGTCACCAATCTCTCCAACTCCCTGCGCATGCTGTTCTCGCGCGCCGGGGACTATCCGCCGGGCGCCGAGCGGCTGGACTCCGACGCGTTCTCGCCGAACACGGCGGCCGGCGCCTGCCCTCGGTGCCATGGTCTGGGGCAGGTGCACGACACCAGCGAGGAGCTGCTGGTGCCCGATCCGTCGCTGTCGGTGCGCGAGGGCGCCATCGCGGCCTGGCCGGGGGCCTGGCAGGGCAAGAACCTGCGGGACATCCTGGACGCGCTCGGCTACGACGTGGACCGGCCCTGGCGGGAACTCCCCGCCGAGCAGCGGGAGTGGATCCTGTTCACCGACGAGCAGCCGGTCGTCACGGTGCATCCGGTGCGGGACGCGGATCGCATCCAACGTCCGTACCAGGGCACGTACACGAGCGCCCGCCGGTATGTGCTCAAGACGTTCTCCGACACCAGGTCGCCGACCCTGCGCACCAAGGCGGAACGCTTTCTGACCAGCGCGCCCTGTCCGGGCTGCGGGGGCAGCAGGCTGCGGCCCGAGGCGCTGGCGGTGACCTTCGGCGGCCGCACCATCGCCGAGCTGGCGTCGCTGCCGCTGACGGCCCTGGCCGAACTGCTCGACGGCGACTCGGAGACGGCCCGGGTGCTCACCGACGACCTGAAGTCCCGGATCGCCCCGGTGGTCGAACTCGGCCTGGGCTACCTCAGCCTGGACCGTTCCACCCCGACGCTCTCGGCGGGCGAGCTGCAACGGCTGCGGCTGGCCACGCAGTTGCGGTCCGGGCTGTTCGGCGTGGTGTACGTGCTGGACGAGCCGTCCGCGGGGCTGCACCCGGCGGACACCGAGGCGCTGCTGACCGTGCTGGAGCGACTGAAGGCGGCGGGCAACTCGGTGTTCGTCGTGGAGCACCATCTGGAGGTCGTGCGCGGCGCCGACTGGCTGGTGGACGTCGGCCCGGGTGCGGGCGAGCACGGCGGGCGCGTGCTGTACAGCGGGCCGCCGGCCGAGCTGGCGTCGGTCGAGGAGTCGGCGACGGCCGCGTTCCTCTTCGACGAGGCGCCCGGCCCGGCCCGCCACGTCCGCGAGCCGCGTGGCTGGTCGAAGATCGGTCCGGTCACCCGGCACAACCTGCGCGAGGTGACGGCCGAGTTCCCGCTGGGCGCGTTCACCGCCGTCACCGGGGTCTCCGGGTCCGGGAAGTCCACGCTGATCGGCGAGTTGACGGAGGAACTGGAGGGAGTGGACCGGCTGGTGCGGGTCGACCAGAAGCCGATCGGCCGCACGCCGCGCTCCAATCTCGCCACGTACACGGGCCTGTTCGACGTCGTACGGAAGGTGTTCGCGGCGACGGACGCGGCGCGCGGGCGCGGGTACGGCGTCGGGCGGTTCTCCTTCAACGTCGCCGGGGGACGCTGCGAGACCTGTCAGGGCGAGGGGTTCGTCAGCGTGGAGCTGCTGTTCCTGCCGAGCACGTACGCGCCCTGCCCGGACTGCGGCGGCGCCCGCTACAACCCCGAGACGCTGCGGGTGACGTACCGGGGGCGGAACATCGCGGAGGTGCTGGACCTCACGGTGGAGTCGGCGGCGGAGTTCTTCGCGGACGTCCCGGCCGCCGCCCGCAGCCTCGGCACGCTGCTCGACGTGGGCCTCGGCTATCTCCGGCTCGGCCAGCCCGCGACCGAGCTGTCCGGCGGCGAGGCCCAACGGATCAAGCTGGCCAGCGAGTTGCAGCGCGGGCGGCGCGGCCACACCCTCTACCTGCTGGACGAGCCGACCACCGGGCTGCACCCGGCCGACGTCGAGGTGCTGATGGAGCGGCTGCACGGACTGGTGGACGCCGGGCACACGGTCGTCGTGGTCGAGCACGACATGACGGTGGTCGCGGGCGCCGACTGGGTGATCGACCTGGGCCCGGGCGGCGGCGACCAGGGCGGCCGGATCGTCGCCGCGGGCCCGCCACAGCGGGTGGCCCGTGCGCGGGACAGCGCGACGGCACCGTATCTGGCCCGGGTCATGCCGTAGCCCGCGGCCCGGCCGCACCGCCGCGACGACGGTGCGGCACCCGGACCGCCGCGTCCCGCGCAGGCAACGCGACCGCACCGTACCCGGCACATGCGCGCGCTCGAAGCGGGAGGGCGGACGCGGGTGGCGCCGGCCGGTGCTGCGACCGGAAAGGTCCACCGGCTCGCGACGCCCGGCCACAGCACTAGCCCGCCCGCGTCATCCCCCGTGGGTCGCCCGCTCGGGTTGCCGTGGGGGGGGGGGGGAGGGAGCGGTGGCCGGCGACCAGGGCCGCGTGGGTCCAGCGGGGGGCCGGGGCGATCGGCTGGGCCGCCGTGGCGAGGGTGCGGCGGTCCGGGTGGGTGCCGGGCGCGATCGCCGGGCGGACCTCGACCTCGGCCACCAGGCCCCTGGTCCGGGCCACCCGCCACAGGGAGGCCGGCAGGGTGTCCTCGCCGACGAAGGCGGCCGGGGTGCCGGTGCCGCCGTCCGTGAGCCGGTAGCGCAGGCCGACCGGTTGCACGGCGACGCCCGCGTCCAGCGCGGCCTGGAAGACGGCCCCATGGAAGCGGCCGTGGGCGCGCCCGCACCAGGTGCTGCCCTCGGGGAAGGCGGCCACGGCCGAGCCGGTGCGCAGGGCGTCGGCGATCCGGGAGACCGTGGCGGGCAGGGCACGCAGCCGGTCCCGTTCGATGAACAGGGTGCCGGCCCGCGCGGCCAGTGGGCCCGCCACCGGCCACCGCCGGATCTCGGTCTTGCCGAGCATCCGGGCCGGTCGTACGGCGGTGAGCAGTGGGACGTCCAGCCAGGAGACGTGGTTGGCGACGAGCAGCAGCCCGCCGGCCGGCGCCGCGGCGCCGGTGATCCGCGTCCGCACCCCGATGGCCCGTACGACCGCCCGGCACCACCGCCTGACCCACTCGGCGGGGAGCCTCCCGCCGAGCGGAGACAGGGCGATCGCGGCCAGCACCAGGGCCGCGACGGCGGTCAGCCGCAGCACGGCGCGGGGCAGGGCCACGGTGGCGGGCGCCGGTTCCACACAGGCGTCGGGGGTGCAGGGCGCGCTGGGCAGCCAGCCGCTCACCGGGACGGCACGAGGGAGAGGAAGTGCCGCAGGTAGCGCGGGTTGACCCGGCGCATCGACAGCAGCACGTACAGGTCGGCGACCCCGAAGTCCGGGTCGTGGGCGGGTTCGCCGCACACCCAGGCGCCCAGGCGCAGATAGCCGCGCAGCAGGGCCGGGAGTTCACCGCGCGCGGCGGGTGCCCCGGCCTTCGGGGTCCAGGGCAGCAGCGGCCGTACCCGGAACTCCTCGGGCGCCAGGTGCCCGGCGCGCACCCGGTCCCAGGCGGCGCCGGCGAGGGTGCCACCGTCGGCGAGCGGGATGGAGCAGCAGCCGGCCAGCCACTCGTGGCCGCGGTCCGTCATGTAGCGGGCGATGCCGGCCCAGATCAGGCCGATGACCGCGCCGTCGCGGTGGTCGGGGTGCACACAGGACCGGCCGACCTCGACCAGCCCGGGCCGTATCACGTCGAGCGCGCCGAGCTCGAACTCGCCCTCGGAGTACAGCCGTCCGGCGATCGCGGCGCGCTCGGGCGGCAGCAGCCGGTAGGTGCCGACGACCTCCCCGCTGCCGGTGTCGCGGACCAGCAGGTGGTCGCAGTGGGCGTCGAAGGCGTCGATGTCCAGGCCCGGCTCGGGGGTGGTGAGAAGGGCGCCCAGCTCCCCGGCGAAGACGTCGTGCCGCAGCCGTTGCGCGGCCCGCACGTCGTCCTCGTCGCGGGCGAGGGCGACGGTGTAGCGGGCGGGCGCCGCGGGCTGCGGCGGACGGTCGAGGGTGGAAACGCCGGTCATGGCACTCTCCTGGTCACGGGGCCGGTTCGGCGACAGCGGCGGCGGGCCGTGGCGTACGGCCCGCCACTCCTGTTCTTCCGACGCCGGTTGGCCGGCGCGTGACATGCGCCCGGAGAGCGGATGTGCGGTTGCTGAACGGGTGGGGGTGCCGGGCGAACCCCCGGTGGGTGCGGGTCAGTTGTTCGCGACGAAGTCTACGACCAACCGGTTGAACTCGTCGGCGTGCTCGATCATCGCCCAGTGGCCGCAGTGGTTGAGCACGACCAGCCGGCTGTTCGGGATGTTCGCCAGCAGGAACAGCGAGTTCTCGTAGGAGACGACGCGGTCGTCGCGGCCGTGGATGAGCAGGGTCGGCACCTGGATGGCCGGCAGCAGCTCGGGCTTGACCCACTTGGGCAGCGGCGCGCCCCCTGGCAGGCCGTCCACGTAGTTGCGCAGGTGCTCGGGCCGGGCGAGCGCGGCGTCGGAGCGGGCCTTGCACAGCTCGAGGGTGGCGAAGCGGGCCTTGTCGTAGACCATGATCTCGACGAGGCGGCGCATGTTCTCGGGGCTCGCGTCCCGGTAGGCCTCGATCAGCACCTTGAGTCCCTCGGAGGGGCCGTCGCCGGCGCCGAAGAGGGTGGGCATCCGGCCGACCGGCGGGCCCATGGTGACCAGGTGCGAGATGCGGTCGGGGTGCTCGGTGGCGAGCCGCAGCGAGGTCTGGCCGCCCATCGAGTTGCCGACGAACGCGGCCTTGTCGATGCCGAGGGCGTCCAGGAACTGGATCGCCGCCGTGACATGGTCGAGCCGGTCGACGGTGGCCGCGGACGACTCGCCCCAGCCGGGCATGTCGACGGCGTACACGTGGAAGTGCTCGGCCAGCGCCTCGATGTTGCCGGCGAAGTTGCTCCAGCCGGTCGCGCCGGGCCCGCTGCCGTGCAGCAGCACGAGGGGGTGGCCGGAGCCGGCCTCGTAGTAGCGGAGCGTCCAGTCGGGGGTCTCGACGGTGCGGGCGATGGCGTTCGGGTCCAGGGTCATCAGTGGGCCTCTCCGTGCGGTGCGGGTGCGGCGGCGAGCAGGTCGGCGACGACACCCGGCGGGCGGTGGCCCCAGCTGTGCAGCCTGTCGAGCGTCCTCACCTCCCAGGTCTCGTCATCGATGATCAGCCCGCCCCAGCCGTACTCGACGCTGAAGCCCGAGGGGGTGAAGACGTAGAAGCTGAACATCTGGTCGTTGGGGTGCATGCCGAGGGTCATCTCGAACGGCTGCTTGGCGTCCATGCAGCGGTCGTAGGCGAGACCGACGTCGCGGATGTCGGTGACCTCGACCATGAAGTGGTGGGTCTTCTTCGGCGAGGGCATGTCGCCGAAGGCCACGGTGTGGTGGCGGCCGTTGCAGTGCAGGAAGATCAGGTCGGCGACCACGCCCGGGGCCAGTTCCTCGACGATGATGTCGCTGATCCTGAAGCCGAGCAGGTCGATGTAGAAGCCGAGGTAGGTCTCGCGGGAGACGCCGTGGGCGAGCAGCACCTGGTGTCCCGCGCCGCCGGCGCCGGTGACGAAGCCGCCGAGCAGCTTCGCCGACTCGAACGGGGTGGCGGCGTCGGCGAGACCGGTGACCAGCTCGACGCGGTTGCCCATCGGGTCGGCGGTGACGAAGATCCGCTCCACCTTGCGGGCGGCGGCCAGGGCCTCGCCGCCGTCGGCGACCTCGATCCCGGCGGCGCGCAGCCGGGCGACGAGCGCGTCGAGCGCGGTGGCGTCCGAGACCTCGTAACCGGTGGCGACGAGGTCGTCGGCGGGCCCCTCGGTGACGACCCAGCGGTGGGCCTTCTCGTCGGTGCGCAGCGTGAATCCGTCGTCGGTCCTCTCGCCGTACTGCATGCCCAGCAGTTCGACGCCGAAGTGTTCCCAGTCGGTGAGGCTGCTGACCTCGTAGACGACGTATCCGAGTTCCTTGACTGAGGACATGTCCTTCTCCTTCTCTCGGGCTCTCGGGCTTCTCAGAGCGTGGGGACGGCGAGGCCGCTGACGTCCGCCGCGGCCACGAACCGGTCGGGGCGCACGGCCACCGCGCGGGCGCCGTAGCGGCGCAGCCACGGCAGCAGCGCCTCGTAGAGGTCGACCAGTTCGTCCGGGCCCTGCGTGTACGCCGTCTTGGGCCGGACGGCGAGGTAGCGGGCGCCGAGCGCGTCCCAGCCGGCCTTCTCCTCGGGCGTCAGCAGGGTCGCGGGGTCGATGTCGTCGCCGAGCAGGACGAAGCCGTGGCCGAGGAGGTCGTCGAGGCGGGCCATCCGGCCGGCGGTGTCGCCCATGACGGGCTGCGGCACCATCCGGCCGACGACGCTGGCGTCGCCCAGCGGGCCCCGCAGCCAGCCGCCCTCCAGCACCGGCGGGGCGATCAGCGGCGGCTCGTACGGGGTGACCGTGTTCTCGGGCACCGCGTTCATCGCCGCCTGCTCCTCCTCGGAGGCCTCCCGCTTGATGACGCGCCCGAGGCCGACCGCGAGAGAGGTGTAGAAGGCGGCGTTCGGGCGCCGCTCGGCCTCGTAGGTGTCGAGCCAGGCCTGGGGCAGCTCGCCCTTGACGACGCGGGCGAGTTTCCAGCCCAGGTTGTGGGCGTCGCGCATGCCGGTCTGCATGCCGGCCCCGGCCCACGGCGGCATCAGGTGGGCCGCGTCGCCGGCCAGGAACACCCGGCCCTGGCGCCAGGTGTCGGCCATGCGCACGTGGTGCCGGTAGAAGGCGTGCTGATGGATGTCGACGTCGTCCTCGGTCACCCCGAGCGCCTTGAGCAGCGGCCACACCTCGGTGCTGGTCGGGTAGTCCTCCGGGGTCTCGTCGGGCTTGAGCGGGATCTCCCAGCGGTGGTTGCCCGCGGACAGGGCGATGTCCACGACCGGGCGCTCCGCGTCGGACCAGAAGGTCAGGAAGTCGCGGTCGGGCCACCAGCGCTTGACGCGGCAGTCGATGACCACCCAGGTGACGGTGTTGGTGTCGCCGTCGAGCCGGCAGCCGATGCGGCCGCGGGTGGCGCTGGAACCGCCGTCGGCGGCGATCGCGTACCGGGTGCGGACGGTGCGCGTCTCACCGGTCGTGGTGTCCGTCGTGGTGAGGGTGACCCCGTCGGCGTCCTGGTCGATGCCGGTGACCTCGGCGCCGTAGCGGACGGTGACGAGGTCGCCGGCCTCCTGGGCCGCCGCGCGCAGTTCGGCCTCCATCGTGGGCTGGTAGATGTTGTAGAAGCGCGGCGTGCGGCCGAGCGTGGACGGCGGGTGTTCGATCCGCAGGATCTCGGTGCCGTCGTAGGTCATCCAGCGCAGGGCCCGCTGCGGATCGATCTTCTTCTCGACGCGCTCGTCGACGCCGAGGTCCTGGAAGATCCGCATGGTCCAGTCGTTGACGGTGACGGCACGGGCGCGGGGATAGAGGTCCTTGTCCCGTTCCAGGGCGATGGCGCTGACGCCGTGGCGGGCGAGGGTGAGGGCGGCGATCACACCGGTCGGGCCGTACCCGACGATCGCGACATCCGCGTCGTGGCTCTGGGGCATGCGCAGACTCCGTTGTCCTGTCCGCACGTCCCGCGTGCGGAAGTTTTGGACCGATCGGTCGGTCCATTTGCCGGGAGGTTAACAACCCGTCACGGCGATATGTCAAGGGTTGTCAGATGATCAACTGACAAAAGCGGACGGCCGATCGACGCGCGGATCATGGTCCGGGCGGCGCGGCCTAGACTTCGGCAGGTGGAAACGCCCGCGCCGAAAGCGCACACCAGCAACCGCCGGGGCCGGCGGTCACGGCAGGAGATCCTGGACGCGGCCGCACGGGTCATGTCCGTGCGCGGGTACGCCGGCACGTCGATGTCGACGCTCGTCAAGGAGACGGGCCTGCCGAAGAGCGCCTTCTACCACCACTTCGAGTCCAAGGCCGGACTGCTGTCGGCGGTGATGGCGCAGGGCGCGCAGGGCTTCTTCGACGCGATGCGCGACGCGCACCGCGATCCGCCCGAGGGCGGCACGCCGCGCGAGCGCATGCGCTGGTATCTGCTGAGGACCGGTGAGGTCATCGAGAACCGCGAAGAGTTCCTGCGGCTCCTGCTGGTCCTGGTGATGAGCCACGAGGCGGCCGAGGCGCCGGAGGCGCTGCGGACCGTGCGGACCGTCCGCGACGAGGGCCGCACCTATATGCGGCACATGATCCGTTCCGCCTTCGCGGGCGCGGGCGGGGCGGCGGCCGACGCGGTCGCGGACGCCCTGGCCCCCTTCGGCATGGCGGGGTTCGACGGCGCCTTCGTCTCCTTCCAGTCCGCGGACGGCATTCCGATCGCGCGGTTCATGACGGAACTGGCCGACGGCCTGGTGTCGCTCGGCGAGGCCCTCCTGCCCGGCCGCTGAGCCGGCCACGGTTCAGGCGGCCTGGTCCGCGCGCTCGGCGACCAGCGTGAGCGCCACGTCGACGATCATGTCCTCCTGGCCGCCCACGAGACGGCGCCGGCCGCACTCCACGAGGATGTCGCGCACGTCGAGGCCGTAGCGCTCGGCGGCGGCCTCCGCGTGCCGCAGGAACGACGAGTAGACACCGGCGTAGCCCAGGGTGAGGGTCTCGCGGTCGACGCGCACCGGTCGGTCCTGGAGCGGCCGGACGATGTCGTCGGCGGCGTCCTGGAGCCCGAACAGATCGCAGCCGTGCTCGAAGCCCGAGATGTTCGCGACCGCGATGAACGCCTCCAGCGGGCAGTTGCCCGCGCCCGCGCCGTGCCCGGCGAGCGACGCGTCGACGCGGCGCACCCCGTTCTCCACCGCGACGACCGAGTTCGCGACCGCCAGCGAGAGGTTCTCGTGGGCGTGGATACCGATCTCGGTGCCGGCGTCCAGGACGTCACGGTAGGCCCGTACCCGCGCGGCCACGTCGTTCATGGTGAGCCGGCCGCCGGAGTCGGTGACGTAGACGCAGTGCGCGCCGTAGGACTCCATCAGCTTGGCCTGCCGGGCCAGTTCCTCGGGCGGGGCCATGTGGGACAGCATCAGGAAGCCCGACACGTCCATGCCCAGTTCCCGCGCGGCGGCGATGTGCTGGGCCGAGATGTCGGCCTCGGTGCAGTGCGTGGCGACGCGGACCGAGCGGACGCCCAGTTCGTGGGCGCGCTTCAGCTCGTGGATGGTGCCGACGCCGGGCAGCAGCAGGGTGGTGAGGCGGGCGCGCTCCAGCACGGAGGCCGCCGCCTCGATCCACTCCCAGTCCGTGTGCGAGCCGGGGCCGTAGTTGACCGAGCCCCCCGCGAGGCCGTCGCCGTGCGCGACCTCGATGGCGTCGACGCCGGCCCGGTCGAGCGCGGCGACGACGCGTGCGACGTCCTCGGGAGTGATCCGGTGCCGTACGGCGTGCATGCCGTCGCGCAGGGTCACGTCCTGGACGAAGATCGGGGTGCCCATCAGCGGCCCGCCTTCCGTGCTGCGATGCGCTCCGCGACCTGGAGGCCGGCGGAGGTCATGATGTCGAGGTTGCCGGCGTAGGCCGGAAGGTAGTGCGCGGCGCCCTCGACCTCGAGGAAGACCGACACCTGGTGGGTGGGCAGGGCGGCGCCGCCGTCGGACAGGAGCGTGCCCACCGGCTGGTCGGCGGGCAGCTCGGTGATCTGCACCTGCTGCTTGAGCCGGTAGCCGGGGACGTACGCGGCGACGTCGGCGACCATCTTCTGCACCGACCGGCGGATCTCGTCGTGCGTCGCCGGGTCCGGTGCCGTCACCAGGCAGAAGACCGTGTCGCGCATCATCAGCGGCGGCTCGGCGGGGTTGAGGACGATGATCGCCTTGCCGCGGCGGGCACCGCCGACCCGCTCGATGGCGGCCGAGGTGGTCTCGGTGAACTCGTCGATGTTGGCGCGGGTGCCCGGACCGGCCGACTTCGACGCGATGGAGGCGACGATCTCGGCGTACGCGACCGGCACGACGCGGCCGACCGCGGCGACGACCGGGATCGTGGCCTGGCCGCCGCAGGTGACCATGTTGACGTCGGGCGCGTCCAGGTGCTCTTCGAGGTTGACGGCGGGGACGACGTACGGGCCGATGGCGGCCGGCGTCAGGTCGATCAGCCGCTTCCCGAGGGGCAGCAGCGTGGCGGCGTTCGCCTCGTGGGCCTTGGCGGAGGTGGCGTCGAAGACGATCTCGATCTCGTCGAAGCCCGGCAGCGCGACCAGCCCGTCCACGCCCTCGTGGGTGACCGGCACGCCGAGCCGGGCGGCACGGGCCAGCCCGTCCGAGGCCGGATCGATGCCGACCATCGCGCCCATCTCCAGGTGCCGCGACCCGCGCAGCACCTTGATCATCAGGTCGGTGCCGATGTTGCCCGAGCCGATGATCGCGACCTTCGTCCTGCTCATGCTGCTCCCTCGCTGAAGCGGACTGTGACGGCGCCGAGGCCGGACAGGGTGGCGGTGACGGTGTCACCGGCGGCGACCGGGCGCATCGGGCCGAGGGCCCCGGAGAGGACGACCTGGCCGGCGCGCAGCGGCTCGCCGAGTTCGCGGGCGGTGCGGGCGAGCCAGACGACCGCCTCGACCGGGTCGCCGAGGCAGTCCGCGCCGGACCCGGTGGAGACCTCCTCGCCGTTGACGGTCATCGTCATGGCGACGGCCACCGGATCGAACGCGTCGAGTCCGAGGCGCTGCTCCCCGAGCACGTACGCGCCCGCGGAGGCGTTGTCGGCGACGGTGTCGCCGAAGCTGATGTCCCATCCGGCGATCCGGCTGCCGCAGATCTCCAGCGCGGGCACGGCGTACGCGATGGCCGCGGCGACCTGCTCGCGGGTGAGCGCGCCGTCGGCCAGGTCGGCGCCCAGCACGAAGGCGATCTCCGCCTCGGCCCGCGGCTGGAGGACCTCGCCGAACGGGATGGTGTCGCCCTCGGCGTACGCCATGTCGTCGAAGAGGAACCCGAAGTCGGGCCGGTCGACGCCGAGCTGCCGCTGCACGGCCTCGGAGGTGAGCCCGATCTTGCGGCCGACGACCGCCGCGCCCGCGGCGAGCCGCCGCTCGGTGAGCCGGTCCTGCACGGCGTACGCGGCGGCCAGGTCGTCCCGGCCGATCAGGTCGCGCACCGGCGCGCACGGCACGCCGGAGGCGAGGGCCTCGGCGATGCGCTCGGCCGCGGCCGCGATGTCGGAGGGGCTCGCGGGGGCGAGCCGATTGCTTTCGTCCACGCCCCTCACTGTGCGGTCGGCCGAACCCCTCGGACCAGCACTTCGTCTCGCTCAGCGATACGCTGGCGGACATGACCGAGACGGCCGACCTGAACACGGTGCTGGGCAAGGCGGTGACGATCCTGCGCGCCTTCCGGCCCGACGACCAGGCCGTGAGCCTCGCGGAACTGGTACAGCGCACCGGCCTGCACAAGGCGACGGTGCACCGGCTCTCCGGAGAGCTGGTCGCCAACCGGCTGCTGGAGCGGACCGACGGCGGGTACCGGCTCAGCGGCGGCCTCTTCGAACTCGGCATGCTCGCCTCGCTGGAGCGCAGCCTCCTCGAAGTGGCGATGCCCTTCCTCCAGGACCTCTACGAACGCACGCACGAAACCGTGCACCTCGGGCTGCGCGAGGGCCATGACGTCGTCTACGTCGCCAAGATCGGCGGGCACCGCCAGGCCAGGGTGCCCTCGCGCACCGGCGGGCGGATGCCGCTGCACTGCACCGCGATCGGCAAGGCGCTGCTCGCGCACGCGGACGCCGACCTGCGGCGCGCGGTGCTCACCGGGCCGCTGGAGCGCCGTACCCCGCACACCGTGGTGGCACCGGGCATCCTGCGCCGTCAGTTGCAGCGGGTGACCGAGACGGGGGTGGCGTTCGAGCGGGAGGAGTCCGCCGTGGGGCTGGTGTGCGTGGCCGCGCCCGTCCTCGGCCGTCAGGACGAGCCGCTGGCCGCGATCAGCGTGGCCGGACCGGGCAGCCGGTTCCGCCCCGAGGCCCAGGCGACGGCGGTGCGCGCGGCGGCCGCGGCGCTGGGCAGCACCCTGATCCGGCGCGACTTCCTGCGCTGAACCCCGTCGGGACGTGCGTGCCGGACCGCCCGCGGACATGCGAGACGGGGCCGGGGAGCACCGTCCCGACCCCGCCCGTCCGCACGAAGCCGGCGAACGTCTGTGTGTCGTACCGACCGCTTCCGCGTGCTGCTAACGCTTCCCGGCCTTGCGGGTCGCCCGCAGCCACTCCTTGTTCATGCTCGTGATGGACATCAGCGGGATGCCCTTGGGGCAGGCCGTGGCGCACTCCCCCGTCAGCGTGCAGCCGCCGAAGCCTTCCGCGTCCATCTGCGTCACCATGTCGAGCACCCGCGTCTCCCGCTCGGGCGCCCCCTGCGGCAGCACGTTGAGGTGGTTGATCTTCGCGGAGGTGAACAGCATCGCCGCGCCGTTGGGGCAGGCGGCCACACACGCGCCGCAGCCGATGCACTCGGCGTGCTCGAAGGCGAAGTCGGCGTCCGCCTTGGGCACCGGCGTGGCGTGGGCCTCCGGCGCGGAGCCGGTGGGCGCGGTGATGTAGCCGCCGGCCTGGATGATCCGGTCGAAGGCGGAGCGGTCCACCACGAGGTCCTTGATCACCGGGAACGCGGCGGCCCGCCACGGCTCGATGTCGATGGTGTCGCCGTCCTTGAAGGACCGCATGTGCAGCTGGCAGGTGGTGGTCCGCTCGGGCCCGTGGGCGTCGCCGTTGATCACGAGGGAACAGGCGCCGCAGATGCCCTCGCGGCAGTCGTGGTCGAAGGCGACGGGGTCCTCGCCGGAGAGGATGAGCTGTTCGTTGAGGACGTCCAGCATCTCCAGGAAGGACATGTCGGGCGAGATGCCGTCCACCTCGTAGGTGGACATGGTGCCGTCGGCGTCGGCGTTCTTCTGCCGCCAGACGCGCAGGGTGAGCTTCATGCGTAGCTCCGCTGGGTGGGGTGGACGTACTCGAAGACCAGGTCTTCCTTGTGCAGGACGGGAGCGGCGCCCGTACCGGCGAACTCCCAGGCGGCCGCGTACGCGAACTCCTCGTCCTTGCGGGCTGCTTCGCCGTCCGGGGTCTGGGACTCCTCGCGGAAGTGGCCGCCGCAGGACTCGGCGCGGTGCAGCGCGTCGAGGCACATCAGCTCGGCGAGTTCGAGGTAGTCGACGATGCGGTTGGCCTTCTCCAGCGACTGGTTGAACTCCTCGCCGGTGCCGGGGACCTTGATCCGCCGCCAGAACTCCTCGCGGATCTGCGGGATGCGCTCCAGGGCCTTGCGCAGGCCCTGCTCGGTGCGCGCCATGCCGCAGAACTCCCACATCAGCTCGCCGAGTTCGCGGTGGAAGGAGTCGGGGGTGCGGTCTCCGTCGACGGCCAGCAGCAGGTTCAGCCGGTCCTCGGTCTCCGCCAGCACCTCCTGTACCGCCGGGTGTTCGGGGGTGACCGGGTCCTGGTGCGGGTTGCGGGCCAGGTAGTCGTTGATGGTCGCCGGCAGCACGAAGTAGCCGTCGGCCAGGCCCTGCATCAGCGCGGAGGCGCCCAGCCGGTTGGCGCCGTGGTCGGAGAAGTTGGCCTCGCCGACCGCGAACAGGCCCGGGACGGTGGTCTGGAGGTCGTAGTCGACCCACAGCCCGCCCATCGTGTAGTGCACGGCCGGGTAGATGCGCATCGGCACCTCGTACGGGTCCTCGTCGGTGATCCGCTGGTACATGTCGAAGAGGTTGCCGTACTTGGCCTCCACGGCCTTGCGCCCCATGCGCTTGATCGCGTCGGCGAAGTCCAGGTAGACGCCCTGGCCGCCGGGGCCCACGCCCCTGCCCTCGTCGCAGACGTTCTTCGCGGCGCGGGAGGCGATGTCCCGCGGGACCAGGTTGCCGAAGGAGGGGTAGATGCGCTCCAGGTAGTAGTCGCGCTCGTCCTCGGGGATCTGGTTCGGCGGACGGTTGTCGCCCTTGGCCTTGGGCACCCAGATCCGGCCGTCGTTGCGCAGCGACTCGCTCATCAGGGTGAGCTTGGACTGGTGGTCGCCGGTGCGCGGGATGCAGGTCGGGTGGATCTGGGTGAAGCAGGGGTTGGCGAAGTAGGCGCCGCGCCGGTGCGCCCGCCAGATCGCGGTCGCGTTGGAGTTCATGGCGTTGGTCGACAGGTAGAAGACGTTGCCGTAGCCGCCGGAGGCGAGGACGACCGCGTCCGCGAAGTAGGTGTCGATCCGGCCCGTGATCAGGTCCCGGGCCACGATGCCGCGTGCCCGCCCGTCCACGACGATCAGGTCCAGCATCTCGGTGCGCGGGTGCATCTCCACGTTCCCGGCGGCGATCTGCCGGGACAGCGCCTGGTAGGCGCCGAGCAGCAGCTGCTGGCCCGTCTGGCCGCGGGCGTAGAAGGTGCGGGAGACCTGGACACCGCCGAAGGAACGGGTGTCGAGCAGGCCGCCGTACTCGCGGGCGAAGGGCACGCCCTGGGCCACGCACTGGTCGATGATCTCGACGGAGATCTGCGCCAGGCGGTGCACGTTGGACTCGCGGGCGCGGAAGTCGCCGCCCTTGACGGTGTCGTAGAAGAGCCGGTGGATCGAGTCGCCGTCGTTGCGGTAGTTCTTCGCCGCGTTGATGCCGCCCTGCGCCGCGATGGAGTGGGCGCGGCGCGGGGAGTCCTGGTAGCAGAACTGGACGACGTGGTAGCCCTGTTCGGCCAGGGTGGCGCCCGCGGAGCCGCCGGCGAGACCGGTGCCGACCACGATGACGGTGTGCTTGCGCCGGTTGGCGGGGTTGACCAGCTTGGCCTGGAAGCGGCGGGTGTCCCAGCGCTCGTGGATCGGGCCGGCCGGGGCCTTGGTGTCGGCGACCGGTTCGCCGGTGCGGTAGTTCACGTAGTCGGTCATGTCAGCTCACCACTCCGGTCATCACGCCCACGGGTACGGCGATGAAGCCGGCCGTGAGCAGCAGCGCGAGAACGTTGGCGACGGTCTTCAGGGCGCGGTCGCGGGCGCGGCTGCCGACGCCGAGGGTCTGCGCGGCGCTCCAGAAGCCGTGCCGGACGTGCAGGCCGAGCGCGAGCATCGCGACGATGTAGATCACGTTGCCGTACCAGGTGGAGAAGGTGTCCACGACGTTCTGGTACGGGTGGCCCGGCTGGAAGCCGCCGGAGTGCACGGTGCCGGTGGTCAGGTCGAGGATGTGCCACACGATGAACAGGCCGAGGATGATCCCGCCCCAGCGCATGGTGCGGGTGGCGTAGCTCGCCCGGGGCCTCGGGTGCACGTACTTGCTGGGCCGCGCCTTGATGTCGCGGCGGCTGAGCTGGTACGCGGAGGTGGCGTGGGCGACCACGGCGACGACGAGGACGACCCGGATGATCCAGAGCGTCCACTCGTAGTGCATGAAGGGTTCGCCGATGGTGCGCAGCCAGTGGGCGTAGTGGTTGAACTCGCCCGCCCCGAAGTAGATCTTCAGGTTTCCGATCATGTGCACCACCAGGTAGAGCAGCATGATCAGACCGCTGACGGCCATCACCGTCTTCTTGCCGACGGAGGAGTCCCACATCGTGCGTGCCATGGACGGCCGTCGGTCCGTCCGCGTTGCCAGAGCCATGGAACAGCACGCTAGGGCCGAAGGTCCCGATCGGTCCAAGACATGGTGCAGCTTGTTTCCATAGGAAGCGGCTATCGTTGCTGTATGCAGCTCCAGCAGCTCCAGTATTTCGTGGCCGTCGCCGAGGCCCGGCACTTCACCCGGGCCGCCGAGCTGGTGCACGTGGCCCAGCCCTCGCTGTCCCAGCAGATCAAGGCGCTGGAGCGGGAGCTGGGGGCGGATCTGTTCCTGCGCGCGCGGGGCAACATCACGCTCACCGACGCGGGCGAGGCGCTGCTGCCGCTGGCCCGGCGGATCCTCGCGGACGCGGACACCGCCCGGCAGGAGGTGCAGGAACTGGTGCAGCTGCGGCGCGGCCGGGTGCGGCTCGGGGCGACGCCGAGCCTGTGCACGGGCCTGCTGCCGGACGTGCTGCGCGCCTTCCACGACCGCTACCCCGGCATCCGGCTGCTGATCGAGGAGGGCGGCTCGCACGACCTGGTGCGCGAGCTGGCCCGGGGCGCGCTCGACCTGGCGCTGATCGTGCTGCCGCTGCCGCCGTCCTCACCCGCGCTGACCACCCTGGAGGTGCTGCGCGAGGACCTGGTGGTGGTCTCCTCGCCGGAGGCGCCGGCCCCAGGGCGCGGCGGGCGGGTGGTGCGCATCGCCGAGCTGGCGGGCGAGCGTCTGGTGATGTTCCGGCACGGCTACGACCTGCGGGAACTGACCGTGGCGGCGTGCCGCGCCGAGGGCTTCGAGCCGGACTTCGCGGTGGAGGGCGGCGAGATGGACGCGGTGCTGGGGTTCGTCCGGGCGGGCCTGGGGGTGGCGGTCGTGCCGCGGATGGTGGCGACCCGGGCGGGCCTGGGCCTGCGGGTCACCCCGCTGGCCCGCCCCGGCCTGCACCGGACCATCGCCCTGGCCCACCGCACGGACGTCGCTCCACCGCGGGCGGCGCGGGAGCTTCAGCGGATGCTGAGGGAACGGTGAGGGTGCTCGGGCCCCGCGACGGCGGGGCCGGGCCGGCGCGGGGCGCCCGGGGCGGGACTGCCGGTGCGCCGGGCGGTCCGAAGTGCCCCGCGCCCGGCGATCACCCCGGTCAGCTACCCGGCGTACCACCCGCATCCGGCCACCCGGCCCGCGGCGGGCCACACCCGGCCCGTCACCTACGTCCTGCTCATCGCTCTGCCCGCGATCGTCGCCGTCGCGGCCCTCCGCCCGCGCTGACCTGCCGGGCCGCTCAACTCTGGAGGTATCCCTTGTCGGATTGGCTTGTTCTCGTCCTCGGGATGCTGGGGGCCTGCGCCGTGGTGGTCGCCGTGACCTTCCTACGGCACAAGCGGGCACCCGAGGACGAGGATCCCAACGAGACCCCGGACGTCATCGAGTACATGACGATGTGGATCGGCGTGGTCTACGCGATCGTCCTGGGTCTGGCCATCGCGGGCGTGTGGGAGGCCCGTAGCTCCGCGCAGGACTACGTGCAGTCCGAGGCGCAGGCCCTGCACGAGATCTCGGAGCGGGTCCGCGTCTATCCCCCGGACGTGCGTGACCACATCCGGGCTGATGTCAACGCCTATGTGAGCTATGTCGTGCACACCGAGTGGTCGACGATGACCCGCCACGAGCGCGTCACCGACCGCGGTGCCACGCTGCTGCAGAAGGTCCGTCAGGACGTCACGGACTACCGGCCGAAGAACGACTTCGAGGCGCAGGCCTACCAGCCGCTGCTGGACCAGATGACCGCCGCCGACCAGGCGCGCAACGAGCGTGCCGACTCAACCGGGGCCACCATGCCGACCGTGGTGTGGTGGGGGCTGCTCATCGGGGCGGTGATCACCGTCGGCATGGTGTTCGCGCTCCAGATCCGGCGCACCAGGCGGGAGTTGGTGCTGGCCGGGCTGTTCTCCGCGACCATCGCCTTCATGCTCTTCCTCATCTGGGACCTCGACGCCCCCTACAGCCGGGGCATCGCCGTGACCGCCGAGCCGTTCTGGAACCTGTTCCCGGGCATCAAGGGCTGACCGGGCCGACGCGACAGACCCGGACCGGCGGCCCGCGCACGGTGGCCGCCGGTCCGGGGGTTCTTGGGGTCTCAGGCGCGCCTCTCGCCCCTGCGGCGCAGCCAGTAGACGCCACCGCCGATCACGGCCGCGCCGACCAGGGCGCCTCCGATGGCCATGTCGGCGGTCGTCGCACCGCTGGTCCGGCTGCCGCCGATGCCACCGTTGACGCCGCCGATCACGGTGAAGGCCCGAGAACGGGTCAGGGTGTGGCGCTCGCAGCGGATGGTGATGTCGTACCGGCCTGGGCGGGCGTCGCGGTCGACGTAGACGACACCCCGTGAGATGTCGTCGCGGAACGGTGTCAGCGGGGCCGTCCGGAAGGCGCGGGAGGCCATCTGACCACCCCGGCAGCCGTGCACGGTGACGGTGAGCCGGCCTCCGGCGGCGACCACACCGGGCGTGACGACGATGTCGCGCAGGCCCTCGCCGCCGGGCCGGTTGCCGAAGTCGCCGCCGAGGCCGTTGTCGCCGGGACCGCCGAACTCGTCACCCCGTCCGTTCCCGCGCCCCCGCTCGCCGTTGTCGCCCCTGCCGTTGCCGAACTCGTCGCCCCTGCCGTTGCTGCTGATCCGGCCGTTGCCGCTGATGGTGCCGTTGAAGTGGCCCTCGAAGCGGCCGTTGCCGCTGAAGCCGCCGTTGCCGTTGAAGTTGCCGTTGCCTCTGCCGTTGTCACCGCCTCCGAAGTTGCCGCCACCACCACCGCCGCCGCCCCCGAAGTCCCCGTTGCCGTTCCCGAAGTTCCCTACGCCGGTGCCCGGGCCCACGATGCTCCCCGTGCCCGTCCCCCCCGTGGCGCCGCCCCCGTTGCCCATGCCGTCCGCGACGGCCACGGGGGCGGCGAGCCCGAGCACGGCGGCAGCGGTGCACGCGGCCGCCAGGGCGCGTTGGTTTCGCATGTGATCCTCCGCGGAAGGCACCCCGGGGCCCGTCCCCGGTCGATCGGCGAGAAAGCGCCTCCCGCATAGACCCTCGGGCGCGCGGAACACGCCCGCATGTCGAGAATGGTCCGTCCTGGTGATCCGACACACCGCACGACAACCTGACAATCGGATATAGCCGCAGGTCACGGACCGTCAGAAAATTCCTGGGAACGGCAACTCGGATGGCGCACCACGGGGCACGGGTGCCACCCGTTCGCCACTCGGCCCGTCGCAGGGGGCGCGCGCGGCACTTAGCTTTTTCCCATGCGCATCGCACGGGAACAGCGACGGTCGGAGAGGGGACGGCACGGGCCCGCGCCCCGGCTGTCCC
>NZ_VOGW01000043.1:24062-40008 GCF_007896895.1 Streptomyces misionensis | reverse complement strand
GCTGGGGTTCTCCGCCGTCGACCGGGTGCGGATCCCGGCGATCAACGTGGACGCGCCGGTCACCCCCGTCGGTCTGGACGCGAGCGGCGCGGTGAGCGCGCCGCCGCCCGACGACCCGGACCTCGCGGGCTGGTTCACCGGCGCGGTCTCCCCCGGCGAGAAGGGCACCGCGGTCCTGGTCGGCCATGTCGACAACAAGCAGGGCCCCGCCGTCTTCTACGGACTCGGGGCCCTGCGGAAGGGAAACCGCGTCGACGTCCTGCGCAAGGACGGGCGGACCGCGGTGTTCGAGGTCTACGGTGTCGAGGTCTTCTCCAAGAGCAGCTTCCCCGGCGACCGGGTGTACGGCTCGAAGGGCGCCCCGGAGCTGCGCGTCATCACCTGCGGCGGCGACTTCTCCAAGCAGAACGGCTACGAGGGCAATGTCGTCGTCTTCGCCCGCCTGGTCGCGGTCACCTGAGCCACCGCGCCCGGCGGGCGCCGGCCCCTCCACGAACCGCCCTTGCGGCGGGCGGAGTCGATCAGACGCGTCTGTGGGGCACCGTGAGGTGGTACCCCTGGTCGAGCAGATAGGGCAGCCACTCCTGGATGGCTTCGACGGTCTGTGAGCGGTCGCCCCCGGCATCGTGCGACAGGATGACCACGCCGGGCGCGGCGCCGCCCTCCACCCGCTCGATGATGGTGTCGGTACCGGGCGTGTCCCAGTCGGTGGTGTCGACGGTCCACGCCATCGGCTCCATGCCCATCTCGGCGCCGAGCTGGAACGCGGCCCGGTTCCAGGCGCCGTAGGGGGCGCGGAACCACTGCGGGCGCTCGCCGTAGGCGTCCTCGATGATGTCGCTGGTACGCGCCATCTCGGACTCGATCTCCGCGCGGTCGAGGGTGGTCAGCAGCGGGTGGGTCCAGGTGTGGTTGCCGACGACATGGCCCTCCTCGGCCATCCGGGCCAGCAGGTGCTTGTTGTCCTCGACGCACTCGCCGCACACGAAGAACATCGCCCGCACGTCGTGCCGGGCGAGGGTGTCCAGGATGTGCGGGGTGTATGCGGGGTTGGGGCCGTCGTCGAAGGTCAGCATCATCTGCCGGCCGCGCGAGGAGATCTCGAAGATGGGCTCCGTGCGCACCTTCAGTCTGCGGGGCGCGGAACGTGGCGGGCCGTCACCGGTCAGCGGCTGGAGGCGGAAGGCGGAGGACTTCAGGGGCGCCTGGCGGGCCTGCGGGCCGGGGGCGGGCGCGGGCGCGGGAGCGGCGGTCCGCACGGCCTCCTCGTCGCCCGCCACGACGAGCCCTGCCGTGCCGGCCGCGCCGAGGGCGGCGGCGGAGGCGAGGAGCAAGCGGCGGCGTGTGAACAGCTGATCCTTCTGCATGACTCATCACTCGCCCCCGAAGCGGTCGCCGCACCACAACGGCACGGCGTGCGGGCGGTATTCCACCCGGTCGGACCAGCACCGGTACCCCGGTGGAACCCGCGGGGGCCGTGGGCCGTCCTTCCGTCGGCACGGGCTTCGTCGCGACAACGGGCAAGGGCGGGAACGGAGTTGGCATCGTCAGGGGGAGCGAGCCGCCGCGGCGCAGCGGGCCGGCGGTGGTGCTGCTGGCCGTGGCCCAGGTGCTGGTGGTCTTCGACACCACGCTGTTCACCGTGGGGCTGCCGTGGATCATGCAGCGATCGGGGCTGAGTCTGTCGGGGCTGACCTGGCTGCTGACCGTGTACAGCGTGTGTTTCGGCGCGCTGCCGGCGCTCGCGGCGGCGCTCGGGGAGGCGCTCGGACACCGGCGGGTGCTGATGGCGGGGCTCGCGCTGTCGACGCTGGCCGCCGTGGTGCCCGCGGTGACCTCCGACGGCTCGCTGCTGCTGTGGTCGCGGGCGGTGCAGGGGGTCGCGGCGGCGGTGGTGACGGCGGGGGCGCTGGCGCTGATCGACGCCACGCATCCGCCGGGGCCGGGCCGGGACCGGGCGCTGAGCGTGCACTTCGTGGTCGTCGCCGCCGCCCTGCCCGCGATGCTGCTGCCGACGATGCAGCTGCTGGTGCTGACCGACGAGGGCCCGGCGGCCTTCTGGGTGCAGGCCGTGGCCTCGGCGGCGCTCCTGCCGCTGACCCAGGTGGCGCTCGCCGAGTCCGCGCCGGTGCCCAGGGCGGCGCGCCGGGTGCGCGCGGCGGCGGGGTGGGTGCTGCCGCTGGGCTTCCTGGCGTGGTTCGCCGACTGGCTCGGGGACCACAGCGTGTCGTTGCCGACGGTCGTCCTGATCGCCGTGGCCGGCGCGCTGCTGCCCTCGGCGCTGGGCCTGCTGGGGCGGGGCGAGCGGATGCCGGAGCTGTTCGCGCGGCTGCACCGCGAGCGGGCCGCGGTCGGCGCCTACACGGTGGTGGCGCTGGTGGGGACCTCGCTGGCCGGGCTGCTGTACGTGCTGTCGCCGGCCCTGCAGCTGCTCGGGAACCTGTCCCCGATGCAGGTCGGCTGGGCCATGCTGCCGGGCGTCGCCGGGATCGCCCTGGGATGGCTGGTGCTGCCGCCACTCGCCGCCCGGGCCGGTGTCGGGTGCGCGGTGGCCGGGGCGTGCGCCGCGGCGGCCGTCGGGTTCCTGCTGCTGAGCCTCCACGACGCCACCGGCGTGGCGGTGGTGGTGCTGCCGCTGCTGCTGACCGGGTTCGGCGGCGGGGTGCTCGCGCTGCCGGTGAGCTTCGCCCGGTCCGGCAGCGGGCGCTGCCGCAGGGCCTGAACGCGTCCCGGCAGCTGGGTGCCGCCCTGGGGGTGTCGCTGTTCCCGGGCATCGTCGCGGCCGTGCAGAAGGAGCGGTCCGCCACCGTGACCGACATGGCCGCGTACCGGTCCGTCCTGGCGCACGGCGCCCATGGCTGCTTCCAGCTGGGCCTGGCGCTGTCGCTGGCCGCCGGGGTGGTCGCGCTGCTGACTCTGACCCGGATCGTGCCGGTCCCGCGGCCGGCCCCGGCTTCGGGGCTCAGCGACGGCGCACCAGCGGGAACGCCAGGGTCTCCCGGATCGTGAGACCGGTGAGGCACATGACGAGCCGGTCGACGCCGAGGCCGAGGCCGCCGGTCGGGGGCATCGCGTAGTCGAGCGCCTGGAGGAAGTCCTCGTCCAGCTCCATGGCCTCGGCGTCCCCGCCGGCCGCCCGCAGCGACTGCTCGGTGAGCCGTCGGCGCTGCTCCACGGGGTCGGTCAACTCGGAGTATGCGGTGCCCAGTTCGGCACCGAAGGCGACGAGGTCCCAGCGTTCGGCGAGCCGCGGGTCGGCGCGGTGGCGCCGGGCGAGCGGGGAGACGGCGACGGGGAAGTCCTTGTAGAAGGTGGGCAGTCGGGTGTGCTCCTCGACCAGCCGCTCGTACATCTCCAGGACGACGTCGGCGGGTTGGTCGTCGGCGGTGTACGGCACTCCCGTGCGGTCGCACAGCCGGTGCAGCCGCAGCAGTTCGGTGCCGGGGCCGATCTCCTCGCCCAGCGCCTCGGAGAGGGCGCCGTACACGGTCTTCACCGGCCACTGCCCGGACAGGTCGTGCTCCTCGCCGTCCCTGCGGGCCACCGGGGCGCCGAAGGCGGCGGTCGCGGCGCCCTGCACCAGTTCGCGCACGAGGTCGAGCATCATGTCGTAGTCGGCGTACGCCTGGTAGGCCTCCAGCATCGTGAACTCGGGGTTGTGCTTGGCCGAGACGCCCTCGTTGCGGAAGGTGCGGCCCAGTTCGAAGACCTTCTCCAGGCCGCCGACGCACAGCCGCTTGAGGTACAGCTCGGGGGCGATGCGCAGATACAGGTCGAGGTCGTAGGCGTTGCTGTGGGTGGTGAACGGGCGGGCGTTGGCGCCGCCGTGGATCTGCTGCAACACCGGGGTCTCGACCTCGGTGAAGCCCCGCTCCAGCAGGCCCTGGCGCAGCGCGCCCACGGTGGCGGAGCGGGCGCGCAGCACGGCGCGGGCGTCGGGCCTGGTGATCAGGTCCAGGTGGCGCCGGCGGACCCTGGCCTCGGGGTCGGTCAGGCCCCGGTGCTTGCCGGGCAGCGGGCGCAGGCACTTCCCGGTGAGCTGCCAGGAGGTGGCGAAGACGGTGGGCTCGCCCCGGTCGCTGCGGCCGCTGTGCCCGGTGACGGTGATGTGGTCGCCGGTGTCGGCGTCGGCGGTGAAGCGGTCCAGGGCGGCGCCGCACCGGTCGCGGGTGAGGGCGATCTGGTGGTCGCCGGACCAGTCGCGCAGCACGGCGAAGACGATGCCGCCGAAGTCGCGGACCAGCATGATCCGTCCGGCGACGGTGACCTGCGGACCGGGTTCGCCGGGGCGGCCGGGCGGGACGTCGGCGAGGGCGTGGGTGGGGGCGCGGACAGCGACCGGGGAGGGGTCGGTGCCGCGCTTGCGCAGCCGGTCCAGCGTGTGGTGCCGGACGCGGATCTGGTCGGGCAGGTCCGTGCCCGGGGCGGCGGGCCCGGCCGCCCTCCGCTGCCCGGTGCCGGCCGCCGCCGCGGGCAGGGGCGGTCGGGGAGCGGGCCGCGCTCCGGCGCCCCGGTGCCCCTTGCCCCACAGGGTGCGCAACGACGGTACGCGGACGAAGCCTTCGGCGATCCCGGAGGCCAGGCCGATGCGGGCGAGGGAGGCGGTCTCGCCGTAGCAGATGAACCGCGGGTACCACTCGGGCCGGTACTTGGCGTTGGAGCGGTACAGCGCCTCCAGTTGCCACCAGCGGGAGAGGAACAGCAGCAGCCGGCGCCAGAGCCGCAGGACGGGGCCGGCCCCGATGCGGGCGCCCTCCTCGAAGACGGAGCGGAAGACGGCGAAGTTCAGCGAGATCCGGCGGATGCGCGCCTTGGGCGCGGCGGCGCAGAGTTCGGCGACCATGAACTCCATCACCCCGTTGGGGGCGGCGCGGTCGCGGCGCATCAGGTCCAGGGAGACGCCGTCCGGTCCCCAGGGCACGAAGGAGAGCAGGGCGAGCAGCCGGCCGTCCTCGCCGCAGGCCTCCACGAGCAGGCAGTCGCCGTCGGCGGGGTCGCCGAGCCGGTCCAGGGCCATGGAGAAGCCGCGCTCGGTCTCGGTGTCGCGCCAGGCGTCGGCCTTGTCGACGATCTCCTCCATCTCCCGTTCGCCGAGCTGGGCGTGGCGGCGGATGCGGCAGGTGGCGCCGGTGCGGCGGACCCGGTGCACGGCCTGCCGGGTGACGCGCATGTCTCGGCCCCCGAGGTCGAAGCCGGCCACGTGCACGATCGCCTCGTCGCCGAGCTGGAGGGCGCCGAGTCCGGCGCGGGCGAAGGCGCGGGCGCCGTCCTCGGAGGCGCCCATCACGGCGGGCGCCCAGGCGTGGCGGCGGGCCAGGTCCAGCCAGGCGGCGATGGCGTGCGGCCAGGCCTCCGGGTCGCCGACCGGGTCGCCGGCGGCGAGGCACACGCCGGCCTCGACGCGGTAGGTGACGGCGGCCTTGCCGCTGGGCGAGAAGACGACGGCCTTGTCCCGGCGGGTGGCGAAGTAGCCGAGGGAGTCGCGTGCGCCGTACGCCTCCAGCAGGGCGCGGATGCGGTCCTCCTCGTCGCCGTGCAGGGCGGCCTCCAGGCGCTGGGAACGGAACAGCGCGGCGGCGGCGTTGAGCAGCGCGAGCGCGCCGAGCAGGCCGAGCACGAAGGTGACCTCGCGGGGCGGGCGCCCGGCGAAGGAGCCGCTGGAGACGAGGCCGCCGCAGACCCGGTCGGCGGCCCACGCCAGGTGCTGGCCGGCCGGGAGGGTGCCCGGGAACAGCAGGACGAGCCCCCAGCCGAGCAGGATCGCCACGGCGAGCCCACCGAGCAGGACGGCGAGCGCCCGCCACACCGCGCCGCGCCGGGAGGCGGCGTAGAACTCCCCGCGGGCCGTGATCAGCAGGAGCAGCAGCAGGCCGCACAGGACGAGGGAGGGCAGCGACTGGGCGTACAGGCCGAGGGCGGCGCCGAGCGCGTCGGTGAGCAGGACCAGGCCGAGGTAGACGACGACCAGCCACCAGGCGACCTTCTTGCGCGCGGCGGTGGCGCCGGCCAGCAGGAACAGGAAGACGGCGTAGGCGAGGTTGGCGCTGATCGGCACCAGCACCAGGTCGATGCCCCGCACGAGCGGGCGCAGCAGCCGCCGCAGCGGTTCGATCAGCGCGATCGCCGCGCACAGCACCCCGAGCCCGGCGAACAGGCCGGCGAAGGCCTCGGGCACCCGGGCGAGGCGCCCCCCGCCGGGCGGGCGTGACGCGGCCGCGCCGTTCCCGCGCGCGGCGGGCTCCGCGGTGGCGGTCATGCCTCCGACTGTAGGAAGGGGGCGGGGGACGCGCGCGCTGGGAGGAATCCGGGAGGGGCCGGTCCGTGCCGAGGAGGGTGCGGTGGGCGCCGTCGGGCGCAGTGGCTGCCGTGGGGTGGCGAAGCCCCGCCGCACCGTGAGGCGGTGGGAAGTAAAGGTTCCGATAATCTCAAGATGTGACGGAGCAGCACGAGCAGCATGCGCACCAGTTCGAGCGGGGTACGGACGGCCCGAAGGTCGTCCTCGTCGGGGTGGACGGCTCCGACTCGTCGATGCGTGCCGCGGCGTACGCCGGCGGTCTGGCCCGGCGCCAGCACGCGCTGCTGGCGGTGGTCTACGTGCAGCCGGTGCCGGCGGCCGGGGCGGCGCTGGGCGCGCCGGTGATGGAGACGGCCGACGAGATCGCCGAGGACCTGGTGACGCAGATCCGGGAGGCGGCCGAGCGGGTCCGGGGGATATTCGAGGTGCGCTGGGAGTTCCACACCTATCGCGGCGACCCCTACCACGGTCTGGTCGCGGCGGCCGAGGAACTGAAGGCGGACGCGGTGGTGGTGGGCGCCTCCGAGCAGGCCGGACACCGGATCATCGGGTCGGTGGCGGTGCGACTGGTGAAGGCGGGGCGCTGGCCGGTGACGGTCGTTCCGTAGCCTTCCGGGGTGCTCGCAGGAGCAGCAGCGGGGTGGCGAGCATCAGCACCCCGGCGAGGCCCAGGGCGGTGCGCGCCCCGGTGAGGGCGGCCACCAGGCCCCACAGCGCGGTGATCGCGGCGGTGCAGGCCTTGCCGGTGACGGACCAGGCGGCCAGCATGCGGGCCACCCGGTCGTTCGGGGTCAGCTCCAGGCGCTCGGTGACGACGAGCGGGTTGAAGATGCCGCAGCACAGGATCAGTCCGGCCTCCACCCCCATCACCAGGAGCAGTCCGGGCACGCCGGGCCCGACGAAGGCGAGGCCGATCGGCCAGCAGGCGCGCAGCACGCCGGAGGCGCGCAGCACCCGGCGCCTGCCGTACCGGGTGGCCAGCGGGCGGGCCAGCCGGGAGCCGAGCAGCCCGGCGAGGCAGGGCACGGCGAAGGCGAGGCCGTACTGCCAGGGCGCGAAGCCGAGGTGGCCCAGCATGAGCACCGACAGGACCGGCGAGCCGGCCATGATCAGGGCGTTGCCCAGCAGCACGTTGAAGAACAGCGGGCGCAGGGCGCGGCTGGTGAGCAGGTGGCGCCAGCCGTCGAGGAGTTCGCCGGCCCGGGGCGCGGCGGTGCGCTCGGGGACGGTCTCGCCGCGGCCGATGGCGCGGATGCCGAGGGCGGAGAGCAGATAGCTGACGGCGTCCGCGGCCACGGTGGTCACCGGTCCCAGCAGCCCGGCGACGGCGCCGCCGAGCGGGGGCCCGAGCACGCTGGCGGTCCAGGTCGTCGACTCGAACCGGCCGGCCGCGGTGAGCAGGCCGTCGGGCGGCACCAGCGCCTTGAGGTGGGCGCCGGAGGCGGCGGTGAAGGTGATGTCGGCCGCGGCGACGACCACGGAGACCACCAGGAGCTGCGCGAAGCCGAGCACGCCGAAGGCGTAGGCGGCGGGCAGGGTGAGCAGTGCGGCCCCGCGCACCAGGTCGGCGGTGATCATCACCGGCCGCTTGGGCCGGAACTCGATCCAGGGGCCGAGCGGTACGGCGGCCACCGCGCCGACGGCCACTCCGGCCGAGGCGAGCAGCGACACCTGGGCCGAGCCCGCGTGCAGGACGAGAACCGCGATCAGCGCGAAGGCGTCGAACGCGAGCCAGGTACCGAAGGTACTGACCGAATACGCCGCCCACAGCCACCCGAACTGCCGACCCAGCCTCATCCACAACCTCCCGTTGACCCGGCATATGAAAACCAGCAGGTGGCCTGCGGTTCAAACAACCGGTGCGACGTCCGCCACAACCATTGGTTGTACACGGGCGCCCGGTGGCTACGATGGCCGGGTGGATCTCAAGGCCGTGCGCACCTTCGTCGCCGTGGCGGACAGCGGGCAGTTCCAGGAGGCGTCCGCCGTCCTCGGCATCACCCAGCAGGCCGTCTCCAAGCGGATCGCCGCGCTGGAGAAGGAGCTCGGGGTACAGCTGTTCCACCGGTCCGCGCGCGGGGCGGAGCCGACCATCGACGGGCAGGCGTTCCTGCCGCACGCCCGCGAGCTGCTGCTGGCCGAGGAGCGGGCCGCCGCCTCGGTGCGGCCGGGCCGGCGGGCGCTGCGGGTGGACGTGGTCGGGGCCCGGCTCGGCCCGGCGGGCCTGCTGCGCGACTTCCACCGGGTGCACCCGGAGACGGCCCTGGACGTGGTGACCCTGTTCGACGCGGAGACGGCCGTCGCGGCCGTGCGCTCGGGAACCATCGACGCGACCTTCCGCGCGGTCGGCCCCCGGCTGCCGGAGGGCCTGCGGGCGGCGCGGGTCTACGACGAGGCGGTCCAGTTGCTGACCGGTCCGGGGCATCCCCTCGCCGGGGCCCGTTCGGTGCGGCCGGCGGAGCTGGCCGGGCACCGGATCTGGATGCCGGGCCTGGTGGCCGGCACCGAATGGGCCGCCTACTACGAGGCGCTGGCCGCCGAGTTCGGGCTGACCATCGACTCGGTGGGCCCCGACTTCGGCTCGGAGGCACTGCTCGACACGGTCGCGGACTCCGCCACGCTCGCCACCCTCGTCGCCGAGGGCATCCGGCTGGTCTGGCCCGCCGGGCACGATCTGCGGCGGATCCCGCTCACCGATCCGACGCCGGTCTACCCGCACTCCCTGGTGTGGAACGCGGCCAACACGCACCCGGGCCTCGCGGCACTGCGCGCCCATCTCGCCGCCCGGCCCACGGCCCGCCCGTCCTCGCGGCCGTGGACCCCCGCCTGGGCCGTGCGTGGCTCCTTCCCTGCGGCGCGGCCCTGAGCCATCATGAACCGCCGTCAGCCGTTTGCCATCGGCGAAGAGGTGAGGCGCATGGCCAAGCTCCGCGCGGGTGAGGGGATTCTCCGCCGCAAACCCATCGAGCACATCGAGGAGACGGAGGCGGGCGAGGGGCCCCGGCTGGAGCGGTCGCTCGGGCTGTGGCAGCTCACGGCGATCGGCGTCGGCGGCATCATCGGGGCCGGCATCTTCACGCTCGCCGGCACGGTGGCCAACGGCACGGCCGGTCCCGCGGTACTGGTGTCGTTCCTGATCGCGGGCGCGGCGAGCGCGTGCGCGGCGCTGTCGTACGCCGAGTTCGCGGGACTGATCCCGAAGGCGGGCTCGGCGTACACCTACGGCTACGCGGTGCTCGGCGAGTTCGCGGGCTGGTTCATCGGCTGGGACCTGCTGCTGGAGTACACGGCGATCGTGGCGGTCGTCGCGATCGGCATCTCGGGCTACTTCGGCTTCCTGGTCGAGCAGATGGGGGCGAAGCTGCCGCACTGGATGCTGGGCGCGCCCGGCACCGGCTCCGGGCACCGGGTGGACCTGTTCGCGGTGGTGCTCTGCCTGCTGATCGCCTGGCTGCTCAACCTCGGCATCCGCAGCGCGGCCCGCTTCGAGACGCTGGTGGTCGCGGTGAAGGTGCTGGTGGTGCTGCTGGTGATCGCGGTGGGCGTGTTCCACATCGACACGGCGAACTACCACCCGTTCTTCCCCTACGGAGTCGGCGGCGCCTTCACGGGTGCGGCGACGGTGTTCTTCGCCGTGTTCGGCTACGACGCCATGTCGACGGCGGCCGAGGAGTCCAAGGACGCGCAGCGGCACATGCCGAAGGCGATCGTCTACTCGCTGGTGATCGCGATGGTGCTGTACGTGGCGGCCTGTCTGGTGCTGACGGGCATGCAGAACTACAAGGACATCGACAAGGAGAGCGGGTTCTCCACGGCGTTCAAGTCGGTGGGCCTGAACGGGCTCGCGGACGTGATCGCGGTGGGTGCCATCATCGGCATCCTCACGGTGATGTTCACCTTCATGCTGGGGGTGACCCGGGTGTGGTTCGCCATGTCCCGGGACGGCCTGCTCCCCAGGTGGTTCGCCAAGACGCACCCGACGCGGCACGTGCCGACCCGGGTGACCTGGATCGTCGGGGCGGCCTCCGCGCTGATCGCCGGGTTCCTGCCGATCGGCGAGGCGGCCGAGCTGACCAACATCGGCATCCTGCTGGCGTTCGTGGTGGTGTGCACGGCGGTGATCGTGCTGCGTCGCCGGCGCCCGGACCTGCCCCGCACCTTCCGCACCCCGGCGGTGCCGTTCGTGCCCGCGCTGGGCGTGCTCTTCTCGCTCTGGCTGATCACGTTCCTCCAGTGGCAGACGTGGGTGCGGTTCGCGGTGTGGTTCCTGATCGGCTGCGCGGTCTACTTCGGCTACTCCTACAAGCGTTCCGCGCTGGCCGAGCGGCGGCCCGAGTGATCACTCCCCCATCACCAGGCCGTCCTTGGCGGCGCCCCGGCTGAGCACCACCTCGCGGATCCGGTCGCGTACCCCGGCGAGGTCGGCGCCGCCCTCGACGGCCCGGCCGACGTCGATCACGCGGCCGGCGTCGAGGTCGTACAGCTGGGGCACGAACTCGGCCCGGGTGACCTGCCAGCGTCCGCCCGGCCGGGCGGGCGGGGCGAACGTGAAGCGGGCGAGGGTGGACTCGTCGGTGCGCGGGTCGCGGGCGCCGTGGCCGTCGTCCGGTGCGCCGCCGATCTGGTCGCCCAGGCCGTAGACCACCCAGGTGCCGTTGACCTTCTCGTACGGCTGCGGGACATGGGTGTGGGTGCCGAGGATCAGGTCGATGTCCGGACGGCCGCCGGCGGCGGAGGCGGTGAGTTCGCGGGCGAGGGCGGTCTGCGCCCCGGTCGGCGCGTCGTCGCGGTCGGTGCCCCAGTGCAGGGAGAGGACCACCACGTCGGCGCCGGCCCGCCGGGCGGCGCGGGCGTCGGCGGTGATCCGGCCGACGTCGATCGGGCGGAGCGCCCAGGGCTGCCCGGCGGGCAGCGGCCGCTCGGTGTCGAAGGTGTACGACAGCTGCGCGACCTTGGCCGATCCGGCCTGGTGGAGGGAGACGTAGCGGGCCTCGTCCGCGCTGCGGGCGGCGCCCGCGTGCGTCAGGCCCGCCTCGTCCAGGGCGCCCAGGGTGCGCCGGACGCCCTCGGCGCCGTCGTCCAGGACGTGTTCGGAGGCGGTGGCGCAGCCGTCGTAACCGGTCGCGGCGAGACCCTGGGCGAGCTGCGGCGGGGACAGCGGGGCGGCGTCGCCGTAGCCGTTCTCCAGGTGACACAGTGCCAGGTCGGCGCCGCTCACCAGGGGTTCGACGTCGGCGAGCATGGGCCGGAAGTCGTAGCCGCCGGAGCCCGCGCCGGCGGCCGCGTCGGCGTCGTAGGAGGCGCGGTCGAGGACGGCGGCGTCCGTCAGGACGTCACCGGTGGCGACCAGGGTGAAGCCGCGGGCGGCGGCGGGCGGCCCGGGCGCGCCGTCGGGGGCGGCGGAATCCTGGCGGACGTGGTTGGCGCAGGCGGCCGCGGTCGCGAGGACGGCGGTCAGGGCCAGGGCCACCTGGTGTCTGCGTCCGATCATCAACTCACACCTCGGGATCTGCGTCAGCACCTCGGCACATCGGTACGTCAGTGCGCATGTCGTATTTACCGACATTGCCGTGACGGGCCCCCGGGTATGAAGCCGACTCTCCGTCCGAACGGTCCGGGTCCTCTCATTGACCCATCCGGTGCGACTGTGAAGACACTCACGCCCCACCACTGTGACGTCCTTGCCCCCGTGTGCTCCCACGGGGCCGGTGGGACGCAAGCGGCGCGCACGCCCGGCGCCGCACCCGGTACCGTGAGGCACCGGACGTGCGGTGAAACCGGGAGCCAGGTCAAGCCTCGGCAAAGCGCCTTGCTGTGGCCCCCCTTGGGGCAATGGGCTGTCCCCATCCGCGTTCCGGGCGGGGCGCGTCCCCGGGGGCCGGGCGACGCGCACGCACCGGAGGAAGGGCAGGAAGGGAATGCCGCACAGAGGTCACGAGAGCAGCGACGGCACGGACGGCACCGGCGAGGGGGAACTGGACGTCCCCATGGCGTGGCTGTACGCCGAGTACATCGCCGACGAACTGCTGCGCACCGGCGATCTGATGCCGCCGACGTCCTTCGAGTTCCGGGCCGGCCGGGACGCACTGGCGCTGACCGTCTTCCTGTCCGACACCGACGGGGAACTCTCCGGCATCCGGGTCGTCTCCCAGCTGGACAACTGGCTGTCGCTGACGGCCTGCGACCATCCGTGGCCGCAGTGGGTGCGCGCCCGGATGGCCGAGCGGGCGGCCTCCGGGCCCTCGGCCGATCTGGCGCTCGCCCAGGAGGCCTGGCGCTGGCTGGAGGAGACCGAACTGCTGGCCCCCGACCTGGACGCGGTGCCGGGCGGTGGCGTCCCGGCCGGCGAGGACGACGGCCCGCAGGTGTGGACGCCGGCCTGGCAGCTGGGCCTGCCGCTCGGGCACCTGGCGATCCACCTCTTCTGACGACGGCGGGCGCCCCTACTTCAGCAGCCGGGAGAGCCTGCGGTCGGCGAGCGGCTTGCCGCCCGTCTGGCAGGTGGGGCAGTACTGGAGCGAGGAGTCGCTGAAGGAGACCTCCCGGATGGTGTCGCCGCACACCGGGCAGGGCTCGCCGGTGCGGCCGTGCACCCGCAGGCCGCTCTTCTTCTCGGACTTCAGCCGTCCGGCGGCCACGCCCCGGGAGCGCTCGACCGCCTCGGTGAGGGTGCCGCGCAGCGCCTCGTAGAGCTGGTGGGTCTCCTGCGGGGTGAGGGAGGCGGCGAGCTTGAACGGGGACATCTTCGCCGCGTGCAGGATCTCGTCGCTGTAGGCGTTGCCGATCCCCGCGATCAGCGACTGGTCCCGCAGGGCGCCCTTGAGCTGCCGTCGCTCCGCCTTCAGCAGGGCGGCGAGGCGGTCCTCGCCGAAGTCGGCGGCGAGCGGGTCGGGGCCGAGGCGGGCGATGCCCGGCACCTGCGCCGGATCGCGCACCAGGTACACCGCGAGGCGTTTTTGGGTGCCGGCCTCGGTGAGGTCGAAGCCCTCGCCGGTCTCCAGCGCCACGCGCAGCGCGAGCGGGCCCTTGCCCGGCTTGGGCGGCCCGTCCGGCAGCCGGTCCTTCCACTGCAGCCAGCCCGCGCGGGCCAGGTGGATCACCAGATGGGGCCCGCTGTCGGCCGCCAGGTCGAGGAACTTGCCGTGCCGGCGCACGTCGGTGATCCGGGCGCCCTCCAGGGCGGTGAGCGGCGGGTCGTACGTCTTGAGCACGCTGACGGCGACCGGCAGCACCCGCGCCACGCGGTGGCCGACCAGGTGCTCGGTGAGGAAGTCCGTGAGTGCTTCGACCTCGGGCAGTTCCGGCATACGTCCAGAGTGCCACCCGGCACCGACAACGCCCCCCGGCTCACCCGTCCGGCCCGCTCCGGTTCCCGCCCGCCCGGAACTCGCACCACACCGCCTTGCCGCCGCCGCGCGCCTCCACGCCCCACGCGTCCGCGAGCCGGTCCACCAGCAGCAGCCCACGCCCCGAGACCCCGTCCTGCCCCGCGTCCCGGCGCCGGGGCAGGGCGCTGGAGGAGTCCTCCACCTCGATCCGCAGCCTGCGCTCACCCCCGACGGGGGACCGCAGGGTCACGATCGCCGCGCCCTCGGTGTGCACCAGGACGTTGGTGATCAGCTCGTCGGCGGCCAGCTCCACCTCGTCGGCGCGTTCGCCGGCGCCCCAGGCGCGGGCCGCGGCCCGGATCATGTGCCGGGCCTGGGCGAGGGCCTGCGGATCACCGGGCGCCACATGCTGCTGGAGCCGGCCGGAGGGCCGCGCGGTCTCCGGGACGCGTCGGTGCAGCAGGAGCAGGGCCACGTCGTCGTCGCCGCCGCGCTCCTCGGCCAGCCGGATCAGCAGGTCGGCGAGGTCGGAGACCTCGTCCGGCCCCGCGCAGACCCGCTCCGCGAGGCTCCGCATGCCGTCGTCCAGGTCGGCTCCGGGCTGCTCGACCAGCCCGTCGGTGCACAGCAACAGGGTCTCGCCGGGGTCGAGTTCGAGGGTGGCGACGGGATAGTCCAGCACGCCGAAGTCGGCGGACAGCCCGAGCGGCAGCCCGCCGTCGACCGGCACGCGCCGGCAGCCGTCCGCGCCGCGCACCAGCGGGTCGATGTGCCCGGCGCGGACCACCTGGACCACCCCGGTGGCCAGGTTGGCGTCGGCGTACAGACAGGTGGCGAAGCGGCCGGTGTCCAGCTCGTGCAGGAAGACGGAGGCGCGGGCCATCACGGTGGCCGGGGGGTGCCCCTCGGCGGCGTAGGCGCGCAGCACGATCCGCAGCTGGCCCATCACGGCCGTCGCGTGGGTGTCATGGCCCTGGACGTCGCCGATGACGGCGCCGACCCGGCCGCCGGGCAGCGGGATCACGTCGTACCAGTCACCGCCGATGTCCCGGCCCAGGGCGGCCGCGCGATAGCGCACGGCGATGTCGGCGCCCGGCACGCGCGGGATGGTCCGCGGCAGCATGGCCTGCTGGAGCCCCTGGGCGAGTTCCTTCTGCTGCTCGTAGAGCATGGCCCGTTGCAGGCTCTGCGCGATGCTGCTGCCGAGGGCCACGAGGACGGCGCGCTCCTCTTCGGAGAAGCCGCGCCGGACGCTGTAGAGCAGGCCCATCGCGCCGATCGGGCGGCCCTGGGCGATCAGGGGCAGATAGGCGGCCGAGGCGATCCGCAGATGGGTGATCTGCGACCAGAGCAGGGGGTACTCCCGCGCGAACTCCTCCGGGCTCTCGACGAACCGCGGGCTCAGCGTCCGGACGACCTCGCTCATCGGGTACGGCTCGTCGACGCGGTTGACCTGGCTGGCGGGCACGAAGCTGCCGGGCGGCGCCTCGGCGACGAGCCGGATCCGGCCGGCCTCCACCAGGCCCATCACAAAGCTGGCCGCGCCCAGCCGGCGGATGCCGTGGGTGTCCTTGAGGACCTCGATGACGTCCTGCACGGTGCGGGCGTGGGCGAGGGCCGCGGAGACGGCCTGGACGATGCTGGTCTGCTGGCGGAAGGCCTCGTCCTGGGCGGCGCGCAGACTGCGGGCCGCGCCCTCGGTCAGCTCCTCGGTGGCGTCGCGGACGATGCCGACGACACGGCGCGGGCGGCCGGAGTCGTCCCGGCGGATGTAGCCCTGGGTGTGGGTCCAGCGGGGGGTGCCGTCGCGGCGGCGGATGCGGAAGTAGCCGCCGTAGTTCTCGGTGCCCTCCTTGATGGCGCGGGCCACCAGCGCGTCCAGCCGGGCCGCCTCGGGCTGCGGCACCCGGGCGGCCAGGGACTCGAAGCGCCCGTCGAACTCCTCGGGGAGCAGGTCGAACACCTGGTGCGCCTGGGCGTCCATGTGGAACAGGCCCTTGTCCAGGTCCCAGTCGAAGGTGCCCATGCGGTTGAGCGCCAGGATCGGGTCCGGGTGGGCGGGCCGGTCCTCCGGGAGTGGCAGGGCACTCGCTGCCCGATCAGCCATGGAGCCACCTTGCCAGGATTCGCCGGATTCTTCGACCCGGTCCCGGGGGCCCGGCCGGAGCGCCGTTCACCCGCCGGGCGGCCCGGCGGGGGCGCCGTCCGGGGTGGCTCCGGCCCCGGGCGTGCCGTCGTCGGCCGGTGCGGCGCCGTCGCTCGCGCCGGGTGTGCCGGTACCACCGGCGGCACCGGGCGGGGCGATCTCGTCGAGGTCCCGCGG
>NZ_VOGW01000043.1:7425-23794 GCF_007896895.1 Streptomyces misionensis | reverse complement strand
GTGTTGGCCAGGATCGGCGGGGCCACGAGCTGGTCGTGGGCGACGTCGAGGCCGACCCGGCGTTCGATCCAGCTGTTCGTGCGGGCGTCGAGCAGTGTGAGGCTGCTGACCGCCTGGGGCGCCGGGGTCACCACGATCACCTGGTTGGGCCGGTAGCCGGACCAGGCGGTGCCGCGGGCGCCGACGCCGCCGCGCGCCTCCTCGGGCGGTCGCAGCGGATTGCCGCAGGCGCACCGCACCCGGGGCAGGCCCCGGTCGTCGACCAGGACGGCGGTCCCGGCCTGGAGCACGGCCTGGTAACCGGCCGCCCGTCCGTCGCGGTAGCCGTGGTTGGTGACCCGGGTGTCGGCGCGCAGCAGCACCGGGGTCAGGGCGCGCAGATAGCCGGGGAGGGCGGAGCGGGAGACACCGGCCGCCCGGGCGAAGGCCTCGCCCCGTGCCCGGTCCGCGGTCAGCCGGCCGATCTGCCGTTCGACGTCGCAGACGGTGACGCGGACGCTGCCGCTGTAGAGCCCGGGGGTGCCGCCGGACAGGGCGTGGGCCGCCGCCAGCGGGGCGACGGCGAGGCCGGCGGGCGGCGCGCTGACCTCGGCGGTGCGGCCGGTGCCGGCCGCCCGGGGGACGCCGTCGGCGGTGGGGCCGGTCGCCGTGGACTCGGTGAAGGGGTTGGGGCCCTGTTCCGTGGCGGGCTGGAGGAAGACCTCCTCGCCGAGTTGGGCCTCTTTGACGGTGGCGCCCGCACAGCCGGTGAGGAGCAGCGCCACCGACAGCAGCACGCAGGCCATGGCCAAGGTTCCGGTGGGTATGCGCACCGTGCACTCCGCATCACTGTGGGTGAATTACCCCTATTGTTTGCATTGCATCCTTTTGGCTGGCAACTCGGGGGGATCGGCGCGAGGGAGACGAGGCGGTCGTGGACTGGTTCACCGCACCCGACTACTGGCTGAGCCGACTGGTCCTGCAACGGGCCCTGGCCGCCGTGTACCTCGTCGCGTTCCTGACGGCCGCCCTCCAGTTCCGGGCGCTGCTGGGCGAGCGCGGCATGCTGCCGGTCCCCCGATACGTCGCGCGGGTTCCCTTCCGGCGGGCGCCGAGCCTGTTCCAGCTGCACTACTCCGACCGGTTCTTCGCGGCCGTGGCGTGGGCGGGCTGCGCGGTGTCGGCGGCGCTGCTCGCGGGGGCGGACTCGCTGCTGCCGCTGTGGGCGGCCATCGTGCTGTGGCTGGTGCCGTGGGCGCTGTACCTGTCGATCGTGAACGTGGGGCAGACCTGGTACGCGTTCGGCTGGGAGTCGCTGCTCCTGGAGACCGGCTTCCTGGCCGCGTTCCTCGGCAACGACGAGGTGGCGCCGCCGGTGGTGGTGCTGTTCCTGCTGCGCTGGATCCTGTTCCGGGTCGAGTTCGGCGCCGGGCTGATCAAGCTGCGGGGCGACGCGTGCTGGCGCAAGCTGACCTGCCTGTACTACCACCACGAGACACAGCCGATGCCGGGCCCGCTGAGCTGGTTCTTCCACCATCTGCCCAAGCCGTTGCACCGGGTGGAGGTGGCCGCCAACCACGTCACCCAACTCGTCGTGCCCTTCCTGCTGTTCACCCCCCAGCCGATCGCCTCGGCCGCCGCCGCGCTGATGATCGTCACCCAGCTGTGGCTGATCCTGTCGGGCAACTTCTCCTGGCTGAACTGGATCACCGTCGTGCTGGCGGTGTCCGCGCTGCGGCTCCCGGCGACGGCGCCCTCGGTGCCCGCGGCGCCCCTGTGGTACGAGGTCGTGGTGCTCGCGCTCGCCGCGCTGCTGCTGTTCCTCAGTTATCACCCGGTGGTGAACATGGTCTCCCGGCGCCAGGTGATGAACCGCTCCTTCGACCCGCTCCACCTGGTCAACACCTACGGCGCGTTCGGCAGTGTCAGCCGGGTGCGCTACGAGGTGGTGGTCGAGGGCACGCTGGACGAGGTGGCGCGGGCGGACTCGGACTGGCGGGAGTACGAGTTCAGGGGCAAGCCGGGCCGGCTGCGGCACTGGCCGCGCCAGTTCGCGCCGTACCATCTGCGCCTGGACTGGCTGATGTGGTTCGCCGCGATCTCGCCCGCGTACGCCGGCGACTGGTTCGGCGGTCTGGTCGAGCGGCTCCTGGAGAGCGACCCGGCCACGCTGCGGCTGCTGCGTCGCTCGCCCTTCCCGCCGGACACCCCGCCGCGCTTCGTCCGTGCCCGGCTCTTCCGCTACCGCTACACCACCTGGCGGGAGTTGCGGGAGACGGGGGCGTGCTGGGACCGGACGTACGTGCGCGAGTACCTGCCACCGACCCGGCTGGCCGGGTCGGAGCAGAGGTCGTAGTCACGCGCCGACGCGTGGCGCCGCTTCCTCCCGGGCGGCGGCCCTCGCCGGACGGCGGCGGCCCACCAGCGCCACCCCCGCCGTCGCCAGCAGTCCGCCCAGCAGCGCGCCGGGGTGCGGCCGTTCGCCGAGCCACACGTAGGCGACGACGAGGGTCGCGGGGGGCACCAGGTACAGGGCGGCGGTCGCCGTGGTGACGGTGCGGCGGGCGACGGCGTAGCCCCAGACGACGAACCCGGCGGCGGAGGGCAGAGCGCCGAGGTAGACGGCGGCCGCCAGGGCGCCGGCGGGTGCGTGCGCGGCGGCGCCGAGTGCCCGTGGCGCGAGCGGCAGCAGCAGGGCGGTACCGGCCCACATCGCGTAGGCGGCCGTCTCCAGGCCGGTGTAGGTGCGCAGCAGCGGCTTGACGCCCAGGTGGTAGGCGGCCTGCACGACGGCGGCGGCCACCACGGCCCAGGCCGCGGCGGGGTAGCCGGTCTCCCCGCCCGCGACGGCGATCAGCGCGGTCCCGGCCAGTGCCACGGCCGACCCGGCGACCTTGGCGGGCGTCGGCCGCTCGCCCAGGAACACGGCGGCGAGCAGCGCGCTGATCGCCGGGACGACGGCCACGATCATGCTGGCGGTACCTGCCGGAACGTGCAACTCGCCCCAGTTGAGCAGCAGTTGGTAGGCGCTCATGCCGAGGGCGCCGACGAGGACGATCCGGGGCAGATCCCGCCAGGCGGGCCGGCGCACCTGCGCCAGGGGCGCCACGGCCAAAAGGACGAGGGAGGCGACGGCCAGGCGCAGGAAGGAGAGGCAGGCGTAGTCGTAGCCGCGCAGGGCGACCCGGATCGCGGGGAAGGCGGAGGCCCACAGCAGCACGGTGGCGGCCAGGGCGAGGAGCGTCTTGTCAGGCTTCACGCCTTCGACTGTGCGCCCTAGAATCGAAAAGGTCTATTTACTATTTATTCGTCGATTCGGTAGGTGAGCTTCTTGTTGGAGGTGCGCAGGCTTCGGGTGCTCGCCGAGTTCGCGGCGCGCGGGACGGTCGCGGCGACCGCGGAGGCACTGCATCTGACCGGTCCCGCCGTGTCGCAGCAACTGGCGGCGCTGGAGCGGGAGACCGGCCTGACGCTGCTGGAGAGACAGGGCCGTACGCTGCGGCTGACCGAGGCGGGCCGGCGCCTGGTGGACCACGCCGCGGTGGTGCTGGGCACGCTGGCCGCTGCCGAGTCCGACGTCGCGGCGCTGCGCCGGGGCGAGCGCGTCCGGGTACGCATCGCCGCGTTCCCGTCGGTGGCGCGGGCGGTACTGCCCGGGCTGTGGCCCGGCCCCGACGGCCCCGCCGATCCGGAGGCACCGCTGGTCGAACTGGTCGAGCACGAGCCCGACCGGGCCGAGGCGGCGCTCGCCCGGCGCGAGGTCGATCTGGCGGTCACCCACTCCTACAGCCTGCTGCCCCGGCCGCTGCCGGCCGGTTGCGAGCGCCGGGACCTGTTCCGGGAGCCGGTGTACCTGGTGCTGCACGCGGCCGAGGCGGACGAGCGCGCACTGGCCGCCGGGGCGCCGGCCGACCTGGCCGCCTTCGCGGACGCGGCCTGGCTGCTGCCCGGGCCGGACACCGCCTGCCACGAGATGGCGAGGCGGGCGTGCGGGGCCGCCGGGTTCGTGCCTCGGGCCGTGGCGGTCGCGAGTGACTTCGCGGTGCTGTGCGCGCTGGCCGCCCGGCGGGCCGGGGTCGCCCTGATCCCCCGCCTCGCCCTGCCGGAGGCCGTCCCGCCCGGTCTGCGGGTGCATGCCCTGAAGGACCCGGTACACCGCTGCGTGCACGCGGTGTACCGGGCGGGGACGGGCGGGCACCCCGGCACCCGTCGTGTCCTCACCCGGCTGGCCGCCGTGGTGCCGCCGTCGGAGTGATCACCGCCTGCGCAGCCGCAGGGTCATCAGCTCGAAGGGGCGCAGCCGTACGGTGATCCGGGCGCCCTCGCGGTCCGGTCGCGGTGCGTCGGCGAGCGGACGTTCCAGCAGGTCGGTCACCGTGGCCTCCGCGATCTCGAACCCGGCGGTCAGGGTGGCCGGGGCCCGGCCGCCCGCTCCCGCTGCGCCCCCGTCGGCGGTCATCCGGAAGAACGCCCCGAAGACGTCGCCGCCGGGGGCGCCGCGGGAGCGGGCGGCCGGGCCGGCGGGGACGGTGAGGGCGGTGGTGCGCGGGGCCGGCGCGTGGGTGTGCTCGCGGGCCGCGCGGGACAGGGAGCGGGCGAGGTCCTTGGGCCGGCGGTCGTTGGTCAGCAGGCCGAGGGTGTACTCGAGTTCGGGGAAGTCGGCGAGGCCGCGGGAGACGTCGTGGGAGCACCACCAGGTGATGCCCCACAGGTCGGGGCAGTCCAGCGCGTTGGCGACGGTGGCCTCGGCGAAGGCGGCGGCGTGCTCGGCGGGGATGAGCGGGGCGGGGGCGCCGACCTCCTGGAGCCAGACGGGCCGGTGCGGGTCGTCGGCCCAGGCCTTGCTCAGCTCGATCAGGTACGCGGCGTGGTGCTCGGTGGCCACGGAGGTGCGGCCGTGGCGCTGGGCGGTGCCGTTGAAGACCCAGGAGTGGACGGCGGTCAGGGCACCGCGCCGGGCCGCCTGGGCCGGGGTGAAGGGCATGTCGTCCTGGTACCAGGTGGCGTCGTACTCGGCGTGCAGGTGGAGCTTGCCGGGGGCGCCCCGCTCGCAGGCGGCGAGCATGCGCTCCAGCCAGGCGTCGATCTGGCCGGCGGTGGCCCGGTCGGGGTCGGGGTGGGGGCCGGCGGAGAACTGGTTGACCTCGTTGCCGAGGGTCATGCCGAGGAAGTTCGGCCGGTCGGCGAGGGCCGCGGCGAGGGTGTGCAGATAGGCGGCCTGGCCGTCGAGCACCTCGGGGTCGGTGAAGAGGTTGCGCCGGTGCCAGGTGCGGGTCCAGGCGGGCAGGAAGTCGAAGCTGGACAGGTGCCCTTGCAGGCCGTCCACGTTGACGTCGAGCCCGCGTTCGGCGGCGGCGTCGACCAGCTGCACGAGCTGCTCCACGGCGCGGGGGCGGATCAGGGCGCGGTCGGGCTGGAAGTACGGCCACAGCGGGAAGATGCGGATGTGGTCCAGGCCGAGCGCGGAGACGGAGTCCAGGTCGGCGCGTACGGCGTCGAGGTCGAAGTCGAGCCAGTGGTGGAACCACCCCTGGCTCGGGGTGTAGTTGACGCCGAAGCGCACGGCAGCAGGCATAGAAGGTCCTTGCGGAAGTGGGGGTGGGGGCCGGGTGGTCCGGCCGGTCGTTCGTCAGCCCTTGACGGCGCCCTCGCCGACCCCGCGGAAGAAGTAGCGCTGGAGGCAGGCGAAGAGGGCGATCAGCGGCGCCACGGCGATGATCGTGCCGGCGGCGACGAGGCGTTCGTCGTTGGCGAAGGTGCCGTGGAGGTAGTTGAGGCCGATGGTCAGGGTGAACTTGGACGGGTCGCTGAGCACGATGAGCGGCCACAGGAAGTCGTCCCAGGCGCCCATGAAGGCGAAGATCGCCACGACGGCGAGGGTGCCCTTGACCGCGGGCAGCGCGATCCGCAGGAACCGCTGCCAGACGTTGGCCCCGTCGACGTAGGCGGCCTCCTCGATCTCGTACGGCAGATTGAGGAAGGCGTTGCGCATGAGCAGGACGTTCATCGCGGCGATGGAGCCGGGCAGCACGACGCCGACGAGCGTGTTGTTCAGGCCCAGCTCCCGCATGGTCGTGAACTGGGCGATGATGATGCCCTCCGCGGGCACGAGCATGGCGAGGACGAAGACCAGGGCGGCCACCCGGCGGCCCCGGTAGCGCAGCCGGGCCAGGGCGTACCCGGCGAGGGCCGAGCCGACGCAGTTGGTGACGACGTTGGCGGTGGCGACCTTGAGCGAGTTGAGGGCGTAGTCCCAGACCGGGATGGTCTCGGACACCCGCTCGTAGTTGTGCAGGGTGGGGTGACTGGGCAGGAACCTCGGCGGGGAGCTGAAGATGTCCTCGGTGGGACCCTTGAGCGAGGTGGACAGCTGCCATACGAACGGGCCGACGGTCAGGGCGAGCACGACGACCAGCAGCACGTAGCGCAGGATCAGCTCCCACCCCCGGATGCGACGGCCGTGCTCGTCGGTGAAGCGGGGGGCGCGGGCACGGACCGGCCGTGCGCCGGCCCGCGGTGCCTTCTCGGCGACGCTCACGAGTCCTCCCTCCGGTCGGCGCGCAGGACGAGCAGCATCAGGACGACGGTGACGGCGAAGACGACCAGGGAGATCGCGGAGGCGTACCCGACCCGCCCGGTCAGGCCGGTGCCGGTGCGCTGGACGAGCATCACCAGGGTGGTGTCCTCGCCCGCCGGTCCGCCGTTGGGCGAGGCCAGCAGGTACACCTCGGAGAACACCTTGAAGGCGGAGACCGAGGAGAGCGCGGCGACCAGGACCATGGTGGAGCGGATGGCCGGCACGGTCACGGTGAGGAAGCGGCGGACCGCTCCCGCGCCGTCCACGGCGGCGGCCTCGTGCAGCTCGCGCGGCACATTGGCGAGCGCCGCCAGATAGATGATCATGTAGTAGCCGAGGCCCTTCCAGACCGTGACCGTCATGGCGCTCAGCAGGAGCAGCCACTGGTCGCTCAGGAAGCCGACCTTGCCCACCCCGACCGTCTCCAGCAGCGAGTTCACCAGGCCGCGCTCGTCCAGCAGCCACACCCAGATCAGACCGACCACGACGATCGAGGCGACGACCGGGGTGTAGAAGGCCGACCGGAAGAAGGTGATGCCGGGGATGTTCTTCTGCACCAGCAGGGCGAGCAGCAGCGGCAGGAGCACCAGCGCCGGGACGACGCCGGCGACGTACAGCGCGCTGTTGCGCAGACCGATCCAGAACATGTCGTCGTGCAGCAGCTCGCGGAAGTTGGCGAGGCCGACGAACCGGCCCGGGATCAGGGTGCGGCGGTCGGTGAAGGAGTTGATCACCGTGGAGACGAACGGATAGAGGATGAAGGCGCCGGTGACCACCAGCCCCGGTGCGGCGAACAGCCAGGGACTCGTGGGCAGTTGGCGCCGTATCCGAAAGGCCGGGCGCCGCTGCGGGCGCCGCGCCGGACGCGACGAACGCGTCCGGGGAACGGTCGAGGTGGCCATGGTGCGTTATCCCTGCTGCTTCAGGAGCTGGTCACACGCCTTGACAGCGTTGTCGAGCGCGGCCTGGGGGCTCTGCTTGCCCTGCAAGGCCTTGTCGACCTCGTTGCGCAGCGCGGTCTTCATCTGTTCGCTGAACAGCGCGGGCGTGTAGTTGACCGCGTTCTTCAGCGACTTGGCGGCGGCGATGCGCACCCGGGTCTCGTCGGTGCCGTCCTCCTTGGTGAAGTACGGGTCGTCGAGCGAACCGGCGGTGGACGGGAAGATGGCGACCTTCTTGGCGAACGACATCTGGTGCTCGGCGTCGGTGACGTAGTGCGCGAAGGCGACGGCCGTGGGCGTGTTCCTGGTCCTGGAGTTCACCATCATGCCCATCACGTACATGTTGACGTGGCCGGTGTTGGTGATCTGGTCGGTGATGCCGATGTTCTTGTACAGGCTCGGCGCCTGCGTCTTGAAGTGGTCCAGGTCCAGGGCGCTGCCGGGGTTCATGGCGACGGCCTGGGTGAGGAACTTCTTGCCGGCCGACTCCGGCGTGGCGTTCAGCGCCTGCGTGTCCAGACCCTTGTTGTCGTACAACTGCTTGTATTTGGTGAGGAGTTCGACGCCCTTGGCGTCGTTGAAGGCGAAGCCGGTGCCTTCCTTGTTCATGAGGGAGGCACCGTAGCGGCCGAAGTCCTCGATGGTGGGGATGTTGGCGAGGGTGGCCACCTTGCCGCCCGACTTCTGCGCCATCCGCAGCGCGTCCGCGAAGAGCTCGTCGTACGTACTCGGAGGCTTCTCGGGGTCCAGTCCGGCCTGCTTGAACAGGGCCTTGTTGTAGAACATCGGGCCGGTGTTCAGGTACCAGGGGAAGGCGTACGTGCCGGACATGCCGGGGATCTGGTGGCTGGCCCAGGCGCCGGGCAGGTACTCGCTCCTGTACTTCGCGGCGGTCTTGTCGAGGTCCATGGCCAGGCCGGCCTTGGCGAGCGGTGCGACCAGGTCCGGGGAGACGTTGACGACGTCCGGCAGGGTGCCGCCGGCCGCGTCGGCGCTGAGCTTGTCGGCGTAGCCCTCGGCGGGCTGGTCCACCCACTTGACGTGGGTGCCCGGGTACTTCTTCTCGAAGTCGGCGATCAGGCCGTCGAAGTAGTCCTTGAAGTTGGCGCGCAGGTTCCAGGTCTGGAAGGTGATGTCGCCCTCGACCTTGCCGGAGGCGTTCGTCGAGCCGCCACCATCGCCGCCGGAGCCGCAGGCGCTCAGCGGCAGGACGAGGGCGGTGACGGCGGCGGCGAGTGCTCTGCGGGATATGGGCACGGTGACACGGCTCCCTTGCGGCGTCTGCGGCTGGTGTCGGCAAGGACCATGCACGCCGGGTTCGGGAAAAGTCAATGGATTCGGGCCCGCTAAAGCCGTGAGCGGAGCATCAGTGCAGGTCAGACGATTAAAACGGAAGTACTTGCCACGGGTACTAAAGCGCTTTAGAGTGCTTCCACTCAAGCGCTTTAGCGATCACTGCCGAGAAAAGAGTGGAACATGCCGGCCAAGCGGTCCCCGGCGCGCCGGCCGACGATGAAGGACATCGCGCGCCGCGCCGGTGTCTCGGAGAGCGCCGTCTCCTTCGCCCTCAACGGCAGGCCGGGCGTCTCAGACGTCACCCGCGAGCGGGTGCGCCGGGTCGCCGAGCAACTGGGCTGGCGGCCCAGTACGGCGGCCCGCGCGCTGTCGGGCGAGGGCGCGGCCACGGTCGGCCTGGTGCTGGCCCGGCCCGCGGACACCCTCGGCGTCGACTCCTTCTTCCTCCAGCTCGTCTCCGGCATCCAGGAAGTGCTGGCGGAGCGCCACCTCGGGCTGCTCTTCCAAGTGGTGGAGGGCGTGCCGGACGAGTGCGCGGTCTACCGCAGGTGGTGGGCCGAGCACCGGGTGGACGGCGTCCTGGTGGTGGACCCGCGCACCGACGACCCGCGCCCCGCCCTGCTCGACGAACTCGGCCTGCCCGCCGTCGTGATCGGGGGCGCGCCGGACGAGCGGCACCCCGGGCTGTCCACGGTGTGGGCCGACGACGCGGGCGCGATGGCCTCGGTGGTGGACGGGCTGTACGCCCTCGGGCACCGGCGGATCGTGCACATCGCCGGGCTGTCCGGCCTCGCGCACACCGAGCGGCGGATCAGGACTCTGCGGGCCGAGGCCCGGCGGCGCGGGCTCACCGGGGTGGAGTCGATCACCACCGACTACTCGGACGCGGAGGGCGCCGCCGTCACCCGCCGCGTTCTCGGCTCGGCCGCGCCCCCGACCGCCCTGATCTACGACAACGACGTGATGGCCCTCGCGGGCGTCGCCACCGCCACCGAACTCGGCTTCTCCGTGCCGGCCGACGTGTCGGTGGTGGCCTGGGAGGACTCGGCCCTGTGCCGCATGGTCAAGCCCTGGCTGTCGGCCCTCTCCCGGGACAGCGTGGAGTTCGGCCGCACGGCGGCCCGCGAACTGACCGCACTGCTCGACGGCGGTGCGGCCGGGACGGTCAGGGTGCCGGTGCCCCGGCTGATCGAACGGGAGAGCACGGGGCCGGCGCGCGGGACGTGACGCGCACCGGCCGGTGTGACAACCCCCGTGGGGCACGCCGTGATCACGCTCCGAGTGCTCCGCAGTCCAGCGCCGGCGTGTCCCGCGCGGACGACCTCGGGGTCGACGGGGACGGCATCGGCCGGGACCGGCCGCCCGTCTCCTGGGCCCCGGATCTCGGGGACGGCGACGCCGGGTCTCGCGTGGCGGTCGAGAGCCCGCGCAAGCGGTGGTCCGAGCGGGGACGGAAGGTGACGACGGAGCCGGGGACCGACCCGGTCATCGGCGCGGCGACCGGGCTGCAGGAGCTCCGCACCGCCGGCGACCACGGCGTCACGCTGTCGCCGAGCCCCGGCCGGCGTAGCGGCGAGGGGCGGATCGTCGCCGACGGCGGCTGCGACCGCCACGACGGCTACGGGGATACGAAGACCTGGAGCTTTCTCTGACGTCCCTGGAGCTTTCTCTGCCGTCGCGGCGAACCGTGCCGACCGTGGCGCTCGGTCACCACGGACCGGCGACGCGCCGCAGACTCGGGCGGCGTCAGGACGAGGGCCGACGCGGGCCCGATCGTGCGCAGCGCACACAGGTGGTGGCCGCCGGACGGATCTCCAGGCGCTCGGGAGGAATCGTTCCGCCGCACCCTTCGCACCGTCCGTACCGCCCGCTCTCGATGCGTTCCAGCGCGTGGTCCAGTTCGTCAAGGTGCTCGCGTGCCCGTGCCATCAGAGCGGCCACGTGCGCCCGCTCGAAGGCCGTGCTGCCCCCCTCGGGGTCGTGCTCGTCATCGACCGCGACCAAGGCGTTGGCCGCGACGATTCCGTCGAAATCCTGGGCCAGCGCGGCCGTCCGCGCGAGGGTTTCGGCACGATCGGCCGCGAGGCGCGCCCGGATCGCCGCGACGTCCGACGGGACACGGACGTCAGGTCCGTACGGGCATGCGTCCTCCATGCCTGCGACAACGCCGATCGCCGGTCCGCGATTCCCCCGGACCTTGTTGACGGAGCCGAAGCGCCGCTCGTACAGTCGGCCTTCTTTCCGTATTCCGGATAGCAACTTCCAATACAGGCCATGCAGGGGGCGTCATGCAGGAGCTCGGGACGGCACTGGACCCCGTCACCGCGTCCACGGACCGGTTCGTCGCCACCGTCGCCTCCCTCGCCGACGCCCAGGTCACCGGCGACACGCTGATATCGCCATGGACCCGCGGCCACGTCATCACCCATGTCGCGCGCGCCACGGACAGTCTCTGCCGGCTGCTCGCCTGGGCACGTACCGGAGTGGAAACGCCGCAGTACGCGAGCATGGACGCCCGGGCCGCCGAGATCGAGGCCGGGGCCCGGCGTCCGGTCGCCGATCTGGTCGCCGACGTCCGCGACACCGCCGCCCGCTTCGAGGAGGCGGTGCGCGCGCTGCCCCCGGCGGCCTGGCACACCCAGGTCCGGATGCGCACCGGAGAGCCGCGCACGCCGGCGTCCCTGATCCCGACCCGGCTGCGCGAACTGGAGATCCACCACGCCGACCTGGACGCCGGCTACGGCTTCTCGGACATCCCGGCCGACGCCGCCCGGTGGATCGTCGACGACATCGTCGAGGCACTCGCCCGGCGGCCAAAGACCCCGCCGCTGCGCCTGGAGGCCACCGACACCGGCCTCGTCCACGCCCTGGGCACCGGCGGCCCCACCGTCAGCGGACGGCAGGCCGACCTCCTCGCCTGGCTCAGCGGCCGCTCCTCCGGCACGGGGCTCACCGCCTTCGGCGCCGACGAGGTCCCCGCGGCGCCCTTCTGGATCTGACCGGCGCCCCGCGCCACAGTTCATTCGCGTCCGGACCACGTCGAAGGCCGCAGGTGGCGCGGCCGGCACCCACCACGTCACCCTCGTCACCGCCGCCCAGCCACCGTCAGCCGGCGAGCAGCGCCTCCACCGTCGAGACCGGATCCCACTCGGGGTCGAGGCCGGTCAGCCGCTCGGCGACCCGGTGCCAGGCCGCCCGGTCCGTGCCGAGTCGGGAGCGCACGAGGTCCGCGAGGAGGGTACGGGCGTCGGCTGCCTCGGGCGGGGCGTCCGTCCGGCGGGCGGCGCTGCCCAGGTAGGAGAGCAGCCACGCGGCCGGGGCCGCCAGGCGCACCAGGTCCGCGCCGTCGAGGAGCCCCGCCGCGAGCAGCCCGTCCAGCTGGGTGGACGGCGCGCAGTGATACTGGCCGCCCAGACCGTGCCGGGCCCGCTCCCGGGTGAGCCGCGCGCTGCCGGACAGGCCGTCGGGGTCCGGCTCGGGCAGCAGCGCCGCATGCCGCAGCCGTACGTCCTCGGGGACGCCGTCCAAGCGGACGACGTCCTGCCAGTACGGGAGCGGTTCCTCGGCGTGGGCGGCTTCGAGCGCGGCCCAGTCCACGGGCTCGCCCGGCGGGAGGGACGCGACGAGGTCACGTGCGTGCGGGGCGTTCCGGGCACGCCGCAGCTTCCGGACGAGCCCCACCAGTCCAAGACCATCGACCTGATGATGATGTCCTCGCTGGCGGGGCGGGAGCGCACCGAAGACGACTTCGCGCAGCTCTTCGAGGACGCGGGCCTGCGCCTGCACCGGATCGTGCCGACACCGACCGTGTTGTCCGTCGTCGAGGCGGTGAGCGCCGCATAGCGATACCTGGGCGGCGTCCGGGGGCGGTGCCCGCGTCCGGCCCGGACGAGCGCGCCGGGGCGCCGCTGCCCGACGCGGCGCCCCGCCTGCGGCGAAGTCCACCGGACGCCGTGAACGTCCGGTGGATCCTCCCGCCCCCGTCCGTGTCGCACGGCTGGACGCCGTGCACCGCGGCGGTGCGCGCCGGGTCGCGGACGGCCCGCGGCTCAGGCCGGCGGCGACCCGGGCCAGCGCAGCAGCCCGTGCAACTGCTCCCGCAGTTCTCCCTCGTCGGCGTGCCGCAGCGCGTCGTCCCGGCGGCGGCGTGCCACCGGGTCCTCCAGCTGTTCCATCTCGCTGACCGACCGGGAGGCCGCCACCACCGCGCGGACGCGTTCGCGCCGCAGATCCTCGTAGCGGCGGAACGCGGCGGCCGGATCGTCCTGTGCCGCGCCGAGGCAGCGGGCCAGGACGACCGCGTCCTCGATCGCCATAGCCGAACCCTGCCCCAGGCTCGTCAGCATCGGGTGCGCGGCGTCACCGAGGAGGGTGACCGGCCCCTCGCCCCAGCGCTCCAGGAACGGCCGGTCGTGCGAGGGCACCGCGAGCACCGACTCCATCGGGGTCGCACGGACGATGTCGCACACCTCGTCGGCCCAGCCCGCGTAGGTGTCCAGGATCTCGGCCTTGTCGCCGTCCCAGTAACGGGACCGCTCGGCGGGCATGTTCTTCGTGCCCCACCAGTAGTAGCGCCCGTGCCCGACGTCGATCAGGCCGAACCTGCGGCCGGCGCCCCAGTAGTGGCCCACATACCCCGCCGGGAGGTGCGGCCGGGCGAAGCGGGTGACGGCCAGCCAGCAGACGTAGCCGCTGTCGCGGGTCTCCTCGGGGCCGACGAGGCCGCGGCGGACGGCGGAGTGCAGCCCGTCCGCGCCGATCAGGGCGCTGCCCCGCACAGACGCGCCGTTCTCGAAGCGCACGGTGACCCCGTCGGGCCCCGCCTCGTACCCGGCCACCGTGTGGCCCAGGGACAGCGGTATCCCGGCGGCCTCGGCCAGCAGGGCGTCCTGGAGGTCGGCGCGGGTCACGCACACCGACGGCACGCCGAGCGCGTCCGTGACCGCCTTCAGCGGTTGCTCCCGGATCAGGTTCCCGGTCTCGTCGAGGATGCGGAACGTCTCGATGTTCCGGCCGCGCTTGGACAGGTGCAGATCGATGCCCAGCGACGCCAGGGCGGCGACGGCGTTGCTCATCACGGACAGTCCCGAGCCCGCCGCCCGCAGCTGGGAGGCCCGCTCGTGGATCTGGACCGGGACACCCATGCGGCGCAGGGCGATGGCGGCGGCCAGTCCGCCGATACCGGCCCCGGCGACGATGACCGGCGGACGGGGGGACGACGTCTCGTGCGCGAGGGATGTCATGCGGAGGCTCCTGCGAGGGAGGGGACGGCCGAGCCGTCGAGGATGCGGCCGACGACCTCGGCCGTGTGCTTCACATGGGGCTCTTCGACGATGGACAGGTGGTTGCCGGGCACCTGGACGGCGTGCAGCCGACCGCGGGTCATGGTCCGCCAGCCGTTCAGCGGGTCCTCGTGCCGGCTGCCGCCCGCGGTGTGCATGGCCAGCAGCACCTCGGGCAGCGGTTCGGCGGCCAGCACCAGGGTGAGATCCTGGTCGGGCACCTCGGGCCGGTACTCCAGCGCCGCGTTCCAGTTGGCCTCGTAGACCCGGAACAGCCGGCGGACCACGGCACCCGAGCTTCCCGGGGGCAGCACCCCGCTCCGCGCCGCGAAATCCGCGATGAAGTCGAACTTCTCGGCGAGCGTGGTCAGTTCGGCAGGAATCGCCTCCAGCGGCGACGCACCGCCACGGCCGAGCCACAGCAGCTCCCAGAAGAACCAGCCGAGCAGGGCGTTCTCGTCGCTGCGCGCCCGGTGCCCCGGATTGAGGACCGTGGTGTCGAGCAGCACCACATCGGCGACCTCCTCGCCGGCCCGGGCGAGCTGGATGGCCATCTCGAAGGCCACGAAACCGCCGAAGGACCAGCCGCCGATCGTGTACGGGCCGTGCGGCTGCACCCGCCGCAGCGCGGCGATGTAGTCGGCGGCCAGCTCGGGCACCGAGCGGCGGGGTTCGCAGCCGGGGTCGGCACCCGCCGCCTGCAACGCGTACAGCGGCTGACCGGCGGGCAGGTGGCGGGCGAGCTGGACGTAGCACAGGACGTTGCCGCCCATGGGGTGCACCATGAACAGCGGTCGGCGGTCCCCTTCGGGGCGGATCGGCACCAGCGGGTCGAAGGCGACCGCGGCGTTCCCGCTCCGCAGCCGCCGCGCGAGCCCGGCGACGGTGGGCGTGGCGATGAACTCGGACAGCGGGACGACGACCCCGTAGCGCTGCTCGATGGTCACCATCAGCCGCATCGCCGTCAGCGAGGTGCCGCCCAGGTCGAAGAGGTCGTCGTCGACGCCGATCGCGTCGGCGGGCAGTTCCAGCAGGTCGGCCAGGGTTTCCGCCAGCACCGCCTCGTGACTGCCGGGGACCGGCCGGGTACCGCTCGGCCGCGCCTCCCGCTCGGGGGCGGTGGCGGCCAGCGCCCGGTCGTCGCGTTTCCCGGACGGGGTCAGGGGCAGCGCGTCTGTCCAGGTCAGGGACGCGGGCACCAGGTACGACGGCAGCACGGTACGCAGATGACGGCGCAGTTCCTCGGTGTCCGCCCGGTCCCGGTCGCCGACGAGGAACGCGGCGAGCGTGGTCTCGCCGTCGGCCCGCCGGCGCGGCACCACCGCCACTTCCCGGATGCCGGGCCGGTCCGCCGCGAAGGCGAGCACCGCGGCCTCCACCTCGGCCGGCTCCACCCGGTAGCCGCGTATCTTGACCTGCCCGTCGGCCCGGCCGGTGCACACGATGTCCCCGCCGGGCAGCACCACCCCGAGATCGCCCGTGCGGTACAGGACGTCGCCCGGGGCGCCGTACGGATGGGCGACGAACCGTTCGGCGGTCAGGTCGTCGCGGCCCTCGTACCCCTGGGCGAGGCAGACTCCACCCAGATGGATCTCGCCCTGGACACCGGGCGGCACCGGCCGCATCCGCGCGTCGAGCACCAGCACCTGCGCGCCGTCCACGGGGCGGCCCACGGGCGGCAGCTCCGGGAAGGCGGCCGGGTCGCCGGTCATGCTGTGGTGGGTGACCACGTGCGACTCGGTCGGGCCGTACTGATTTTCCAGCACAGCCCCGGGCAGGGCGGCGAGGAACCGGCGCAGCGTGCCCGTCACCCGCAACTGCTCGCCGGAGGAGACCACCACCCGCAGCCGCCGCGGCACCAGACCGAGCGCGTCGGCCGCCTCGGCCATCTGCTGCAACGCCACGAACGGCAGGAACACCCGCTCCACGTCCGCCTCGTCCAGCAGCCGCAGCAGCGCGGGCATGTCGCGGCGCTGGTCCTCGTCGGCCACCACCAGGGTGCCACCGCCGCAGAGGGTGGAGAAGATCTCCTGGAAGGAGACGTCGAAGCTCAGCGGCGCGTAGTGCAGGGTGCGGCCGCCCACCGCCCCGCTGGGCACCCGGTTCTGCCACCCGATCAGGTTGGCCAGCGCCCGGTGCGGCATCGCCACGCCCTTGGGGACTCCGGTCGAGCCGGAGGTGAAGAGCACGTACGCGGTGTCCACCGGATCGGGCCCCGCAAGGCCGTCCGTACCCGCATCCGGCGCGCCGGGTGCGGTCAGGGACTCCGCGAACAGCAGCGGCGCGCAGTCCGC
>NZ_VOGW01000043.1:0-7145 GCF_007896895.1 Streptomyces misionensis | reverse complement strand
CCAGCCGGGACGGCGGATACGCCGGGTCCAGCGGGACGACGGCGGCCCCGGCCAGCAGGACGCCGAGGACCACGGCGACCGCCTGCGGGCCCCGGTCCATGGCCACGCCGACCCGGTCGCCGCGGCACACCCCGTCGGAGCGCAACCGGTGCGCCACGGCCCGCGCGGCACCGGCCAGCCTCGCATAGCTCCAGGTGCCGGTGGCATGGACCAGGGCGGTGGCCTCCGGGGTGCGGGCGGCCTGCCGGAGGAAGACGTCCGTGACGCACTCCGGGCTCGCCGGGGGCGGCAGGGGTCGGCCGGGATCGGGTGCGAGGAAGTCGAACCCGGCCTGTTCCAGCGGGTGTTCGACCATCCGGCGCACCACGGAGACCAGCGTGTCGGCCAGCAGTTCGGCCTGGTCGCGGCCGAACACCTGCCCGTCGCAGTCGACGCGCAGGCCGATCCGCCCGTCCACCGGGTCGTGCAGCACGTTGACCAGCAGGGCGAAGTTGGTCTCCTCCCAGGTCCGGAAGTCCAGCAGCCGGATGTCCGGCAGCGTCAGCACCTCGGCGAGCTGCCGGAAGTGGACGTAGTTGAACGCCGTCTCCAGCGGTCTGCCGGGGTTCTCCTCCTGGATGGCGCTGAGCGGGTAGCGGCGGTGCGGGAAGGCGGCGCGCTCCCGGCGCAGCGCCTCCCGCGCGAGGTCGAACCACCCGGCGCCGCGGGTGGGCAGCCGCAGCGGCACCGTGTTCAGGAAGAGGCCGAGGGCGTCCTCGCCGCCGTCGCCGGTCCGGCCGTGCGTGATCAGCCCGGTGAGCACCTCGGGGGCGCCCGTGAACAGGCTCAGGGTCAGGCAGTGCGCCGCCAGCAGCACCGACTTGACCGGCGTCCCGTGCGCGCGGGCGGCGGCGCGCAGCGCGTCGGCGAGGCCGGCCGGCAGGTCCCGGCGGCACACGATCTGCTCCTCGCCGGTCGGCGGGCGGTGGGCACGCGTCCCGGCGAGCGGCGGGGCGTCGGCGCCGCGCACGACGTCCCGCCAGTAGGCGCGGCTCTCCGGGGAGTCCAGGGCAGCCCGTTCGGCGGCCACATGGGCCGCGGGGGACGGCAGCGGGCGGCCGGGCTCCGGGCCGGTGCCGAGCCCGAGGGCGTGCGCGTAGTCCCGCAGCAGATCGCGCAGCAGGTTGGCGACGCTGGCTCCGTCCAGGAGCGCGTGGTGGAAGCTCAGCACCAGTTCCACCGTGTCGGGGCGGACGAAGGCGCGCAGGAAGTGGAGCGGGCCGCGCTCGAAGTCGTAGTCGTGCACGCGGCGTTCCTCTACGTGCCGCAGGATCTCCGCCTCCGCCTGCGCCGCGGGCAGGTCGCGCAGGTCCACACTGTCGGCGGTGCGCGGCGCGCGCGGGTGGATCACCTGCAACGGCTCGGACACGCGGGCGAGCGCGAACGTGGAACGCAGGACGGGATGCCGCGCGGTCAGCCGCGCGGTGGCGGAGCGGAACGCCGCCTCGTTCCACGGCATCCGCAGCACGTAGCGGAAGACGTCCTTGTACACGGCGGAGCCGGGCCGGCGGCGGGAGTGGAAGATCAGGCCGAGCTGGAGCCGGGAGAGCGGGTGGGCGTCCTCGGCGTCGCCGAGCGCCGCCCGGTCGACGCGGGACACCAGCTCGAAGGGGCGCGGCCCGGCCGGCGCGGGGTCGCCGGCCGGCAGGTCGGTGACGGTGACGGCGGCGAGCGCGGCGACGGTCGGCGCGGCCACCAGGTCGCCGAGCCGGAAGCGCAGGCCCTGCCGCTCGGCCCTGGCCCGGACGGTGAGCAAGCGGATCGAGTCGCCGCCGAGGGCGTAGAAGTCGTCGTGCACGCCGACCCGCGGCACCTCCAGCACCTCCGCCCAGATCCGGGCGAGCGCGGCCTGCACCGGGTCTGCCGGTTCGGCGCCGCCGGCCGGCTCCGCGACGTCCCGCGGGTCGGGCAGCGCCCGCAGGTCGGTCTTGCCGCTCGGGGTGAGCGGCACCCGGTCGATCCGGCACAGCAGGGCCGGCACCATGAACGCCGGAAGCCGGGCGAGGAGCGCGGCGCGGAGCCGGTCCGGCCCCGGATCGCCGTCGGCGGCCACGTAGTAGGCGGCCAGCCGGCCGGCGCTTCCGGAGCCGGTGACGGTGACCACCGCGTCCCGCACCCCGGGCAGTTCGCGCAGCGCGGCGGCGACCTCGCCGGTCTCGACCCGGTTGCCCCGGATCTTCACCTGGCCGTCCGAGCGGCCGAGGTACTCCAGGGTGCCGTCGGCGAGCCAGCGGGCGATGTCGCCGGTGCGGTAGATCCGGCCGCCGGGGACGAACGGGTCGGCGGTGAACCGCTCGTCGGTGAGCCGGGGCAGCCCCAGGTAGCCGCGGGCGACCTGGACACCCCCGATGCACAACTCCCCGGGAACCCCGGCCGGTTGCGGCCGCCCGTGCTCGTCCAGGACGTACAGCGAGGTGTTGTCCACCGGCCGCCCGATGGGCACCCGGCGCACGGCGGCCGCCGGGTCACCGGGGCAGTCGTACGCCGTCACGTCCACCGCGGCCTCGGTGGGCCCGTACAGGTTCACCAGGCGCGGCGCTCCGGCGGGAGCCGGGCGGAAGGTCCGCGCGAAGCGTTCCACGTGTCCGGGCGGCAGGGCCTCGCCGCTGCAGAAGACGTACCGCAGCGAGGACAGCCCCTGGGCGCCCAGGTCGAGGAAGGGGCCGAGCATGGAGGGGACGAAGTGCAGGACGGTGACGCCGTGGTCGCGCACCGCGCGGGCCACCTCCCGGGGGTCCTTCTCGGCTCCGGGCGGCAGCAGCACCAGCCGGGCGCCCTCGGCGGCCCACCAGAACAGCTCCCACACCGACACGTCGAAGGACACCGGGGTCTTCTGGAGCAGCGCGTCACCCGCGCCCACCGGGTACAGCCGCTGCATCCAGGTGAGACGGTTGACGGCGGACCGGTGTTCGATCATCACGCCCTTGGGCCGGCCGGTCGACCCGGAGGTGTAGATCACATAGGCGAGGGAATCGGGGCCGGCGCCGGTGACGGGAGGGGTGTCGTCCTGCCCCGCCTCCAGCGCGGCCACCCGATGCGCGTGCGGCAGTCCGGCCGCCCAGGGCTCCCCGGCGCTCGCGTCGTCCAGCAGCACCGCGGCGGCCCGGCTGTCGTCGAGCATGTGCGTGATCCGCCCGGCGGGATAGTCCGGATCCACCGGCACGTACGCGGCTCCCGCCTTGAGCACGCCGAACAGCGCCGCCATCAGGTCCGGCCCGCGGCGCAGCGCCACCGCCACCCGGTCCCCGTCGCCGACGCCGGCCGCGCGCAGCCCGCGGGCCACGCGGTTGGCGCGGCGCTCCAGCTCCCCGTAGGTCAGCGAGCGGCCGGTGGCGGCGTCCGTGACCGCGAGGGCCTGCGGCTGCCGGGCGCTCCGCCGTTCGAAAAGACCGTGCAGGGTGCCGGGTTCGCGCTCCGGAGCGGCGGGGCCCCGGCCCAGGGCGAGCAGGGCGTCCCGTTCCTTTGCACTCGTCACCGGCACCGTGGACAGCGGCGCGGCCGGGTCGTCCAGGCAGCCCGCGAGCAGCCGCCGCAACTGCCGGGCCACCGAGGCGATCGGCAGGTCCTCGTCGAACACGTCCAGCGCGTACACCAGGTCGATCTCCATGCCGGGGACGTCGTTGAAATCCCGCACGAAGACGTTGAGCGCGGACTGGTCGTACCCCGGTGTCCGCATGCCGGTCTCGCGCCGCACCCCGCCGACGACGGCGGGCCGCTTGTAGCGCAGATAGGAGAGGGTCACGTCGAACAGCTGCCGGGAACCGCCCGCGCCGTCCGCGCCCAGACCGGCCAGCAGGTCCCCGAGGGCGAGCCGTTCGTGCCGCTGCAGCTCCCGGATCGCCTCGCGGGTCTCGCGCACCAGGTCGCCGACCGGGCGGGCCCCGGGGCGCAGCAGCGGCAACGGCAGGGTGTTGGCCAGCTGGCCGTGCGGCGCCGCCTCCCAGCCCTCGCGGTTCAGCAGCGGAATGCCGAGGACGACGTCGTCACTGCCGTGCAGCCGGGTGAGCAGCCCGCCGAGGACGGCCGCGACGTAGGCGAACGGGGAGTAGCCGGCGTCCCGCACGCGCCGCACCAGCGCGCTGTCGACCGGCACCGTGACGACGCCCCGGCGCCGCGCACCGCTCGGAGCCCGGCGTGTGAACAGCGCGACGCCGGCATCGGCCAGCGCGGCGCGGTGGTGCTCCAGGTCGTCGGTGAACCGCTCGCCGGCCCGGTAGCGGGCTTCCTCCGCGACGAGGGCGGCGACCGGGACGGAGTCCGCGGCGGGTGCCGGCGCCCCGGCGCGGCGGCGCGCGTACTCCTCGAAGATCTCCTGGCTCACCCGGTTGCAGGTCCAGCCGTCCGCCACCAGATGGTGGAAGGTCAGCCGCAGGACGACCGTGTCGGCTCCCTCCACCAGCAGGGTCGCCCGGACCAACGGTCCGTCCCGCAGCGGCAGCGCACGCAGCAGTTCGGCCTCCAGCCACGCGGAGCAGGCCGCGGCCGGGTCCTCCTCCCGCGACAGATCGACCTGCCGCACCGTGGGCGGCTCGGCGCCGACCCACTGCACGGGCGTCCCGTCGCGCTCCTCGAAGCAGAGCCGGAGCGCGTCGTGCCGGGAGAGCACCGCGTCGGCGCTCTCGACCAGCAGCCGCCGGTCCACGGGCCCGGTGAGGCGTTCGGTCACACAGCAGTTGAACTGCGGGTCCTGCGGGTGCAGTTCGGCGGCGACCCACACGTCCCGCTGGTAGGCGGTCAGCGGGAGCACGCCGGAGACGGGGGAGGCGCCGGGCCCCGGGTCGGCCGCGGCGGCCGTGGGGGAGGAGGAGCCGATTCGGTCTCGTAAGTTCATGATCACACCAAGGGATTGCGGAAGGCAGGGCCGGGGAGTGTCCGCCCGCGTCACGCGGACGGCTGGGGAGTCGGGCGCGTGTGCACCGCGCGCAGCGTTTGGACGAAGTGCGGCGCGATCTCGGCGGCATGCTCCTCGGGGAAGAAGTGACCACCCGGAAGCCAGGTGTGGCCGAGGTAGCGGGAGGTGCGGTCGGCCCAGTGCGTCATCGCGTCGGGCTCCACCATTAGCGGATCGGCGTCGCCCCCGTAGGAGACCAGCGGGCAGGTGACCTCGGCACCGTCGTCGGTGAAGGTCGCGGCCACCCGCAGATCCGCCCGCAGCGCGGGCAGCACCCGGGCCAGCAGCGCCGGGTCCCGCTGGATCTCCTCCGGGAACGAGCCGAGGCGCCGGACATGGGCCAGCAGATCGGCCTCCGGCATGACGCTGTCCGCCAGGGTCGCCCGGAAGAAGCCACGCGGCGCCCAGCCGGACACCCCGAGCAGCACCGGCTCCGGCAGCCCCTCGGCCACGAGGCGGGTGGCGAGGCGGAACGCGAGGTGCGCCCCCAGGCAGTGCCCGAAGACGGCGTACGGCCGCCCGTCCAGCTCGGCGACGACCGCGTCGTGCACGGCGCCGTACAGGGCGTCCCAGTCCTGCAACGGCCGCTCGGCCAGGCGCGCGTCCCGGCCGGGTGAGGTGAGCGCGCGCGGTGCCACGTCGGACGGCAGCAACGGCAGCCAGTCGCGGAACATCGCCGCGCCGCCGCCCGCGTGCGGCAGCAGGAACAGCAGGAGGGAGGCGTCCGGGTCGGCGTCAAGCGGGTGGAACCAGCGGCCGGGGGCGGACATGTCGGTCGCGAGGGGGTTGGAGGTCATGGGGCGTATCTCTCTGAGATCGGAGGCGGGGCACGGCCGCGTCCCGGACGCCGGCGTGCCGCGGGTCACCACGCGACGTGCGGGGTCGTGGCCGTGCGCATCGCCGTGCCCCCGCCCCGGACGAGCCCCGGCTCGGCGCACGCTTGCCGCGGTACGTCGGCGGCCGGCGACACGCGGGGCACGGGGCGCGCGGCGCGCGGCTCAACGGACTCACGGACGTGGCGGTCCGGCAGGGGCAGGTCGAAGGGGAGGACGGGCGGTGCGAAGGCGGCCATGACCTGAGCTCATTCCATGACAGGGAGGCGAAGGTGTCCGGTGCCGAACCGGGGCTGCGGGGACACCGGTCCGCCGTTGCGGGCCGGGTGGCGGGTCGTGGGGCGTGCGGGCCTGTTGCGGCCCATCGTGGCAACGGCCGCTGATCTTCGTCTGACAGGGGACTGACGAGATCGGGAGCACGGCCGCGTGTCCGGCGGCACCGGGACCGAAGCGGTGGCACCGGTGCACACCGGGTCGCGACAGCGTGAGCTGGATCACATTACTATGAAATGAACGGGCCGTTCATTACGTGGTTATATGGACGCAGCGTTCACATGTAGCGGCAGCAGATCCAGGAGGCCACCATGTCCAGCACGACCACCACCCCCCGCGTCGCCCTCGTCACCGGCGGCTCAGGCGGCATCGGCCGCGCCGTTGTCGAGCGTCTGGCCGCCGACGGCTACGCCGTCGCCGTGCACTACGCCGGCAACGCGGCCCGCGCCGCGGAAATCGCCGACCAGGTCACGGCCGGCGGCGGCCGCGCCATCGCGGTCGGCGCGGACGTCGCGGACGAGACCGCGATGGCCGCGGCGTTCGACGCCGTGGAGGCCGCGTTCGGCGGGATCGACGTCGTCGTCAACACCGCCGGGATTATGCTGCTGTCCCCGATCGCCACGCTCGACCTGGCCGACTTCGACCGCATGCACCGCACCAATGTGCGCGGCACGTTCGTCGTCTCGCAGCTTGCCGCGAACCGGGTGCGCACCGGCGGCGCGATCGTGAACTTCTCGACGTCGGTCACCCGCACGCAGTTCCCCGCCTACGGCGCCTACGTCGCCGCCAAGGCCGCGGTCGAGGGCATCACCCTGATCCTGGCGCGCGAGCTGCGCGGCAAGGACATCACGGTCAACGCCGTCGCCCCCGGGCCCACGGCCACCGCGCTGTTCCTGGACGGCAAGGACGAGGCCGCGGTCGCCCAACTCGCCAAGGCCGTACCGCTCGAGCGACTGGGCCGGCCCGAGGACATCGCCGAGACCGTCGCGTTCCTCGCCGGACCGGCCCGCTGGGTCAACGGGCAGGTCCTGTTCACCAACGGCGGCCTGGCCTGATCCCCGCCACCCGATCCCCCGACCAACGCGCGCGCCCGCCGCGCGTTCCGCGCA
>NZ_VOGW01000042.1 GCF_007896895.1 Streptomyces misionensis | reverse complement strand
GCCCACCCAGCCGGACCGGACCGACCCGAACCCGGACCCGGACCCGAATCCGCGCTCGGACCCCGACCCGCGCCCGAGTCCGCGTCCGCGCGGGCGCGGACGGCGCCCCGCCGACGAGGTCCGTGCCGACGTCCTCGAGACCGTCGGACGGCTGATGCTGAGCGAGGGAATGGCCGACCTGACGTTCGAACGGGTCGCCAAGGCCGCCGGTGTCAGCAAGACCACCTTGTACAAGTGGTGGCAGTCACTGGGCGCCCTCGCCCTCGACGGGTACTTCCACGCCGTACACACCACCCTGTCCTTCGCCGACACCGGCGACGTCCGCGAGGACCTGCGCGACCAGCTCCACCACCACCGCCGGGTCATGGCCGGCCCCGGGGGCCACGCCCTGCTCGAACTCATCGGCGCCGCCCAGACCGATCCCGACCTCGCACGCGCCTACCGCGCCCTGTACTCCTCGGGCCGACGCGAGCTGGCCTACCAGCGCCTGACCCGCGCCAAGGAGCAGGGCCAGATCCGCGAGAACGTCGATGTGCGGGTCCTGGTCGACCAGCTCTGGGGGGCCGTCTACCACCGCAGCCTGATCCCCGACGAGCCCGTCACACCGGAGTTCATCGACGCCCTCGTCGACAACCTCTTCGACGGCATCCGCCCCCCGGAGCGGAAACCGTAGCCCGTACCGCCCAGCCAGGGGCGCTGCCGTCGATCCCTGGGCAACCCGGCTGCGCCGCTTCATGGGGCGGTGTGGCTCGCGAGCCCCTCGGGACTACGAGCCCCCGCCCAAGTGGCAGCAGGAGGAGCGCTCGAAGTAGCGGGCGACATCGAGCCAGGTGGCGTGGGGAGGACCGGGAGTGCCCGCCGGGCTGAGGCCGGGCAGGTCTTGCCAGCGGTGGGGGACGCCGTCGCGCAGCACCACGGAGGTGTGCACGAGGGTGCCGAAGTCATGGAAGGGATCGCCGTCGACCACCGTCAGATCCGCGAGCTTGCCGGCCTCCACCGTGCCGAGGTCCCGGTCCACACCGAAGAGGCGAGCCGGAACGGTGGTGACGGTGTGCAAGGCCTCGGCCGCGGTGAAACCGTGCCCGTGCAGGGCGCGCAACGCCAGATGGAGGGAGAGACCCACGGGCACCAAGGGCGAGTCCGTGCCCAGGGCGAGTACGGCGCCGTGTGCGGCCAGTTGCCGGTAGTCGGACATCTCCGAGGCGAGGGCGTCCCGTTGCTGTCGGGTGGGCGGGGTCGCGGCGCGGTCGCGGACGGCGGCGGCGTCCCAGGGCGGCATCAGGGTGCTCACCCGCGGGTCGTCGGCCAGGGTCCGGTCGGCGCCCAGCAGGCACTGCGCCGTGAACGGCGTGCCGATCAGCGCGAAGGCCCCGTCCGCGTAGTGCTCGACCAGATCCTGGTGAACACGGCCGAGCGGCGTGGTGGCGTGGCCGTACGGCAGCCGCTGGGTGGCCTGCAGATGCGTGGTCAGGTCCTGGCCGGCGGCCCGGCCGGGGAAGCACAGGTGACTGCCGCACGGAACGCCCAGCCGGTGCGCGGCCTGCGCGGCCAGCGCCATGGTCCTGCCCGGCGCGCGGACGTAGGTCTTGACGAAGTCGACGTCCAGGGCGGCGGCCCGCCGCAGCGTGGCCCGAACGCCCGCCTCGGTGCGGTGCGCGCGTCCCATGCCGTACGCGGTGCGGGCGCCGTCGATCAGTTCGGCGCACGCCAGCGACCTGGGGCCGAGTCCGTACCCGGTGGCGGCCGACTCGCGCAGCCGGACCGTCTCGTACAGCGGGCCACCCATGCAGGCGGTGGTCGTGACGCCGTAGGCGAGAAAGGTCAGGTTCTGCCGGGCTCCGTAGGTGGCGGTGTAGGGGTGGGTGTGGCTGTCGAACAGGCCGGGCAGCACCGTCTGTCCGGAGGCGTCCAAGGCGCGGTGGCCCGGCCTGCGGGCACGGTGCGGCTCGACGCCGGTGATCCGGTCGCCGCGGATCAGGACGTCCATGTCCTGGCGCGGCGGGCTGCCGGTGGCGTCCCACAGCTGGCCGGCGTGGACGCGCAGCGGCTCCCGCGCGTGGGGCGCCCGCCGACCGGTCAGCCGGACCGGGAGCGTGCGCAGGGGGCCCGGGGAATGCGCGGCGTCCAGGGAGAGCAGCCGCAGCTTGCCGCAGGAGAGATAGAGGAGGGTGCGGGAGTCGCCGGCCCAGCTCGGGTGGTCGGCCGGTTCGTCGGTGAGCCGGCGGGCCGGGCCCGTGGGCGTGCCGTCGGCGGCGACGGGCAGCAGCCACAGCACGGACTCGGCGACGAACACCATCCAGCGGCCGTCGGGGGACCACAGGGGCCCGGCGGCGACCCGGTCCGACAGCGACTGGTGGTCGGCGGGCAGCCGACGTCGCTCGGTCCCGGTGCGCACGTCCACGATCCGGATGAGGTTGTAGCCCTCGCGGAACCGGTGGTTGAGCCGGTTGCGATCACAGAATGCCAGGTGGCGACCGTCCGAGGACCAGGTGGGTGCCCCGGGCGGTCCGTCGGCCGCAAGCGGGCGGGCCGTCACCCGCTCCTCGCCGGTGGCCAGGTCGCGTACCAGCACGTTCCCGGTGACGTCCTGGCAGGCCAGCAGCGAGCCGTCCGGAGACAGCGCCGGGTACAGCCGTCCGCCGCCGGTGACCTGCTCGTCGTGCGAGTCGGCCAGGCGCAGTCGGCGCACGGCACTCAGGCCGTCGCGGTCGGTGCAGTACAGCAGGCTGCGGCCGTCCGGCGCCCAGGCCGGCATCTGCAGGTGGTGCACGTCGGCGGCCTGCACCAGCCGGCGCGGGTCGCCCGTCCGCCCGGTGCCGGAGACCGGGACCAGCCACAGGGCGTTGAGCGCGACGAACGCCACGCTGCGGCCGTCCGGTGCCAGCGTCGGCCGGTGGAGGCCACGTACGGGAGCGGGAACGGCCGGGTCGGGGATTCGCCGCGCGGCCCGGCGCGGCGGCCGGGGCACGGGCATCCGCGCGGTGAACGGGATCTCCTCGACGTCCGCGGCGCCCCGGGCATCGACCCCGCGGATGCGGATGCGGCCGTCCGCCACGTAGAGCAGCCGGTCCTCGTCCAGCCAGCAGGGCGGGGCCGCCGCCGGGTCCTCGCCCGCCGCGATCACCCGGTCGTCCACCATCAGCGTCGCCGTGGCGGCCGGCAGCGACGGCGAGCCGCTCGTGCCCGTCAGCCGGAGATAGGCGATCCGGCCGGCGGGGGAGACGGCCGGGCACAGCAGCCGGCCCTCGGTGACCGTGCGCAGCACCTGCGCCGGCCCGCCCGCCGCCGGGACGCGCACCAGGGACAGGCCGCCGTCGTTGCCGCCGTCCTCGGTGTGAGCGGCGCGCACGCACACCAGCGACCGCCCGTCCGGGAACCACGCCGGGTCGTAGTCCTCGTGGGCGCCGCCGGTCAGCCGGGTCGTCCGGCCGCTGCCCAGGTCCTGTGTCCACAGGCCGAAGGCGCCGCCGGCCACGGGATCCCCGCCGCGCTCGGAGGAGAACGCCAGCCGCGTGCCGTCCGGTGACCAGGCCACGTCCCGGTCGTCCCAGGGACCGCTGGTGAGCGGGCGCAGCCCGCCGCCGTCCGGCCGCAGCGTCCACAGGTGGAAGCCGCCGCCCCGGTACCCGCACACGGCCACGGTCCGTCCGTCCGGGGAGAGCGCGGGCCGGGTCGCCTCCAGCTCCCAGCGGGTCAGCCGCACCGCGTCGCCACCCGTGCGCGGGATCCGCCACACAACTCCCTGCACCTCGGCGATCAGGAACGCCCCGCCGGGCCGCGCGGTGACCGATCCACCGGTCATCTCGCGATACGTCAGCACGCGCCGCGCCGCGGCGGTTCGCACCCGCAGTGGGGAAGCCGCGGCGGCGCCCGCGGCGGACGCCTCCAGGAAGCGCCGCCGGCTGAAGAACCCCTGACCTGTGTCCATGCCGTGTTCCTCTCGACGCGAGCGCCCGGGCGGTCCCGCGCGGCAGTACCCGCATGTCCCGGGGACCGGGCTCCCTGGTCAACCGGCGCCGACGCCTCGGGTCACGGTCCGCACGAGTGACGTCGTTCCCGATTCTCCGAGGCCTCTCACTGGAGGCGGCTGCGCGGACCGGTTTTCCGGTCGTATCCACGCCTCGGCGACCTCGCCCGCTGCCGGGCGGGGGAACGGGCGAGGGGCGGCCGCAGAGTGCGGCCGCCCCTCTCACCGTGCGAGCAGGGTCACGGCTTGGGCGTGGCGTGCGGGGTGCAGGTGACGTCGGAGCCGTCGAGCCTGCCGTCGATCAGGTAGGCGTCGACGCGCTGGTTGATGCAGGGGTTCTCCAGGCTGGTCACGCCGTGGGAGCCCGCGTCCTTCTCGGTGATCAGGCGGGAGCCGGCGAAGCGCTTGTGCAGCTCGACCGCGCCCTCATAGGGGGTCGCGGCGTCGCGGGTCGACTGCACGATCAGGACCCGCGGCAGACCCTTGTGGGTGGTGACGTCGACCGGGTTCTGCTGCTTGACCGGCCAGGTGGCGCAGGGCAGGTTCATCCAGGCGTTGGCCCAGGTCATGAACGGGTAGTCCTGGTTGAGCCGGCTGTTGTCCCGGTCCCACGTGCGCCAGCTGGTGGGCCATTTGGCGTCGGTGCACTCGACGGCCGTGTAGACGGCGTTGGAGTTCTCCGAGGCGATGTTGCCCGCGGTGTCCGACAGGTCGGGGGCGGCCGCGTCGACCAGGGCCTGGGTGTCACCGGCGACGTACCGGCTGAAGACGGTGGCCACCGGCACCCACGAGGAGTCGTAGTAAGGCGCGCTCTGGAAGAAGGAGATCAGCTCGGCCGGGCCGACGACCCCGCCGATGGGGCTCTTCTTGGCGGTGGCGCGCAGCTGGAGCCACTTGTCCTGGACGGCGGCGCGCGTGGTGCCGAGATGGAAGGCGGCGTCGTTTGCGGCGACCCAGTCCTCCCAGTCCTTCCAGCGGCCCTCGAAGGCGACGTCCTGGTTCAGGTTCGCCTGGTACCAGATGTTGTCCCGGGCCGGGTTGGTCACGCTGTCCACGATCATGCGGCGCAGGTGGCCCGGGAAGAGGGTGCCGTAGACGGCGCCGAGGTAGGTGCCGTAGGAGACGCCGAGGTAGTTGAGCTTCTGCTCGCCGAGCGCGGCGCGGATGACGTCCAGGTCGCGGGCGGTGTTCGGCGTGGTCATCTGCTCGAGCATGGTGCGGCCGGTGCGGTCCAGGCAGCCGTCGGCGTACTCGCGGGCCAGCTTGCGCTGGGCGAGCTTGTCCGCCTCGGTGTCCGGGACCGGGTCCGCCTTCGGCGCCTGCACGAACTGCTGCGGGTCCGCGCAGGAGATGGGCGCCGAGTGGCCGACGCCGCGCGGGTCGAAGCCGACGAAGTCGTAGGCCTTGGCGACGTTCGCCCAGACCGGCTTCTTGCCGGTCACACGGGTCGGGAAGCGCAGCCCGGAGCCGCCGGGGCCGCCCGGGTTGTAGACGAGCGCGCCCTGGCGCTCGGCCGGGGTGCCGGTGCTGGCGACGCGGTCGACGGCGAGCTTGATCTGCTTGCCGTCCGGGTGGGTGTAGTCGACGGGCACGCTGACCCAGCCGCACTGGATGGGCTTGGCCAGCCCCCAGTCGGCCGGGCAGTCCTGCCAGTCGATGCCGGCCTTTGCGGCGCGGGCGGCGGCGATCTCCGCGCCCTTCGCCGCGCGGTCCTGGGCCGGCCGCCCCGCGGCGCCGGCCGCGGGTGCCGAGACGACACTCGCGATCATGCTCGCGGTGACGAGCGCTCCGGCCGAACCGAGCGCCAGCAGGCGGCTCTTCGGTCTGTTCTCCCTCACGTGAGCCCCTCCCCGGGCATCGCTGCCGAATGGTCAGGCGGGGATCCTCTCGGCTGTGCGAGGGCTGTGAACAGAGCCTGACAACCATCTTTATCAATCCGATAAACGGGTGATCATGTCCCGTTGAGCGGAACGAAGCCTGTCCAGGTGATCCGCAGGGCCCTGCGCCGCCACGTCGGGCCGTGGGCGTGGGCGCGGCGCGTCGGGGGCGAGAGTGCGCGCCGGGGCGGCGGGACCGTCCGGCGTTCCGCGGCGGCAGGCCGGCTCTGGCCCACGCGGCAGGCCCCGCTCCCCGTACGGCCCGCGACCCGCAGGGTGAGCCGCCCGGGCTTCCCGAGCGGGGCCGCGTACCCGCTGCTCGCGCAGCAGCGGGTGGGCGCTTGCGAGAGCCCGGGACGGCCGTCCGGGAGGGCACACAGGACTCGGTGTCAACCGTGCTCACACGGCGGCTGGTAGGCGACCCCCGGGAGGTAAGTGCGCCACTGCTTCTCCGTGATGGTCGGGTGCGCCCGTGACGAGCATGCCAGAGCTGCCGCGTCCGCCACGTCCGGTCGCCAGAGCTGGGCGGTGTGGTCGGCACTGCCGGTGAGCAGCAGTCGTTCGTCCGGACTGAAGGCCACCGCGTTGACGGCGCCGAGGTGGCCGGTCAGCACGTGCCGCGCGCGGGGGGTGCGCGGGTCGGTCACGTCCCACAGGCGCGACGTACGGTCGTTGCTGCCCGACAGGAGGAGCCGTCCGTCGGGGCTGAAGGCCACGGAGGTGACCACGTCGGCGTGTCCCGTAAGGGTCTTCAGCGACACCGGATGCCGTGGGTCGGTGATGTTCCACAGCCGGATCGTCCGGTCGTCGCTGCCGGAGGCCAGCGTGCGGCCGTCCGGGCTGATCGCGACGGCGTCGACGAAGTCGCGGTGGCCCGTCAGCACACCGAGGGGGCGGGGGCGCCGGCCGTCGGTGACGTCCCACAGCCGCACCGTACGGTCGTCGCTGCCCGAGGCGAGCAGCCGGCCGTCGGGGCTGAAGGCCACCGGCTTGACGTTGAGCCGGTGGCCGGTGAGGGCCGACAGCAGCCGGGCCCGGGAGGGCTCGGTGACGTTCCACAGCCGCACGGTGTGGTCGTAGCTGCCGGAGGCGAGCAGCCGACCGTCGGGGCTGAAGGCCACCGAGAACACGATGTCGCGGTGCCCGGTCAGGGTCCGCACCAGCACCGGGCGGCGTCGATCGCCGACGTCCCACAGCCGGACCGTGCGGTCGCGTCCCGCGGTGGCCACGAGACGTCCGTCCGGGCTGAAGGCGACACCGGTTGCGACGTCCGGGCTGTGCATGACACCGGGCCCGGGGACCGGGCGGAGCGGATCGGTGATGTTCCACAGCCGCACCGTGTGGTCGAAGCTGCCGGTGGCCACCCATCGGCCGTTCGGCCCGAACGCGACCGAGCTGATGGCCTGGGTGTGCCCCTGCTGCCCCCCGCCGTTCGGCAGCGCCACCGCCATGGTGCTCATGAGCGCGTCCTGCTGCGCCGCCCCCGGCACCAGCCGCAGCGCTGCCAGGCTGAGCTGCGCCGCCAGCGCGGGCCGGGCCGCCCGCAGCGCCACCGCCTGGGCCGACGACTCCTGGGCGAGCGCCATGTCGCGCTGCCGGGTGAGCTGTTGCTGGGCCCGCACCGCCACGCCGACCGCGCCGACCGCGGCCACCAGCAGTACGGCGAGCAGCGCGGCAAGTTGCCGCATACGGCGACTCCGGCGCTGTCCTCGCGCCGCCTCGACGGCCGCGGCCTCGACACTCGCCTGCAAGAACGCCCGCTCACGGCGGCTCGGACACAGAGGGGCATTCCGGGCCATGGAGAGCGCCGCACCCCGGTACAGGGCGCCGGCGTCCCGGTCCAGCGACTCCCACAGGTCGGCCGCCTCGGTCAGCCGCCGCTGGATGCGCAGCGCTTCCCGGTCCCGGGTGAGCCACTGGTGCAGCCGGGGCCAGCAGCGGATCAGGGCCTCGTGGGTCAGTTCGATCCGGTCCTGGTCCAGCAGGAGCAGCCGCGCGGCCGCCGCGCGCTCGAGGACGACGCGGACGTCGGGCGTGTCGTCGAGTTCGGCCCTCGTCATCCGACGCCGGGTGTCCTCGGTGCCCTCCCCGAGCGCGGTCAGCCGGGTGAAGACCTGCCTGGCCACGTCGCGCTGCGCCGTGGTGAGCCCCTCATAGAAGGTCTCGGCGGTACGGGCCAGGGCACCCTCCAGCCCGCCGGTGGCCCGGAAGCCGTCCAGGGTCAGGGCGTTGCCGCGCCGGCGGCGCCAGGTTTCCAGCAGGGCGTGCGACAGCAGAGGCAGGACGCCTGGCCTGCCGTGGGCCTGGGCGGTCAGTGTGGCGAGCAGCGCTCCCTCGACGGTGAGCCCGGACCGTACGGCGGGCTGGACGATCGCGCTGCGCAGTTCATCCAGGCTCATCGGTCCCACCGGGACCTGGGCGTCGTGCAACGCCCGCGCCAGGTCCGGGTGGCGGACGCAGTGGGCGTAGAAGTCGGCGCGGACCGCCAGGACGACCCGGCAGCGGCTGTTCGGCGCCCGTGCGGCGGTCACCAGCGCACTGATGAAAGCGGCGTCCTCCGCGGTGCCCTGGGTGAAGGTCTCCTCGAACTGGTCCACGACGAGGACGATGTCGTTCTCGGGCGGCTCCGCGGCAAGTGCCTGGCGCAGCGCGCGGTGCAGGTTCGCGGGATCGGCCCGCAATTCCTCGTACCACCGCCCCGGGGTGCCGCCCGCGATCGCCGCGATGTGGATCGCGCACTCCTCCACGGGACGCGGTCCGGGGGTGAACACCACCGTCCGCTGCCGCAGTGCCGGTACCAGGCCGGCCCGCAGGAGCGACGACTTCCCGGATCCCGACGCACCGATCACCACCACGAACCGCTGCTCCCGCAGCCGCCGCAGCACCTGGGCCACCAGCCGTTCGCGGCCGAAGAACCACTCCGCGTCCTGCGTCCGGAACGCCGCCAGCCCCGCGTAGGGGGCTCGTTGCCCGGGCTCCACGGCAGGCTGCCGCGGCACGTCCATGTCGGCTGCCGTCTCCTGCCAGATCCGCTCCCACTCCAGCGGGTCCCCGCCACAGGCGCACACGTAGGCGAGAGTCACAGCAAGCGTCGGAAGCCGCCGCCCGGCCGCCGCCTCTGAAAGCGTCGAGACCGAGTAATGGGCGTGTTCGGCCATCTGCCGGTATGCCGGGCTGCCTGCCTGGTGGCGCAGTTTCCGCAGCCTCGCGGCAAAGCGCAGCAACGGACTGTCTCCCACTTCCAGCGGACGCTCGCCACGCGGCATGTCCGCACCTCCCCCCGGGTGTGCTGTGAGATCGCATTTTTCGGGATCTGTTTGTTCGCCACCACACCTTCGAAGCCGAACAACCCGCACGGGCTAGACATGTCCAGGGGCTGACACAGGCCGTCCACGAAGAGACCGCATGAGCCGAAGCCGCGGGCGCCGGCAGCCGGTGGGTGATCACACGCGCCGGACGCGACGTCACACCAAGAGGTCTCTTCGACATCCGGAAAGCCAAGGAGAAGATGTGAACGACCACACCGCCACGCCGCCGCGGGCCCGGTGGATCCTTGCGTTCGACGCCTCGTGCGCGACGTGCCGGCAGATCGCCGCCACCGTGCGGCACGCAGGTGACGGGAAACTCGAAGTGCTGCCGCTGACCCACACCGAGGTACAGCAGTGGCGTACGGCCCGGCTGGGCGAGGGAGCGCCGCCCGCCCCCACGCTGATCAGGGCCACCGGTGGCGAGGTGCGCCTGTGGACCGGGGCGGCCATGGCGCTCCCGCTCGTCCGGCACCTCGGCGTTCGTTCGACGACCGCCGTGCTGCGCGGCATGGGCCGGCTCCGGCAGGAGAGCCGGCGCCCCCTGCCGGCACCCGGGCACGGCAACGCCATCGGGCGGTCGCAGTTCCTGCGGCTGGGGACCGGCGCGGCGGTGGCGGCCGGGATCGTCCTCCTCGGCAGGACACCGGCGTTCGCGGAAGACTCCTGCAAGACCGCGCTGGCCTGGGCGCAGCGCAACAAGAGCAATCTGCCGCAGCGCTACAGCGACCTGGTGGCCTATCCGCTCGTCTACCGGCGCGCCATCTACAGCGAACTGTCCGCGAAGGCCCGCAGCCGGATGTGGCTCGAACACCTGGAGCACTACCGCGCCACCCACCCCGGCATGACACCGAACCAACGGGCCGTCTACGACCAGGCCGTCGCCTGGGCCTCCTCACCGAACCACTTCGCCGACGACAACAGGACGGCGGCCACGACCGATCTGAAGCGGCTCAGCAGGTCCGCCTCCGAGGCGTTCGGCCCGGACGGCCGCAGCGCACTGCTGGGCACACTCGGGCCGGCTGAAGCAGCCGAGGACACGGCGCGTCCCGCGGGCGGCGCCTGCACCTGCACGGACGAGGACGACCAGTGCACGAACGCCACCCACTGCCAGTACGGCCAAGGCGGCTGCCAGATGTACCGCGGCTGCGGATCCTTCTGGCAGTACGTGTGCAACGGGCTCTGCATCAACTAGCCCTCGTCCGAGCCGCCTCGGACGGTGGCCGCACAGCCGATCCCTGATCGCGACGACTGTGCCGGGATCACCGAAACCGTCCGAGCGCCGGACACCGGAAG
>NZ_VOGW01000041.1:88597-135707 GCF_007896895.1 Streptomyces misionensis | reverse complement strand
ACCCGGTACTCGCCCGGGGGAGCGCGGCGCCTCGCGCGCAACTCCTCGCGCCCCACACGCCGGTGCCCCCGCGCGCGCCACCCAGGGCCACCCGGGCCACACCGGCCGACGCCGGAACGGTGAGCGTCATGCAGGCCGATGCCTCGCTCCGTCACTCCCTCCGTGGTTGACCGAATCGACGACGCGCCGTCTACCGCCTCGCCCTGGTGAACCTGTCAGCGATCGGGCACATGGGCTGGGCCCTCGGCGTCGGCCGGCGCCTCCTGGCCGAGCTGAAGCGGGTTGCCGCGGCGCGGTCCGGTTCGTGGGGCGCCGCGGTCGACACTTCCCGGTTCCACGCCGCGTACGCGACGGCGGAGGCCGGACTTCGGGCAGCCCGGGCCTGGGCGAACGACGTCTGGCAGGACGTCGAACAGTCCTTGGACCAGGGCCGGTCGCCGAGCACGGAGCAGGACACTCTGATCCGCCTCGTCCTCGACCACACCACCTCGACCGTGTACGAGGTGGGCCGCACCGTACACCGCTGGGCCGGCTCGGCGGCGATCCGCCGCGGCCCGGTCGACCGCTTCCTGCGCGACCTCGGGACGGGCGCGCAGCACATGACGTCGAGCCCGGTCGTGCTCCAGAACTGCGGCAAGTGGCTGAGCGGTGCCCGGCCGGACGCCCGATGGAGCTTCCTCGACCTGACCTGACCGTCCGGGGCTGTTGACCAGGACCCCAACCACCCTGGGCCGACTCCACCGAAGATCCGGCCCCCGACGCCGCCGTGCGCTTCCCGTGAACCGGACTGGCTCGGTGCCGCGGCAGGGTGTGCTCACTCGCAGTAGACGTCCGCCTCGGGCCGTCGGCCGGTGGCCAGGAACCGCGAGACGGTCTCGTCTCCGCAGGCGTTGCCGTTGGCCAGATAGGCCTCGTGACCGGTGGAGTCGACGGTGACCATGACGGCGCGGCGGCCCAGGGCGGTACGGAGTTTGAGGGCGCCGCTCAGCGGGGTCGCCACGTCGCGCTCGTTCTGGACGAGCATGATGTGGCCGGCCGGTCCGCGGTCGGTGATCCGCACCGGCGCCTGTTCCGGCCGCCACGGCCAGGCGGCGCAGACCATTGCGTTGCGAGGCATGCCCGCCGTCAGCGGGTACGTGGCGCGGCTCTCGTCAACGGACCTCTGGTAGAAGGTGGTCGAGCGCGGCCAGGCGACGTCGTTGCAGATGGTGGCGGCGGCCACGCCGGTGAGGTTCTGCAGCACGGTGTCCGGGGGCGACTGCGGTGCGGGCGGCACCGTGCCCTTGCGTGCGGCCAGGATCAGCTGGGCCAGGCCGGCGTAGTCGTCGGGGTCGTAGAAGCTGTTCAGCATGGTCTGGCGCAGTACGTTGCCGTTCAGCTCGGCAGGGTTGGCGCCGGGCCAGGGGATCGGAGCGCGGTCCAGGTCGGCGGCGAGGCGGAGGAAGAGGGGGCGCACCTCGGCGGCCGTGCCCGCCAGTTGGTACGGATTGTCCGGCGCGGACGCCCACTTGGCGAACACGGGGAAGTTGTCCTCGACGCCGACCTCGAACGCGGCGAGCCAGGCGCGCTCCGCCCTGACCGGGTCGGGGTTGCCGCTGCTGTCGAGGACGACGCGGTCCGTGCGCTGCGGGAACAGCTGGGCGTAGACCGCGCCGACGTACGTCCCGTACGACACGCCCCACACCGACAGGCGGCGCTCGCCCAGCGCGGCCCGGACACGGTCGATGTCACGGGCGTTGTCGACCGTGCTGATGTGCCGTATCAACGCGCCGCCGTTGCGTGCGCACGCGTCCGCCATGCGCCGGGCGGTGGCCATGTTTCCGGTGACCGATCCGGCGGCGTCGGGCCAGGGCCGCAGCGCCGTCAGGGCGAGGTCGCTGTGGCCGAGCCCGCAATCGACCGCTGTGGAGGGCGCGTTGCCACGCGGGGCGAACCCGATCAGGTCGTACTGGTCCCGCACGGCCTGAGGCAGCTTCTGCCCCTTCCCGGACGGGTCGTCGAGGCTGTCGCCACCCGGCCCGCCGGGGACGAGCAGCAGCGCGCCCCGGCGCGCCGACGGCTTCTCGCTGCGGATACGGGAGAGCGCCAGATCTATCTTCGGACCGTCAGGGTCGGCGTAGTCCATCGGCACGGTGAGGGTCGCGCACTCCTGCCGGGGATCATGGCCGGTGCCCTCGCACCTGGCCCAGTGCAGTGGCCCGCCGGCACTGGCGGAGGACGTGACCGGAGCGAGCAGGCCGAGGAGGACGACGGTGGCGGCGAGGAGCGAGGCGTTGCGGAAACTCTTCGTCATGCTCAGAGCTTCGCCGATCTTCGCCGGCCGACCCATCCGGTCAGCACCCCGTTTGCAGGGGGGGCCTACCCCCACCCCCATTCGGGTCCGGCCGCTATACCAACGCCTTTTCTGGCTACCGGTCAATATCCGCTAGCCGACTGGTGTTTGAGGGCACCGCTTCGTCGATCCGATCGACCCGTCCATCGAGGGACGGAACCGACTGATGCCCGGTCACAGGGCACGCGTACGCCTCCACACCAGAACCGTGCCGACGCCGGAGAGAACAAGCACGACAGAGGAGACGACCATCAGTGTGGACTGCATACTGCGTGTGTCCTCGGCCTTCTTGGCCATGACGTCGTAGGAGGCTCCGTGCCCCGGAAGGAGGTCTCCCCGAAAGGTGCAACTGTCTCCCGGGTGCATGAGCTGGTCACCACAGCGGACGCCGTCGGCAGTGTGAGAAATCGTGTATATCCCGATCCCGAGGAACACCGCGGAAGCGAGGAAGAGGACACCGAGAGCGCGAAGAAGGAAGGACATACCGCGATTACAGCAGTTCTGAGACCGCCCTCACCCGAAGACGAAGCGAATTCGGCCGCACAGCACCAGTGGTCGCCCGCGCCCCTCCCGCACCGGCAGCGAGTGTGAGCGCGTGCTCAGACGGCCGGCACCATGCACAGCGCGACGCCCCGGTCCGCCGTGCCGGCGGTGAACTCCGCCGGGCCGACCGACGTGACCGACGCCTTGGAGCGGGGGCGGCACCCCACGCCTCGGCCGGTCCGCGGCAGGGGAGCGGGCCCCGGCCGCCGAAGGGACGCGGCGCGGGCGACACCGGGATCCGGCTCTGCCGCCGGCCGTCCGACGCGCTCGAACCCGGGCCGGGGCAGCCGGCATTACTCGCGGACCCGAGCGCTCACTGCGGGATGTGCGTCACCACCGGCCGCGGCCAGGTCTGCGAGCAGGCGCAGTCCGTCCTCGGCAGGGCTGCCGGAGGCCGCGGACAGCACGACCAGCTCCATGCCCGGTTCGTTCGGCAGGACGAAGTTCTCCTGGTGCAGTTCCAGCAGCCCGACCAGTGGATGCCGATACGCCTTGCGTCCGTATGTGCGGGCGCGCACGTCCGCGCGGGCCCAGAGGCGGCGGAAGCGCTCGCTGCCCATCGCCAGCTCGCCGACGAGTGCGGCCAGACGGGGATCATCGGGGTATTTGCCGGCGGCCAGGCGCAGGTGCCCGACCACGTCGAGGGTGCAGTTCTCCCAGTCCGCGTAGAGCCCGCGGTCGGCCTCCTCGAGGAAGAGGTGCCGTGCGATGTTCAGGCCCGGCATCGGCCGGCCGTAGAGGAGCCCGGCGAGGCGGTTGCCGGCGAGCACGTCCAGGCGGTGGTTCATGATCAGCGCGGGTCCGTCGGCGACCAGGTCGAGGACGCGCAGCAGCTCGGGGCGGATCCGCCCGCCCGGCGCCTTCGCGCGGCGGCGGCGCTGCCGGGCGAGCCGGTAGAGGTGCCCGCGTTCGGTCTCGTCGAGGTCGAGGACGCGGGCGAGGGCGTCGAGGACCTGCTCGGAGGGCTGGGTCGCGCGGCCCTGCTCCAGGCGGACGTAGTAGTCGACGCTGACTCCGGACAGGTGCGCGACCTCTTCGCGGCGCAGCCCTTCGACCCGGCGGCGGCTGTCGGTGGGAATGCCGACGGCAGCCGGGTCGACGCGGGAACGCCGGGTCCGCAGGAAGCCCGCGAGATCGTCCATGCCTTCAGTATGGCCTCGGCGGCGCCCGCGAAGGTGGTCCTGAAGGTGGTCCTGCCAATACCAGGAAGTCCCGTCCGACGGAACATGAGCCCCTGAACGCCGGGCGCCGTGGCGTCCAGGATCGAAGGCATCCGATCCGAAGGAGTTCCCATGAAGACGCTGATCGTCTACGCCCACCCGGAGCCGAAGTCGCTCAACGGCTCGCTGAAGGACCTCGCGGTGACCACGCTGGAGAGCGCCGGGCACGAGGTACGGGTGAGCGATCTGTACGCGATGAACTGGAAGGCGGCCGTGGACGCCGAGGACTACGGCCCGCACGCCTCACGTCCGCTGAAGGTCGCCCTGGACTCGGGCCGGGCCTTCGACGCCGGGACGCTCACCCGGGACGTCCTCGCCGAGCAGGAGAAGCTGCTGTGGGCCGACACGATCATCTTCCAGTTCCCGTTGTGGTGGTACTCGATGCCCGCGATCCTCAAGGGCTGGGTGGACCGCGTCTTCACGTACCACTTCGCGTACGGCGTCGGAGAGCACAGCGACACCACATACGGTGAGCGCTTCGGCGAAGGCACCCTCGCGGGCAGGCGGGCGCTGTTGTCGGTGACCGCCGGCGGTCCGGAGTCGCACTACGCCGCTCGCGGGATCAACGGCCCCATCGACGATCTGCTGTTCCCGATCCAGCACGGCATCCTCTACTACCCGGGCATCGAGGTGCTGCCGCCGTTCGTGCTGTACGGCAGCGACCGGATGACCAGCGAGGACTACCCGGACGTCGCCAAGGCATGGAAGCAGCGTCTGCTCACCCTGGAGTCGACCGAGCCGATCGCGTTCCGGCGGCAGAACTTCGGCGACTACGAGATCCCCTCGCTGCACCTGAAGGAGGGACTGGAGCCCGCGGGCCGAAGCGGTTTCGGGCTGCATGTGCGCGGCTGACGCCGGCGATGGACAGGGCGACCCGGGACGCGGACCCGAGGGGCAGACCGAGGACCGTGGCGGCGGTGGCGGCCGCCGCGCCGCCCGCCCCCGCCCGTTCCGCGAGCCGGCGTGTACGCCGGCCGGAGTGCCGTGGTGGCGCCGTCGGCTGCGTCGGATCGTGCCGCGTCGCGGCGGCGCCCGTTCGTGCTGCCGGTACCACGGCGGCGACCGGCACACCGTCAACGCGATGGCACTGCGGGTCCTCCAGAGGGCGCGGACGCGATCCGTGGACCCCGACGACACGGAGGAGTTCGCCACCGGCCACGCGGCCGAGGCCGGCGCCACCCGCCGGGAGACCGAGGCGCCGGCCATCCTGTTCAGCATCGCGAACGCGCTCCAGCCCTCCGGCGGCGGCTACATCAACGGCCGGCACCTGGCCCAGGCCGTGCTGGAGGCAGGCGTACGCCGCACCGTCGTCCCGCACCACGCCGACGAGACGTAGCCCGGGGGCCGGTGCCGGCGGACTGAGCACTCGGCTGTGCGGCCCGCGGCTTTCCCCCTCTCGTCGTTGGGGTGGCCCCGTGTCCCATGACCGCGGGCTGGTCCTGTGGGCCGGGACGCTCGCGCGCCGCAGCACGGTCACAGCCCAGCCCCTCGTCTCCTCGCGAGCGGCAGACCGCGCTGCGGACGCTGGAACGATGAGCCGTCGGTGATCGTCTGGACAAGAGACGGGGACATCACCGACAGGAGGGAACACACGATGAAGGACGCAGGGCAGGGCCGCCGCCCCAGTGCTCGGTCGGCCGCCCATGCTCCCTGGTGGGCAGGGCTCGGTCCGCTGGGCGGCGGCATTCTCGTCCTGGCCGGACTGTCCCTGCTCGCCTGGCTGTTCCTTGGTGGACACAGCGCCGACGAGGAATGGGGCGCGTACTACGGTGCGGGCAAGGCCGTGGCGATCGGCGCTGTGATCGCCGGTACGGCACTGGTGTCGAAGGGCCGCAACGGCGGGGCCGGGGACGGAACGGATGCGGACGGCGAGGCGGGATGACGGAACCCGAACGCGCCCACGAGCCACGCCGGGACGCGTCGGGGTACGGGAACTGCCCGAATGCCTGGTGCCGGTGATCACGGGGAGTCGACGGTGAGGTCACACCAATCGGTCGACCAGCCCGTCGATGGAGTCCGGGGTGAGCGGGACCATGTCGAACAAGTGCGTTCGGTACGGAGGTCGGCACCAGCCTGCGAGCCCTGCTGACCGCTGCGCGACAGGGCGAAGGCCAGGTGCAGCACCGCCGGACCGTCGGGTCCGGTGCCGTCGGGCATAATTTCGCCCGGTGGCAAGGGCAGGTTGTAGGAGGGGCAGCCACCAGTCGAGTAGTGAGCGTTCGGGGCACTGACCGCTTCATCACCACAGAGCGTCGCCGCCGCACGGCCGAACTCGCCAACTAGGGCCTCTCGTTTGGATCAGGTCGGGCTCGCCAACAAGAAATCCACGAAACTCGCCACCTGGTGCTTCGAGCCCCCGACGTCACCAACCATCGATCAAAGTCACCCCCGATGAGCGAGGTGTCGCGATCGCCTGCCTGCGCAAGGCCGCGATCTCCGCGTCCTTCGCCGACGCCGCAACCGACTCGGGCCGCCCGGCCTTCTCCGCCGTCTTGATCCACTGCCGCGGCGTCTCGTGATTCACGCCGAGCTCGGTGGCAATGCGTGAGACAGGCCGGCCCGACGAACGGGCCAACGCCACCGCGTCGGCCTGGAACTTCGCCGAGGAGCATGCCGCCCTCGACAACTTCGCGCTCAGGCCGGCTGGGGAAAATTCCGCCAGCCCTTTCCGAGAGGCCAGCGCGTCATTACTGCGAGCCCGGGAGAGCGCATGCTCCGGCGGGCGCGGTGCCGAAGCGGCTCCGCAGTCCGAAAGGCCGTGCCGGGGTGCGGTGAACCGAACCGGCTGACGGGTGGCTCGGGTTCGGCGACACGGCTCGGGGCCTGAGGGCATGTCCTCCCGGGCTTGTCAGGAGTGTGTAACAAGCATTCGTGACCCTTGGGGTAGCGAGTTTCAGCGTGATCAACTGAAGATGCCTTGGGAATTCCCCTGGCGCACAAGTGTGCTGTGCGGTCGCAGAGTTCATGTGCCCGCCGCACATGTGCCCACAGACAGAAATGGAGCGAAGAATGCGCAAGACCCTCAAGAAGGCAATGGTCGTCGGCGCCGGCGTCCTGGCGCTCTCCGGCATCGCTGCCGGCGTGGCTCAGGCGACGCCGCGACAAGGCGCGGACATCCCCGGCAAGGGCACCCTCCAGGATTGCACCAATTGGGGTAACGCTCTGCAGGCCCATGGAACGATCGTGGGATTCGCCTGCATGGAGGATGAAGGCGGCAACTCGTGGGAGTTGACCCCCTACTACGCCAACTGACTTTGATAGCGCGTCAAGGCGAGATCCACGACACCTCACCGTTCGGGTCGATGACTGCCTGGACGTTCACGCTGCGCCAACGGTGAGGGGGGCGAGTGGTCTCCCCGGTCGTCACCGACGCGGTCGCATTCGGCGAGGCTCCGGTTCAGGAAGACGAAGCCGAGATCGTGTTCGCGCGAGGACTTCATCCCTTCGCCCGGTCGGTGTGGGGTCACTGAAGCCCCTGACACAGGCATGGGCAGTGCCGACGCACACGCCGAAGGCAGCGAGCCTTCTGTGCTTGTCGTAGGCGAGGCTCAGCGCGACGCCCCAGGCAGAAGCCTGGGGCCGTCTGCGGTCACGAGTCGGGCGGATCACCTTCGGTCGGCGGTCGAGTCGGTCCAGCGTGCACTGCGGTTCTGCTCGGTCAGGTCCGTGATGCCCACTCGGGCGTAGTCCGCTCGCATCGATGCTGCGCGGACTGCTCGTCCTGAGGCGCACTGGCCCGCCGACGGGGCAGGAGTCGCCTCGGCCTCGAGTGGGTACCAGGGGCCATCGGCAGCAGGCCTTGCAGATGCCGCCGAGCAGCGGGCAGCTGGGGCGTCCGCAGCGGCGGCTGTCGCCGACCGGGTGCTTGCCCCCAAACCTGCAGCCGGAGCAAAACGAGCGGAATCCGCCGAGATCACCTGCGCAAGCGCCGATCGGAGGACCCAGCCGTCCCCGTCACCCGCCCCTCTTCCCTTGAAAACGGCCGACCGTCCGGGAACTGCTTCATCGGAACCCGTCCCAGTGACCCTGAGCGGGTGCGAACACGCCTGAGGGCCCGGCGCACGCGGAGGAATCAGGCAGGTTGCCCGTCGGGCGGCTCGGGGGCAAGAGTGCTGTCGTCTTCCCGCTTCCCAGGCAGGCCCGGGCGGGCTTCGTCGCCGGTACGTGCCAGCTCGGCGTTGAACTGTGCGCCCGTCAGAAGCGCGAGGTTGGACAGCCACAGCCAGACGAGAAAGACCACCACGCCTGCCAGGGAGCCGTACAAGCGGTGATAGGTGCTCACGTGCGAGGCGTAAACAGCGAATCCCAGTGAGACGGAGAGTAGGAGCAGGATCGCCAGGGCGCCGCCCGGTGCCATCTTCCCCACGGGACGCGAAGGGGCCGGACCTGAACGGTAGAGCACAAGGACCAGAGCGACCGCCACCAATGCCAGGACGGGCCAGCGCAGGGCGTCCCACGCCACCTGGGGCACGGCACCCAGGTTCAGCACCCGGCCCAGAGCCCGAGCGACGCTGCCACTCAGCAGCAGCGCGAGCGTGGTCGTCAGGAGTAGGGAGATCAGCACGAGAGCGGTGAGGACGATGCGCGGGGCGGTGCGCCACACCGGCCGGTCGGCATCGACCCGGTGCATGGCGTGCAGGGCCCGGCGGAAGACACTCAGATAGCTGCAACTCGACCACAGGGCCCCAGCTACGCTGAAGACGACCAGGGCCCAGGCCGCGGATGATTGCTCCGCCATCTGCTGCAGAGTGCTGCGCAGCAACGTGCGGGAGGTGACCGGGACGGCCTGCGTCACCCGGTCGATCACCTCGGGTCGTCCCGTCGGCAGGGTCAGCCCCAGAACCGAGAGGAGCACCAGCAGCACGGGGAACAGTGCGAGCACCGCGTAGTAGGTCAACGCGGCAGCCCAGTCCGTGATGTCGTCGTTCCAGAGGGCCACTGGCGTACGGCGCAACGCCGCCCACCACACGCCCGCCCGGCCATCAGCGTCCCGCATGGTCCAGCTGCTCCTACTGTCTGTCATTCCGGCGCCTGTGCCCCGCAGTACCGCGGCGGCCGCGAGACGATGACCGAGCGTGAAGGCGGGTCCCGGCTCGGTTGCCGGGGCCCGCCTTCACAGGGTTCCGCGGAGGAGATCAGTCCTTCAGAAGGTTCCTCACCGCGTCCTTCGCCTTCTCGCCGGCCTGCTTGGCGTCGCCTTGGACCTGGTCGGCCCTGCCCTCCGCCTCCAGTCGTTCATTGCCGACCGCCTTGCCGAGCGCTTCCTTCGCCTTGCCCTTGACCTTGTCGCCCGTGTTGCCGACCTTGTCCGAAGTGCTCATCGGGACTGCCTTCCGAACCTGTGGGGGTGGTGTCCCCCGGCGTTTACCCGCCCCACGTCGGGTGATGCACCCGACGCCGTCCAGGAGTCCCGCGCCGGCTCGGATCAGGCTTCGGAAGGAACCAGGACCAGCCGGCCGCGTATGCCCCCCGCCGCGAGGCGATCGTGAGCCTACGGCATCACGCACTCCGCACGATGGCCGCCGCGCGACTCGCGGCGTCGTTCCCGCATGGAGGTACGCGCGGGACTCCGGCGACGCTGCACGGCATCGGCGTGCCGTGTGGTGCGGAGAGGGCAGGATTCGAACCTGCGTGGACCCCCGAAAGGATCCGACCTCGAGGCGTGCTCGCTGGTCCCCGGTCAACCGCTCCGGGCACCACAAGGGCTCTGGGGTCGGTGCCTCGCGCGGGCCGGACCTGTTGGTGCGGTCACTTGCCGGTGCCGGTGTGGTAGCCGACGGGGTCGACGTAGACGTCGGGGGCGTTGCCGGTGGTGGCGGGGACGGTGATGCTGAGGCCGTCGAGGTCCATGACGTCGAAGACGGTCTCGTTGGGCGGGGTGACGGCGAGCCTGGTGTAGGTCTTGCCGGAGCCGCTGGTGTCGGGGATGTAGTGGAGGAGGAAGCGGGTCTCCTCGCCGGGGGCGATGGTGACGGCGGGTGCGGTGGTGTCGGTGCGGGCGGCGTCGGGGCCCTTGTCGCCCAGGCCGTCGGCGCCGAGGAGCTGGACGCCGGGGAAGCCGTGCATGCTGCAGGTGGTGGAGCCGGTGTTCTTCAGGTTGACGACGATCTCGTTCTTGACTCCGGCGGACGCGGCGCTGAAGCCGAGGTGGTCGGTCTTGCACAGGGCGCCCGACGCCGTGGTCCCGGTCCGGGCGGCGGCCTTCTTCCCTGCGGCGCCGCTGGTGCTGGTTCCGGTGTTGCCGCTGGTGCCGGTGCTACCGGTGGTGTCGCTGGAGGTGCCGCCGGTGGTGTCGCCGGTGGTGCCGGAGGAAGCGCCTGCCGCTCCCTGGCCGCCCGTGGAGCTGCTGGCGGAAGCCGGTGTGCTGCTCTGCGCGGCCGTGCTCGAACCGTCGCTGCCGCCGCACGCGGTCAGCGAGAGGCCGGCCGCGGCGACGATCACGGCGAGGGCGGAGATCTTCTTGACGCGCATGTGCACTCCTGCGAGGTGGTCTTGTCCGGCCCGCTCGAACCGACGAGCCGCTGTCGTTTCTGGGGATGTCTGCTTCCGGACGGGCCGTTGCGCCGCAGGCCGGATCAAGATGCCGCTGTGACAGGCGAGTTGATGATCCGTGACAACCGCTTGTGCGAAACGGGACGAACCCGGTGAACCGGCATGGCTGCCGGAACTCGACGGAGCCGGCCGTGTTCAGCGTCCATGACGAGTCCGGAGTGTTCCGGATCCTTGAGTCTGGAGTTGCCGAGTCGGAACCGCCCCGCGAACACGCCGGTGTCCGGCAACACCCAGGACCCCATCGGGGAAGGCGTGCTGTGTCGCGCAGCATGCGGGTATGCGCGGGGATGATGTGGCGGGGGGCCGGTCATCCAGACCAGCGCTGTTCCGGTCGGAGACGCTCGGACCGAGGCGACCCCCTGGCGCGGACACTCTGACAACGGATCGTGCAGATCCCGGGGGAGGTGTCCTGGTGGGCCGTGTCCTGGTGGGCCGAACGCGAGACCCGAAAGGACCCGGTATATCCGCTGGACGCCGAGGGTCTCGGCGTGAGCGGAGACGAAGTCCCAGCGGCAGGTCCCCACTGCGTCTCCTCGGTGAAGTACGCCGTTGCCCGGCCCAGGATCTCCCGCTCGAGCTGCCACCCCTCCTCCGTTTTGCGCAGCCGGCCGTTCCCCACGCGCAGCCGGACCAGGCCTTCGATCCGGCTCTCCGCGCCCTGCTCGCCGTGGCTGTGAGCGCGGCCCGCGTGCTCATCGGCCCGGCGCACCCATCTCCGCAGCGTCTCGCCGGTCACCCCGGCATCTGCCGGGCCACCACCGGTGGATCGCCTGCGTGCCCCGCCATGAGCGGCAGGCCGCCGAAGACGCCTTGTTCGTAAAAGACGTGCCGCCCGCAGCTGACTCTGGTACGGGTTGATCGCAAAAGCCAGTGATGATCTACTGCGGATTATGGCCCGTCCCCGGAAACGCAGGAAGCTCGCCATGCATGACGGTCGGCCGCACGCGTCCGATACCGAGAACTGGGGGATCGGCAGGCGGTCGAGCGCGGCGTCGAACACCGCAAGAGGCACCGGGCCGTAACCACGAGACCCGACAAGCTCGCAGTCCGCTGGGAGGGACCGTCCGCGTAGTGGCCAAGAACAAGTGGCTTGCGACCAGCACATTCCCAACTCTGGCTACGGAGGCCCGCCGTTGACCCGACTCGAACCCACGTCCCGGCGCCGGCCCCGGTCCGAGGCGGCACCCGGCTACAAGGCCGGGGCCTTCGGCCATCAGAGGACCGGTGAGTGGGGCCGGCTGCGTGCACTGGAGGACCTGTGGGACCCGTTCACCGAGCACTGCTTGAGACAGGCAGGCGTGCCCGCCACGGCCCGCTGCCTGGAAGTCGGGGCGGGCGCCGGGTCGGTGGCCCGGATGCTGGCCCGGCTCTGCCCGAGCGGTGACGTCACAGCGACGGACACCGACACCCGCTTCTTCGAGGACCTCGCGACTGAGGAGCGCATCACCGTCCTCTGCCACGACGTGACCGAGGACGGCTTTCCCGTCGGCTCCTTCGACGTGATCCACGCCCGAATGCTCCTGTGCCATCTGGCGGACCCCGCATTAGTGTTGGCTGTCATGTCTGAGTGGCTGAGGCCCGGCGGTCTCCTCCTGGTCGAGGATCTCGACATGGGACCCGCCGATGTCCTGCCCCACCCGGTGATGCGTCAGGGGCTGCACGTCGCCGAGCGCACCCTTGGGCTCTCGCAGGGCAGCGATCTCCGCCTCGGCGGCCGATTGCAGGCCTTGGTGACTGACGGCGGCTTCATCTTGGGCGGCACGGAGGTGCAGCCGGTGATGATCGGTGACGGCGGCCCCGCAGATGAATTCTGGCGCCTGTCGTTCGCGCAACTCCGCGACTTCCAGGCTCGGAACAGCGACCCTCTGGCAGACGAGCTGGACGCGGCGCTGTCCTTGATCGACGATCCGGACTTCATGGATCTCGGCATGTACGCCGTCTCCGTGTGGGGCCGCAAGCCGGTGCAGCCGACCGGGTAGACCCTCGGTCCGACAGCTCCGGGGAGCGCCCGCCCGCCCAGGTCCGTGCACCTCCGCGAGCGCTTGAGCGCAGACCTGCCACGCCCTGTTGTCGCCTCACCATCATCCCTGAAATCCGAGCAGTGCCGCTTACGTGGAGGCCTCCATGGCTGTACCCCGTCCATCGTCTCCGCCCACCTCCATCGTCTGCGACCCCGCCTATGTGCCCGCTGACGCGGTGGCGGTGATCGGGGTGGGCCTGCGTCTGCCGGGCGGCATCAACCGCCTGGACCAGCTCGGCGAGGTGCTGGCCGAAGGAGGTGACCTGGTCGGCACCATGCCCTCGGACCGCTTCGACATCAGTGCCCATCGCGCCCGTCGCCCGGAAAAACCGGGCAAGTTCCACTCTGTCGCGGGTGGTTTCCTGCCCGAACCGGAGGTCACCGGTTTCGACACCTCGTACTTCGGTATCACTCCCAAGGAAGCCTCCCGGATCGACCCGCAGCAGCGTCTGCTGCTCGAGTGCGCGGTCGAGGCCCTCGACGACGCCGCCCTGGACATCGATGCCCTGGCCGGGAGTGAAACCGCCGTCATCACCGGTGTCTCCACCCACGACTACGCCGACCTGCAGGCGCGCCGCCTGCGTTCGAGCAATCCCTACACCACGACCGGCGGATTCCTGTCGATCACGGCCAACCGCGTCTCCTACGAACTGGATCTGACCGGGCCGTCGAGCGCCGTGGACACCGCCTGCTCCTCCGGCCTGACCGCGCTGCACCAGGCGTGCGAGCATCTGCGCACCGGCCGCAGCCCACTCGCCCTGGCAGGCGCGGTGAACCTGATGCTGTCGCCGGGCCTCTTCGTCGGCTTTGCGCAGGCCGGAGTGCTCTCGCCGACGGGTCGTTGCCACCCCTTCGGCGCCGCGGCCGACGGGTTCGTACGCTCCGAGGGCGCCGTGATGCTCGTCCTGAAGCCCCTGGCCGCCGCGCTCGCCGACGGCGACCGGGTACATGCCGTCATCCTGGCCACCGCCCTCAACTCCGACGGCCGCACCGTGGGTCTGTCCGCACCGAGTGCACGGACCCAGGCAGCTCTGCTGCGCCGTGTGTACGCCGCCGCCGGCATCGACCCGCGCGACGTGTCCTATGTGGAGGCGCACGGCACGGGCACCCTGGTCGGCGACCCCGTCGAGTGCGCGGCGTTGGGGGAGGTGCTCGGCAGCCACTGTGCCGATGCACCGCTGCCAATCGGTTCGATCAAGTCCAATCTCGGGCACATGGAAGCGGCGGCCGGGATGGCGGGGGTCCTGAAGTCACTGGTCGTGATCAAATCGCGTTCCATTCCGAGGACTCTGCATGCCGACCCGCCCAACCCGAAGATCGACTTCGATGGTCTCGGTCTGCAGCCGGTACTCACCGCCCGCCCCCTTCCCGGCGACAGTCGTGTCGTGATCGGCGTCAACTCCTTCGGCATAGGCGGCGCCAATGCGCACGCCGTCCTGGCCGCACCGCCCGCCGGCAGCGCCGCGGTGAGCGACGTCGCCGCCGCGCCATTCGTCAGCACGGCAGCGCGGCCGGTTCCGGTCATCGTTTCCGCGCATACGCGCCAGGCGCTGACCGCCACCCTGGAGTCCTGGGCGGACCACTTCGCCGCTATGGCCGCCGATTCGTCGCAGGGACCAGAGGCGCTGTACGACGCCGCCTTCACCGCATGCCGACGACGGACCCGGCGTCGCCACAGTCTGGCCTTCTTCGCGACCGGACCCACCCAAGCCGCCGAAGCTCTGACCCGGGCGGCACGAGGACACGAAGCCGACACTGCCACCGAACGCCTGGTGAGCGGAGGCAGGATCGGCTTCGTCTTCTGCGGAAACGGTTCGCAGTGGGCGGGCATGGGAGCCGAACTCCTCGATAGGGAACCCGCGTTCACCGCCGAAGTCCAAGCCGTCAGCGACGAACTCGAGCCCCTGCTCGGCTGGAAAGTGCGCGACGAGCTGGCCTGCGCCGATGCCTCCCGCTGGGACCGTACGGAAGTCGCGCAGCCGACGCTGTTCGCCGTCCAGGCGGGCCTGGTCGCCGCCTTGTCCGCCCGGGGCGTCGAGCCGCACGCCGTCATGGGACACAGCGTCGGGGAAGTGGCCGCCGCGTACTGTGCGGGTGGCCTCACCCGGGCCCAAGCCTGCCTCGTCATCGCCGCCCGCAGCCTCGCACAGGCCGCCACCGCGGGTTCGGGCGGCATGGCCGCGGTGGGCCTGAGCGAACAGGCCGCCAGGGAACACCTCGAACAGGCTCAGCTGCACGACCGGGTGGAGATCGCCGCGATCAACTCCGACCAGGACGTGACCCTCGCCGGCTCGCACGAGGACCTTGCATCCCTTGGCACCGCACTGGATTCCGACGGCGTCTTCTTCCGTGACCTGCGTCTCGACTACGCCTTCCACACGAGCGCCATGGACCCCGTGCGGGGCCAGCTGGCCCGCGCACTGAAATCCCTCGCCCCCGGGTCCTTCCGCATTCCGATGATCTCCACGGTGACCGGCCGCGCCGCGTCAGGGGACGACCTGGACGCCGAGTACTGGTGGGACAATATCCGCCGCCCCGTCCGTTTCCACCAGGCCGCCACCGCATTGGCAACCGGGGACGCCGCCTGCGACGTCCTGGTCGAGATCGGCCCCCACCCCGTGCTGACCGCCTATCTGCGACGTGCCACCGCCGGCGCTTCCGAACCCGGCGTGATCGTGCCCACGCTGTCCCGGACGTTCGCCACTGTGGACGCGCTGCAGCAGACCGTTCTGCGCGTACTCGCCGCCGGGGCAGCGGTGGACTGGGACAGCTACTTTCCCCGCCCCGGCGCGGTGGCCGACCTGCCGCCCGTGGCGTGGCAGCGCGAGCGGCACTGGAACGGCGACGCGTCCTGGTGGAGGGAAGACGCCCCCGGCGAGGACACCGCCGGCGCCCACCCTCTTCTCGGACCTCGCCAAGCCGGGCCGGAAGCAGCATGGCTGAACCGTCTGGACGCCGACCGGCTGGCTTGGATGGAGGACCATCGGGTCACGGACGCTGTCGTCTGGCCCGCCGCAGGCTTCGTGGAAATGGCCCTGGCCGCCGCACGGAGCCGACATGACGAACCACTCGAAATCACCGGCCTGTCCATCGGCCGAGCCCTGACCCTCGACTGGAGCGCCGACTCGGCGGGCCCAGCGGACGGGGACGACGTCCAACTGGCCACCGGCCTTGCCCAGGACGGCCGGCTCGTCATCCGAAGCCGCACGGGTGAACAGGACTGGATCGAGCACGCCCGCGCCGACGTGCGGAGACTGCTGCGCCCACAGCGGCCCCGCGTGGACATCGCCGCTCTGAAACGCCGCCTGCGGAACGAGTATCGGGCCCTCGAGCACTACGCGGCCGCCCATCGGGCCGGTCTCGACTACGGGCCGGCGTTTCGGACCGTCACACAGCTGCACACCGGGCAGGACGAAGCCTTGGGACGCTACGAGTTCACCGCGCCGGTCCAGCCCGAGCCCGGAGTCATCGCCCACCCCACGCTGGTGGACGGCGCCCTGCAGACCTGCCTGCCGCTGGTGTTCACCGCGGACCGACCCGCCCCGTTCCTGCCCGCCCGCATCACCACCATCCGCAGCTGGCAGGCCGTGCCCTTGTCCGGCTTCACCCACGTCACCCGTGCCACCGGCCCCGACGCCCTGTGGGACATCGCCGTGTGTGACGACAACGGTGACGTGTGCATGGAACTGCTCGGCTGCGAGCTGCGACGCTTCGAAACCGTGCCCGTCGACGAGCAGGACAGCCTGACCGAGGTTCTGCGCGCCGCCCCCCTGCCGGGCCAACCTGAGCCTGGCCGGAGCCCACTGCCTGCCGCGCGGTCCCTGCCGGAACTGGTCAGGAGGCAGAAGGACGCCCATCTGGGCCGGCTGCATCAGGTCAGCGACGCACTCCAGCCGCGTCTGCTCGAAGTCTGCGCCCACTTCACGGCCCAGGCCGTGCGCCATTTGCTCCCGGCTGTGAAGCACGCCTCGTTCGGCCTCGCCGACCTCATCGACGCAGGAGTCAAGGCCAAGCATGCGAAGCTTCTCGACGTCCTGCTGCCGCAGGCCGTCAGCCACGGCGCCCTCACCGTCACCGGGGCCGGCGCCTGGAGCATCCCGGCCGCGCCACGCCCCGAGGAACTGTTCAGCCGTCTGCTCGGGGACTTTCCCGGTCAGTCCGTCACCATACTCACCTACGGTGTGTGCGGGCGCCGCCTCGCCGATGTCCTCGCCGGTGACGTCGATCCTCTGGAGCTCCTCTTCTCCGACTCCGACAACCTCGTCCAGCGGTTCTACGAGGCCAGCACCTTCTTCGCCCCGCACACCCATGCGCTCGTCGGCTGGATACGCAACGTCGTCGACGGCTGGCCCGCCGACCGGCCGCTGCGTATCCTCGAGGTCGGTGCGGGCACCGGCGCCACCACCGCTGCCCTGCTGCCGCACCTGCCGCCCGAGCGGGTCCACTACACCTTCACGGACGTGTCACCCGCGTTCTTCCCGGCCGCCAAGAAGCGCTTCCACCACTATGACTTCCTCGTCCACCAGGTCCTGGACGCAGGAAGCGACCCCGTGGCCCAAGGCTTCGAGCCAGGTGCCTACGACCTCGTCATCGCCGCGAACATCCTGCACGCCACGAGCGACATCTCCCGCGCCTTGCGCGGCATGGCCACCTTGCTCGCCGACGGCGGCCACCTGATCGCCCTGGAGACCCACAGCGTGGAACTTCTGGCACCGGTGTTCGGTCTGCTGGACTCCTTCTGGCTCTCCACCGACCAGGGTGCCCGGCCAGACGGCCCGCTGGTGCCCTACGACCGTTGGCCCGACCTCCTCGCCGACTGCGGCTTCACGAGCACCGGGCAATATGACGACACCGCGGCGGACCGGCCGTACGTGTCCCTCATCGTCGCGGAGCGCGGCGCCCACGCCGTCCCCGACAAGGCAACGGACCGTATTTCTCCCGGGGAATCGGACGTGCGGCGGTCGTCCGCCGCTGCGACGAAGACCGGCGACGTGACGCAGCGGTCCTGGCTGGTGAGCACACCTACCGCCGACGACCCCACCGCGCTGGCGCAGCGGCTGACCCGAGCGCTGCTCGCCGAATGCCCTCACGGCGGCGTCCACCACATCGCGGGGGCAAGCGGTGCGGCCTCCTGGACCCGCGAACTGGCCGGTGCGGCAGACGGAACCCAGGCACCCCGACTGGTGAGCGACGTGATCCTACTCGCCGAACCAGCCGACGGAACGGGTCCACAGCAACGCACCGACCACGGTGTACGGCAGCTTGCCGCGCTGCGTGATCTCACCCGCGCCTGGAGCCGGAGTGCGCGGTCCCACGCAGGGAGCCTGCGCGTCTGGATCGTCGACGCCGACAGTCAGCGGCCACCCACTCCGCCACCCTCACTCCATGGCGCACCCCTGTGGGGCGCCGCGCGAAGCCTGGCGAACGAACACCCTTCACTGAACGTACGTCGTATCGCCCTGACCGAACCCGGCAACGACGACACATTTCAGCGTCTCCTGCACGAACTGCACCATCTGCAGGACAGCGCAGCCGCAGCGGGCGATCCCGAGGAACTCGTCGACGACGAGGTGGTCCTCACGCCGCATGGGCGCTTCGCCACCCGTGTCGTACCACTGCCCGCCGGTGAGGTCACAGCCGCATCCGAGCCCCACTACGCACTGCACGTCGAAACCGCCGGACGACATCCCGTCTTCGCCTGGCGCGCCACCACCGCGCTGCACCCGTCCGAAGGCGAGGTGCTCATCCGTACCGCGGCCGCGGCACTGAACCACCACGACCTGCTGACCGCAACCGGTGACAGTTCCCTGCCTGCCTCCCGGCGCCACGGATTCCTCGGCCTCGGCCTGGACTGCGCGGGCACCGTCACCGCAGTGGGCCCCGGTGTCACCCATCTCGTACCGGGCGACCGCGTCGCGGCCATGGCCCACACCGCCCTGGCCTCCCATGTCCTCGCTTACAGCGATCACGTCATACCGCTGCCCGACACCATGGAATTCACCGCCGCGACCACACTGCCCGCCGCGTTCCTCACCGCACACCACGCCCTCCAGCAGTGTGCTGCCCTGACCGAGGACGACACCGTCCTCGTGCACGCCGCCGCCGGGGGAGTCGGGTTGGCCGCCGTGCAACTCGCACAGCGAGCCGGCGCGCGCGTCATCGCCACGGCCGGCACACCCGCCAAACGGAGCCTGCTGCGCCTGCTGGGCGTCGAGCACGTGCTGGACTCGCGCACCCTGGACTTCGCCGAGCAGATCGCAGACCTGACTGACGGCCACGGCGTCGATGTCGTCCTCAACTCCCTGCCCGGCGAGGCCCGCCTGCGCAGCCTGCACCTGCTCGCCCCGCAGGGGCGCTTCGTCGAACTCGGACGCGACATGGAGCGGGGCGATCCACTGCCCGCTGCTCCGCCGGCCCGCAACGTCTCGGTGTTCGGAGTGGACACGCTGGACCTGCACGATCGGCGAACGCCTATGGTGCGGCGCCACTTCACGAGGTTGGCCGAAGCCGTCACCACCGGCCACTGGAGGCCGGTGCCCCATCACACGTTCCCCGCGCACCGCTTCGGCGAGGCCTTCGGTCTGCTGAACAGCGGCCGGCACATCGGGAAGATCGTCATCAGCTTCGACGCCCCACCGCCGGTGGTCCGCTCCGAGCCCACGAGCGCATTCGACGCCGACGCCGCTTACGTCATCACCGGTGGCCTCGCAGGATACGGGGCCGCCACGGCCCGCCACTTCGCCGCACGCGGCGCCCGTCACCTCCATCTCGTCGGACGCCGAGGGAACCGGACGCCCGGCGCCGCGAAACTGCTTGACGAACTGCGCGCCGCGGGAGCCGAGGTCACCGTGCACTGCGCCGACATCACCCGGCCCGGCGCCCTCGATCCCGTGCGCACCGCTCTGCGGGAACGGCGCCTGGGCGGTGTCGTGCACGCCGCCATGGTCCTCGCCGACGCTCCTTTGGCCGACTTCACCGACATCCAGATGGAAACCGTCCTCGCACCCAAGATCACCGGACTTCACGCACTCGACGCCCTCGCCGGGGAACACGATCCGGACTTCTTCGTCGCCTACAGTTCAGTGGCCGCCCTCGACGGCAACATTCAGCAAGCCCCCTACGTCGCCGCCAACGCCGCGATGGAGGCGCTGATCCGAGCCCGGCACCGATGCGGCAGCCCCGGCCTCGCCGTCCAATGGGGTGTCATCGCAGACGCCGGTTACGTCCACCGGACCGGACGCATCGACGAGATGGCCTCCTACGGCATGGCTCCCGTCACCGCCACCGACGCGCTCATCGCGCTCGACCGGCTGCTCGACACGCGAACGGGGCCCGTGGTTGCGGTGGGCCGCTTCGACTGGGACAGCATCAGCCGCGTCCTGCCCCGTCTTAAGGCTCCCAGGACCGGCGCACTGCTCCGACAGCGGCATGAAAGCACCGACAGTCTCACCACCTTGTGCGGTGAAGTGGCCACAATGAGCGACGGGGAGGCCGTCGTCCTGATCGAGGACAAGATCGCGGAGCTCGCCGCCGCGGTCCTGCACACCCCCGTGGACCGCCTCGACCGCACCTGCCGTCTGGACCTGCTCGGCTTCGACTCCCTGATGTTCCTGGAACTCTCCACGGCGCTGCGCCAACACCTCGGCTGCGACATTCCCACTCTGGAACTGATGGGCGCCGCCCACCTCCCCGACATCGCCAAGCGAGCCCTGCAACGTATCCGGCAGCCGGCTTTCCCCGATCGTATCGAGACGGTCGCCGTCCCAGAGCGGAGTGAACACGCATGAACGCCCCCGGTCCGACGGACGGTTCGGTCCGTCTCGACACCGCCTTGGACCAACCGGACTTCGTCGCCCTGCGCCCCGCTACCGGCGACGAACACCTCCTTCGCCTTTACTGCATGCCGCCCGCAGGGATGAGCGCCCCCTACTTCCAAGCCTTCATCCCCTACCTGCCGGCCACCGTCAGTGTGCACGCCCTGCAGCTGCCCGGACGCGGACGCGCCACCGGCACGCCTGTGCACACCGACCCGCACCGCCTCGGACAACTCCTCGCAGAACGCATCCGACAGGGCGACAACGGCCACCCCTATGCCGTGTTCGGTCACAGCGTGGGGTCACTCATCGCCTATGAGACCGTCAAATGCGTCATGAGGCAGGGGCATCGCCCGCCTACCCTGCTCGCCCTGTCCGCCATGGCCGCCCCCCACCACCCCGACTTCACCGCAAAGGCTCCGGACGTCCTGCTCGGCGGCCGAGAGGGAATCGAGAAGCTCTTCGGCCGCCTGCCCGACCACGCCGGCCACGACCCCAGAGCGCTGATCAACACGTGGATTCCGATGCTCGCCGATCTTCTGCTCGCTCTGCAATTCCCGCCCCACCAAGGCCCACCGCTGGACACCCAACTCGCCCTCTACGGGGGCGCGGACGACCCCGTCATCTCCCCGGAGGCGTTGGCGGGCTGGAACGACATCAGTGGCCAACCGGCCACCCCGCGCCTCTTTCCAGGCACTCACACCTACCCCCTCGACAACGTCGAAGCCCTCAGCTCCCGGCTGACCACCGACATCGTCACGTCCCTACGAGGGTGGGTGTGCCCCGTCAACGGCCCTGGCTCGGATGCGGGCGAGTGCCCACTCGGCAATCCCCGGAACAGAGCTTGGTCGTGATCCGCGAGCGCGTCACCGACAACCCCCGATGGAGATGGGGAGAAAGCGCCTAGGTGCAATACCGGTGACTTGTCGTTGATGTTCGTCGACGTGGTGACCTCGTGCTCGTTGCAGGGGGGTGCCTCTATGTCCTTCGTCAAGCCCGAGCTGGTCATGCGGCGATCGCTTCGGGGAGGCGTGATTCGTAGAAGGTTCCGTCGCGGAGCATGGCGAACAGAACGTTGATGCGTTGCCGGGCCAGGCGGAGGAGGGCCTGCGTGTGGGTCTTGCCGCGGGCCCGGCAGCGGTCGTAGTAGCCGCGGGAGGCCGGGTCGTACAGGGTGGCGAACGCGGAGAGGAGCATCGCGCGTTTGAGCTGCCGGTTGCCGCCTCTAGGCGCGTGTTCGCCGTGGATCGAGGTGCCCGACTGCTTGGTGACCGGAGCGCGGCCGGCGTAGGAGGCGAGGTGGGCGGCGGTGGGGAGGCTGGTGCCGTCGCCGACGGTGACCAGGAGAACTGCGGCGGTCCTGACGCCGAGGCCGGGCAGCGACGTCAGGACCTGACGCGTTCCAGGCTGGGGTGGAACTGGGTGAGCAGGCCGCGTATCCGGTCGGAGGTGCGGGTGGCCTCGGCGGCGAGGTCCTGGTCGAAGCCCACGAGCACGGTGAGTTCGGCGGTGATCTCGTCGGTCGGTTCCAGGGAGCGCAAGGTGTGCGGCATCGTCCGTGCCGCGTCCGCGATCACCGCGGCGTCCCTGGCATCGGTCTTCGCCTCGCCCGGGTAGAGGTCCGCGATCCGCCGCGGCCTCGACCTCACCAGCGCTGCCGCCACCCCCATCGGCATGGGCTGCCGGGTCGGTGAACGCCTCGACTGCCCCCAGCGCGGCGCACCGCCGCTCGGTCAGCCCTTGCGGATCGACCAGAACACCGGCACGTTCGTGCCGTACCCCGTGACCGATCGCACGCTCTGACCGTACGACGGGCTTGATAGCCTCAGTGGGCCAGTCGAGCCACATCCGAGGCCAGGGAATCCGGTGCGAATCCGGAGCTGACGCGCAGCGGTGAGGGGGACGGGCGGGGCACAACGCCACTGGGAGACCGGGAAGGCGCCCCGACCGGGCGAACCCGAGTCCGAAGACCTGCTGGCACCTCCGCGTCCCGGCGCGGAGGGACGTCCGTAGGCCAGGCTCCGCGTACGAGCCCCGACCCAAAGGCATGCCCGTGCTCCGCACCCCCGCTCCCATCCCGGCGCTTGTCCTCGCGTCCGCCCTGCTGCTCACCGCCTGCGGCTCCTCCGGCGACGACGCGAAGCCGCAGGAGACCTCGGCCACCGGCCATCCGGTGACCCTCGACAACTGTGGCCACAAGGTCACCCTGAAGGCGCCCCCGAAACGAGCCGTCTCCCTCGACCAGGGCACCACGGAGATCCTCCTCTCCCTCGGCCTCGCCGACCGCATGGCCGGTACGGCGACCTGGACCGACCCGGTGATGAAAGGCTTGGAGAAGGCCAACGCGTCCGTGCCGCGCCTCGCCGACAACTACCCCTCCTTCGAGAAGGTCCTGGACGCCGAACCCGACTTCGTCACCGCCTCGTTCGTCTCCACCCTCGGCAAGGGCGGGGTCGCCACCCGCGAGCAGTTCGACAAGCTCGGCGTGCCCGCCTACGTCTCACCGTCCGACTGCTCGGGCAAGGACAACGACAGCGGTGGCGACGGATCGCGCGGCAAGCCGCTCACCCTCGACGCCGTCTACGGCGAGATACGCGATCTGGCCCGCGCGTTCGGCGTCGAGGAGCGCGGCGAGAAAGTCGTCGGCGAGCTGAAGGAGCGGGTGCGCAAGGCCACCGACGGGCTGAACGCCTCCGGTGTCTCCCTGATGTACTGGTTCGCCAACTCCCAGTCGCCCTACCTCGCCGGCTGCTGCGGCGCCCCGGGCGCCATCACCCGCGCGGTCGGCGCGAAGAACGCGTTCGCCGACACCCATGACGAATGGCCCCAGATCAACTGGGAGACGGTCGCCGACCGTGACCCCCATGTGATCGTGATCGGCGATCTGACCCGCAAGCAGCAGACCGCGGAGACCGCCGAAGTGAAGATCCGCTTCCTGGAGACGAACGCCGCCACCCGCAGTCTGACCGCGGTGAGGAAGAAACGGTACGTCCTGCTGAGCGGGCAGGCGATGAACCCGTCCATCCGTACGGTCGAGGGGATCGAGAAGGTCGCGGCCGGCCTCCGGGACTTCGGGCTTGCCAAGTGAGCGCCCGTTCCCTGCTGTTGACGGGCGGCGGGCTGGTCGCGCTGCTCGCGTCGATCGCCGTGGCCGTGACGATCGGCCCGGCCGACATCTCCACGGAGGACGTCTGGGCCTCCGTCGCGGCCCATCTCGGCCTCGGCGAGAGCACGTTGGCGCCGCTGCGGGACGGCATCGTGTGGAACCTGCGCATGCCCCGCACCCTCCTCGCCGCCGTGTGCGGGGCCGGACTCGCGGTGTGCGGGGCAGTGATGCAGTCACTGCTGCGTAATCCGCTGGCCGATCCCTTCGTGCTCGGGGTCTCCTCCGGGGCGTCCACGGGCGCGGTCGCCGTGGTCGTGCTCGGGGTGGGCGGCGGAGTGGTGTCCCTGTCGGCGGGCGCCTTCCTCGGGGCGCTGCTCTGCTTCGGCCTGGTGCTGCTGCTCAGCCACACCCTCGGCGGCAGCACCGACAGGGTCGTACTGTCCGGGGTGGCGGCCATGCAGCTGTTCTCCGCGCTGACCTCGTTCATCGTCCTGACCTCGGCGGACGCGGAGACCACCCGGGGCGTGCTGTTCTGGCTGCTGGGCTCGCTCACCGGCGCCGACTGGGGACAGGTGCTGCTCTGCACCGTCGTCCTGGCGGTGGTTCTCGTCCTCTGCCTCGGGTATGCGAGCACGCTGGACGCCTTCGCCTTCGGGGACGAGGCCGCCGCGGGACTCGGGGTCCGGGTCGCCCGCACCCGACTGGTCCTGCTCTGCGCCACCGCGCTGCTCACCGCCGCTCTGGTCAGCTGCGCCGGCGCGATCGGCTTCGTCGGCCTGGTCCTCCCGCACGCCACCCGTGCCCTCACCGGCTCGGGCCACGCCCGACTGCTGCCGGTCACGGCGCTGACCGGGGCCGTGTTCCTGGTGTGGGTGGACACCCTGGCCCGCACCGTCCTCGACCCCCAGGAGGTCCCGGTGGGCGTGGTGACGTCCCTCATCGGCGTACCGGCGTTCGTCGCCGTTCTCTACCGCGGACGGAGAAGGACATGAACAGCCTGCACGCGGACCGTGTAGTGCGGCGCATCGGCGACAAGGTCGTCGTCGACGGCGTCACCCTCACCCTCCGGCCCGGCGAGACCGTCGGCCTGCTCGGCCCCAACGGGTCAGGGAAATCAACGATGTTGAGACTCATGGCCGGGGTCCTCGCCCCGACCGCCGGAGTCGTCGTCCTGGACGGCCGCCCGCTCGCCGAGGTCGGCCGCCGCGCTACCGCCCGCCGGATAGCCACCGTCGAACAGCACGCCCACACCCAGACCGAACTGACCGTCCGGGACGTCGTCGCTCTCGGCCGCATCCCGCACCGCCGCGCTTGGACACCGCCGACGGCGGCCGACGCGGCAGCTGTCGCCGAGGCCCTGCGGCGCACCGGACTGACCGACCGGGCCGACCAGTCCTGGCACACCCTCTCCGGGGGCGAACGCCAACGCACCCAGATTGCCCGCGCCCTCGCCCAGGAACCCCGCGAACTCCTCCTCGACGAACCCACCAACCACCTCGACATCCAGCACCAGCTCGACCTGCTGGCCCTCGTCGCGAGCCTGCCGGTCACCACTGTGGTCGCCCTGCACGACCTCAACCTCGCCGCGATGTACTGCGACCGCCTGCTCGTCCTGCGCGACGGCCGCGCGGTCACCGAGGGCACCCCCGCCGAGGTCCTGACCCCCGCCCTCGTCGAGCAGGTCTACGGCGTCCGCGCCGAGATCACCCACGACCCTGGCCACCCCGTGATCCGCTTCCTGCGCCCGGCGGCCCGGGACGCATCCCTCCCGGAGAGGAACGTGACGAGCGATGCCCCGACAGCGATCTGAAGAAGCGGGCGCGGAGCACGCCCCCGCCGAACCGGTGCCGTGCCGTGTCGTCGTCTGCCGGGACTGCTGCTGCGGAAGCCGGAAAGTCACCGGCGTGGATCACGACCGGCAGCTCACGCGCCTGACCGAGGAGGTCCCCGTACGCGTCTCGGACTGCCTCGACGTGTGCGAACACGCCAACGTGATCGTCGTCCAGCCCTCCGCCGCCGCACGGGCCGCCGGCGCTCGTCCGGTCTGGCTCGGCCTCGTCAACGACCGCGACGCCACCGAGGACATCGTCGCCTGGGTACAGGCCGGCGGCCCCGGTATCGCCCCCTGCCCCGACATTCTCGATCTGTACGTGTTCACCCCGCCGCGGAGGGCGTGATGAGCCTGAAGACCTGGTCGTAGGTGTGGTGTCCCGGCTGGCCCTGACTGGGCCGCATCCTGATCCCAGCTGCCCGCGAAGAACTCGGAAGTTGTCCGCTTGAAGGAGGCCCGCAAGGAATCCCGGGCTGCCGAGACCACGTCCCGGCACCGAGCAGATCAGGTAGCGGTCTCGCTGTAGCCGAAGCACACGCCCTCGACGGCCAAGGAACCGGTTCCTTCGGGGCGGCCCTGTCCTGCTGCCTGCCGGCCCTCACCCCGCAGGTGCGGGTCGGACCGCCGAGTCGACGTCCGCTGTGGTGACGAGGCGTTCCTGCTGGTTGCGGCATGCGGCGTGCCGGAGGCGGACGACCGCGTCGAGTCCGCCGCCGGGGGCTGCCTCCAGGGTGACATCGCCCCCTCCTGCGCGGGTGAGGTGCCGGACCAGCGGCAGGCCGAGGCCGGTGCCGTCGTGGTCTGCGTGGGGAGCACGCCAGAAGCGGTCGAAGGCCCTGTGCCGTTCGGTCTCGGTCATGCCGGGTCCCTGGTCGATCACATGCAGCTCCGCCATGGGCGGGGTGCGGGTGCCCCGTGCGGGGGCGGTGACGACGGCCAGCGTGACGGAGGTTCCCGGTGCGGACACCCGGAGCGCGTTGGACAGCAGGTTGTCGATGATCTGTTCCAGAGCGCCGGGGACTGCCAGCACCGGAAAGGATGCGCCTCCGGTCACGATGATGTCGACCTGCTGTTCGGCGGCGAAGGCCGTCCAGATGTCAGCGCGGTCGGAGACCACGGCATTGAGGTCGGCGGCTTCCGCCCGGATCTCCGTGTTCTCCAGCCGTGCGAGCGCGAGCAGCCCCTGCACCATGCGACTGAGCCGCTCCAGCTCCCCGAGCGCCTTGTCGAGACTGTCCTGCGCGCAGGGGGCGAGGTGCGGCTCGAAGTTCTCCAGGCGCAGGCGTAGCGCGGTCAGGGGCGTCTTCAGCTGGTGTGACACGTCGGAGGCGAACGCCTGCTGAGCCTTGAGCAGGTGCTGCAGCCGGGTCGCGGTCCGGGTGAACGACGTGGCGAGCCTGCGCAGTTCGGGCGGCCCGTGGTCGGTCGCCGGGGGATCGGTGATCCGCCCTTCGGCGAGTTGCGCGGTGGCGCGTTCCAGGGCCTGCACGGGCCGGGTGATCGAGCGCGCGAGAGCGAACCCGATCAGGGAGGCCGCGGCGAGGACTCCGAGACCCACGGCGGCGAGGACCAGCCAGGTGGCGCGCACCCGGGCCTTGAGCGGGCCCAGCGCGTACACCGTTCGCACCACACAGGGGACGGCGGGGCCGGACCCGCCTGGCACGGTGACGAAGAGGAAGTCACCGTCTGCGGGCGGGGCCCTGCGCGCGCCGACGGTGGGGCGATCGTGCAGTGCTGCGGAGATGTCCGGCTCGGCGGACAGGTCCTCGCCGACCGCGGCGTGGGCAGCGGTGTCGGTGAGGACGACACCCCGGTGGTCGGCGACCAGCACGGTGCCGCCGGTCCGCCGCCCGTACGCGAGGGCGAGGTCGGGCAGGTCGGCCGTCAGTCCGTGCTCCATCTTGTCCTCGCAGACCTCGGCGAGCGTCATCGCTCCTTGTTCCGCCGTGCGGGAGAAGCGGGCCAGCTCGCTGCGGGCGTAGAAGACGCCGAAGGGCACTTCGAGCGTGAGCAGGACGAGCAGTATCAGGCTCAGGTGGCTGAGCAGGAGGCGACGGGTCACCGGATCTCTCCGCCGCGTGTCCGCACCGCGGTGGACGGGGCGTCGGGAGGTGCCGGGGGGACGAGGCGGAAGCCGATCCCGCGGATGTTCTCGATCCAGGACGCGTCGCCGAGTTTGCGCCGCAGCGCGGCGATGTGGACGTCCAGGGTCTTGGTCGGGCCGAAGAAGTTCGGCTCCCAGACCGCGTCGAGGATCTGCCGGCGGGAGCAGACGGCGCCAGGGTCCTCGGCGAGGCAGGTGAGCAGGTCGAACTCCTTGGGCGCGAGGGCGACGGACGTCTGGTGGAGGCGTACCTGCCGGGTACGGGAGTCGATGGTCAGGGGGCCGATCCGCTGGATGTCGGGTGTCCCGGGATGACCGAGGCCGTCCGAGGGCTTCGACGAACCACACCGCGGGTCCGCCACCGCCGGGCGGGCGCGGCGGGTGACGGCACGGATCCGGGCGACGAGTTCCCGTACGCCGAACGGCTTGGAGACGTAGTCGTCCGCACCCAGTTCGAGCCCGAGGACACGGTCCACCTCGTCGTCCCTGGCCGTGATCATGATGATCGGTACGGACGAGCGGGATCTCAGCGCCCGGCACACGTCGATGCCGTCCATGTCCGGCAGCCCCAGGTCCAGCAGCACCATCGCCACCTCCGGCGCGGCGAGGCCCTCGGCCCCCGTCCTGGCGTGTTCCACGGTGAACCCGAAACGGCGCAGCCCCTCCGCCAACGGCCCGGCCACCCGGTCGTCGTCCTCGATCAGCAAGACACGCATGCCGAAAGGCTCACAGACACCGGCCACGGCGCGTGGCGCAAACGCCGCAAGCTCCCCCGAGCCAGTGATCTTCCACGGTCGGCCCATGCGCCAAGGCGCGGCTTCTTGACGACATCAAGGGACTGGCCAGCGTGGCGTAAGCCGAGAGTTAAGACGCCGGACGACGGCACTCGGTGTGCCAGGTGGCAGTCGGAACCTGATCCAAGGTCAGTCGGCGTGCCCCGGCGTTCTCCTCGGCCGGTACGGCCGCGCCGGCGCAAGGCGAAACGCTGCTTCGGGGGAGTCCGCGACCTCTCGCTGTATTCGCTCTGGCAATTCCCTTGATCGTCTTCCCGTAGCGTCGGTCGGGCGGTCGGTGCCACCGGAGCACCACCGGACCACCCGCCACCGCGAGAACCAGGGACACCGCATGCCCATTGACGAACTGCGCCGCGTCCGCCCGGACCTGGTGGAGCCCTTCGCGACCGCACTTCCGGGAGCACGCGCCACCGTGCTGTCCCGCCTGTGGGGCGCCTTCGGACGAGAACCCCTGCCCGGTGTGACCAGGCGCCGTCGTGAGTCCGGATCTCTGGTCGTCGAGCTGCGACGGGGCGGTTCGCTCTCGGCGGCCGAGGCGGGCGCGCGGCCGTTCGCCGACGTTCCGCGGGACTTCGCCGTGTCGGGGCCGCAGGGGCCGATCAGCGACCCGGTCCGGCTGCTGGGACAGCTGGGCCTGCATGGCCCCGCGGCGCGGCGGCTGGCGGCCGAACTCGGCAACAGCGTCGTCAACCTGGCCCTCGCCAGAGCCGCGAACGCGGGCCGGAAGGTCCACCCGGCCGACTCGGCGGATGCCGAGCAGGCGGTCGTCGACGGCCACCCGCAGCACCCCTGCTGCCGGACGCGCACCGGCATGTCCGTCGCCGACGTGCTCGCCTACGCGCCCGAACACCACCCGGTCGTCCGGCTGGCCCTGGTCAGGGTCCCGGCCGACCGCTGGCAGGGCGCCGGCGACTGGCCGCGGGCACTGCGCGAGGGGGCCGCGTTCCTGCTGCCGGTGCACCCCTGGCAGCGGGACCACGTGCTCCGCCACCACCGCGATCTGGCCGTCGTGGAGGAGACGATCCCGGCCCGCCCGCTGCTGTCGCTGCGTACCCTCGCACCGCTCGGCGCGCTGCCCGGCTGCCACGTCAAGACCGCCCTCGACGTCCAGGTCACCAACTACCGGCGCACCATCTCCGCGGCCGAGGTCGCCGACGGGCCCCCGCTGTCCGAGCTGGTCGCGGCCGTCCTCGACAAGGCCGGACACAGCGGCAGCCTGCGCGTCCTGCGGGAGCTGGGCGGCGGCTCGGTGCGCGTCGACGGACTGCCCTCCGCGAGCCTGACGGCCATGATCCGGGAATCGACCGAGTGCCACCTCGGCGCCGGGGAGATCGCGGTACCGCTCACGGCCGTGCACGCGACCGGAGCCGCCGTGGTGTCAGGGGACCCGGTGCGCTGGCTGGCGGACCTCGCCGGCCTCGTCCTGCCGCCCGCCCTGACCCTGCTGTCCATGGGAGTGGCGCTGGAGGCACACGGCCAGAACACGCTGGTCGTCCTGCGGAACGGGCGGCCGGTGCGGGTGCTGTACCGGGACCTGGACGGCGTACGGGTCAGCCCGCGCCGCCTGGCCCGGTGCGGTTTCACGCTGCCGCCGCTGCTCGGCACCCGCGCCGGCGACGACATCGGCGCGCTGCGCACCAAGCTCTTCGGCGGCCTGGTCAGCGGGGTCTTCAGCGAGCTGGTCGACGTCCTCGCCCGGACCCGGGCGGCTGAGCCACCGGCGCTGTGGGGAACGGTCGCCGAGGCCGGACGCCGCGTCTTCGCCGACCTGCCGGATCAGGAGGACGCGACGGCGTTCTTCGGGGACACGATGCCGCTGAAGGCGACCGTCGCCATGCGCCTGTCCGAGAACCCGGGCGCCGCGCAGTGGACGTCCGTGCCCAACCCCCTGGCGCTGTTCCGTTGACCTCCGCCACCGACCGCTGTCCCACTGGAGCGACCCCATGACCACCGACACGGCACCCCACACCGACGGCGCCACCACCGTCCTCTCCCCGACCGCGGAGCCGTCGCGGACGGCCGACCTCGTCACGACCCACACGCTGCTCAACTGCCTGGTCCGCGAGGTGTCCGCGCCCGAGCACCAGGTGACGGTCGTCGACGACCACCTCCTGGTACGACTGCCCCGCCAGGGCCTGCTGCTGCGTGCCGCGCTGCGGCGGACCTCGTTGATCGGAGCGCACCGCTTCCAGGGCTCGGTGCAGCGGCTCGACGGCGATGCCTGGGTGACCGTGGACTGGCGCGAGCTGGCCGGCTGCGTCCAGGAGGAACTGGAACAGCGCACGGGCCTGGCCAACGAGGAGTTCCCGGGCCAGGTGGCGGACAGCCGGGAGACGATCCGCGTCGTACTGGAGGAGCGGGCGGGCGGCCGGACGGCCGCGGACCCGTACGTGGCCTCGGAGCAGTCCCTGGTGTTCGGCCACCGTTTCCACCCCACGCCCAAGGCTCGTACCGGCGACCCGGCGGACTGGCTGGCGTACGGCCCGGAGACAGGCACCCGCTTCCCCTTGCGCTACCTGGCCGTACGCCGCCACCTCGTACGCGAGGAGGGCGAGCCGCACCCGCTGGACGCGCTGCACACGGTGGCCGGCCCGGAGTTCGCCGTGCTCCCCGTGCACCCCTGGCAGTACCGGCTCCTGAAGGACCACGACCGGCTGCGCGAGGCGGTCGCCGCCGGGGACGTCGTGGACACCGGCACGGGCGGCCCGGAGCTGGTGCCGACCGCATCGGTGCGGACGCTGTACGCCCCGGAGCGCGATGTGTTCCTGAAGTTCAGCCTCAACGTCCGCCTCACCAACTGCGTCCGCAAGCACGCGAGTTACGAACTGTCCGGGGCCGTCGTCCTCAACCGGCTGCTCCAGCCCGTCTTCGCCCGGCTCGCCGACCGCTTCCCGGGCTGCGCACTCCTGGCCGAGCCCGGCTACCGCACCCTCGACACGGCCGGCGACACCGCCCTCCTGGAGGGCTTCGGCGTCATCGTCCGCTCCGGCCTGCGCCACCACCTGCGGCCCGGGGTCACCCCCCTGCTCGCCGCCGCCGTGGCCGACGAGTACCCGACCGGCGCGGCCCATGTCTCCCATCTGCTCGCCCGCGGCGACGGCTCCGTCCTGGCCTGGTGGGACGCGTACCTCGGGCTGTTGCTGCCGCCGGTGCTGGCCGCCTACTTCGAACACGGCGTCGTGCTCGAACCCCACCTGCAGAACGTCGTCGTCGGCGTCGAGGCCGACGGCACGCCCGCGCAGATGTTCTTCCGCGACCTGGAGGGCACCAAGCTCCTGCCCGGCCGGCACGGGCAGGCCCTCGCCGAGCTCCCTGACGACGTGCGCGGTTCCCTCACCTACGATCCCGAACACGGCTGGAACCGGGTCGCGTACTGCCTCCTGGTCAACCACACCGCCGAGATGCTCAGCGCCCTGGCCGACCTCGACCCGGCCCTGGAACCCGCCCTGTGGGGCCTGGTCCGCGACCACCTCGCCGACTACGCCCGCACCGCCGCCGAACCGCCACGTCTGCGGGCCCTGCTGTCCGGCGTACCGCTGCCGGCCAAGGCCAACCTCCTGCTGCGCTGGTCCCGCAAGGCCGACCGGCACGCGACCTACGTGCCCCTGCCCAGCCCGCTCGGCGCGGACTTCCCCCGCGAGGTGGTCCGGTGAGGCCCGAGATGTACGACCTGGTCGCCGAACTGCCCGACGACGAGCTGCCCGCCTACGTCTACGACCTGCCGGGCCTGCGCGGACACGTCCGCACGATCCGGGCCGCACTGCCGGACCGCGTCGAACTGCTGTACGCGGCCAAGGCCAACTCCGACCCCCTGGTCCTGCGCACCCTCGCCGGACACGTCCACGGCTTCGAGGTGGCCTCCGGCGGCGAACTGGACCACGTCCGCGCCACCGTCCCGGGCGCACCGGTCGCCTTCGGCGGTCCCGGCAAGACACCGCAGGAGCTCAGCCGCGCGCTGGACGCGGGAGCCGAGCGCCTGCACGTCGAGAGCGAACACGAACTCCGCCTGCTCGCCGCCCTGCTGGGCGACCGGACCGTGGACGTCCTGCTGCGCGTCAACCTGCCCGTCGACGTGGGCCGGGTCGCCCTGGCCATGGGCGGCGGGCCGTTCGGCATGGATCCCGCACAACTGGACCGCTGCCTGGAGGTGATGGAGCCGGTCCCGGGCATCCGGCTGCGCGGCCTCCACTTCCACCTGGCCAGCGGACTCCAGGCCCAGCCCCATCTCCTGCTCGTCGACAAGGTCCTCGCCTGGGCCGGGAGCTGGGCCCGCGATCGCGGAGTGGACCTGCGCGAAGTCAACGTGGGCGGCGGCATGGGCGTCGACTACACGCATCCGCCCAGAGTGTTCGACTGGCCCGCCCTCGGCGCCGGACTGCGCCGGATCCTCGCCCGCCACCCCCACCTCACCCTGCGGATCGAGCCCGGCCGCTCGGTCACGGCGTACTGCGGCTGGTACGTCACCCAGGTCCTGGACCTCAAGTCCAGCCGGGGGCACGCGTTCGCCGTACTGCGCGGAGGCACCCACCACCTGCGCACCCCGGCCGCGAAACAGCACGACCAGCCCTTCGAGGTGATCCCCGACGAGACCTGGCCGCGGCCCTGGAAACGTCCGGAGGTCCGGGACGAGCCGGTGACGCTGGTCGGGCAGCTGTGCACGCCGAAGGACGTCCTGGCGAGCCGGATCATGATCGAACGGCTGCGCGTCGGCGACCGCGTCGCCTTCGCCATGGCCGGCGCCTACGCGTGGAACATCTCCCACCACACGTTCCTCATGCACCCCCACCCGACCTTCCATCACTTCGACGACGATGCCGGCGAACCCGTCGCAGGCGACACGTATGTCCGTCAGATGTCATGAGCGCCCTCTTCCGCCCGTCGCCGACACACGCGCTCGCCGTCCCCGACTTCCGGCGCTACCTGCTCGGACAGCTGGTCTCCAACATCGGCACGTGGATGCAGCGCGCGGCCCAGGACCTGCTCGTCCTCCACACCACCGGCAACAGCGGCAGCGCGGTCGGCATCGTGACCGCGCTGCAGTTCCTGCCGCAGACCCTGCTCGGCCTGACCGGAGGCGTGCTGGCCGACCGGTACCCGAAGCGGCGGACGCTGCTCCTGACCCAGACGGCGATGGCCGCCCAGTCCCTCCTGCTGGGACTGCTCACGGTGACCGGAGCGGTGAACCTGCCCTCCCTCTACGCGCTGGCCCTCGTCCTCGGCACCGCCACCGCCGTGGACAGTCCCGCCCGCAACGCCTACATCTGCGAACTCGTCTCCCACGAGCAGACGGCCGGCGCGGTCGGCCTGAACGCCGCCCAGTTCAACGTGGCCCGCGCCATCGGCCCGGCCCTCGCCGGCCTGACCGTCGCCGCCTTCGGCACCGGCCCGGTGTTCCTCCTGAACACGGCCTCGTACCTGGCCGTCCTCTACGGCCTGATCACCATCCGCACCGGCACACCGGACGCCCCTGCCCGCGCGCGACCGGGCCCCACCCGAGCGCGCGAGGCACTGCGCCACATCGCCACCACCCCGGAACTGCTCCTGCCGATCAGCCTCATCGCCTTCGTCGGCACCTTCGGCCTCAACTTCCAGGTCACCGTCTCGCTCGTCGCCGTCACGGTGTTCCACTCGGGCGCCGCCGCCTTCGGCTGCCTCTCCGCCGCCTACGCTCTGGGCAGCCTGCTCGGCGCGATCCACTGGGCCCATCAGGGGAAGCCCCCCACCGCCCGCCGGCTGACCTCCGCGACGATGGGCTTCGGCGCCCTGGAAGCCGCGCAGGGCCTCATGCCGGGCTACGGCTCGTTCCTGGTCCTGCTGTTCGTCACCGGATGTGCCGCGGTGACCGTGACCACCACCGCCAACGCCCTGGTGCAGCTCCATGCCGACCCACCGCTGCGGGGCCGCGTCCTTTCCGTGTACTTTCTCGTCCTCCTCGGTGGCACCCCCGTCGGCGCACCGCTGGTCGGCCTGGTGTCCGACGCTCTCGGAGCCCGCTTCACCCTGGTCCTGGGCGGCGTCGTCTCGCTCGTCACCGCGCCGGCGCTCTCCGTCCTGTTCGCGAACCGGAACCGGCGGCGCGTGCGGGTGGAAGCGCCGCGGGCAGGCGCCGAGACCGCAGTCGTGGCTTTTGAAGGCGGCCCGCCGGCGCCTCTGCCCAGGGGGCGGCCGCATGCGTAGTGCGCGCACGCCTTGAGTGCGTAGTGTCAAGGCTCGTTCAGGACTGCGGCGAACGCCGCAGTCCGAAGGCCCCGGCAGGTGTCAGAACGCGCCGCCGTCGAAGTGGCCGCCGTCGTGGCCGCCGCTGTGGTGGCTGCCGCCCCCGTCGTGGTGCGTGCTGTGGTGTCCGCCCCCGTCGTGGTATGCGGGGTGGTGCCCGGCGCTGTGGCCACCACCGGAGTGGTGAGTGTGATGGTGGGTCGGCTGCGACGCCCCGCCGACGTCCTGGTCGGGGATCTGGTGGGCGGCGCTGGATACCGTGGACGCCGCCGTTGCCGCACCGTTTTCGTTTGACTTCCCCTTCGGCTTCGGCGCCGTGCTGGGCGGGCGCGGAGCGGGGGGTGAGGACGGCTTCTGCCGGGCGACCGGGGCGGGAGGCTTCGCAGCAGGCTTGTCCTGCAGCCATGCCTTGATCCCCTGCCAGGCCAAGCCACACACGGCTACCCAGAAGATGAGGGCGAACAGGCCTTCCACCAGGTGCACCTCCGATGCGCAGGCCGCCACTGTGAGGGTATGTCACATCACTGTCGCCGGACCAGATGCCAGGACGCACCACAGCCGTGGCCGATGCCGAACGGGGCCGAACGGGACCGAATGGTCGGGTCGGAGAAGATCCCGGCTCAGCGGCCGCGACTGCTGGTGGCGGGCGATGCTTGCCGATGCGCTCGTTGCTTTCGGGCCGCGGTCGTCTTCCTGACCCACGAACCGGCTCACGGAATCGCCTGATCCATATGTGGCGGTCTCTGCGGAAGCGGAGAGACCAGCGGCCGACGGGAGACGTTTCCCGGTTCAATGGATCAGATCCGAGGTGGAGGTCCCAAGGAGGTAGGACAGTGCCCGCTCTTGCACGGATGCCGCTGGAAGGCGGCGGGTCGATTCTTCTGGAAGAAGTGGAAGGCGCGCCAGAGTTCGACGGGCCGGTCAAAGCGGGGCGGGTCGGCGACGCGGTGCGCGAACTGCCCCGGACGCTGCACGAGTCGCTGGTCCCCGTACGCGAGACGGCACGGGCGGTGCTGGACCAACTCGGGCAGGCGGGGCCCCGGGAGGTGGAGGTGGAGTTCGGGGTGAACCTGTCGGCGAAGGCCGGTGCGGTCATCACGGCCGGGGAAGCGGCCCTCCATCTCAAGGTCCGCATGGTGTGGGAGCGTGGTGACTCCGGGCAGGACGCACCGTGAAGAAGCGAGGGGCGATGCGGCGCCGGGCAGAAGCGGCCGCCCGATGACCTCCCGGGGGGACGTGAACAGCCTTGCCGGGTCAGGTGAACCAGCCGTCCTCAGCGGTGTCTTCCAAGTTCTCGCGCCGGACGGCGGCATCGCCGGGGCGGGCTTCCTGACCGAGGGCGGGACCGGCTTCACCTGCGCGCATGTCGTCGATGCCGCGGGGCAGCACCCCGGAGGGCAGGTGGAGGTTCTCTTTCCCCGCCTGCCGGACACACCGCGGGTCATGGCAGCGGTGGTTGCCGAGCAATGGCGGTCGCCGGAGACCCAGGACGTCGCCGTCCTCCGCCTGCGGTCATTGCCGCCCGGGGCCCAGGGCATGCCCGTGGGTGCGAGCGCGGGCTCCCGCGGACACCGGGTGTTCTCATACGGATTTCCCTCCCAGGCGCCGCCGGGCGGCCGCTTCGGGTACGGAGAGGCAGGCGGCCTGCTGCCCGGGGGCGGTGCCACGGGACGGCTGCTCCAGCTGACGAAGGCCAACGACCTCACCACCGGATTCAGCGGTGGACCGGTCGTGGACGAGTCGACCGGGCTGACGATCGGCATGGTCACCTCCATCGCCTCCCCTGACCGGTATCTGAAAGGGCTCGGCACCGCCTACGCCACCCCGGCCGAGGTGCTGCGGCACATCCGGCCCGAGTTGACCGAGGACACGGCATGTCCGTATCCGGGACTGGAGCCGTTCAGCGACAAGCAGGCCGATTGGTTCCACGGCCGCGAGGCCGCAGTGGAGCGCGTACTTGCGGCACTGAGGGGAAACCGGCGGCTGCTGATGCTGCTCGGCCCCTCAGGGGCGGGAAAGTCCTCACTCGTCAACGCGGGCGTGCTGCCCGCCCTGGCAAAGGGCGGCATTCCAGGCAGTGACCGCTGGCTGGCCCTGCGTGCCCGCCCCGGCCAGGACCTCCTCACCGAGCTGGAGAACTCCGGACTGCCCGGCACGGTGACCGATGGCCTGACGAGCGCGGCACGGGCCCGCCTCGACGGCGAGCCGGACCACGACCATCTGCTCCTGGTCATCGACCAGTTCGAGGAACTCCTCACCCAACCGGCTGGCTCTTCGCAGACACACGCCGAGGACCGGCGTCTGCGAGCCATCGACCAGCTCGTGGAGCTGAGCAGGTCGCATACCGCCGTGACCGTGCTCCTGGTCATGCGCAATGACTTCTACGCTCCTCTCAGCGCCCTCGCCCCCGGCCTGATGGACGTTGCCCTGCCCGGACTGTGCAATGTTCCCGAGACACTGAGCCGCCGCGACCTGCAAGAGATCATCACGCAGCCTGCCGCCGCCGTCGGTCTGCCTCTCGCGCCCGATCTCGCGGACCGGATCGTCGACGACATCCTGGAAATCGACCCGGTGGCACGGCAGGCACCGGTCACGCTGCTCCCGCCCCTGCAACTGACCATGCGTCAACTGTGGTTGCGCCGGGACAACGACGGCCTCCTCACCCACGAGGCCTACGAGCAGATGGGCAAGGTCACGGGCAGCCTTTCACACCTGTGCAACCATGCCTTCGGCCAACTGCCTGCGGACCAACAGCCCACCGCCCGCCGGATCCTCACCGCGCTGGTGCGGCCCGCCGACGAGGCCGGCGGCATCCCTGCCACCCGCCGGCGAGTTCCCTTCACGCGCTTGCGCGCCCTGGCCTCGGGCCCGGGAAGCCCCGGCTCCGACACCGAGGGAGCCTTCGACGGCGCCATCGAGGCGCTCACCCGCTACCGGATCATCACCACCGGAGGCGCCACCACACCCGTCGGCGAGCCCCCTGGGGAGCCGGCGGCGGAACTTGTTCACGACGCGCTGGTTCGCGGCTGGGCCGACCTGCGTGACTGGGTCGCCGAGGACCGGCAGTTCCACGTCTGGCTGCAGCGCGCCACCGACCAGCAGGCCAGCCACGCACAGAGCGGGCTTCCCGGAGACCTGCTGAGCGGCTCGCTCCTCGCTGAGGGAGAGGAATGGGCGGGTCAGCGCCCGCTCCCGGAGGACATCAACGTGCTGCTGGAAACCAGCCGGCAGTATCACCGTTCACAGTTGCGCCGCACCAAACGCATCAACGTCTTCCTCGCCACGGCACTGTCCCTCGCCCTGATCGCTGCCGGTGTCGCCTTCCAACAGCGACAGATCGTCGTCGATCAGCGCGACCGCGCGGCCTCCGCCCAGGTGGCCGGCACCGCGGAGTCGCTCCGCCGCACTGACCCCCAGCTCGCCCGCCGACTGGCGGTGGCCTCCGCCCGCCTCGGCGACACCCCCGAGTCGCGGTCCGCACTGTTCACCCTGAGTAATCAGCAGGAGGACGGGGTCCTCAAGCTTCCCGGCTATGTCGTGTCGACTTCCGCCCTCGACGAGGCCGGGCACACTCTCATCGCCGCCGGCGGCACCCACGTCGGGATCTGGAACGTCGACACCCGCCGACAGACCGGCCGCTACAACGCCCGATCCAAAGTGCGCCACGTCACGCTGTCCGCCGACGGCAGGGTGGCCGCCGTAAGCACCGAGGACGGCAAGACCCGCCTGCTCGATGCCACCGACGCGCGCCCCCTCGGCACGCACACCTACCCCAGCAGCAGAGGCGTGTACCAGCCGAGGGTGGCACTCAGCCCTCACGGCACCTATCTGCGGGCCGAGGGAACCGACGCCGACGCGAAGCCCACCATGGCGATCTGGGACACCCGCACGGCCAAGAAGATCATCACCACGACCGGAGGCAGCTTTCCCGTCTGGGAGACCTCGTTCTCACCGGACGAACGCATACTCTCCCTTCCCTATCCCAACGGCAAAGGGCAGCCGTTCACTTGGTACGACACCCGGACGATGAAGAAGATTCCCGTTCCCGACTTCAAGCTGGGTGCCAAGGAACTTCCCGGCCCGGTCGTCTTCAGCCCGGACGGCAAACTCGCCGCCCTGAGCGTAAATGGCGGGAAGGTCCGTGTATACCACCGTGCAGAGGGTTATTGGGAGGCAGATCTCACCGGGGGCGACGACCCCGCGGAGTACCCCCTCCACTTCAGCCAGGACGGCCGGTACCTCGCCCAAGGCGGTGTCATCTGGGAAACGGCCTTCGGTGGCCAGACGAAGCCTCTCATGCACTACTCGACCACCGACAGCGAGTGCTACAGCGACCTGCTCTTCACAGCCGACGACTCCGAACTACGATGCGTTGGAACCGACGGAGCCGTCCGTTCACTCGACATCACCACGGTCACCAAAGCGCCCAAGGGAACAGGCAAGTTGTACTTGGAGAGCGCGGTCAGCGCCAACCGGCGCACCCTCGCGCTCCTCAACAGCAGCAGCATCGAGATCTGGTCCCCGCTGACACACACCAAACGGGCCACTGTCCCCAGTCCGGGCCCGACGGCGGGCAAGCCCACGCTCAGCCCCGACGGACGCCTCCTCGCAGTCCAGAGCAGCATCCCCGAAGTCGAGATCTGGGACCTGGCCGAGAAGAAGAAGCTCGGTACTCTCCCCACTCCGCTCGACTGGAAACAGAGCAGCGGGGCGATGCAGGAATTTGCCTTCTCACCCGACAACCGGTCGTTCGCTGCCCAGGTGGTCATGCCCGACGGGACCAACGCGCTCAGGTTCTGGGACCTGACCACCATGCACCGGATCCGGGACATACACGCGAAGCTCGGTTACGACGGCAACGGATCAGCCGTCTTCTTCGATCCCAGCGGCACGTCCGTGATTGCCGCGCCCAACTTCGGGCGGGTCGCGTTCCCGTCCGGACACATCATCACCAAGAGCGCCGGAAACCTGCAGATGAACGCCATCAGCGATGACGGCTCAACGGTCTACTCCTATCCGCAGGAAATCCAGCCGTACCTCAGGACCTTGGACGCCCGAACCCTGCTGCCCGCAGGGGAAGACGTGCGCACCGGGGCGGTGTCCACCGAGTCCGGCGTCACCGTTGCCGTCTCGCCCGACGGCCGCCTGTTCGCCACGGTGCATCAAGACCCGGGCGGGCAGGCACAGATCACCGTGTGGGACAGCCGCACCCACAGTCAGCTCGGCCCTCCGTTCACGGGTACCCCGGACCCCTCGGGCTCGGTCGTCGCGGTCGTCTTCACCCCCGACGGTTCGATGCTGACCAGCGTGGACCAGGCCGGCAGATTCCTCACTCACGCCGTGACGCCTGCGAAGTTGATCCGGAATCTCTGCGCGAGGAGCGGCTCCCTCACCAGGCAGGAATGGAAAGCCCATATCCCCGACGTCCCCTACCGCAGGACCTGCTGACCCGGAAAACAAAGCCCCCAGGGCTCGGCGGCCGGCGTCGCGGCCCCGGGGGACGGCACCAGGATCTTGAGGAGCTGTCAACAGATGGCTCACTCGAAGCCGTGCTGCGCGTCGCGTGCGGTCTCGCCCGCGGAGACGCGGCAACGTACGTAAGTGACATCGAGGGCGGTGCTGTGGTTCACGTCAGAGGTAAAATGGCCCATCAAGTCTCTTCCGGAGCACGCTGGTTCAACCCACGTGCTTTCAGGAGGAGCCGCGACTTGGGGGAGTACCCGGAATGGGACAGCTGATCGCAGTGGACCGCGGTGACGGAACCGGCTGCTACTACGCCGTCGACACCACGACCCGCCAGGCGGTGGGTGAGGTCATCCCCAGCGACGTCCACCGCGGCCACTACCGGGCCGGCGTGTACCACCCCTCCCGTGGCGTGATGTTCGTAAAAGTGTCCGGCAGTTCGGAATCCCTGGTCGACCTGACGCAGGCAGGCACCGAGAACTTCACCACTGTCCAGGAAGCCTTGGCCGCGATCTCCAGGAACCGGCCTCGCTGAGCGAGCCTCCCGTCCGCTCCGACCCGGCTCGCGCGGCGCGCAGCCGGTCGCGGTGGCCGCACATCCCGGACGCCACGGGTCTGCGCGGGAAGGTACACGACTCGACCTGTACTGCAGCCGGTCGCGGAGCAGGCCCGGGTGCCTGCCCGCCGAGCTTGGGGACCCGGCGGGCGGGGGTCACCGGCGCGGGTGCAGATGGTGCGGACCCTCCTGGTCTCGGGGTTCGAGGCGCGACCCGGCCGCGGAGGCAATCGAGTGCGGCGAAGGCGAGGCCGGCCGCGGCGCCTTCGGGGACGTGCTGGGGCAGCCGCATCGGGCCCTGAACAACCGCGACGCGTTCGCCTCACCCTCGCATCGCTGGTCCGACCCGCGGGCACGCCTGCTGGACGGGCCCGGCTGGGACGCGGTCGAGGAGGACGTCCTGGCGGCCCTGAGCCTGGACATGAGGAGGCGGCCGAAGGCCTGCGGGCCCTGTGCGCAACCCTATTTCTCCGCCTGCTCGGAGTGTGCGGCGGCTGCCTGTGACAACGTCGGCGAAGCGGTGAACAGCGCGCGGACGGCGGCGCCCACCTGGTCGGCGACCACCTCGGGGCTGGAGGTGTCGAGCTTGCCGTCCAGATGCAGGAACGCCAGGCCGTGGACGAGGGCCCACACCGTGGTCGACAGCGCGTCGGCATCGGCGCCGGGGAAGACCGTGCGGACGATGCCGCGCACGTACTCCGAGATGGCGGCGGTCGCGGCGAGCCGTTCCTCGCTGGTCGGATCACAGGGCTCGGCGAACATCACCCGGAACAGCGCCGGGTGCTCCAGCGCGAAGCGTACGTAGGCGATGGCGACCGCGGCGAGCTCTTCGGGGGTCGTGGGCGCCGGGTGCGCGGCAGCCAGGTGCTCGGCGAGCTCGCGGTAGCCCTGTGCGGCGACGGCGGACAGGAGCGCGTCGCGGTCCGCGTAGTGGCGGTAGGGGGCCGTCGGTGACACGCCGGCCCGCCGGGCCACGGCCCGGAGCGACAGTGCGGCGCTGCCGTCCTCCTCGAGCAGCTCCCGCGCGGCGCGCACGCAGGCGGCGCGCAGATCGCCGTGATGATACGAGCCACTCTCCGGCGACATAGGTCACACTCCCTCATGTTTGCAGCGCTAACATTGACGCCTTAATGTAAACGGTGCACACATCGTAAGCGATTGCAGACAGAGAGGGGAACTCGGATGACCAGCGAGCTGTTCTCGCCCTTGTCCCTGCGCTCCGGGCAGGTACTGGGCAACCGGATCGCCAAGGCGGCCATGGAGGAGAACATGGCCGGCGACGGCCAGCTTCCCGACCGGCAGCTGCTGACGCTGTACCGGCGCTGGGCCGCCGGCGGCACCGGGCTGCTGATCACCGGGAACGTCATGGTCCACGCCGAGGCGCTGACCGGTCCCGGCGGCGTCGTCCTCGATGACGCCGCGCCGCTGGAGCCGTTCATCGAGTGGGCCGAGGCCGGCAAGTCCGGCGGCGGGGCGATATGGATGCAGATCAACCACCCCGGCCGTCAGATCGGCTCCGACATGCCCGGCGTCGTCTGGGGCCCGTCCGCGGTCGCCGTCGACCTCGGCAAGCACAGCAGCCGCTTCGGCAAGCCTGTCGCCATGACCCCCGAGCAGATCCACGCCACCGTGAACCGGTACGCGGTCACCGCCCGGCGTGCCGAGCAGGCCGGCTTCGACGGGGTGGAGATCCACGCCGCGCACGGGTATCTGCTGTCGCAGTTCCTGTCTCCGCTGGTCAACAAGCGCACCGACCAGTGGGGCGGAACGCTGGAGAACCGGGCCCGGATGCTCCTGGACGTCGTCCGGGCCGTCCGCGCCGCCGTCTCCTCGTCCTTCGCGGTCGCGGTGAAGCTCAACTCCGCCGACTTCCAGCGCGGCGGGTTCGACGCCGACCACGCACGCCAGGTGATCGAGATGCTCGAACCGCTCGGCGTCGACCTGGTCGAACTGTCCGGCGGCAGCTACGAGAGCCCGGCGATGTCCGGCCGCCCTGCCGACGCGCGCACCCAGGCCCGCGAGGCCTACTTTCTTGAGCTGGCGAAGGACCTGGTCAAGACCAGCCCGCTGCCGCTGATGCTCACCGGCGGCATCACCCAGCGGCACACCGCGGAGAGGGTTCTCGACAGCGGCGTGGCGGTCATCGGAATGGGCACCGCCCTCGCCGTCACCCCGGACCTGCCCGACCGCTGGCGCCGGGGACGGGAGGCCGACCGGCGACTGCGGCCGGTCACCTGGTCCGACAAGGCCCTCGCCTCGGCCGCCGGCATGGCACAGGTCCGCCACCAGATGCGCCGCATCGCCCGCGGAAGCCGCCCCACCCCTCACACCCATCCGGCGTTCGCCCTCGTCTCCGAGCAGCGCAAGCAGCGACGGGCCCTGCGCCGCTACCGCGCCTGGCTGTCCCGGCGCACCGCGTATGCGCGGCACGCTCCGGCGTAGAACCGTCGACCGCACGCTCTTCGTCGAGACCGTGCCGTCCGGCGTGTGGCGTGGTCGTTTCAGCGGACATCGGCCGCTTTGAGGACCTTCAGCGCGCAGGTCAGGAGGGTGGCCCAGGCCTTGGGGCTGATGCCCGCCGTTGGGATAGCCCTGGATGCGCGTGGCTCCGCAAGGCCGCCGACCTGATCGCCGAACCGGCCCCCCGACAGCCGCCGGAGCGGACGGCGCCGGAGGGGACGGCGCCGGAGGAGATGACGCCGGGGGGAGCCGAACACCTCATCGCCGCCGGCACCGCCGCCTACGGGAGTTTCGCAGCGTCGCCCCGTACCCGCGGTTCTCAGCAGATCGACGGCGCACGGGTTCCCAGGCTTCCCTTCCGGCCCCGGAGGCGGTTGGAGGACGTTCCCTGGTCCGCCACCGAGGAGGGGAGCGCGTCGAGTTGTGGGGAGCGGCGAGGAACAGCTACGACGCCATCGTGGCGGAGAAGCCGATCCTGAAGCCGGGACAAGAGCACCGGCACCGTCGGCAACGACGGGCTCTACGGGGTTGAGACGGAGAACCCCGGCAACGGCAAGGACGTCTCCCGGCGCATCCGGTACGACGCCTGGGTCCGCGGGAACGCCGCGATCGGTCAGCCACAAATCCTGGCCGCGAACGCCTGGATCACGCGTGGGGATGCGGCTTCACCAGGCCACTCTGGTACGCGATGACGACCAGCTGGGCGCGGTCGCGGGCGTTCAGCTTGGTCATGGCGCGATGAATGTGGCTGCGCACCGACTCGCCGGCCCGCTCGGTGCGGGGCACGCTTCGCCTCGCGATCGGGGACCAGGACGCGAAGGCAGCGGCGGTGGCGGGCCACAGCCCGCTCGGCGGCCTCCCCGAGGTAGTGCCACGAATGCCGGCGGTCGGCGACCCGCGTCGCCTGGAGTGCACCCGGCTGTGGCGCCGTCCGCGAAGAACGGCGAGCGGCCGAGCGCCCCACTCGGAACGTATCCCCGAACGAAGCGCTCGGCACATGCGGCGCACCCGGTCGCTCGTGCTGCGACCGGAAAGGTTCACCGGCTCGCGACGCCCGGCACGGCACCTCGCCGCGTTGTCGCATCACCCGAGTACATCCGGTACGCGGGCCATGCTCCGCCTTGCGATGCACCGCACCGGACGCCGCGAGCTTCCCGGCAAACCCTTCCGGCCACGGCACTAGCCCGGGACGACCGTGTCGCTCATGCTCGGCTTCCCCTCACCCGATGCGTTCCAGGCGCAGACCAGGATCACGTACTCGTGACCCGCCGTGACCCCCGTGATCCTGGCGGAGCGGGCGGAGGCCGGGTAGCCGATGATCCGGGAGTAGTTCAACGGGGTGCTCTTGTCGTACACCCACACCGCGTACCGGACGATCGAGCCGCTGTGCGAGTCGGTCGGCGCCGACCAGCGCACGTCGATCGAGCCCGCGCCGGCCGTCGCGGTGAGCCCCGGCGGCCGCCCCGCCGTCGTCGGCTCCGCCTTGCCCCGGACCGCCGAGGACCACGAGGAACGGTTGGCCGCGCCGTCACCGGCGACCGCGCGGGCCCGCACCTCGTAGGTGTGGCCGTCGTAGGGCTGGTCGGTGAACTGCCAGGACATGTCGTAGCGCGGGGCGCTCACGCCGGGCACCACGTCCTGCCAGTCCGCGTTGGAGTCGGTGGTGACGTCACGCCACTGGACGTCGTAGGTGTGCGCGCCGAAGACTTTGTCCCAGGTGGTGGTGACGCCCTGCTGGGTGCCGTCGAACTTCATGCCGGACGGCGTGGCGAGCGACCGGCCGGGTGCGCTGTCCGGTACGTCGGGCGCGGCGGCGCCGATGCCGAACTCCTCGTGCAGCACGGTGCCGAACGCCTGGGCGATGCGGTACTCGCCGAGGGCGTTGGGGTGCAGCCCGTCGTAGGTGGTGGCGCAGGTCGTCGCCTTCGGGTCGCAGCCCATCGCCTTGTCCAGGTCGGCCAGCTCCACCGGCGAGGCGCTGGTGCTCCAGCCGGGGGCCGCCTCGGCGAGGGCCGCGTTGTAGTCGCTGATGCGCTGAGGGAGGCCGGGGTTCGCGTCGCCCAGGGTGGTCCGCTGGGGGACGTTGGCCAGGACGATCCGCACGTCCGGGTTGACCGCCCGCGCGTTGTCCACGAACTTCTTCATGGTGCCGACCAGATCGGCGCCCGCCCCGTACCAGCCGATGTCGTTGAAGCCCAGCTCGACCAGGAGCAGGTCGGGCGTGTGTCCCTTGGTCTTCAGCTCCTGCATCACCGGCTCGATGGTCGGCACGGTCCGGGTCAGTGAACGGCCCCAGAGGGCGTAGTGAGCCGAGCCGTCGGCGGAGAACCCGGCATTCACGTCCCCGGCGTACTCGCCCTGGACGCGCGGGTCGCCCGGACCTGGCTCCGTGGCCTCGCCGCCGCCGCTCTCGCCCAGCACCGGCGGCCGCGGCGGCTGCGCGTCGGCCTGCTGCACGGTGCCCCGGTACGGTCCGACGAAGGTGACCGGCCACTTCTTGCTCCTGGCCCAGTCCCACAGCCGGTAGCGCCAGGTGTGGTCGCCCTCGTACCCGTGGCTGATGGAATCGCCGACCACCATGACGTCGCGGATGTCGGTGTGCGTCACGGAGTTGCGGGCGATGATCTCGTCGATGAGCCCCCCGCCGGGGAAGTCCATCATCATGACGCCCATACGGTCCAGGTCGGACCGCCCGCCGAACCGGTCGTCGCGTCCGGCGTAGAACTCCGGGCACCGGTCCTTCTCGGCGCGCAGACACTGGATGAGGAAGTTGTTCACACCGGTCGCCGTCGGGGTGCCGCCCGCCACCGTGTAGGGGTGGACGCCGGTCCCGGAGCCGCTGGTGTAGTTCAGATACAGCGCGTCCTGCTCGTACTCGTGCTCCTTCTCACCGGGGCGGCTGCCGTCCCAGGTGCCGTTGGCCCGGCGCAGGTGCGCGCGGACCTTCTCCCACTTGTCGTCGATGTCGCTGATGGTGGACAGTTCGAAGTCGTCCTGCACGTACTCCTCGTTGGAGCCGCCGGCCGGGTAGGGCTGCTCGAGCCCGTAGCCGTCGAAGATGCCGCCGCCGGTGTTCCGGTAGCCGAGGAGCACTACCTTGCCGCGTACCTCGCCGAGCGTCGGGACGCGGTTCGACTGGCTCTTGCCGGTGACCGAGGGTCCCCAGAACAGGTCGCGCCAGGCGGTCGACGGAGTGCTCTCGTCACCGTCCCCGGTGTACGAGCGGCCGTCCAGGTAGGAGTCGAAGACCTTCTTGCGCCACTCGTCGGTCCCGAACCCGTCGGCGTCCTTGCAGGAGAAGGTGGAGCCGGTGCACTCCGCCTTCAGGTTCATCAGGACGGTTTCGCCGGGGTGGTCACTCAGGAAGTCGCGGGTGGCCTGCAGCACGTCGGTGAAGTTGGCGTACTGATAGGCGGCGCCGTGGTGGACGGTGAACTTCAGCCCCTCGTCCCCCTTGTCGACCCGGACCCGGATGTCGAGCGCCCGGATGCCGGCGTCGAACTGGGTGGTCAGGGTCTTCGCGCTGAAGCCGTGGTTCTCCTGCGTCTGGGTGATGCTGGTGACGATGCCCGAGCACTGGTCCGTGTCCGGGTCCGGTGTGCCCCCGCAGAGCGCGAGGCTGTCATGGGTGCCGGGCACCGAGAGCCAGGCGAGGTTGGTCCCGTCCGGGACGCGTGACATCCAGTCGACGTTGGCCGCGGAGGCTTCGGTGATGCTGCTGTAGTAGTCGTTCGCCCGGGCGGGGGTGGCGGAGAGGAAGACGCCGGAGACGGACAGCAGCAAGGCGAGGAGCACACCGAGCACGGTGCTCCTCGCCACCATCGCCGGCCGGCGCATCAGGCATCTTCGGGGCGGGCGGGTCTGGCCTATGACGGTGATCATTTCCATCCTGGGGCGGATCGGTCGGTCGACTGGAGGGCCACGCGTGCGCACGCGAATCGTCCGGCGAGATGTGTGATGATCCCCTTGTCGGGCTCGCCGGTTGGTGATCACAGCCTGCCCGGGACGTCCGTCCCGGGCCGGCCCGGACGGCCGTTCCGGGACGCTGGGACGTTCCGCATCCCCTGACCAGGCGGGATGCGGCTGCATGGGACACGGG
>NZ_VOGW01000041.1:74738-88253 GCF_007896895.1 Streptomyces misionensis | reverse complement strand
CGGCCAAGGCGGTCCCCTTCAAGATCGCCGCCTCGGAGGACTTCAAGGAGCGCCAGCGCCGTACGGTGGAGGGTGCCCGCATCCTCGCCGAGCGCCTGACGGCCGCCGACGCCCGCGAGGCCGGGGTGAACGTGCTGTCCGGCGGCACGGACGTGCACCTGATCCTGGTGGATCTGCGCGACTGCGAGCTGGACGGCCGGCAGGCCGAGGACCGCCTCCACGAGGTGGGCATCACGGTCAACCGCAACGCGGTCCCGAACGACCCGCGCCCCCCGATGGTCACCTCGGGTCTGCGGATCGGCACGCCCGCCCTCGCCACCCGCGGCTTCACGGCCGAGGACTTCGCCGAGGTCGCGGACGTGATCGCCGAGGCGCTCAAGCCGTCGTACGACGCGGAGTCCCTCAAGGCCCGGGTGCAGACCCTGGCCGACAAGCACCCGCTTTACCCGGGTCTGAGCAAGTAAGTCACCCGGTGGGGCACTCGACGGAGAGTGCCCCACCACTGCCCCAAGGAGTGACCGTGGCCATCTCGGTCTTCGACCTGTTCTCGATCGGCATCGGTCCGTCCAGTTCCCACACGGTGGGCCCGATGCGCGCGGCGCGGATGTTCGCCCGCCGGCTGCGCAACGAGGGCCTGCTGGACTCGGTCGCCGCCCTGCGCTGCGAGCTGTACGGCTCGCTCGGCGCGACCGGGCACGGCCACGGCACCCCCAAGGCGGTCCTGCTCGGACTGGAGGGCGCCTCCCCCCGCACGGTGGACGTGGAGACCGCGGACGACCGGATCGAGTCGATCAAGCGGACGGGCCGGCTCTCCCTGCTCGGCGAGCACGAGATCGCCTTCTCCTTCGACGACGACCTGGTCCTGCACCGCCGCAAGGCCCTGCCCTACCACGCCAACGGCATGACGGTGTGGGCGTACGACGCCTCGGGCGCGGAGGTGCTGACCAAGACCTACTACTCGGTCGGCGGCGGCTTCGTCGTGGACGAGGACGCGGTCGGCGCGGACCGGATCGTGCTGGACGACACGGTCCTCAAGTACCCCTTCCGCACGGGCGACGAGCTGCTGCGCCTGACGAAGGAGACCGGCCTGTCGATCTCCTCGCTGATGCTGGAGAACGAGCGCGCCTGGCGCACCGAGGAAGAGATCCGCACGGGCCTGCTGGAGATCTGGCGCGTGATGCGCGCGTGCGTGCAGCGGGGGATGACCCGCGAGGGCATCCTGCCCGGCGGCCTCAAGGTGCGCCGGCGCGCGGCCGTCTCCGCCCGTCAGCTGCGCGCCGACGGCGATCCGCTGGCGCACGCGATGGAGTGGATCACGCTCTACGCGATGGCGGTGAACGAGGAGAACGCGGCCGGCGGCCGGGTGGTGACCGCCCCGACGAACGGCGCGGCCGGCATCATCCCCGCCGTACTGCACTACTACATCAACTTCGTGCCGAACGCGGACGAGGACGGCGTGGTCCGCTTCCTGCTGGCCGCGGGCGCGATCGGCATGCTCTTCAAGGAGAACGCCTCCATCTCCGGCGCCGAGGTCGGCTGCCAGGGCGAGGTGGGCTCCGCCTGCTCCATGGCGGCGGGCGCGCTCGCCGAGGTGCTGGGCGGCACGCCCGAGCAGGTGGAGAACGCGGCCGAGATCGGCATGGAGCACAACCTGGGCCTGACCTGCGACCCGGTCGGCGGCCTGGTGCAGATCCCGTGCATCGAGCGCAACGGCATGGCCGCGGTGAAGGCGGTCACGGCCGCCAAGATGGCGATGCGCGGCGACGGTTCGCACAAGGTCTCCCTCGACAAGGTCATCAAGACCATGAAGGAGACCGGCGCGGACATGTCGGTGAAGTACAAGGAGACGGCGCGGGGCGGGCTCGCGGTGAACATCATCGAGTGCTAGACGAGTAGTTCCGATGTGGCTCAGTGGTCGTAGGCGGTCAGTGACCTGGTGATGGGTGCGCCGATGGTGCGGTTGTGCCAAATTGCGCAGGTCATCGCCAGGATCCGTTGGGCCACGCGGACGCCGACGCCTTCGATGGTGCGGCCGCCGTGCTGTTCGAGGTCGAGCTGGCCCTTGAGGGTGTCGTTGACCGACTCGATCAGCTGGCGCACGGTCTTGAGCAGGCCCTCTCCCGGGCGTGGAGTGCCGCGGTTGCGGTAGGAGGGCCGCAGCAGGCTGATGCCGCGGGCGGCGAGAAAGCGGTCCAGTTCGGCGGCGATGTAGCCCTTGTCGGCCAGGATGAGCAGGCCGGCCCGGTCGGTGGCCAGGTGCGGCTCGTTGTCGATCAGGGCGGCCAGCACCTGCCGTTCGTCGATCTTCGGGTCAGCGAGGGCCCAGGTGACGGGCAGGCCGGCTGGGGTGCACACCAGGTGCAGCTTCAGGCCCCAGTAGAAGCGGGAGTGAGAGCGGCAGTAGCCGTAGCCCGCCCAGCCGGCCAGGTCGGAACGTTTGACGGTCTCCCGCGAGCGGGCGCACTCCACGGGGGTGGAGTCCACGATCCACACCGGGTCAAGCCACAGGTCGGTGTCCGCAGCCAGGGACCGGATCACCTGTTTGACCAGCCCCAGGGCGGCCCGCAGGCGCTTGTTGTACGCCGGCCGCTGGGGCAGGTAGGGGAACATCGCGTGCAGGTGGGCGTGGGCGAAGCGCAGCCAGCGGGCCTCGCAGTGGAAGCCCAGCATGGCCTGGGCCACGGCCAGGGTGACCAGTTCGGCGTCGGTCAGCCGAGGCGGCCGGCCGCGTCGGCGCGGGGTCTTCAGACGGTCGTCGATGTGCACGTACAGTGCGGTCAAGAGGGTGTCTAACTCGGTCGTCACAACCCGATGTTGGGCACCCTCCCCACGTCCGTGAACCCCGCATTCGGAACTACTCGTCTAGTGTCCTGAGTCGGGAATTCGCTGCGTAAGTCATCGGCGGTTCGGCATGATGGCCGGGTGGCGAGGACGGGACGGCCGAAGGCCGAGCTGGTGCTGACCGATGACGAGCGTGAGACGTTGAACCGCTGGGCCAGGCGTCGGACTTCTTCGCAGGCCCTGGCCCTGCGGTGCCGGATCGTGCTGGAGTGCGCAACCGGCGCTTCGAACAGAGACGTCGCCGCCCTGCTCGGTGTCGAGGAGCACACGGTGAGCAGGTGGCGGGCCCGCTTTGTGCGGGACCGGCTTGAGGGCCTGACCGACGAGCCACGCCCGGGTGGTCCCCGGAAGATCACCGACGCTCAGGTGGAAGAAGTGGTCGTCAAGACACTGGAGACCACGCCGAAGGACGCCACGCACTGGTCGACGCGGTCGATGGCCAAGGAAGTGGGCCTCTCCCAGTCGGCCATCACGCGTATCTGGCGGACCTTCGGCCTCAAGCCGCACCTGGTGGACACCTTCAAGCTCTCGAAGGATCCGCAGTACATCGAGAAGGTCCGCGATGTGGTCGGCCTGTATCTCGCCCCGCCCGAGCATGCGCTGGTGCTGTGCGTGGACGAGAAGACGCAGATCCAGGCGCTGGACCGGTCGGCTCCGGTGTTGCCGATGATGCCAGGCATGCCCGAGCGCCGTACTCACGACTACGTGCGCGGCGGCGTTACCACGCTGTTCGCCGCGCTGAACACCGCTACCGGCGAGGTGATCGGCCAGATCCACCGCCGGCACCGTGCCGTGGAGTTCAAGAAGTTCCTTGTCCGCATCGACAAGGAGGTACCCGCCGGCCTGGACGTGCATCTCATCTGCGACAACGCCTCAACGCACAAGACCCCGGCCATCCAGCGATGGCTGACCGCACACCCCCGCTTCCATGTGCACTTCACACCGACCAGTTCCTCCTGGCTGAACCAGGTCGAGCGGTGGTTCGCGCTGCTGACGGACAAACAGATACGGCGAGGTGTCCACAGAAACGTCCAGTCCCTGGAGAAGGACATCCGCAACTGGATCAAGACCTGGAACGAAGACCCGAAGCCCTTCGTCTGGACGAAGACCGCGGACGAGATCCTTGAACGCCTCGCAGGATATCTGAAGCGAATTCCCGACTCAGGACACTAGGTCTGCTGCTCGCTCCAGGGCTGCGTGCTGGGTGGCCCGAACGTGTCCCGCAGATGCTCGACCTGCGCCCGCGCCGCGTCCGCCGCCCGCTGCATCTTGACGAGTTCTTCGAAAGTGTGTGCCACGCGCGGATCCTACGGGCGCGGGGCGCCGCGTCGGCTGTCGGGCTTGCCGCCCGATCGGGTGGAGCCGCCGTCGTTCCCGGGCGAGCCGCCGGCCGGAGCCACTACGAAGATCACAGCCCTTCTGTGATCTTCGAGAGGACCTCCTCGTGCGTTTCGCCCGGACCGCCGCGGCCGCCGCCGCTTTCACCGTGCTCCTCGTCCCGGCCGCCGCCCACACGGCCGCGGCCGCACCGCGCTCCCGTACACCCGGGCAGACTGTGACCGTGCCGGTCCGTGACGCCCTCGCCGCGCTGCCGGTGCGGCAGGAGGACCGCACTGGCTACGAGCGCAGCAAGTTCAAGCACTGGGTCGACGCCGATCACGACGGCTGCAACACCCGCGCGGAGGTGCTCAAGGCCGAGGCGGTCGTCGCTCCGGTGCAGGGGGAGCGGTGCACGCTGACGGAGGGGGAGTGGTACTCGCCCTACGACGACCGCTACATCGCCGGTCCCCGGGGCCTGGACATCGACCACCTGGTCCCGCTCGCCGAGGCCTGGGACTCGGGCGCCTACGCCTGGAGCGCGGCGGTGCGGGAGGCCTACGCCAACGACCTCGGGGACGAGCGCGCGTTGATCGCGGTGTCGGCCGCGTCGAACCGGTCGAAGGCGGACCAGGACCCCACCACGTGGCTGCCCCCGGCTGTCGGCTACCGGTGCACGTACGTATCGGACTGGGTGGCGGACAAGACCCGCTGGGGCCTGACCATCGACGCGGCTGAGCACGAGGCACTGGCCGGCCAGCTCAGCCAGTGCCCCAACGCCCCGATCACCGTGACCCTGGCCCGGTAGCACCGAGCCGGCCGACCGCGACTCCGGGGGACGGGTCCCGGCGGGGCGTCTGGCAGTGCGCAAACGGACGCCACCGCTCGCGGCCCGTGACCACGGGCAACCCGAGGTGCGTCTGCAGGTCGGCCACTGCCGCGTCGGTGAGGAGACCGGGGAATGGCGGCGGTTCTCGTCGAAGATTTTCCGCCGTGGTGCCGCAAGCCCCCCCGCGACCACGGACGGGTCGCCGGGCGAGCGCTTCCTCTGTCCTGGTTTTCCTGGCCGTACGGCGGCTTGCAGACACTGGGTCCGTGGGCCAGTTGGACCACCTCTGGGCATCGCGCGTCCTGAGCGAGCCGTCCCGGACCACGTGGCCGGAAAGAGGAGCTCCGAAGAGCCTCACCCCTCGGCCCGCGACGGAAAGCAGGGGTGCCCGGGTTGCTCGCCGGGCGTGGATGCGGGAGCCGACGTGGCGCGGGCGGCCGTTCAATGAGCTCTCTGTTTCGTCAAGGTCGCCATTCAGGCCGAATTTTCCGGATCATCTCATCCCGGCTCGGCTGGGCGAGCCGGCCGGGCCGCTGGCCTTCAACGCGGTGGCCGCTCGATGGGGGAGGTGTCGGAGCCACGCACTCCACCCCGAGCGTGCGGTCAGGACGGAACGCTTAGGCCCGTCGAGGGCCCGGGGATCTGCCTACCCGTCAGGGGGCTCTGCACGGTGCGTGGTCTCGGCCTCCACCGCGCGGTGCCGCGCACGCTGCGCTGAACGGCCTCGCTGTGGCGGGCAGCTGGTGAAAGCGCGCGCCGGGCTGGGGACTGATGGCCTCTGCCGGGCCTGAGTCTCGGCAGTTTTCGGACTGGTGCCCGATCCGGTCCTTTACCGCCATATCCGGAAGCAAAGCCTCAGCATGTCTCAAAACGCACAGGTCCCCAATAAGTCGTAGATACAGGAAAGTTGGCGGCCTTTAGTGTGTCTGCCGCACGGACAGCGCCCTGACCCGGCGCCGTCCTTCCACCAACGAGGGGACATGCTCATGGGGACCAGCGCGCCACGGAAAGCGGCCATCGCCACAGCTCTCGCCATGCTCCTCGCAACCGGTATCAGCGCCACGAGCGCGCAGGCCGCTCCCGCGAAGTACAGCATCACGGTCACCCAGACCGCTGCGGTCAAGACCTCCTACCTGGCCACCGCCGCGGCCGCGAGCTGCCGCCTGAACACCATCACCATCACCCGCACCAGCATGTGCATGGACATCGGCGCCCGGGTCGACATGCTGCAGAACGGCAAGCCGGTCGGCTCGGCCACCTTCGACATCAAGCACTCCATGACCCTGCAGACCAGCAAGCTCAAGTGGGGCGAAAGCTTCACCCTCGGCAAAGCCACGCTCGTCAACGCCAGCGGGGTGAGCGTCACCGTCTCCGTCGGCGGCGGCAAGGGCGTCAAGACCGCCGTCAAGTTCCCCCAGGGCTCCACCCTCGGCCCCGCCCGCACGGGGACCGTCGGCTACGCCGCCAGCGTCGCCAAGAAGAAGCAGCTCACGAGCCCGGCCTCCTACCGGTTCACCTTCACCAAACCCGGCTACACCCCCGGCGGCTTCACCTACAACTCCGCCAAGTACCGCTGCGACGACACCTTCTGGGGCCCCACGAAGCGCACCAAGAACCCCGGCTGCGTCTTCCCCTCCTTCGCCCCCACCTTCACCCTCTCCCGCAGCGACGCACAGGTGAAGCAGTCCGCGAACCACATCTACGACGCCCAGCGCAAAATCACCGGACACCCGGGCGCCTCCACCCCCCTGCACCGCATCACCGACGCGAAAACCATCAACGCCCACCGCAAGGCCATGTGCGCCAAGGTCCACAACCCCGACCCCAAGAAGTACGACTGCGACGAGTACCCCTTCGCCGCCAGCAAGGAAGGCGGCAACCCCAGCCGCGGCAGCACCCGCATCATCTCCGCTGCCGACAACCGCAGCGCCGGCGCCCGCCTCGGCGGCTTCTACAAGAGCCAGCGCGTCCTCAACGGCGACGCCTACTACGTCCACATCAAGTAGACCCGGCACCCACCCGACGCCTGCCACACTGAACAGTGCCGCCACCTGACCGACAGGCACCGCACACACGACGGGGGTTCTCCATGCCGCGCTCCGCCTGGCCCCTCCTCCAGGGCCGCACCCGCCCCTTGAAAATGAAGGAGTGGGGCGACCTGACCGTCATGGACCCCGACACGGGCGCGCACCCGCACGGCCACGGGCTCCTGACCACGGGGAAGGACTGGCTGCACATCGACGCCGGCAGCGCCCTGGAGAACCCCGTCGTCACCCTCTACGCCGGAACGGACCCGGGAACGGAGGAGGGCTGGGACGAGGTCGAAGAGACCACCGTGATCTCCACGACCGGCTTCCTCGCCCTGTGCGACAGCGGATACGAACCCGTACGCAAGCAGAACCTCGCCACCGCAGGGCCCGGTCCCTACCTGGTCCGCGTCCACGCCAGCGACCGCTCGACGGACGGGACGAAGCCACGCTTCCTCATCCAGGTCATCCCCGGCGACCGCACCGGCACCGAACCCGAACCGGCGCCCCCCACGATCGAGGAAGCCGCCGGCCCCCTCCTGGTCCGCACGTCTTTCGACCAGCCAGAACCGTGGACACGCCTGCTCAAGGCCCTCGAAGGTGGCTCGGAGCACTACGAGTCGGTCACCGTCATCGACAACCCTATCTACACGGGCTTCACGGCCGACCAGCTCCAAGCGCGGATCAGCCGCGATGAGGAAGACTGGCCCGACAGCACCCTCCTCCTCATCGCCGACGAGCAGGCTCTGGCCTCCGCGGATTTCCCGCTGCTAGCAGTGAACAACCTGCCCGACGAGGACGACGACCCGTTCAGGATCACCCTCGCCGCAGCCGGCTCCTTCATCGTCAACATCGAACTGGGCAACACAAGCTTCGACGACTGGGCTCGGGGCGCCGACACCGACGGCGTCTACCGGAAACAGCACTACTGACAGCACGGTCGCGCGCGCTACACGGCATGGGCACGCCTCCCACCGGGCGTTTCCCGGTGAGCGGCGTGCCGCGTGATGCGGAGAGGGCAGGATTCGAACCTGCGTGGACCCCTGAAAGGATCCGACCTTGAGGCGTGCTCGCTGGTCCCCGATCAACCACTCCGGGCACCTCTCCTCGCTCCCGACTCCGGTGATTCCCAGGGTCGTTCACGTGAAAGAGAATGGCATGGGCCCCTGACACGGGACTGACATCTCAAGACCGTGCCGAGGGCACCAGCGGGCCCGCCCGCCCACTAGGCAGTTTCGTTTGGATCAGCGCGCGGACCAGAGGAGGATGCACGCGATGTGGAGTCCGGCCAGGTAGATGGTCGCGGTCTTCTCGTGACGGGTGGCGATGCCCCGTCATTGCTTCAAGCGGTTGATGCAGCGTTCGACGGTGTTGCGCTGCTTGTATGCCTCGCGGTCGAAGGCAGGCGGCCTTCCGCCCCGGTTGCCGCGTCGGAGGCGGTGGCCGCGTTGGTCGGCCGGAACGGGGATGACCGCCCGGATCCCGCGCTTGCGCAGGTGCTCGCGGATCGCGCGGGAGGGATACGTCTTGTCGGCCAGGACCACGTCGGGCCTGGTGCGGGGCCGTCCCCGTCGTCGAGGAACGCGCAGGCGGGCCATGACGTGCGCGAAGGCGGGTGCGTCGCCGGCTTGCCCAGCGGTGAGATGGAAGACCAGACGGCAGTGGGCGTCTGAGGCAAGATGGATCTTCGTGGTCAGTCCGCCGCGGGACCGGCCGATGGCGTGGTCCGCCGGTTCGCCAGGCGGGCCCCTTTTTGCGGGCCCCGGCCGCGTGCTGGTGTGCGCGCACGATGGTGGAGTCCACCGAAACGGCCCAGTTGAGGTCTTCCTCGGCGTCGGCCTGCGCGACCAGCGCGGTGAACACCCGCTCCCAGGTGCCGTCGACGGCCCACATCCGCAGCCGGTTGTAGACCCCTCGCCAGTTGCCGAACTTGTCGGGGAGGTGGACCCACTGCGAGCCCGTCTGGAACTTCCAGGCGATCGCATCGATCACCTCACGGTGATCCCGCCACCGGCCACCTCTCTTCGGCGTCCTATCGGGAAGTAACGGCTCGATTCGCGCCCACTGCGCGTTGGTCAACGGCACACCCAGACAACGACCAGCGGGGCTGACCGGAACGGCGCCGCCCGTCAGGCCGTCGACCCCGACCGGAGCCGACGCACATCCCGCACGAGTGCGTACGAGGCACCCAGGAAGATCACAGCTCCAGCCCCGACCCAGAGGGCCGACTCCCCAGAGCGGTACTCACGAACGGCAAGGCTGAGCAGCAACATGCTGGCAAGAACACCGAAGGCCGAGATCAAGACGCCGATGCGGTTAGTCACACGGACATCATCGACGACAACCTCGGCCAGCGGGAGTGATCCAACGAATCGGCCTAGGTGTGCTGTTCGGACAGGTTGGTGACGCGGCTGGCGGGTGGTTGGCCGCTGATGCCGGTGTGGGGTCGGTGGTAGTTGTACCAGTCGAGCCAGTCGGGAAACGCGGCCTGTCGTTCGGCTTCTGAGGTGTAGGGCCGGTGGTAGGCCCATTCGTCGAGCAGGGTGCGGTGGAAGCGTTCGACCTTGCCGTTGGTCTGCGGGCGCCAGGGCCTGGTCCAGCGGGGGCTGATGCCCAGCTCGCGGCAGGTGTCGCGCCAGGTGTTCTTGGTGTAGGCCCAGGCGTTGTCGGTCAGGACCCGTTCGACGGTGACGCCCTGGGCGGTGAACCAGGCGGTAGCCCGGGTGAGGAAGCCGGCGCAGGTGGCGGCGGTCTCGTCGGGCAGGTGCTCGGTGTAGGCCAGGCGGGAGTGGTCGTCCAGGGCGGTGTGCAGGTAGGCGTATCCGGTGCCGTTTCGGCGGTCCTGGTTGGCCCGGCCGGCCGCTCGGCCGAGGACTTTGTGGCCGCCGCCGTCGGGGATGCGGCCGAGTTTCTTGACGTCGATGTGGATGAGTTCGCCGGGACGGGAGCGTTCGTAGCGGCGGACTGGTTCGCCGGTGGCCCGGTCGCAGGCTGCCAGTGCGGGCAGGCCGTGCCTCACGAGGATGCGGTGGGCGGTGGAGGCGGCGATCCGGGTGCGGGCGGCGAGCCGCAGCGGCCCGATGCGGTGCTCGCGCCGCATCCGCACCACCTCCGCCTCGATCCCGGCAGGCGTCCGGCGCGGGCTGTGGTGCGGGCGGCTGGAGCGGTCGTGCATCCCGGCCTCGCCCAGCTGCCGGTAGCGGCCGGCCCAGCGGGCGGCGGTGGTGTGGCTGACCTGGAAGCGTTCCGCGGCCCTGCGCAGCGGCCAGCCGTCGTCCACGACACACCGGGCCAGACGCAGCCTCCCGGTCGGGGTCAGCGGGGCATTACGGTGGGACACGAGGGCCTCCTGGACATCGGTGCAGACTTCGCAATCCACACCGAACCCAGAAGGCCCTCACCCGTTCAAGCACCCAGCCCGCGTGTCACCAACGCCCCGGGACAGCACACCTAGCCCCTGACACCGGCAGGCCGCCTGTCCAGTGCGCGCGGCCGTTCACCGCTCCGTGACCTCGGAAGACTTTTCTGACCGTTTCCTGTGCTCTGTCGCCGTTCCGCCCCGCAGGGCGCCGTCCACGGGCGCGCTGCCCGGAAGCCGAGGAGACTGCGATGGAGTGGAGGGACGCGGTGCGGGCTCTGGCGGGACCCGCTGGTGCGTCGGGACAGCGATCGCGCTCGTCGCGGGCTCCGCACGCGACCGCTTCGCACTCTCCTCGGGCTGTAATGGTGGTGTCGACGGGGCTGGCGACTGGGGGAGGTTCGCTGAGGGTGAGATCGTTTCTTGAGATGCCATGTTCGCCGCTTGGATCGGACGGCAGTGCCCCTACACCTGATGCTGTTTGGTTCCCACAACTGCCCGAGCGGCTGGCCAACGACGACTGGCCCCGAAGGCTAATCGACTCCGGGGCAGCATCAGCCGACAACGCGATGCAGATAATCTCTCCCCCAGCCCCGCTCCAAGGAGCGATCACACCGCTTCACCATGTGCTGATGACTCGTCAGTAAAGTCAGCATTGGGTCAGCATTCGTCCGGCCAAAGCTGCCCTCATATGACCAGACCTTGGAAACGCGGGCAGCCTCGGAGGCGTCCCGCAGGCAGTATCCGAGAGCCAGCGCCACCAGCGATAGTCGTTGGAGGTTAGGCGAAGAGACGGTCTCGAATGCCCTGGACCGCAAATCAGAGTTTCCCCAGGTCAACGCACCCTTCCGCGCGGTTTCAGCGGTACTTCCGGCAGCTGTGGTGCGCGCAGCGGAGCCCCGTCGTAGCCCTTCACCTCACCGAATCGGACCCCCTTCATCCAGTCCTCGCGAGCCTGTACGATCTCCTCCTGGGAGCGGGCGACGAAGTTCCACCACATGACGAGTTCTTCGGCGAAGGGCTCGCCGCCGAGGAGCATGAGCCCGGCGTCGGACTCGGCGCGCAGCGGGAGTTCGGAGCGGCCGCAGCCGAGGTAGAGCATCGAGCCCGGCAGGACCGGCACGCCGTCCACGTGGACCTCGCCGGACATCGCCAGGACGCCGTACTCGAAGTCGGGTTCCAGCGGCAGCCGGACGTCGGCGCCCCGGGTGAGGGCGAGGTCCGCGCCGACGATCGGGGTGTAGGCCGTGCCGGGGGAGACGGAGCCGTCCAGGCCGCCGAGGAGCACCGTGGCGGTCAGGCCGGGCGCGGTCACCGTGGGCAGCTCGGCGTGGAACTCGAACGCCGGGTCCGTGTGCCGGTGCGCGTCGGGCAGCGCCACCCACAGCTGGGCGCCGTGCAGGAAGCGGGCGTGCGGCCGGGGGCTCTCCTCGGAGTGGCTGATCGCGCGCCCGGCGGTCATCAGGCCCAGCTGCCGGGGCCGGATCGTCCGGAGGCTGCCCGTGGAGTCGCGGTGCAGCACTTCTCCCTCGTGCAGCCAGCTGACCGTCTGCAGCCCGATGTGCGGATGCGGCGGGACCTGCATGCCGGGCTCGTCGGAGATGTCGTCCGGGCCGTAGTGGTCGACGAAGGCCCACGCGCCGATCATGCGGCGGCCGAGGTTCGGCAGCAGCCGGCGCACCTCGGTGGATTCCCCCAGCTTGACGTGGCGAGGGCTCAGCAGTTCGCGGACGGGTTCGGCGACGACGAAGCCACGGCCCCCGCAGACGGTGGGCACGGGCGCGCGGTCAAGGTTGCTCATGCAGCCCAACCTAGCGGTGCGGGCGCTGGAGCGTCGGACAACCGGGGCGACCGATTTGCCCGAGAGCGCACAGGGTGCGGCGGCGCCGCTCACCCGGCCGGCCGTGGGGGCTCCGACGCCGGGGACGGGACCGCCACGGGGGTGCGGACCGTCCCGCTCGGTACCGGCACCGGTACCGGCGTGGTGACCGCCGGCCGGGGGGAGCGCGCGGGTTCCGCCGGGCGGGTCCGGGTGTCGTGCAGGGTGAGGAGGACGAGGGCCACCACGGCGGCCAGGGCCAGCAGACCCACCGCGGCCCCGCGCAGGCGCAGCGGCGGCAGCGCCGGCCGGCGTGGGTGCGGCGCGGCGCTCGGCGGGCGCAGGGGCCGCAGATCGGCGGGGCCCACCGCGTTCGCGCGGGCGGCCAGGGCGGCCCGCAGCCGTTCCTCGACGGGGCGCGGCGTGTCCGCCGTACCGGGGTCGTTCATCGCAGGCCCTCCAGACGGCGGCCGAGTGCGTCCAGGGCCCGGCTGGCCGTGGACTTGACGGTGCCCCGGGACAGGCCGAGCGTCGCCGCGATCTCGGCCTCGGTCAGATGCGACCAGTAGCGCAGCACCAGGACCTCCCGCTGCCGCCGGGTCAGGGTGCGCAGCGCCGCCAGCACCTCCCGGTGCTCCTCGTGCAGGAGGACGTCCTCCTCCGGCGCGGGCACATGCTCCTCAGGGGCGGGGACGTGTGCCCGTACGGTCCTGCGCCGGCGCAGCACCGAGCGGGCCGTGTTGACCACGCTGGTCCGCAGGTACGCCTCCGGGTCGTCCAGGGCGGCGAGCCGGTGGCCGTGCCGGCGGAACAGCGCGGTGAAGGCGTCCTGCACGACGTCCTCGGCCGTGGGCAGATCGTCCACCAGCAGCACCGCCAGGCGCACCAGGGAGAGCCGGCGGTGGTGGTACAACTCCTCGATACCGGGCGGGGGTTCGAGGACGGCGGCCGGGTCGAGGGGGCGCCCCGGCGCCGCCGGTGCGGTGGCCGGGCCCGTGCCGGCGCCCAACCGGGCGCGGGCGAGGACCCGCGCCAGTCTGCGCCGGAACGTGGGGGAGGGCGCCGTGCCGGCCCGCTGCCAGGGCAGGGCCGCCGGTGGTGTCGCTGTCGTCATGGATCTCCTGGGGCCGGGCACGGGGGCCGGCCGCATGGCCGGCTCCCCGCACCCGCCTCGCCTCAGGGCTGCGGCGGGACCGGGGCGGGGGCGGGGCACGCGCTTGTCCGGGGGCATCGCCCGGGAGCCACGATGACCGGGACCCCCGTCCGCATCCTCGTCTGCGACGACCACGCCGTCGTACGTGCCGGACTGCTCGCCCTGCTGCAC
>NZ_VOGW01000041.1:70157-74458 GCF_007896895.1 Streptomyces misionensis | reverse complement strand
TTGGTGTGGGCCGGGACCGACGGCACGGGCACGGGCGCGGGAGTCGCCGCACGGGCCGGGACCGGGCTCGCCGTGCCGTCGGGCCGGCTCGTGGAGTGGTGGTCGGACTGCGCCGCCTGCGCGGCGACGGTGCCGGTGACGGCGAGGGCCGCGCCCAGCGCGGAGACCCCCAGGGCGGTGCGCAGCTTGCGGGCGCGGCTCGGACGGGGGACACGGTGTGCGGACATTGGGTTCCTTCGTGGTTCGGCTCGGACAACTGGTCGAAGTGGAGGCCTCCACCCCGACAGACGTCCGACCCCGTTCGAGGTTGCGGGTGCCGGCCTACGAATTTTCCGGCCGCGCCGGCCGCCCTCTCCGTACGCCCCCGGCCGCCACCGGGCGCCCGCTCGGCCCGCGTCAGTACGTGCCCGCGCCCTCCTCCGCGGCCGCCACCGCCTGCGCGTGCCCGAACAGCCCGGGCAGTCCGCCGGTGTGCACGAACACCGTCTTCTCACCGGGCCGCACCGAACCGTCGCGCACCGCCGCGCGGAGTCCGGCCAGCGCCCGGCCCGTGTAGGTCGGGTCCAGGACGATCCCCTCGGTGCGGGCGGCCAGCCGCAGCGCCTCGGCCACCGGGCCGGTCAGCGCCGCGTACCCGGCGCCCACCTGGTCCCGTCGCACCCGCAGCCGCTCCACCGTGACCTCCTCCGCGGTCAGCGGCGTCGCGAACTCCGCCACCGCCGCGGCCGGATCGGCCAGCGCGCCGACGTCCACGCCGAGCACCGAACCGGTGCCGAGCGCGGCGACCAGTCCCGCCATGGTGCCGCCCGAGCCCAGCGCGACCACCGCCGTGCGCACGCCCGGCACCTGCGCGCGCACCTCCTCGCCGCAGCGGACGTAGCCCCGGGCGCCCAGCGTCCCCGACCCGCCGAACGGGATCAGCGCGGGCCGGGCCCCGTCCGCCCGCAGCCGGGCGCACACCTCGGCCGCGGCCGCGTCCAGACCGGCCTGGTCCACCTCGCCCGCCCAGACGAGCCGGGCTCCGAACAGTCCGTCCAGGGCCAGGTTCCCGGACCGCGAGGCGCCGGCCCCGCCGCGCAGCACCAGGACGACGTCCAGCCCCAGCCGGGCGCCCGCGGCGGCGGTCAGCCGGGCGTGGTTGCTCTGCGCGGCGCCCGTGGTCACGAGCGTGTCCGCGCCCTCGGCGAGCGCGGCGCCCACGGTCCACTCCAGCTTGCGGATCTTGTTGCCGCCCCCGCCGAGACCGGTCAGGTCGTCCCGCTTGACCCACAGGTCCTCCGGGCCGAGCCCCAGCGCCTCGGCCAGCCGGGGCGCCGCTTCGACGGGCGTGGGGAAGGTGCCGAGCGGCACGGGCGGGTGCGTCATGGGCGACATCCTCGCGGGAGAAGGGCACGAGCCCTCGTACGGTGACAGCGGTGCGGTGATCAGTCGATCACNCCACTGGCCGGCCGGCTCGGGGTTGAGCCAGTGGACGCGCCGGGCCCGGCGGGCGATCTCGCCGAGCGCGGGCAGGTTCGGGTCGCTCCTGTTGGTGCGGGCGTCACCGAGCACGAACACCGTGGTGCGCGGGCCCACCGCGGCGCCGTACCGCTCCGCGAACTCGCCCAGCGCCGTGCCGTAGTCGCTGCTGCCGTGCCAGCCGGTGAGCGTGGCCTCGGCGCGGATGCGGGCGCCCAGGCCCTCGGGGTCGGCGCGGCCGTGGTCGAGCAGGCCGGTCACCTCGTCCAGCCGGTTGACGAAGGCGAACACGCGGACCTTGCCGAACTGGTCGTGCAGTGCCTGCACCAGCAGCATGGTGAAGTCCGAGAAGCCCGACACCGAGCCGGACACGTCGCACAGCAGCACCAGTTCGGGACGGACCGGGCGGCGCCTGCGCAGCACCGGCCGCATCGGGACCCCGCCCGTGGACAGCGAGGAACGCAGGGTGCGGCGCAGATCGACGGTGCCGCGCGCGGCCCGGCGGCGGCGCGCCGCGAGCCGGGTGGCCAGCTTGCGCGCCAGCGGCTGGACCGTCCTGCGCAACTCGGCCAGTTGGTCGCGGTCGGCGAACAGGAAGTCCACCCGGTCGGCCGTCGGCCGCACGGCCCGGCGCGCGATCTCGTCCCGCCCGCGCCGCTCGGCGACCCGGCGCCGCGCCTCCGCCCCGACCAGCCGCCGGAACTCCTCGATACGGCGCCGGATCTCGTCGTCCAGCAGCCGGTCGGCGAATCCCGCCCGGTCGCCCCCGCCCGCGCGCACATCCGCCCGCACCCGGGCCAGCAGCGTCTGCGGGCGCAGCCGTTCGAGCGTCTGGTACGCGGACCAGCCGTCCGTCCCCGGTGAACTCCCGTATCCGCCGAGGCCGTCGACCGCCTCCTGGGCCAACCGGGCCAGCAGAACCCGGTCGTTGGCCGCGAGGGCCGCGGCCAGCCGGTCGCGCAGGGTCTCGCGGCCCGCCGGCTCACCGCCGGGGCCGCCCACGCCGCGTGGGAAGTAGAGGTCGAAGACCGGGTCGAACACCGCGCGCTGGGCCGTGCCGTGCAGCAGCGTCGCGGCCAGTCCCTCGCGCAGCAGTTCCCGGTCCGCGAACCCCAGCTCCCGCGCCGCGCGGGCCGCGTCCACGCTCTCCCCGGTGCCGATCCGCACCCCGTGCGCGCGCAGCGCCCCGACCAGGCCGGTGATCCGCTCGGCGGCATCCGTCACAGCGCGTCCAGGTCGAGCTTGGCGGCGGCCTTCTGGATGTCGTCCTGGTGCTTGAGGATCACCCCGAGGGTGTCCCGCACGACTCTCTCGTCCAGCGTGTCCGCGCCCAGGGCCAGCAGGGTGCGCGCCCAGTCGACGGTCTCGGCGACGGACGGCGCCTTGCGCAGGTCCATCGCGCGCAGGGCCCCGGCCACCCGCACCAGCGACTCGGTCAGCGCCTCGGACAGCCCCGGCACCTTCAGCCGTACGATCCGCCGCTCCAGCTCCTGCTCGGGGAAGCCGATGTGCAGGAACAGACAGCGGCGGCGCAGCGCCTCGGACAGCTCGCGGCCCGCGTTGGAGGTGAGCACGACGAAGGGGCGGCGGGTCGCGGTGACCGTGCCCAGCTCCGGCACCGTGATCTGGAAGTCGCTGAGCACCTCCAGGAGCAGGCCCTCCATCTCGACGTCGGCCTTGTCGGTCTCGTCGATCAGCAGCACCGTCGGCTCGTCGCCGCGGATGGCGGTCAGCAGCGGGCGGGGGAGCAGGAACTCCTCGCTGAAGATGTCGGTACGGGTCTCGTCCCAGCTCTCGTCGCGGCCCGCGCTGATGCGCAGCAGCTGCTTGGCGTGGTTCCACTCGTACAGCGCCCTGGACTCGTCCACGCCCTCGTAGCACTGGAGCCGCACCAGCCGGGCCCCGGCCACCTGGGCGACGGCCTTCGCCAGTTCGGTCTTGCCCACCCCGGCGGGTCCCTCCACCAGCAGCGGCTTGCCCAGCCGGGCCGCGAGGAACACGGTCGTGGCGACGGCGGGCGAGGCGAGGTAGCCGGTCTCGGCGAGACGGGCGGAGACGTCGTCGACGGACGTGAACAACGGGGCCTCCGGCGGGTCGGGGCGGAGCGTTCGGGCACGGGCTGGAGCGGTTCTATCTAAGCGCTTGTTCAGCCCCTCTGTCATCCGGCTTCCGTGCGATACACCGATCGGTTTCTTCGCCTCCGTGGCGCGGTAACCTCACCGTATGGCCACCATGGACAAGGCATCCTCGCGCGACCGGCTGCTCGACGCGGCCGCCCGGCTCTGCTACCGGGACGGCGTCTCCATCGGCGTCGAGGCGCTCTGCCGGGAGGCCGGGGTCTCCAAGCGGTCGATGTACCAGCTCTTCGGCGGCAAGGACGAGATGCTGGCCGCGAGCCTGGAGCGCCGCGTCCCCGGGTACGACGCCCGGCTCACGCACCCCGATCCGCAGGCGCCGCCGCGCGAGCGCATCCTGTACGTCTTCGAGCGGCTGGAGAAGGACTCCCTGGACGACGACTTCCACGGCTGCCCCTTCCTCGCCGCGCTGGTCGAGCTGAAGGACCCCGGCCACCCCGCGAGCGAGGTCGCCCGCGGCGCCAAGGAGCAGCTGGCGCGGGCGTTCCGGACCGAGGCCGAGCGGGGCGGCGCCCGCGACCCCGAACTGCTCGCCCGCCAGCTGATGCTGGTCTTCGACGGAGCCGGCGCGCGGGCCGGCGCCCGGCTCGAGCACCTGGCCGACGGCCTCGCCACGGCCACCGCCGGCACCCTCCTCGACGCGGCCGGCCTGCGCTAGCGGGGGGCACGACCCGCCGGGACACGGCCACGCCGCCTGCGCCCCTAGCG